>CAZUGO010000014.1:0-116815 GCA_964619935.1 uncultured Planctomycetales bacterium | reverse complement strand
GTAGTACTGGCGGACCCAGTGGAGGTTGCCGTCCCCGCCGCCGCGCTCCGGCGTGCTGTCGCTGTCCGGATCGTCGTGGAAGTATTCCGCGGTAGTGACCATCGTCGGCTTGCCGCCGCTGATGTCATGGCTGTCGTCACTGACTCCTTCCTTGACCTGGGTCCGCCGGCCCATGAAGTCGTAGGCAAACTGCCGGACCTGCTCGCGGTCATGGCTGGACTCATCAGCGACATCCTCGATGGTGTACTCCAGGCGGCCCATGGAGTCGTACTCGCGCGCCGTGCGGTAGTAATTGGTGTAACGGGTGCCGTCGCCGCTGGCCGGCATCGTGTGGTAGCGATCGCTGCTCTCGAGCATGCCGGTGATGTTGTAGGTGTTTTTGGTTCTCGAGGCCATGTCGCTGTTGGCATAGCTCTCGGTGCCGGTCGGCTCGTTGCTGCCGTTCTTGCTCGGTGTCACCGAGGTCTTTAACGTCAGCACCTCCTCCGGCCGGCCATCCTTGTCCATCGTGGTCACCCGGATGGGCAACAGCGTGACATAAAATCAAGGACCTGGCTCCGAAGTCGGCTGCGAAGTACGAGGCGGACCTCGCCAAGATCAGGGACTACTGCCGGGAGTCAGGCATTACGCTCGCTCGCCGATTCTCCGAAGACGATCTCTTCCGGCTCCGCCAGAAACTGGTGAAGCAGGAATACGCCCCCAAGACCATTCAGGCCGTGCTGTTCACGGTCAAACAGGTCTTCAAGTGGGGATGGCGCAAGGGCTTCCTCCGGGACTACCAACTCGCATCCGTTTCCTTTCCCAAGGCCAAATCCAGCCCCCAACCGTGCTTCACGACGGAGCAGGTTGAAGGCCTCATTGAGGCTGGAAGCAGAGAACAGAAGCTCGCCTTTGCTCTGATGGCCTACGCCGGCCTTCGTATCGGCGAGGTGGAGCAGCTTCGCTGGGAAGACGTCCGATGCCGGGAAGGCAAGCCCACGATGATCCACATCCGTCGCGGAGGCTCAGCCGGAACCACGAAGGACAAAGACGAGCGCTTCGTCCCCGTGCATCCTCGCATTGGTGAACTGCTTGGTGAACCGCAGAAGGCCGGCACTGTGCTCAAGACGATCGGCGAACGGATCCTGCTGAAACGGCTCAAGGAACTTTGCAAGACGTGTGGATTTGACGACCCGCAACAGTTCAAGCTCCATTCGTTTCGCCACCACTTCGCAAGCCTCTGTGCCAATCACGGCGTGGCCCACCGCAAGGCCCTCGCCTGGCTGGGGCACAGCTCGTCCGACATGCTGGACCTCTACTACCACCTGCATGATGACGACAGCGAACAGGCGATGATGGCACTCGCCGGGCACTCTCCCGGCGGTCGCTCGGCCGGGGAACCCGGTGCGCGTTTTGAGGGCAGTTTGAGGGCAGTTGGGCAGTCAAGAATCGAGAGTTCGTTGCAAGCCCCTGAGAATCAAGAGCTTGCAACTTCACTCTCAACAGCATCGGAGAGAGGGGGATTCGAACCCCCGGTACGGTTACCCGCACACACGCTTTCCAAGCGTGCTCCTTAAGCCACTCGGACATCTCTCCTTAGGGCTGCAACCGGACTGCGCAGGCGATCGGTCGGCTTCCATCTGCACTCCGGCAGCCTGACGGTCGTCGCCCGGGCGAATGGCATCTCCTGACCTGCTGCCCGACGGCGGAGATTGTAGCATGGCCCGACTCGGACGCAAAAGGCAGCCGGTGCGGGCCTTCTGCAATCCCGCCCTCGAAAGCGCGCCGGCGTGGACCCCAAGGGTCCGCGGCAATCGAGGGGCCCGTCACGCACACTGAACTCGGGCGGCTCGCTGCGTGGACCCGCCGTTGGTATTGTGCTCGGTACACGGCTGCTGCGCGGACCGCCGGGAAGTTCCCCCGACGAAGCTGCCTGCAAATCGGATACCGTGTCGAGCGCAGCGGCATCAGTTTCAAAGGACGCGCCATGACCTACCGTCGCGGAGAGATCGGCATCGTCATCTTCACCCTGGGTTACCTGGTGGCGTTTTCCGTGTACTTCATCCAAACCGGCAACCGGGAGTTCCTGCTCTATGTCGGGGTGGTGATGATGGTCTTCGCCTTGATGTTCGCAACCCTGCAGCGCACCCGGTTCAGCTACGCGGTGCTGGTGGGCATGTCGCTGTGGGGGCTGCTGCACATGGCCGGCGGCGGCCTGGTCGTGAACGGGGCGGTACTCTATTCACTACGGCTGATTCCCATCTTCGATCGCGGTGACGAACTGTTCGTTCTCAAGTTCGACCAGGTAGTGCATTTCTGGGGTTTCGGGGTGACCACCCTGCTGGCCTACGACCTGCTCCGACATTACTTGAACGATCGAGCGCGATACGCAGTGGTCTATCCCATGGTGGTCTTGATCGGCATGGGGCTGGGGTCGCTGAACGAGATCGTCGAGTTCATCGCGGTATTGACGTTTCCGGAAACGGGCGTTGGCGGGTATGGCAATACCTCGCTGGACATGGTGTTTAACACCTTGGGAGCGCTCACAGCGGCCGGCGTGATTCACTGCAACAGAACGGCGGCGCGCGGGGCGTGAACACCCCAGGCTGCGCTCTGACCCGGCGCTTGAGACCACACGCCGCTGCGGAACGGACCGCAACGCCGGCCAGCCCTTGCCGCGTGTCCGGCGTCAAGGCATCGAGGCATCGAACACCACCAGGCCATTCTTGACCACGCAGCGCAGCCGGTAGCAGCCGACTTCGTAGCAGAACTGTTCGAACCCGGTGGCATCCAGAATCGCCAGGTCGGCCTGCATGCCGACCGCGATGGCCCCGATGCGGCCCTGGCGGTTCAACGCCGCGGCGGCATTGGCGGTGGCGGCGGTGAGGCATTCCGTCGGGGTCATCCGCATCTGGGTGCAGGCGATGCTCAAGGTTAACGGCAACGACATCACCATGCTGGACCCCGGGTTGTAGTCGGTGGCCAACGCCACCGGGACTCCGGAGTCGATGAGGGTCCGAGCCGGCGCTGGGGGGACCCCCAAAAAAAAACTGCAGGCCGGCAACAGCACGGCAATGGTCCCGGCGGCCTTCAGCGCCGCACACGCGGGTTCATCGATGCATTCCAGATGGTCGGCGGAGACCGCCCGGACCTCGGCCGCCAGGCGCGAGGCCCCCATCTGAGTGATCTGATCGGCGTGCATCCGCGGCAGCAGTCCGTACGCCCGGCAGGTGGTCAACACCCGCCTGGAGCGCTCGATATCGAACGCCCCGCGCTCGCAGAAGACATCGCTGAATTCGGCCCAACCCTCGTTGGCGATGCGTTGCAAGACGGCGGGAGCCAGGACCTGGTCGAGGTACCCGTCAGGATCGCCTTCAAACTCCGGCGGTACGGTGTGGGCGGCCAGGTAGGTCCCGACCAGCTCGGTCGGCACCTGGGCATCGAGATCCGCGATGGCTTCGAGCATCTTGAGTTCGTCGTCCACGGTGAGTCCATAGCCGCTCTTGATCTCGACGGTGGTCACCCCACCGGCGAGCATGGTCCGCAACCGGACCTGGGCCTGGTCCATCAACGACTGCCGGGACGCCGCCCGAACCTGCTGCATGGTGCTGCGAATCCCACCGCCGGACTGGGCAATCTCCAGGTAACTGCGGCCCTCGATGCGCTGCACGAATTCGTGCTCGCGCGATCCGGTGAACACGGTGTGCGTGTGGCAGTCGATGAGTCCGGGAATCACGCAGCCACCGCCGGCATCCACGAGCCTGTCGCCGTTGTCACCCTCCGATCCCGCGGCGAGATTGAATTCGGCGGGCAGTTCGGACTCCGGCCCGAACCAGCGAATGATGCCGTCGCCAACGGCCAGCGCCGCCGACTGGATGACGGGAACGTGGCGCATTTGCGAACCGCTGAGCGGGCCGGGCGGGACCGCCAGGAGCCGACCGATGTTCTTGATGACCACGATTGTCATGGCTCCAACCGCAGGGATCCGCCGCCGGCCGGAAGTCAGCGGGTTCTGCCGGGGATCTTGACGCCGCGCTCGCGGGCCACTTCTGCGGCCCGCGCGTAACCGGCATCGACGTGCCGGAACACACCCATGGCCGGATCGGCAGTGAGCACCCGCTCCAGGCGGCGGGCCGCGGCCTCGGTGCCGTCGGCAACCACCACCTGGCCGGCGTGCAGCGAATATCCGATGCCAACCCCACCGCCGTGGTGCACCGACACCCAACTGGCACCGCACGCCGTATTCAACAGGGCGTTGAGCACCGGCCAGTCGGCAATGGCATCTGAACCGTCTTTCATGCCCTCGGTTTCGCGATTCGGCGAGGCCACGCTGCCGCAATCGAGATGGTCGCGGCCGATCACGATCGGCGCCGCAACCCGCCCGGAGCGCACCAGTTCATTGAACACCAGCCCCATGCGGGCCCGCTCGCCGTAGCCCAGCCAGCAAATCCGGGCAGGCAGTCCCTGGAACGCCACCCGCTCACCGGCCAGCCGGATCCAGCGGCACAAGTGCTCATGATCGGGGAACGTCTCCAGGACCGCCTGATCGGTCGCCGCGATGTCGCGTTCATCGCCGGAGAGCGCCACCCAGCGGAACGGTCCCTGCCCTTCGCAAAACAAGGGACGGATATACTCGGGCACAAACCCGGGAACGTCGAAGGCGTTGGCCACCCCGACCTCGAGGGCTTGCCCACGGAGGTTGTTGCCGTAGTCGAAGGCCACCGCCCCACGGCGCTGCAGTTCCAGGATGGCGTTCATGTGCTCGCCCATGGCGCGCATGGATTCGGCGATGTAGCGCTGCGGGTCGGAGGCGCGCAAGGCCACAGCGTCGGCGAAGGGCATCCGGTTGGGCACATAGCCGTTGAGGGCGTCGTGGGCCGAGGTTTGATCGGTGACCACGTCGGGGACCCGGTTTTGCCGCAGCAGTTCGGGCAGCACATCGGCGGCGTTGCCGATCAGCCCGACCGACAGGGCTTGTCCGGCCTGGCGGGCCCGTTCCAGCCGCCCCAAGGCCTCATCGAGGCTGCCGGTGACCTGGTCACAATACCGCGTTTCGACACGCCGGCGGGCGCGCTGCTCATCGACCTCGATGGCCAGCACGCAGCCGTTGTTCATGGTCACGGCCAGCGGCTGGGCACCGCCCATGCCACCCAGCCCGGCGGTCACCACCAACCGACCGCTCAGATCGCTCTGAAACTGTTTGCGGGCCAGGGCCCCGAACGTCTCGTAGGTCCCCTGGAGAATGCCCTGGGTTCCGATGTAAATCCAACTGCCGGCGGTCATCTGGCCGAACATGGTCAGGCCCAGGCCTTCGAGACGGCGGAACTCGTCCCAGGTGGCCCACTTGGGCACCAGCAGCGAGTTGGCGATCAGCACCCGCGGCGCGTCGCCGTGCGTCCGGACGATGCCCACGGCACGGCCGGACTGCACCAGCAAGGTCTCGTCGTTCTCCAACGCTTGCAGCGCCCGGACAATCGCATCGAAGTCCGCCCAGGAGCGCGCCGCCTTGCCGCTGCCACCGTAGACCACCAGGTCATCCGGCCGCTCGGCGACCGCCGGATCCAGGTTATTCATCAGCATGCGCATGGCGGCTTCCTGCAGCCAACCCTTGCAGTGCAGTTGCGCGCCGCGCGGCGCGTGAATTTCCCGGGGCACTCCGATGGGCGTCTTGGTGGGCGTCATCGCCTGGGTTCCCTCAAGCCGGAGGTTCTAGGAGGCGGTCGCCCCGCAGCGGACCGGCTGATGACCAGTGTATGGGATGTTCGGCACCCCGATCAACGCAGACCGGCGACCGCGGCAGTCACGTCGTTCAGCAAGTCCTGCGCTCGGAGCGACTGCAACGCGACCTGAATGTCCTGGTCAAAACGGCGATCCTCATCCACGTGCGAGACCCGAGCCCGAATGTGCTCATGGGCCACGCGGGCACCGACACCCGCCCGCAGCGGCGCTCTGAAATCGAGCCCCTGGGCGGCGCACAGCAACTCGATGGCCAGCACGGTCTCGGCATTATCCAGGATCTGGAGCAGCTTGTTGGCCGAGGTGGCCCCCATGCTGACATGATCTTCCTGCCCCATTGAGCTGGGAATCGAGTCGACCGATGCCGGAGTCGACAGCACCTTGTTCTCGTTGACCAGTGCCGCCGCGGTGTACTGCAGCATCATGAGGCCGCTGTTGATGCCGGACTCGCGAACCAGCATGGTCGGCAACCCGTCTCCGCCGCCCAGCAGCAGATAGGTGCGCCGCTCCGAGATGCCGGCCAGTTCAGCAATTCCCAGCGCCAAGTAGTCCAGCACCAGCGCCAGCGGCTGGCCGTGGAAATTGCCGCCGCTGAGCACATCGCCGTTGTCAAACACCACTGGATTGTCGGTGACGCTGTTGATTTCGATCTGAACCACCTCGGCGGCGTGCTCCAAGGCCGTCCGCGAGGCGCCGTGAACGGGTGCCACGCAGCGGAATGAATACGGATCCTGCACCCTGCCGCAGTGTTCGTGTGACTTCAGGATATCACTGTCGGCCAGCAGCAGCCGCAGGTTGGCCGCCACCGCCTGGGCCCCGGGGTGCGGGCGGACCTGATGAAAGCGATCGTCGAACGGGGCAATGCTGCCGCTGTACGCTTCCAGCGACATGGCCGCGATGACGTCCGCCAGACGTGCCAGCCGCCGGCCGCGAACCACCGCCGCCGCGGCAATCGCGGCCATGTATTGAGTCCCGTTCACCAGTGCCAGGCCGTCCTTGGCATGCAAGGTCAACGGGCTGAGCCCCAACTCGGCCAGGGCCTCGCCCGCCGGGCACCTCCGGCCGCGGTGTCGTACCTGCCCCTGCCCAATCATGGGCAGAACCATGTGCGCCAGCGGCGCCAGGTCACCGCTGGCCCCCAGCGATCCCCGGGTCGGAACGATCGGCAGGCAATCATGATTGAGCAGGTCCAGCAGCAGTTGGACGACCACGGTCGAGACCCCGCTGCCGCCCTGGAGCAGACCCTGCAGTTTGAGCAGCATCATCCAACGCACGGTGCCGTCGGTGGCGTCCGATCCGACCCCGACACAATGCGACAGAATCAGGTTCTTCTGGAGCTGCTCCAGGCGATCGCTGGACACGACCACCGACTTCAGGCGACCGAAGCCGGTGTTGATGCCGTAATGGACCGTTCCGCGGGCCAGCACATCCAGGACTCGTTGTCGCGAGGCCCGCAGCCGCTGCCAAGCGGCCGGTGTGATCGAAGCGGTGAAGGGAACATCCAGCAGAGGTTCCAGATCAGTCAGCGAAAGCGGCTGATCTCCGAGTGATACCGGTGCGGCGCTGGACTCGACCATGGTGGCGATTATACCGCAAACCCGCAACGGCAGCAGCCGATCGACGATGCGTGCCTATCCGCTGGATCTAGTCCTGGCGCTGACCCGCGACCTGCTAGGCCGCGGGGTGTCCGTGGTCCTGCTGGGCCGCAGCTCCGAGGTCCAAGCGACCCTGCCGCAGGCGCCGCCGTTGTTGCTGAACCTGATCGACCAGACGCCCGACATCACCGCGCTGGCTGCTGCACTGAGTCAGCTCGACGCCCTGATCTGCCCGGACACACTGTTCATGCACCTCGCCGGGGTCCTGCGGGTCCCCACCCTGGCCGTGCTTACCAGCTCAGCAACGCGGGTGGCCGGCGGTTATCCCACGGTCACCACCGTGACGGCGGCGGTCCCGTGCCGGCCGTGTGGCGCCAGCGCGGACACCTGCCCGGCGGGCTACTCTGCCTTGCCTGGTGCCACGCCATGCCGATTTGCATCCGCAACGCCTGGCAGGAGCGGCAGTCGCCCTCCTCGGGAGCGTGTCGGGGGTAAATTAGCCACGCGCTGGCGAAAACGTCTCCCCCGCCCTAGAATGTCAGCGACTTTCACTTTCCAGGCGTCGGCCGCTTGCCGCGGCGACCCTCTTTGAGTCAAGTTCGCCATGAAACCACATCCACATCTGCCCGAAGCCTTTGCTGCCCTGGGCCTCGAACCGGCCCTGCTACAGGCCTTGCACAAGGTAGGATTCGAGGCGCCGACCGATATTCAGCGCGAGATGATTCCGCTGGCAATCGAAGGTCTGGACGTGCTCGGCCAGGCTCGAACCGGAACGGGCAAGACCGCGGCCTTCGCGCTGCCGATTCTGCAACAACTGGACGAGTCCAGGCCGCTGCAGGCCTTGGTCCTGGTTCCGACGCGTGAACTGGCCGTCCAGGTGACCGCTGAGATCCGGCGGTTGAGCTGCTTCACGGTGTTCCAGGCGGTTCCGGTCTACGGCGGTCAGGCGGTGAAACACCAGATCAAGCTGCTCGGCCGGCGGACGCACATCATTGTGGCCACCCCCGGCCGTATTCTGGATCTGCTGAATCGGCGGGTAATCGATATCGGTGAGCTGCGGCACGTGGTCCTTGACGAAGTGGACCGCATGCTTGATATCGGGTTCATCGACGACATCCGCAATGTTCTGGGCCGAATCAAGCACCGCCACCAGACGATCTTCGTGTCCGCGACCCTGAGTTCGGATGTCAAGCGGCTCGCCCAGCAGTTCATGAACCAACCGCGGGAGGTCAACGTCTCGCAGGACGATTTGACCGTCGAGAAAATCCACCAAGTGTACTGCTCGGTGGAACCGTGGGACAAGTACCGCCTGCTGTGGATGCTCATCCAGGGGGAAGACCCCAGTCTGGCCATTGTGTTCACCAACACCAAGCACGCCGCTCGCAAGCTGGCCAAGAAGCTCCACGGTCAGGGTCTGGACGTTAAGGAGATCCACGGCGACCTGGTGCAAAGCAAGCGTGAGCGGGTCATGGACCGCTTCCGCCGCCACAAGCTGAAAGTCCTGGTGGCGACCGATCTGGCCGCCCGCGGGATTGACGTCCAGGACATCAGTCACATCATTAATTACGATATCCCCAAGGATCCGCAGATCTACGTCCATCGGGTCGGCCGCACCGCCCGGATGGGCGCTTTTGGCCGGGCCATCACTTTTGTGACCAGCGAGGAAGGCCCCCTGCTGACCGCCGTCGAGATGTTGATCAACAAGCAGGTTGAGCCCCATGTGGTGCCCCAGTTCGAGCCGTCAGCACCCCGAGAAAAGCCGCCCGAAGCCCCCAGGCGGGCCCCCCGGCTGCAGGGCGCCGTGTTCGAAACCGCAGGCGGCGGACCCGAGGAAGCGCCCATGAGCAAGCCACGCAAGACCCTGGGAAGCAAGTTCCGGCCCCCAAGGCGACGCTGAGTCGGGAAGTTCCCCGACCCGCCGGGGCCAGGCACCGCCCCGCCGGCAGGGTCCAGCCGCCCCGACGGCCCTCTTGCTGGACGGTACTCCGGTTCCATTCAAATGGTACCACGGTTTTATTCAAATGGTACCACCATTTTGTTCAAATGGTACCACCATTTTGTTCAAACGATGGTACCATTTGGGTAAAATGAAGATACCGTTTCAACAAAATGAAGATACCATTTTTGGAGCCTCTCACCCCGGCGCAGGGTCCACCCCCTGGACCCGGGAAGTCCCTCCCCGGCGGGCAGGCATACCGCAGGCCATCCTGAGCCGTGCTCCATTCAGACGTGAAGGGTCCCGGACATCACCGTCACGCATTCGCCGCCGATCCGGACCGCCCAGTTCGCTGAATCGGTCTGGTTCGCCACCACGCGGACCAGCCCGGCTCGGGCTTGATGATTCGACTGGGTGCACGACAGGGCGGCCGACCGGCCGTGCAGGGGGACGCGCCCGGCAGCAACGAGGTACGCGGCCAATGGGCCATGGACACTGCCGGTCACCGGATCCTCATCGATGCCGATCGCCGGGGCAAAGAAGCGCGATTGCACGTTGATCGACGGCGTCAGGGTGGCGGTGGTCGCGACACACCAGCCGCGGACCTTCTGCTGGCGACTGAACTTGGCCAGCGCTCGAAAATCCGGCGCTGCTTCCATCAGTGGCGGCAAAGACCGCAAGAAGACCAGCACGTCTCCGTCCTGGGTCTGGGCGCTGGGCAGGTCCCGATCAAACGCATCGACCGGCACGCCTAAGAGTCCACCCCAGATCCGCGGGGCAATGGTCTTGGGGCGAAGCTGGGGCTGGGGCAGATCCAACCACACCAGGAAGGTGGAGCCGCCGGACCGCGTCAAGCGCTCACAGCGGACGGTCAGGATGCCGCTGCGGGTTTGGATCGGCAGCACCGTTCCCTTGTCGTCCGGGAGGTCCACGAACCGTCCGGATCGGATCAGGGCGTGAACGGCCCCGATGGTCCCGTGGCCGCATAGGTTCACTTCGGCTGCCGGGGTGAACCAGCGGATGGCCACTGCCGCTCCAGAAACCGAGGGTTCCGAGACAAAGGTCGTTTCGCTGACGTTAAACTCCCGGGCAATGGTCTGCAGGCGGCCGTCGGTCAACCCGCCGGCCTCCAGCACCACGGCGGTGGGATTGCCGCTGAACGGTTCGGCGGTGAAGGCGTCCACGATCGAGTAGCGCAGCTCAGACATGAGGTCCTATGATGACACAAAACCCACCGGCGGGCCACTGCTCGGGGCCGCGCTTGACCTTACGCCTCCGTTGTAGGAATATCTGCCAAAGGGCGCGAGTCCGACTGGAGGTCCCCCCGCATGTCTTCAATCGCCGCAGCCGACAAGATCATTGGCGATGGCATTACCTTCGATGACGTCCTGCTGGTGCCCCGGCGCTCCGCGGTCATGCCGCGGGACGTGGCGGTCCGCACCCAACTGACCCGCAACATCGCCATGAACATCCCGCTGGTCTCCGCGCCCATGGATACGGTCACCGAGTCGCTGCTGGCGATTGCCCTGGCCCAGGAAGGCGGCATCGGCATCATTCATAAGAACATGCCGATCGAAGCCCAGTGCCGCGAGGTCTACAAGGTCAAGCGTTCCGAGAGTGGCGTGATCCTGGACCCGGTGGTCATGGGCCCCGATGATTCGGTGGCCCGGGCCAAAGAAACCATGCGCCTGCAGAACATTTCCGGCGTGCCGATCATCGACGCCCAGCATCGCCTGCTGGGTGTGCTCACCGGCCGGGATCTCAAGTTCCTCGATTCCGATGAGCAGCCGATTTCGGCGGTCATGACCCGCGAGCACCTGGTCACCGGCGCTCCGGGAACCACATTGGAACAAGCCCGCAAGATCCTGTGCAAGGCCAAGGTCAAGAAGCTTCTGCTCGTGGATTCAGACCGCCGCCTGGTCGGCATGATCACCATGCGCGACATCGAGCGGTCGTCGGCACTGCCCCACACCACCAAGGACACCCGCGGTCGGCTGCGGGTCGGTGCCGCGGTCGGGGTGTTTGATTACGATCGGGTGGACGCCTTGATCCAGGCTGGCGTCGACGTCGTCTGCGTCGACAGCGCCCACGGACACAGCGACAACGTCTGCCGGACGATCGCCGCCATTCGCGAGCGCCATGACATTGAGATCATCGCCGGCAACGTCGCCACCCGCGAGGGGGCCGCTGATTTGATCGCCGCCGGGGCCGACGCCGTCAAGGTTGGCGTCGGGCCGGGCTCGATCTGCACCACCCGGGTGGTGTCCGGCGTGGGTGTGCCGCAGATCACTGCGATTCTGGACG
This sequence comes from uncultured Planctomycetales bacterium, assembly GCA_964619935.1. Taxonomy (GTDB): domain Bacteria; phylum Planctomycetota; class Phycisphaerae; order UBA1845; family CAIVHJ01; genus CAZUGO01. The sequence goes on along the minus strand of CAZUGO010000014.1, from coordinate 105,265 downwards.
CCGCCTCGGTGGCGCGTGATGCCGGCGTGCCGGTGATTGCCGACGGCGGCATTCGGCATTCCGGCGACATCACCAAGGCGATTGCGGCGGGCGCCGACAGTGTCATGATCGGCTCGCTGTTCGCCGGCCTGGACGAGTCACCCGGGCAAATGGTGATTTACAAGGGCCGCCGCTTCAAGGAATACCGCGGCATGGGTTCACTGGCGGCCATGGGCAGCGGCAGCGCGGATCGATACAATCAGTCGGCCGACCGCCCGTCCAGCAAGCTGGTGCCCGAAGGCGTGGAGGGCCGCGTGCCCTATCGCGGGCCTTTGTCCGAATTCGTGTATCATCTGGTGGGTGGACTGCGGGCCGGGATGGGCTATTGCGGGACGCCGAGCGTGGCCGATCTTCAGACCGATGCCCGGTTCTGCCGGGTGAGTGGCGCGGGCATGATCGAGTCGCACCCGCACGATGTGTTCATTACCAAGGAGTCGCCCAATTATGCGACCGAACCACACGACGATCGTTGAATCGCATCACACCCGCCGGATGGACGGCCTGGGGTTGTGGCTGGCGTGGGCGGTCCTGGTTCCAGGCTGTGCCGAGACCATCAACCCCTTCCAGGACGACCTGCCGGACACCCGCCAGGTCACCACGGCTTCCAAGGACCGTGTTCTCGAAGCCCATATCATGGCTGCAGAAGCGCACCGCAACTGGCCCGATCGAACCGCGCGGGCCCAGAACCAGGGCGTCTCGCATTGGCCATTGTGGTGGTCCGACGCCCTGGAGGATTCCGGAAGCGACGACGGCCGGTTTGCCTGGACCGGGTTGGATTACGCGGCCTTCCTGTATTGCCCCACCCGCCAGATTGTGAACACCGCCGGCCTGCCGCTGAGCCTGATCGCGGCTCCGCCGGGCAGCGTCATGTGCAGCGACGGCTTGATCAGCCAGCAGCGCTGCGGCGCGGCCGATCATGACACGACCCCCTGCACCGGGGTGCCGATCCCGCCGGACATCATTGAGGCCTACGACCGCAGCCAGACCCCCAGCGCCGCGCCCTGAGGCGCCCAGGCATGACCGGCCCGACCATCGCCATTCTGGACTTCGGCAGTCAGTACACCCAGCTGATTGCCCGTCGCGTTCGCGAAAACCACGTCCACAGCGTTCTGGTTGCTCCCGATGTCGCCTGGACCACGCTGCTTTCGCTGGGGGTCCGCGGGTTGATCCTCTCCGGCGGCCCCGCCAGCACCTACCAGGGTCTGGCCCCGAACTGCCGCCCTGAAATCCTCAACGGTGACGTCCCGGTTCTGGGCATTTGCTATGGGATGCAGTTGGGTTGCCAGCACTTGGGTGGGGAGGTCCGCGGCGCCGAATCCGCGGAGTACGGCCGCACCCATCTGCAGATCCGACGTCGCGACGCCCTCCTGGCCCACTTGCCGGACAGCGCGGTGGTGTGGATGAGTCACGGGGACGCAGTGCGGTCGCTACCGGACGACTTCGAGGTGCTGGCCTCGACCCCGACCTGCCCGTTAGCCGCCGTGCGCCACCGCACCCGCCCGTTCTGGGGGCTGCAGTTTCATCCGGAAGTCACGCACACGCCCGAAGGCGGCCGCATCCTGCGGAATTTCCTGTACGACATCTGCGGCTGTACCGGACAATGGAACGTCGGCAACCTGACCCGCGACGCCGTGGAAGACATCCGCAAGCGCGTGGGCCCCGGCGACCGCGTCATTTGCGGTTTGAGCGGCGGCGTGGACAGCAGTGTCACCGCCACCTTGCTGCACCAGGCCATCGGGCCGCAACTGGTCTGCATCTTTGTCGACAATGGCCTGTTGCGCAAGCACGAGCGCGAAGTGGTGGAAGCCACCTTCCGCGACCACCTGAAGATCGATCTGCGGGTGGTCCAGGCCGGCGCCCGCTTCCTGCGGGTTCTCGACGGGGTGCTCGATCCGCAGCTGAAGCGACGGGCGATCGGCCATGAGTTCATCGCCGTCTTCCGCGATCAGGCGACGTCCATTCCGCAGGCCCGGTTCCTGGCCCAGGGCACGCTGTACCCCGATGTCATCGAATCCGGGCACAGCCTGACCGGCGCCGCGGCAAACATCAAGATCCACCACAATGTCGGCGGCCTGCCCGCCGAGCTGGGGTTTGAACTGATCGAGCCGCTCCGCGACCTGTTCAAGGATGAAGTGCGGACCATCGGTGAGCACCTGGGCCTGCCCGAGGAGATCGTCTGGCGGCATCCGTTCCCGGGGCCGGGCCTGGCGGTGCGAATCATCGGCGCCGTCACCCCGCAGCGCTTGGCGCTGTTGCGTGACGTCGATGAAATCGTCATCGATGAAATCAAGGCGGCCGGCTGGTACCGCAAGATCGCTCAAGCCTTTGCCGCCCTGCTGCCGATCAGCACGGTCGGCGTCACCGGCGACCGGCGCAGCTACGAACACACTCACATCGTGGCCTTGCGGTTCGTCGAGACCGAAGACTTCATGACTGCCGACTGGGTGCGCATCGACTACGAGGTCTTAGCGCGGCTGTCATCGCGAATCATGAACGAGGTTCCCGGCATCAACCGGGTCACTTACGACATCTCATCGAAACCGCCCGCCACAATCGAATGGGAATGAGCGGGGTCTGAGGGGTCGGTGCCTTCGCGGGCTGCGTTCCGGGCGATCTTGAAATCGTGCTCCTGCTGAGGCGTATGCGTCAACCAGCGGATCTGCGAGAAGACCGCATAGGTCAACAGCACCAGCGAGGCCACCAGCCGGATCGCGAAGCCCAGCCTGCGTTGCGGTCGGGAATAGATCAGCGGCACGTCGCCGCGACCGGGCACAATCAGGTCCATCTTGCCGCGCCGCAGATTCCACAGCACATAGGCGACGGCCGGATGCCCGCGGTGGGCACCGGCCAGCACCTCGCGAACCTGCCGGGGGATGGCGGTCTGCAGATCCCGGGCGGTCACCTGACTGGACAAGCGGGCGTGGTGCTTGCAGTCGTCCAGGACATCGCCCGGCAGGTAGGAGGCTTCCAGCAGCACACCGCCCGCCCAGGAGACCAGCACGACGGCGACTCCGGCCCCGCGCAGTGGCCACCGCGGCAGCGGGCGAAACCGCGACAGCAACCGGAACAGCGCCGCGCCAAGAATGAGGCCGAACAGGGCAAAAAAAAACAACCCCAGGAAGGTCATCAGATTGCCCAGGTGAGAAAAGGCCCAGGCGTTGAAGTTGACCAGCGTCCCAACCAGAACGGCATCCGCAAGCACCCTGCCGGCGGCGCGCCTTCGGGCAACGGCGCTGACCAGCGCAACCACGCCGAGCGCGGCGCACACCCCACCGCTGATCACCATCCATTGGCCGACGCCGGCGGCCAGGGCGACATTGGCGGCCGTCCATAACAGCGTCGTCGCCGCGCTGCCCAATCCACTGTCGGCTTCCTCAAGGTGGCCTGCCATGGGTCGTGTTATCGCCCGGGGCGAATCGCAGGTCAAGCTCGGCCGCCGGCCACGCCGCGCGGGGCGAGGTGTGAATAGAGATAATCGACCAGCTCGGCGGCCAGCTCGTGGCGGTTGAACGGCGGCACGATGTACATGCCGTCGGCGTGCTCCCAGAACTGTTCCATGAGTTCCTTGGCGATGGCCAGCCCCTCTTTCTGGCTGTTGTGCGTATCGGTTCGAGACATGCGCTGCAGCAGCGCCTCCGGCACCCGGACTCCGGGCAACTCGTTGTGCAGGAACTCGGCATTGCGGAAGGACGTGAACGGAAACACCGCCGGGAAGATCGGGACGTCAATTCCGGCATCGCGAATGAGCCGCACCGATTCGGCATACTGCCGCGGATCGAAGACCAATTGGGTCAGGACGAACATGGCCCCCGCTTCCACCTTTCGTTTCAGCTTGCCGACCTCGAACTGCAGGTTCTTGAAGTTGGGATTGAAGCCGCAGCCGATGTTGAACCCGGTGGCCTTCTGCACACTGGCTCCGGCGAAGTTCTTGCCGCGATTGAGATCGCTCGCGATCTTGATCAGGCCGATGCTGTTCAGATCGTAGACGCTGGAGGCACCCGGCTGGTTGCCCAATTTCGCCGGATCGCCGGTGATCACCAGCACCGACTTGATGCCCTGGACCCAGGCCCCCATCAAGGCCGCCTGCAGCCCAATGATATTGTGGTCGCGACAGGTCATGTGCACGATGCATTCGATGCCGATTTCCCCTTGCACCAGGGCGGCGGTGGCGAGGTTACTGACCCGCAGGGTGGCCACCGGCGAATCCCCCATGGTGATGGCATCGACGCCCATGTTGTGCAGTACCCGACAACCGGTCAGAAGTTTCTCGAACTGCAGCCCGAACGGCGGATCGAGTTCAACAAACACCACCGGCTTTTCGCGGATCCGATCCAGATAGGTGGTTCTCCTGGGCGGTCGCACGGGCGGTTCCACCGCGACGGCGCGCGGCACGGCCCGGATCTTTCGTACCGCCGGCGGTCGCCGGCCGATGCGCGCCACCATCGCTTCAATGGATGTGGGCGTCGTCCCGCAGCAGCCGCCGACCAGGTTGGCGCCGGCCTCGACCATCCGTTCAGCCATGGTCGCGAGGTACTCCGGGGACGACAGATACATGATTCTGCCGCCGACGTCCTCCGGAAAGCCGGCGTTCGGGAACGCCGAAATCCGGGCCTGCGACCGCGCGGCGAACTCCTCCACGATGTGCAGCACGTTCGCCACACCCCGCCCGCAGTTGGTCCCCACGACGTCGGCACCCAGGTCCACCAGGCTTTGAAGCGCCGAGTAGACATCCACACCGCCGGCGGTCACCGCCCGATGCTGAAAAGTCAACTGGGCGATCAGCGGCAGATCGGTGTGCTGCTTGACCGCCCGAACCCCCTGTTGCAATTGATCGAGATCCGAGAAGGTCTCCAGCAGAATCAGGTCAACACCGGCGTTCGCCAGCAGCAGGGCCTGCTCTTTGAACATTTCATAAACATCGTCCGCCGTCCACACGATGGGATCATCGGCGTACTGCTGAACCGGCAGTGACCCGATCGATCCGGCCACAAAAGCCTTGTCGCCGGCGGCCTCCCGGGCCAGACGCACGCCGGCGTCGTTGATGTCCTGCAGCCGGCCTTCCAGACCGTGACCCCGCAGCCTTCCGCGATTGGCACCATAGGTGTTGGTCTCCAGGAGCCGAGCACCGGCCTGCACGTAGTCGGCGTGCACCGATTGGACGATGGCCGGACGCGACAGGTTCAGTTCGTCGAAGTTGACATCGACGCCCACCCCTCGGGCGTAGAGTTCGGTGCCCATGGCCCCGTCGCCGACGAGCACCGTTTCGGACAGCTCTTCAAGAAAGCGTGGTCGACTCATGCTTCAGTTATCGTCCTCTCGGGCGTGCCGGCCGGTGCCGTTTCGGCGGCCCCGTTGAATCAGCAGCGGTTCTGCTGCCCGCCCGCTGCCGCAACCAGGGCCCGGGCGGCGGCCGTGACATCGCCGGCACCGACCACCGCGTCGCACACCGCCAGGGCATCAGCCGCCCCCAATTGAGCGGCATTTGCCGCGGTGATTCCCCCGATGGCCACAAGCGGCAACGTGGTCAGCTCCCGAACCCGCTCCAGGGTTTGCGGTCCGGCAACATGGGCCTGCGGCTTGGTGGTGGACGCAAACATCGGGCCGACTGCCAGGTAATCGGGTACTTGGGCCAGCGCTGCCCGGGCTTGGTCGAGGGTGTGCGTACTGACCCCGACCAATCCGTACGGCCCGAGGATGCGCCGGGCGTCTCCGACGCCGACGTCATCCTGCCCCACATGCACGCCGTCGGCCCGTGCGGCGACGGCGACATCGACCCGATCGTTGATGATCAAGAGGGCCTGGAACTCGTCGCACAACTGCCGAAGCACCCGGGCCCGCTCCAGCAGGCGGCGATCGGCCAGCGCTTTCTCACGAAGCTGCAGGGCCCGCGCCCCCCCGGCCAGGGCCGAGCGAGCGGTGTCCAGCCATGGCCCCCGGCAGTTGGCTTCGGTCAACAACACATACAACTTCACCGCAGCCATTTGGTGCCGCGGGTGGGCCCGTCGCTGCACGGCGGCGGTTAGCCCATAGGACTCATACCGCAGTTGCTTGACGGCCTTGCCATGGGCGGGGTCGACGGTCTTGCCGTATTCCTCCAGAACCCGCAACGCTTCACCCAGCCGCCCGCAAGCTGCGTCCAGCACCTGCGCAGCGTCGCAGCGGGTCTCCTCGCCGACGGTGCTCAGGGCCGTGCCCACGTCGCCCGCGGTGTCCCGGAAGGACCACCCACCGACCTGGGTCAGCGGGCCGGCGACCGCCTGCAGGTCGTGGCGCAGGTGCTTGCACCGCGCCGTCAGGGCCGCGTCCTCCAGCACGAAGCGGCAAAATTCCTCGATCACCCGAAGGGCTTCGCGGGCGCGGTTGGTGTTGGCGTCCGCGATGCGCATGCAGGCGTGACCCTCACCGCCGGCATCCATGGTCGATCCCTAGCGAATGTGCAGTTGGTGACCCATCTTGTCGCGCTTGGTCAGCAGGTAGCTGCGATTGTGCTCATTGGGACAAATCTGGAGCGGGATTTGCTGCTCGACCTCCAGGCCGTAGACCCGCAGCCGCTGGACCTTCTTGGGATTGTTGGTCAGCACCGCGATGCGCCGCAGTCCCAAATCGCGCAGGATCTGGGCACCGACCCCGTAATCCCGACGATCCGCCACGAAACCCAGCTTGACGTTGGCTTCAACGGTGTCCAAACCTTGATCCTGCAGGCGGTAGGCTTTCAGTTTGTTGTGCAGCCCGATGCCGCGACCTTCCTGACGCAAGTACACGACCACGCCCTTGCCGGCCTCCTGAACCCGCTGCATGGCCTGGTGCAGTTGCGATCCGCAGTCGCAGCGGAGAGAGCGCAAGGCATGCCCCGTCAGGCACTCGGACTCCACCCGGACCAGAACGGGGTCCGGTTGCGGAAGGGCACAACCGTCGGAATCGAGATCGCCGACCCCGCCACAGCACAGGGCCAGATGCGGCTCGGCATCCACCGGGGTGCGATATTCGATCAGGGTGAATTCCCCAAACTCGGTCGGCAGCTTGACGCGCTCGCCGCGTTCCACGAAGGACTCGCGCTGGATGCGGTATTCGACCAGGTCGGCAATGGTGCACATTTTGAGCCGGTGCTGGTCACAGAATCTGACCAGGTCCGGGACCCTGGCCATCGTGCCGTCGGCGTTCATGATCTCGATGAGCACGGCGGCCGGCTTGAACCCGGCCAGGCGGCACAAGTCCACGGATCCTTCGGTCTGGCCGGCCCGAACCAGCACACCTCCGTCGCGCGCCACCAGCGGATTCGTGTGGCCCGGGCGGGTGAAGTCGTCGGGCTGAGCCTGCTCGTCAACGGCCCGGCGAATGGTGGTGCTGCGGTCGGAGGCCGAAACCCCGGTGGTGATGCCGAAGTGCGGTTGGGCGTCAATGGTCACGGTGAAGGCGGTCCCAAAGCGGCTGGTGTTCTGGACACTTTGCAGGGGCAGGTTCAACCGCTCGCAGCGGCTCCGCGACATCGGCAGGCACAGCACGCCCCGGCCGTACGTAATCATGAAGTTGACGATTTCCGGGGTGACGCACTCCGCGGCCACCACCAGATCACCCTCGTTCTCACGATCCTCGTCATCAACCAGCACGATCATGCGGCCGGACCGCAACTCGGCAAGGGCTTCCTCGATGGTACAGAACGGCGCACTCATGGCAGGGTACTCGACAAGTCACGGTTTCGTTTCGTGCCTCATTATAAGGCCGCGATGGCCGGGATTCCATTTATGGGTCGCCTGCGGGCGGGTCGGAGGCGCTCTTGGCCTGGCGGACAAAAGCTGCCAACTGAGCGCCGGTCATGCGACCCTGGTGCGCCAGGTACCGGCCGTCAGGGTAGATCACGAGCACGCCGGGTACGTTGGTGATGCCATAACGGGCCATGAACCGGCGGTTGGGCGCGTGCCCCCAGTCCAACATCGCGTTGACTGTATGCTCGAACATGCCGGCGACCTGGGGATGGTCCAGCACGTTGAACAGCATGTCATTGCTCTCGGGGCTGATCACCGACTTGTAGAATACGAACAGGGGCCGCTGGGCGCCCTTGGCCTGGGCCACCGCCCTCTCGAAATCCCCGATCCAGTGGTAGTCGACCTTCCGCGCGATCTGCGGGTTGGCCATCGGGGACCGGCCCGGCGGTGTGGCCTGCTCCAGAAACGCGACCAGTTGCTCGGCGTTCAGCTTGCCGACGTGGCTGTGATAGGTTCCATCGCGGTGAATGACGACGACCGCCGGAAACCGATCGACCCCGTACTGGGCAACGAATTGCTGGTTGGGCTCCCAGATTTCATCCAGATCACACGTCACCTTGTCATTCAAGTGCTGCTGGACCATGCCGGTCTGAATCGCGGCCTTCATGGCCCCGCACTCGGTCGACTCCCAGGAGCCGTAGAACACGAACACCGCCTTGCCCAGGCGGGTCGCCCGGCGCTGGGCCTCCTCGAAGCTGGTGACCAGGGTCCGGGCGCACCCGGGCATCGTCGCCAGAACCGCCAGCCCCAATACAGCAATGGTGTGTCGCGTGGACCGAAGCGCCAAGAGCAAGACTCGTTAATCTGGAGCGCAGCGAGTGTATCGGGAGGAAGTGTAGCCGCCGGACCCGTGCCTGACAAGCAAGAGGCCTCCGAAAACGGCAACGGACCCCGGTTGCGGGCCCGTTGCCGAAACGTCGGTCACCGTCATGCAGGTGGGCGAACTTCGGGCACTACTTCTTGTACTTCACCGAACAACCGTAGGGCTGGGTCTTCGAGCGGGCGATGGTCTCACCGGACAACAGTTGATCGAGCGCCTCGCGCACGAAGTGGGTCCGCTCGGCAGCGGGCTTGCTGCCCGGTTTGTCATCATCAATGGCACCGTCGTAGGCCAATTGCCCTTGCTTGTTGATGATAAACAGGTGCGGAGTGGTCTTGGCTCCATATTGATGCCCGATCTTCCCGTCGAAATCGGTCAGAATGGGATAGTTCACTTCCCACTTCCCGATGATGGTGTTCAATTCCGAAGTCTTGCCCTCGTGCCAACTGGTGCTGTCGATCCCCAGGAAGACCACGCCCTTGGCCTGGTAGTCGTTGACCAGGCTGATCATGGACTTCTCTTGGGCATGCCGGGCACACACCGGGCAGTCGTGGTTAAACCATTCCAGGACGACCGCTTTCACGTTGTCGTCCTTCAGCACATCCACCAAGTTGTAGGTTTTGCCGTGGGTGTCGGCCAGGCTGAAGGCCGGGGCCTCGTCGCCGATCTTGGGGGCAGCCACCAGCGACGCGGTGATCACGAGGCAACTGCCCAGGGCCAGTACGGCCGGTTTGCAGAACAGGCTCATCAGGTCAACTCCTTCAAAATGTGCACAAGACTGCCGGGCATCCACCATGGATGCGGAACCGCACATTCTAGCGATGATCGGCCCCGATCGGCGAATTTACTGCAAATCGATGCGCGGATCCGGCGTCCGGGAGCCCGTCAGGCGGCTGACCAAGCGCGGGAGGATCACCCCGGCGGGCCCGGGGAGGCAGACGTCAGCCATCGCTGACAGGGGGGTAGCCGCCGGGTTGATTTCGACTAGCCGGGCCCCGTGGAGGCGGGCGACCATGGGGAGCCTGGCGGCCGGGTGGACCTTGGCGCTGGTGCCGATGAGCAACAGCACCTCGCACCCCCGGGCGGCCTGTTCGGCCCGCTGGAAGGCCTGCAGCGGGAGCGGCTCGCCGAACCACACCACAGCCGGCCGCTGCAAGCCGCCGCAGGCGGGGCACGACGGGACGCCCTCGAAATCCGCGTCGGTGACGGTAGATTCCTGGGCGCACTGCGTGCACCGAACCGTCCATATATTCCCGTGTAGTTCGACGACGCGCTGGCTCCCTGCGCGCTGATGCAGGCCGTCAATGTTCTGGGTAACTAGGACCGTCTCCGGTCGTCTTCGTTCCAGTTCAGCGAGGGCCCGGTGTCCCGGATTCGGCGAACATCGCCTGAGCGCCACCCGCCGTTGGTGGTAGAACGCCCAGACCGTTGCCGGATCACGGGCAAATGCCTCCGGGGTGGCGACCTCCTCCAGGCGCTGGCCGTCCCAAAGCCCGCCTGCCCCCCGAAAGGTCGGGACGCCGCTTTCGGCGGACACGCCTGCTCCGGTCAGGCAGCAAAACCGCCGGGCGTCCCGAATATCCGCTGCCAGCCGCTCGATGATGGGCGTCAAATGAGATAACATGGCTCGGAGCGAATTGTGAACCGTACCACACGCCAGAGGGTTATGTTTCCACCCCAACGCACCGCGGCAGACCCAGACCGCCGCTCGGCGACCCGCACGCTGACGCTTTTCGTCGCCGTGCTGACCGCGGCCGTCGGCTGTTTTGAGACCCGGGCCGACCGTGAAGTCTACCGGCTGATCGAGCAGCGTCAAATGGCGGCACTCGGGCAGACCAGCGAAGTGCGGCTCAGCCAACAGCCGGTCGCCAACCGGACCGATCCGTATTCCTTCGTCCCCCACCCCACCGACATGGAAGTTCCCGAAGCCTTCCGCAAAGCCGCGGAGCCGCCAGCCGAGGACGGCGCCGCGGGGCCCCCCCTGATGGTGGACGACGCCGCCGGCCCGATGGCCGCCGAGGCCCTGGATGAGCCGCTGGCGGGACCGGAAGGCGAGCCCTGGCCTTTGACCCGGGTGTTGGGCTACGCCTTCCACAATGCCCGCGAGTACCAGGACGCCAAGGAGGATCTCTATCTTCAGGGCCTGGCGTTGTCGCTGGAGCGCTTTTTGTGGACGCCGCGATTCATGTCCAACCTGCAGGCCACCTACACCGAGTTTCCAAAGGACTCCGATCCCGACCGGGCCATGGCCGCCACCGCGAACGTGGCCGTCGAACAGCGACTGCCATACGGCGGCACGGTTGTGGCCCAGTGGATCGGAACCATGATCCGCGACCTGGAGAATCACGTCACCAACTCTGAGTCAGGAACGGCGATCCTCGAGGCGGACATCCCGCTGCTCCGAGGCGCGGGACGGGTGGCGTACGAATCCCGCTACCAGTCCGAGCGCAACTTGATTTACGCCGTCCGCCAGTTCGAACGGTTTCGCCGAACCTTCGTCACTGCGGTCGCCAGCCGGTACTTCAACCTGTTGAATCTCAAGAGCAACATCCGCAACGCCCTGGCCAACCGCGAGAGCTCCCTGGAGAACTGGCGTCGGTCACGGGCGCTCGCCGATGCCGACCGGCTCATCATGCTCGACGCCGACCGGGCTCAGGTCGACTACCTCCAGGCCGCCAACCGCGTGGTGTTGGCACGCGAGAGCTACGGCACGGCGCTGGACGAATTCAAGATTCTGATCGGAATGCCGACCATCCAGCAAATCGATGTGGTCGACGAGGGTCTGGACCTCATGCAGCTACAGGTCGATGAGGTCACGGCCATCGATACGGCCGTCAGGACACGGTTGGACCTGCTGAACGTTCTGGACTCGGTCGACGATGCCAAGCGCAACGTCCAGATCGCCCGCAACAACCTGCTCCCCGACCTGGACTTCAGCGGCGAGGTTCGTTACGACACCAACCCCGACCACCTCAGCTCGGCGGATTTTCGTGAGGACCGCGAGACCTGGACGGCCGGGATCGATCTGGAAATTCCGCTGGATCGCAAAGCGGAGCGCAACGCCTACCGCTCCTCGCTCATCGGCCTGCAGCGGGCCCAGCGACGCTACGATCTGGAGGTCGATCTGGTCCGCCTGGAGGTCCGGCGGGCCCAACGGCGAATCGAACAGGCGCGCTTCAGCCTGCGGATTCAGGAGCAGAACATCGAGAGCAACGAGATCCGGCGGGAGTCGGCGGAGATCAAATTCCGGCAGGGCCTAATCTCGAACCGTGACTTTGTGGAAGCCCAGAATGATCTCCGCAATGCCCGCGACGACTATGCCCAGGCCCAGGCCGAGTTGCGCGAGGCGATCCTGGTGTTTCGGCTGAACACCGGCACCCTGCGCATTGACGCCGAGGGGAACTGGATCGAGTAATCCTCCATGACTGGGAACACCCGGCGGCCGATGATCAAGTTCGTCGCCCCCGGCGGAGAATCCGGCTACAATATCCATGGGAGTCGATCGGGACTGGAACTGCAGCACCGCGATTCGGCGCGCCACCGCCAGCGAGGACATGAACCATGCGGCTGTTGATACTTATCGTAGCCCTGCCACTGGCCGCGCTGGCCACCTGGTGGAGCCTGTCGTCCTCCGGCGTCGGCGATGGCCCCACCACCACCAACTTTGAGGTCAGGCGGAGAACGTTCCAGGTGACCCTCCAGGAAAAAGGCGAGTTGGAGGCCGCCAAGTCGATCACCATCAATTCGGAGGTGGAAGGACGGTCCACGATCATTTCACTGGTACCCGAAGGCAGCAGCGTGAAGCAGGGCGACCTGCTCGTGGAATTGGCCAGCGAGGAGATCGATGAACGACTGCAATCCCACAAGATCGAGGTGGCCAGCGCTCAGTCCGCACTGGAGTCCGCGGAGCGCCAGTTGGAAATCCTGAAAGCGCAGAACGCCAGCGATGTCCGCAAAGCGTCGCTCAATCTGGAACTCAAGAAGCTCGAGCTGGAGCGCTACGAGAAGGGCGAGTGGAAGCAGCAGCAGGAAGACGCCAAGCTCCGGCTGGACGAAGCGGTCATGGTGTACGAGCGCGAGAAGACCAACTTTGAGAACGCCAAGGTGCTGCTGGAGAAGAAGTTCATCACCCGAACCGAATACGACGAGAATGAGTTCAACCTGTACAAGGCCGATGTCAACGTTGCGAAGGCTCGGCGCGATCAAGAATCCCTGGAGACGTACACCCGCGTCATCGACAAGCAGCAGAAGGAATCCGACGTGGACGAAGCCGAAAAGGAGCTGCAACGCGTCGAGCAGGAAGCCGACAACAAGCAACGCGAGAAAGAAGCCGCGGTGCAGGCCCGCCGGTCCGAACTAGACCTTAAGCAGCAGCGGCTCACCAAGCTCGAGGAGCAAATGGCCAAGACCAAGATCCGGGCCCCGGCCGACGGCTTGGTGGTTTACGGCGGTGACAGCAACCGCCGTTGGGGAAACGACGAGCCGATCAAGGAAGGCGTCGAGGTCTTTGAACGGCAGACCATCATGCGCCTGCCGGACACAACCAAAATGAAGGTGGTGCTGCGAATTCACGAAGCCCAGACCGACAAGATCAAGATCGGCCAACCGGCCACCATCGAAGTCGAAGGCATCAAGCACCGCACCTACACCGGCAAGATCAGCAAGATCGCGGTGCTGGCCGACTCACAAAACCGCTGGCTGAACCCCGAACTGAAAGAGTATGAGACCGAAATCACCCTCAACGAAGAGGACGAGTTGCTCAAGCCCGGGGTCACCGCCCGTGTGGAGATCCTGGTCGACGAACTGGCCGACGTGTTGGCGGTGCCCGTGCAATCGGTGTTCTCCAAGGGCGCCCAGAGCTACGTGTTTGTGGACGGCGGCGAACCCGAGCCGGTGACAGTGGAACTGGGACTGGCCAGCACCGAGTTCGTCGAAATCAAGTCCGGGCTGTCCGCCGGTCAGACCGTCATGCTCGCAGTCCCCGATGCACTCAAGCACAAGCTGCCCGCAGCCCAGCAACCTGCAAGCCTGGCCGAGTCCGAAGGGGCCCCGCGCCCGTCAGCCCGCCCCGAAGGCAGCCGGGGGCAACGTCGCGGCGGGCAGCGCCCCCGGGCCAACCGAGGTTAGATCTGGAACCGCCGCCGGCAAAGGCCGCGGACCCCCCATGGGCGAACCCTCCACGCATCTTCAGAGTGTCTCCACCTCGCTTGCCGACACGGCCCGCGGCGATGCCGTCGTTCAGCTCTCCAGCCTGAGCAAGATCTACAGCAAGCCGGGTAGCACCATTCAGGTGCAAGCGCTGTGCGACGTGGACCTGACCTTCGAGAGCGGAGAATACGTGGCCATCTGCGGTGCCAGCGGATCGGGCAAGAGCACCATGCTGAACATCCTGGGGTGCCTGGACCGACCCACCACCGGTCGATACCTGCTTGGCGGCCAAGACATTTCGCAATTGTCCGACGATGAGCTGTCCACCATTCGCGGCCAGCACATCGGGTTTGTGTTCCAAAGCTTCAACCTGATCGCCCAGTTATCGGTGCTGGAGAACGTCGCCGTACCGCTGTTCTATCAGGGAGTGGCCGGCAAAGACCGGCTCGCCAAGGCCATGGAAATGATCGACCTGGTCGGACTCGCCGATCGGGGGGATCATCGGCCGAACGAACTCTCGGGCGGCCAGCAGCAACGCGCCGCCATCGCCCGATCATTGATCAACGATCCCCTGATCGTGCTGGCGGACGAACCCACCGGAAACCTGGACACCACCACCGGTGAGATCATTCTGGACATCTTCGATCGGCTTCACCAAGCCGGCAAGACCATCATCATGGTCACCCACGAAGCCGACGTCGCCGCACGCTGTCATCGGACCCTGACCATGCGTGATGGTCGGGTGCAAACCGACGTCTGCAGGCAATAAGCGCGCCCGACCTATAGAGGGCCCACAGGGCAATCCGCTGGGGGGTGGCGGCTCCTCATTCCGTCAGCAGGGCCTTCGCGGGACTGTCGGAAAGCTGCTGCGGCCTGCTGATGGGCTGCGGTGGCACCTCGGCGATAATGGCAAACAATTCGTCCCAACAGTTGGAGAACTGGTTTAGCGACACCGTAATGGTGATATTCGGAAGATCGGCCCCGTCCACCAGCCCACTGTCAAACGTCGCCGGCTCGCCCAGGACCTCCAGGTTCAGAATCATGCGGTGTTGCTGGCCCTCAATGAAGTACGAGCCCTGTCCGGTGATCTCCGAATCCGGGAGCGGAATCGGCGGCCCGTCTTCCGCGAAGGAAGCAAGATTCCATTCGACATCGACCACGGCATACTCCAGGATGCCATCACTCGCCGACACAAGTTCCAGACCAAAAGTCCCGACCACCGGCTGAGCCAGGATCGGACAGGCACACTGCGGGCCATCGCCCTCACCCGTGCACCCGACCACCCGCAAGCTATCGGCCTGAAGCTCATAGGTTGACCCTTGCGATCCGGCGCTGAGCCTCGGGGCTGCGCCGGTGTCCCCGCCCGCCCAGGAGGCCGCGGCCGGCAACAGCGTCCCCGCGATTGCCGTCAGCCCCACCAGCGCGCTCATCCTGTAATACATGATGCCACCTCCTGAATACCGGTGAAGTCCGTCATTCCAGTTGGCCCACCACAGATGGGTCGTTGAGGCGCCCTGGGGCCCCTGCAACGAGGTCCATTGTCAACCCGGCGACCGCAGCGGTCAACGATCGCGCATCAAGCTGTTGGGTACCAATGGGCTGCCGTCGATGGGAGACTCCCCGGGGGCCCGCTACCGGCGAACGCAGACCACCGAGCCGCTGGCGATGCCCGCCGCCGGCTCCAGGATCCAGGCCACTGCATCGGCCACCTGTTCGGGAGACAGGCACTGCTCGGTTGGGAAATCGGGAAAGTGCTGTCGCAGCATGGTCGTATCCACAGCACCGGGAGCCACTCCGAAAACCGAGATGCCGTGCTCGCGCCCTTCGTCCGCCAACGCACGAGTGAACAGATTGACCCAGGCCTTCGCGGCCCCGTAGGCCTGAAAGCCCGGGAATGGGTCCGTGGCTGCCATCGAAGAAATGTTGACGATTCGCCCGCCGCCCTGTTTCTGAAACAACGGCCACACCGCGCGGGTCAGGTAGAACACTGCGTGGCAGTTTACCGCCATCATCCGGTCAAAGGCGGCCACATCATAATCTTCCATTCGATAAAGCGGCGCGCACCCGGCGTTGTTGACCAGTACGTCCACCCGCCCGAACGCTGCGACGGCACCTTGCACCGCCCGGCAGGCCCCGGCGTAGGTGCTGACGTCGACGGTAACTGAGCGACAACAGCCTCCGGCCCGCTCGATGCGTGTACACGTGTCGGTCAGCCCTTGATTATCGCGCGCAGCCGCCACCACCTGGGCACCGCGGGCGGCCAGTGTCCGGGCGATGTGCTGCCCGATGCCTCGGCTGGCGCCGGTGACGATGGCGACTGGATCAGTCATTGGGCCGTCCTCACCGACCGCGTCGTGCCGCCGCCGGGAACGGTCGGCGGCTTGCCGCTGGCCGTCAAGCCCCCCAGCCCGCAGTGCTCCGACAGTGGGAATTCGCCATCCTGCCCGGGCAAGTTCAGGAGAAACTGATGTTTGAATTGCTCATTATTGCCGCGATATCGGCGACTGAGGCGTTGGTCGCGGCTTTCCAGGTAACCGCCGGGCAGCACGTTGATCCGAGGCGGTCCGAGGCGCAGGCTGTCGCGTTTGGACGCATACTCGATGTTCATGGAACACAACTGCCTGTCAATGGCTGTCGCCAGGCCCGAAGCCCGGAACGCCGGCAGACCCGCCGCGCCATCCAGATGCAGCAGGTAGAACGGGGGGTCGGCCCAGCGCGGAGCCAACACGTAGCTTCCAACATCGAGCCCGCTGCCGAGTAACGCATGGTTGACCGCGGCGCTGACCTGGTGTTCGGTGAGCTTCTCCCCGGTCATTGAACTGATGTGCGCGCCCTTGCTCAAGAATTCGATCAGCGGCGCCTGCCCTTCAAAACCAACCACCCGCACCCGATCACCAATGCAGTAGCGATACAGCCCAGCCGAGTTGGTCAGCACGATGAAATATTCCGACCCGACCTGGACCTCGTGGCTCCGCAGGCAATCGGGGGCAGAGCGGTCAACCTGGTCGGCCGGGATGAACTCGTAGAAACTACTGGTCACCTCCAACACGCCGGTCGGCGTGCCGTCCTGCAGGGGAATCGACATCCGACCTTCGCTGGCGATCAATCCGATGTCGCGGACCGGGGTATCGCCAAAGTAGCGCGGAAAGTCACGCAAGAACAGCCCCAACGTTCCGCCCGTCCAATTGCACATGAAGCCCATCTTCCAGTAGTCCTTGGGCAGCAGCGCTCCGCGGTCGTCCAGGAGCCGTTGCAACTGGCGGGCACGCTGCGGATTGGGTGCCAGCCGGCCGGCCAGCCCCTGGCGAACCGCCTCCGGAATCGGCAGATCAGGGCGCAGGGTCCCGTCATGGATGTCGCGGATCAACGGCACGGCGTGGTCGGACGCGGTCTTGGCCAGGCGCAACGGAGTCGCCGGATTGGCCGTGACCATGAACGCCACCCGCTCAACCGGCACGCTCAAGCGCATGATGGTATAGTATCGCGACAGCGGGTCGTTGATGTTGGCGACGCACACCGGGGTCACGTAGTACTTGCGAACCAGATACTTCTGCGAGGCGGCCATCAGTCCGGTGATGGCGCCACAGGGAATGCCGGCCTCGCTGTGGCTTTCGTCCATCCGCGAGGTGACTTGCACGATGGGCTTCAGAAAATTGTTCGGATGGTCGAGCAGGGACTTGACGCCGAAGGCATTCCAACCCGCCCGGAATTCCTTGAGGAAGGCATCGGTTACCGGAATGTGCTTGGGGCGACCCGCGGACCCGGACGTCAAGGCGAACATCCGAACGCGCTGGCCGCCGCCGAACAACGCCCCGAATGCGCCGCGGCGCACGCGCTGGATGTAGGGCTCCATGTCGTCGTAAGTCTGCAGCGGCACCTGTCGGACGAAGTCGCGATAACCGGTGATCTGCTCAAACCCGTGAGCGCGACCATAATCACTGTCCTGATTGCGGCGGATTTTCTGCAGGAGGATCTCCTCCTGAACGCGGGTCGCCCGCCGGGTCGCCCGAAGCAGGCGGTTGAGCACCGCCCGGCAGTGGGCCTGGGCGGCCACCAGCAGCAAACCATCCACCAACGATCGCGACGCCATGTCAGCAATTGTACGGCGATCAGGAAGCAGAACCAAACACCGCCCTCAGGCGGCGGGCGGCCCGCTGCGCTGCAGCAGGTCGTCCAGCGCGGGCAGCGACATGCAGTAGCGCTCGAGGGGCCCGGTCTCCAGATCATCGAGTCGCGCCGCCTGTGCGGCCGTGAAGGGACCCACGGCGGTGCGCGTCAAGGCGGTCAGACAACCACCGGTCCCCAGGGACACCCCCAGGTCGCGGGCAATGGCTCGCACATAGGTTCCCCGCCCGCAAACCACTTCAAACTCGACCACGGGCCAGGCGTAGCGCAGCACGGTCGTCCGGTAGAGGGTCACCGGGCGGGGTTTGAGGATCACCTCCTGGTTGCGGCGCACCCGCTTGTACGCCGGCTGACCCTGGACCTTGAGCGCACTGATGACTGGCGGCTGTTGCTGGATCACGCCGCAAAACCGCTCGGTCGCGGCCTGCACTTGCGGCGCACCGGGAATCACGTCGACCCGCACGGGTTCCAGAGGAGAGTCGGCATCCAGACTCAGGCTGGTGACGTCCAGCCGGGCCGTCGCTCGATACGTCTTGGGCAATGCCATGAGCAGTTCGGTCCGCTTGGTGGCTTTGCCGAGGGTTAGGAGCAGCACGCCGTCCGCGGCCGGATCCAGGGTTCCGGCATGCCCGCTCTTGCGCACGCCGGTCAGTGCCCGAACGCGGTAGAGGGCCTTGGCCGAAGTGATGCCGACCGGCTTGTAGAGGTTCAGCAGCCCATCAACTGTCCGGCGCTCAGCGGCCAATTCGTCCATCCCCAACGAACAAGAAGCAGGCGCTGAGGGCGCCCGCTGAATTGAGCCGTTGGGCGGCGCCACCGCTCATTTCTTGCAGCAGCAAGGCTTGCTGCAATCCTGACAGCAGCCCACCTTCTTCATCGCCATTTCGTACTCGTGATCACCGTGGTCGTACTCCAGCATCAGCCTGCCGTTGCGATCCACGTGGGCCTCGTACATCCGCCGCTCGCCGTGATCGGGCATCAAGGTCAGGTGGTTCCAGGCGTACTTGTAAGTGCCGGTGGAGGTGCGCTCCTTGCCATCATAGATCATCTTGGCCTCGTAGGTACCATCTTTATTGAAGGTGGCATCGCCGAGACTGAAGTTGCGGACCGAGTCTGCCGGATCTACCGCCACAGATTGCCATTTTCCCTGGATCGAGGCACATCCGGCCGGGAGCACCAAGCTGCACAAGGCCATCCATCGAACTCTGCTACCCATGTCATACTCCTGTGATGAAGGGGTCCAGTTCGCCACAAACGCCCCGGAAGATAGCTCAACCATCTCCCGTTTTCAACCGTATTTCCTTTCTGGAACATCGGTTGCAACCCCGGCGATTAGGCGCTATGATTGCCCGGGAACCGAAACTCGAAGGACACCTCAACCATGCCGATTTACGAATACCGTTGCGCTGATTGCCAGGCGCGCTTCGAGGAGTTGGTGCGAACCATGACCCCCACCGATCGCAACGTCTGCCCACAGTGCGGCGGCCGCGACGCGCGGCGGCTGATCAGCGTGTTCAACACCACCCAAACGGTGACTGCCGCGCCGCGGAGCCAGGCTCCAGGCGGATGTGGGCGCTGTGGCGATCCGGCCGGGCCCTGTGGCCTGGCAGACTGAGCGGGCCTCATGAGTGACACACGCACCGACGGCGGCCTGTTCAGAGCACCCATCGCGGTTGTGCTGGCCTGGCTGGTTCCCGGGCTGGGCCATCTGTTCTTGGGACACAAGACCCGCGGCATTATCTTCCTGGTGGCCATCACACTGACCTTCTGGACCGGGGTGGCCATCGGAGGCGTGCGCAGCGTGAGCCTGCAGCCGGCACCCAAGCCGTCGCCCGGGACCCAGCAGATGGAGACCGGCCAGTCCTGGTGGTTCTTGGCCCAGGTGTTCAACGGCAGTTTCGCGATCACCTGTTATGCGGTGAGCAAGAGCCCGCGTGCAGACTACCTGTCCTGGCCTTCGGGAGACGTCGCCAGCGTGTACACCGGAGTGGCCGGTCTCCTGAATCTGCTGATCATCCTGGACGCCCTGGCCCGCGCCGAGGGACTGCCGGCCGCCGCACGATCGCCCTCCGGCGGCCGGGGGTCGACCGGACCGCCAGACCCGCGAGGGAAGCGCCGTGGCTGAACTGGCCGTCCTGTTCCTGGATCCAATCCCATTGACCGGAGTGCAACGCGCGCTGCTGCTCTTGCCCATTTGCCTGAGCATCAGCGTGGTATACCGCACCATCAAGGCCCCCGACGTGCAAGACATCGCCAAGTCCAGCGCCGTGCTGTGGGTCACCATCGTCGGCGGCATGTGGGCCGTCGCCCTGGTGCTCTGGATCGTCTACCGATTGTTCGCCTGAGCCACCCTCGCCCAGCGTGCTGAAGCGCAGCGACGCTCGCCCGCCGGTGGCCTCAAAAAAGGACATCGGCAGGAACAAGAACGACTCACCGCCGGAGCCCGTGCCGCCGGCCAGGGTCGGGCAGGGCGTGGTGGACTCCAGACAGCCCATGGCTTCGATATAGTATTCCCAGCGAACCTCAGTCAGCGGCTGCTCGGCGAGGATAACCAGGGCCACGTCGAAGTCCTTCTGCGAATCCTCAACCGCCGGCGAACGCGGCCCGTTGGCGGCAACGATGTCGTCCAGGGTGACGGTCAGCAGGGCCGGAGCCGAGAACACGGCGCAGCCGCCATCCACCTCCAGCGGCTGCGGGTCGACGGCCACGCGAATGTTTGGAACCGCTGCCGCCGGCAGCAGCCCCATCAGGTACAGCTCCAGGGGCGCATACGGAATGTTGTTGTTCGCATACCCTTGCGGGGCAAAACGCTCGAACAGGGACGGGCCGCAGACCCGGTAGCGCCCCTCGCCAAGCGGCTCCAATTGCTGCGGATCCCAGCCGCCCAACACGCCGCCGACAGAGGTGAACCCCCAATGGTTCTGCGGGGCACGCTGCAGTTGGGCCGCCAGCGCCGGCGGACCGGCGAGGTACGCGCACCAGGAGTGGGCGATCTCATGCAGGGACGGCCCCGCCAGCAGTCCGTCTCGAATACCCAACAGGCTGTAGCTGCGCAGGCGCGGCGGGCCGATCGGCGGCGTCACCGCAACCGGCAGCACCCCGATGCCGCCCTCGAACTGCCGTTGGACCACTGTGAAATTGGAGATCACCTTGCGGCGACTGCGCTCCAGGAACTCGGCACGCGACAGATCCAAGACCACCAAGATCATGTCGACGTCGTTCACGAACCGGGCAGTAAAGAAATCGACCAGGCAATCGAAACTGGTGTTGGGATCGATCTGCTCCAACTCCATCCATTCCAACACCGCGGCGAAGATCTCGGGGTCGACATATGCCACCGCCCGACCATCGGGGGCCATCTGATACTGCTGCGGCAGGCGATCCGGACAGATTTGCGCGCCGCACCCCCAGCTCACAAGCAGCGCCGCAGTCCCCAGCACCCGGCCCGCGGTGGACCGCCGAAGGCCCGGTCCGCCCGCCGCCGGACTACCGGCGCGGCCGGCGGCGATAGTCCAACCGGTGTATCGGGCGTCCCGCCCGGCGGTACTTGATCTGATAATTGGTCTCCACGGTTTGCGGCCCGCCGGTACCATTGTCACAGGCGCGCAGTGTCTCCTCAAGCGCCCCGCGGGTCCGCAGCAATTCGTGGATGACCTCATAGTACTCCCGATGGTCGGTCTGGATCGACCACCGGGCCCCATCGGCAAGGGCGGCGACGGCGGCATCGACAAACCCCGCGTCGAACAGCCGCCGCTTGTGGTGCCGCTTCTTCGGCCAAGGATCGGGGTGATAGACGTGCAGGGCGCTGAGCGAGGCCTCCGCCAGGCAGCGACAAACCACCCCCTTGGCATCCGCCCGGACCAGCCGCACGTTCTGGACCCCCCAGCGGGCCATGCGATCGGCGGCCGCGCGGAAGTATTGGTTGGCCCACTCGATGCCCAGAAAATTGCGCTCCGGATGCGCCTGGGCACGCTGCAACAGGAAGCCGCCCTTTCCGGTACCGATTTCCAGCTCCAGGGCCGCGCTGTTGCCGAAGAGTTCCTGAACGCAGATTACGCTTGGCTCGGCCGGCAGGCTGTAGATAATGTCTTCCAGGATCATGACGCAACTGCATCATTCCAAATGAACCCGCCGGAGTCAATCGGCTGGTGAGGCTGACCGACCATGACCGCCTCGGCAACGCAACGCCGCCTGCAGGACAACATCCAGCGGGTCCGCACGCAGATCGACGAGTCCTGCGCACGCGCCGGTCGCGAACCGCAATCCGTTCGGCTGGTGGCCGTGACCAAGGGTGTCGATGTCAACCTGATCCGGCTGACCCTGGAAGCGGGACTCACCGATCTGGGCGAAAGCCGCGTGCAAGCGCTGACCCAGCGGGCCTCCATGATCCAGGAGGCCATTCGCCGCCAGCGCCTGCTGGAGGACGGCGGCCTTCTGCCGGCACCGCGCTGGCACCTGGTCGGCCATCTGCAGCGCAACAAGATCAAGCCCGCCCTGGAATGGTGCGACTGCATCCACTCGCTCGACTCCCTGCGCTTGGCCGAAGATCTCGACGGCGAAGCCGAGCGCCGCGGGCGGCCGATCGATGTGCTGCTGCAGGTCAATGTCGCCGATGACCGCAACAAGCACGGCGTCGCCGTGGGAGCGGTGGACGTGTTGGTCGACCAGATGCGCCGCCTGCAGCACCTGCGGCTGGTGGGTTTGATGGGCATGGCGCCCTTGGTCGACGATCCCGAGCAGGCCCGCCCGGTGTTCGCCCGCCTCAAGGACATCTTCGAGGAACTGCGCACCGCGGAACGGGTGCCCGAGACCTGCTGCGAACTCTCTATGGGCATGACCCATGATTACGCGGTGGCGGTGGAGGAAGGTGCCACCATGGTCCGCATCGGCAGCGCCCTATTCGGCGGGCTGGCGGCAGCGGGCTCATGACACCTTGACGGCGGCCGGCAGGGTGGCCTGCAATTCGGGCCGGCCGTCCAGCCAACGGCGCAACAGCCGTAGGGTCACCGGAATGTTGCCGATCTCGGCGGCTTCGGCGGCGGCCATGACGTTGCCGATGTAGGCCGCCTGCACAAACGACGCCCCGCAGCACAGGGCCAGTGAGCAGCCCGCCAGCAGGGCATCGCCGCAACCCAGCGCATCGCTGGCCCGGGCGTTCAGGGCTTGCAGGTACTCGCTGCGCAGCCGGGCCGAAAAGTCTGCCGACGCTGGATCCTGAACCGGTCGATCAAACGCCACCAGGCCCCGACGGCCGAGCGTGGCAATCAAATGACGCACGCGGGTGGCGCCCATCAACCGCCAGGCCACGCTCGAGAGACCCTGGTCATAATCGTGCAGCGTTGAACGCAGTTCGCGCTCGGTTGGGGAGAACAGGTCGACATCGCTGAAACTCAACAGGGTGCCGCGGTTCCCGCTGACGTCCGCGGTGATGACGTCGGCCCGGCGGCGGATCTCCGACAGCCAGCACGACAGCAACCGCTCGGTAATCACCCCGTAACCGAAGTCGCAGAACACCACCGCCCCGGCATCGGTGGCCGCCCCCAGGAGCACGGCACCGGCCTGGCGAACCGCCCGGGTGTCCAGCGGGCAATGCTCGCCGCGCTCGACCTTGAGCACCTTGTGATCTTCCACCAGATAGCGGGTCTTGACCACCAACCCCCGGCGTTCGAGCAGGGAGTGGGTGACCACGCCGTCGGACTGCAATTCCGACCGGACCCAGTCCGACACGGCGTCACGACCGAAACTGCTGACCACTTCGACGGTGGCGCCCAACCCGGCCAGATGGCGGGCGACCACCGCCGCTCCGCCGAGGTAGGTCCGCTCGTCCAGCTCGCGAAGCGACATCATCGGCGATTCGCGGGCAACATCGACGGCGTCACAAAACAGGTAACGATCCAGCAGAACATCCCCCACGACCACCACCCGCCGACCGGCAAAACGATTCAGGACGGCCCCGAGCGTTCCGTGGTTGATCTGATGGCGCTGGCAGACGTACCCCAAACGGCGCAATTCCAGGTCGGTGTCCCGCCCGAGGCGCTCGATCAGCTCGGTGGAACTGAAGCGGACGTCACCGCTGGAGTAGATGACCTTGCCGCCATTACGTTCCACGACCTGCTGCTCGCTGAGAAACCGCGGATCCTGGGAGACCTGATACTCGTCGCCTTTGACGTACACCTCCGGCTTGACCGTTTCCAGAACATCGCACGCAGACTCATGGGGATCGATGTACACGATGTCCACGAACTCCAGGGCGGCGAGGCTCTCGGCACGGAGTTCCTCTGGGATGTACGGACGATCGATCGCTTTGTCGATGGTCGCATCGGAGGTGATCGACACCACGAGCATGTCACCGTGCTTGCGGGCGAACTCGAGGTAGCGGATGTGACCGGGATGGACAATGTCAAAACAACCGTGGCACAAGACGATACTGCGGCCGGCGCTGCGGGCGCCGGACACCACGTCTTGCAAGCCGGCGCGGCTGACGATCTTGTGCTGGTAGCTGCGCCCCATCCGCCCTCCATCCCACGGGTGCAGGGCTTCGGCAGGCAGCGGCTCGGGGCGGCCCACCTTGACCCTGTTTGACCGGCCTGATATTGTCATGAATATTGTATCGGCGGTCCGGTTCAGCAGCACAACGAAAGATCTCACAGGAGTTCGACATCATGGCCCACACGCTACCCGATCTGCCCTACTCCCCTAAGGCCCTGGAACCCCACATCGACGCCCGGACCATGGAGATCCATCACGGCAAACACCACCAGGGCTACGTGAACAACCTGAACAAGGCCCTGGAGGGTCACGCGGCTCTGGCCGCCAAGTCGGTCACCGACCTGTTGCGCGACGTCGGCGCCGTCCCCGACGCCATCCGGCAGGCGGTGATCAACAACGGTGGCGGTCATGCCAACCACTCACTCTTTTGGACGATCATGACCCCGGGCGGCGGCGGTCAGCCGCACGGTGACCTGGAGACCGCCATCGGCGATGCCTTCGGTGGTTTCGACCCGTTCAAGGAGAAATTTTCCAATGCCGCGGCCACCCGTTTCGGGTCCGGCTGGGCTTGGCTGGCATTCAAGGGCGGCCAGCTCCAGGTCCTGAGCACCCCCAATCAGGACTCCCCGCTGATGGAAGGCCTGATCCCGATTCTCGGCCTGGACGTCTGGGAACATGCCTACTACCTGCATTATCAGAATCGCCGCCCGGACTATGTCGCGGCCTTCTGGAATGTCATCAACTGGAAGCAGGTCGACCAGAACTTCAAGAAAGCTCGCGGGTAGCGTCACGTGGGACTGAAGACCCACCCTGCCGCCCAATGGCCAGGTCAGGAGGCTGCTCATGAATCCACTGAAACTGCTGCCCGCCGTGATGGTCCTGCTGCCGCTTGCTGTGGCCGATGCCCAGAGCGTCCCGGCGCCGCTGGGCACGCGCTCCGCGGCGCCCGGTCGCGCCGCCGACGGCGGTGCCGACAAGCTCGAATTGCTGTTCAAGCTCGCCGGCAAGTGGAAGATCGAGGAAGAGTACCCAGCCAGCGAAGGCCTGCCCCAAGGAGCGACCGGCAAAGGGGAAGCGGTCTTGAAACAGGCCCTCGAAGGCACCGCCCTGATCGGTGACTACCGCAGTCGGTCCAAGACCATGGACACCGACGTCAGCGCACACGCGGTCTGGACCTACGACGCCGCCAACGACCAGTACGCCTACTTCTGGTTCGACAACTACGGCCACGCCTATCGCTTCATCGGGCAATATCAGGGCCGCGACAAGAGCTTCGTCTTCTCACGTGCAGAGAGTTCAGACGCCACCAGCGGGACCATGTCCGAGCGGCACACCTACCGCATCGAGGACGACGATCACTTGGTGTTCACCATGGAGTTCCAGACCGGGCCGAACGCCTACGAGCTGGCTCTGACCACCCACTACACCCGCAAAGGCGCCGGTCAGAAGAAGGATCTCGATGACTCCGAGTCTGGCGAGGATGAGCCGCGACCCAAACGTTCGCGGGGCATGCTCGGCCGCTAGCCGCGGGGCGGCGGAGTCGTGCAGCGATTCCGGCGCGGCCAGCTCAGGACCGTGTGGCGGTCGCTGCTGGATCAGCCCGGTCCGGATCGGTTGCCGGATTGCTGCGGTCACGGGACCGGGTCAATCCCGCCGGGACCGAACGGATGGCAGCGAGCAATCCGTCGAACCGTCAGACCGATCCCCCGCCGCAAGCCGTGCCGCTGAATGGCTTGTAACGAGTAGTCGCTGCAACTCGGGCAGAACTTGCAGGATCCGATGAGCAGCGGGCGGACGGCCGTCTGGTACATGCGGATGACGACGGTGGCGCCGCCAACCAAAGCGGCGCGCAGGGCTTGCCGAACCCAATCAGTCATTGTCCAACGATAACCTCTCCAGCACGGTGACGGTCTTGCTGCTGCGGTACTCGCGGTTGTCCTTTCCGACCACCAAGACCTCGATCTTGTGCTGCCCGGGGGTGTTGAGCGATTTCTGACCTGAAATCCCGCGGGACATCGGCTCCCCGTTGTCGATCCACAACACGTCGGCACCGTCGCGAAGGTGCGCTGGCATCTGCACGGTGTAACTCACCAGCATCGGGCTGATCCCGATGTAGGCGCTCAACCGGATATTCAGTGCCGGGGCGGCGGCTGGATCCTGGGGCTGCCGCTCCGGCGGTTTCCGCCCTGGGGCGTCCGCCGGGGAGACCATCGCCTTGGCACGCACCGGCACCCGAGGATCGTGCGCGCCGTACGGCGGGGACTGCCGGGGCGCGGGCGGGGAATTCGACGGGCCGTCGCTTGGAACCATGCCCTGCCGCATCGCCGCCTCGGTAAGCGGAGGCCGGGTCGACCGCGATGCCACCTGGACCGGTGGGGTCGCCGGCATCACGTTGGCCTGGACCGGGGTCGTTGGAGCAGAACCCGTTGGTGCTTGCACCGGGGCTGGGACCTGGCGCTTCGCGTTCCGCCGATCCTGCTGGGGTTGCGGGATCGATTTGCGGGTTGGCCGGGGCGCCCGACTCGGCTGGGCACTCTGCGGAGGGGTTTGCGGCTTTGGCTCAGGCCGCGGCTGCCGGTTGACCCTGGGCGCCGCCGCGGCCACCTTGTCCGCCGGAATCGAGGTCAGCTTGATTCGCGACAGCGGTGCCGGCGGCGTCTTGGGCTCGACATCGCAGGATTTGGCAAAAATCGCCGCCGCGGTCTCCGGAGTCCGTTCGTGACCCATCCGCTCGACCACCCCGGTCGTGACGTCAAAGCCGTTCTGCTGATACCAGGCCACCGCCTGCTGCGATTCGCGCCGGCAAATCGCGAAGTCGTTGCGCGTGTAGAAGATGGCAATCTTGGCATCGCGGTACCTGGGCACCGTCGCCGGGTCCAGGATGTCCGCGGAGAAGTTGGATTGGCGGACCGCCAGGCAACTGAAGCGGTCCGGATGGCGGTTGACCATGTAATGGGCCAGGTACCCCCCCATCGACCAACTGGTGCTCAGCACCTGCTTGGGATCGACGTCGTAATCGGCGACCACCTCGTCCATGATGGCCAGGGTAGCCATCTCATCGCTTTGCAGGCTCTTGCTGACCCGCCGGAGCGGAATCTCGCCGAGCAGGTCGGATATCCGGGTGACGGGGGCGATGACCACGAACCCATAGCGATCGGCCTCCTGCTGCCACTCGCGAATCTGAGCCCCGGAGCTGTCCCAGGGGCGCATTCCGTGGAAGGTCACCACCAACGGCCACTTTTTATCCGCCGGACGGTTGCCCTCGGACTTGACGTAATCCTCCGGCAAATAGAGGAAGTACCGAGCCTTGGTCCTGGCTTCGACCCGGCGCGACATTTTGCCCTTGCCGGGCGGTTGCCCGACCACGCACCCGGAACCGCCGAGCACCACGCACGCCAAGACACAGACACACACTTTCAGGCCATCAATCTTCATGCGCACGGACCTCTTTGCCAAGGGTGCAATTGTATCGGCCGGCCGGCCCCCGTCCAAACCCCTGCGGTATTGTAACGTACGCCCTGGCAAAGCACGACCGCTTCTGCCCCGCGGTCGCTGTGAAGACCGGATAACTCACAATCGCCGGCGCCGGTCGCAGCGCACTGGACGTTGAATCCGGGGGGGAATGATCTTACGATCGCCACTGGGAACCCATGCCCGCCCCTGGTGAGGACTCTCGGACCATGACCGCGCCTGGTTTCGCACACCTCCACGTGCATACCCATTACAGCCTGCTCGACGGTGCCACCGAGATCAAGCAACTGGTGCACAAGGTCAAGAACCTGGGCATGCCGGCCGTGGCCGTCACCGATCACGGCAATCTATTCGGGGCCATAGAGTTCTTTTCGTCAGCCACGGCCGCAGGGGTCAAGCCGATTATCGGCATGGAAGCCTACCTGGCCCCGGGGCGCCGCCAAGACCGCGATGCCAGGTGTATCGGAGGGGATTATAGCTACCACCTGCTGCTGCTGGCCCGCAATCTCACCGGTTACCGCAACCTCTTGAAGCTGGCCTCCATCGGGTATCTGGAGGGCTTCTACTACAAGCCCCGCATCGACAAAGACACCCTCGCGGAGTTCAGTGACGGCTTGATCTGTACGTCGACCTGCCTCGGCGCCGAACTCCCGCAGATCCTGCTCCACCGCGATCGCCAACTCGCCGAGACCGCCGCCGAAGCGTACCTCAAAATCTTCGGATCGGACCATTTTTTCATCGAGGTCCAGGACCACGGCATTGAAGAACAGCGACAGATTAACCCGGCGTTGTTCGACATGGCCCAGCGGCTGGGGGTCGGCACCATTGTCACCAACGACGTCCACTATCTGGACGACACCGACGTCGAGGCCCACGACGTGCTGTGCTGCATCTCCACCGGCAGCCTGGTCTCGGACGACAAGCGGTTCAAGTTCCCGAGCGACCAGTTCTATCTGAAGTCCGCCGAGGAGATGGCGACCCTATTTCCCGAGCACCCCGAGGTGCTCGCCAACACGCTGCGCATCGTGGAGATGTGTGACCTGGAGCTGGACTTCTCCACGCGACACGCCCCGGTGTACACGGTTCCCGACGCCCGCTCCGACGCCGCGTATCTGCGCGACCGGGTCTACCAGGGCGCTGCCCGCAAGTATGAGGCGATCACCGACGAACTTCGCGAGCGGATCGAGTACGAACTGGAGGTCATCTCCAGCAAGGGCTTCAGCAGCTACTTCCTGATTTGCTGGGACCTCATGAACCACGCCCGTGGCTTGGGCATCCCGTGCTGCGCCCGCGGCTCGGGATGCAGTTCCGTGGTCGGCTACTGCCTGGACATCTCGACCCCGGAGCCGTTGCGTTACGGATTGTACTTCGAACGGTTCATGGATCCGGATCGCGATGAAATGCCGGACATCGACATCGACATCTGCCAGGACGGCCGCCAAAAGGTCATCGACTACGTCCGCAGCAGGTACGGCCACGTCGCCCAAATCATCACCTTCGGAACGCTGAAGGCCCGGGCGGCGGTCAAAGACGTCTGCCGGGTGCTGGGCATCGACTTCGAGCGGGCCACCCGGCTGTCGCGCTTGATTCCGGCCGAGTTGCACATGACCCTCGCCAAGGCCTTGTCCATCGAACCCGAACTCCAGCGGCTCTGCCGGGAGGATCCGCAGGTCGCCAAGGTCATCGAGATCGCCAAGCGGATCGAGGGCCTGGCCCGTCATGCCGGGGTGCACGCCGCCGGGGTGGTCATCGCCGATCAACCGCTGAACCACTTTCTGCCGTTGTACAAACCACCCGGCGGCAACGGCAGCGGCGCCCACCAGCAGATCGTCACGCAATATGATGGGCCGACCGTGGAGAAGGTCGGGCTCCTGAAAATGGACTTCCTGGGCCTGCGCACGCTGACCACCCTCGAACGGGCCCGCCGACTCGCCGAGCAGGCCGGCCATCCGCCCATCGACCTGGAGCACCTGGACCTGAACGACCAGCAGGTCTATGCCTTGTTCGCCGAAGGCAACACCAAGGGCATTTTTCAGTTTGAGTCCGACGGCATGCGCGACGTGGTTCGCAAGATGCGACCGAACCGCATCGAGGATCTGATTGCAGCCAACGCCCTGTTTCGACCCGGCCCGATGGTCAACATCGAAGCCTACGTGGCCCGCAAGCACGGCGAGGCCTGGGACACGCCGCACCCCTTGATGACCGAGATCTTGCGCGAGACTTTCGGCATCATGGTCTACCAGGAACAGGTCTCGCGCCTGGTTCACCGCCTGGGCAACATTGAGTTGAAAAAGGCGTTTCGCCTGGCCAAGGCCATCAGCAAGAAGAAGACCTCGATGATCGAGGCCATGCGCGGCCCGTTCCTGGACGGCTGTGCTGCCAACGGCGTGCCTCGGCCCACGGCGGAGCAGATTTTCGAGGACATTCTGCGCTTTGGCGGCTACGCCTTCAACAAGGCCCACTCCGCCGGCTACGCCTTGATTGCTTTTCAGACCGCGTACCTGAAGACCTACTACCCCGTGGAGTTCATGGCCGCCCTGCTGACCTTCGAGATGAGCAGCACCGACAAGGTCGTGGAGTACATCGAGGCCTGCCGGGCCATGGGCATCTCGGTGAGGCCGCCCGACGTCAACGTGTCCAACTACGACTTCACGCCGGTGTACAATCCGCTGGCGCCCCCGACCCCGCCGGCCCGGGGCCAAGTCCGTTTCGGGCTGGGCGCCATCAAGGGCGTCGGCGAGAAGGCCGTCCAGGCCACCATTGCCGCCCGCGACGAACAGGGACCGTTCACCAGCATCTTTGAGTTCTGCGAGCGGGTGGATCTCGCCACGGTCAATCGGTCGGCCATCGAAGCCTTGATCAAGTGCGGCGCGTTTGATTGCACCGGGGCCATGCGCAAGGCGATGATGGTGGTTCTCGACCAGGCTTTCGAGGGCGGCCAGCGCTCCCAGCGTGACCGCCTGTCCGGCCAGATGTCGCTGCTGGAGATGCTCGGGGCCGACGACGACATCCCCGAGGTCACCTATCCGACCATTCCGGACGACGAGCAGTGGACCGAGGCCGAGCTGCTGAAGTTCGAGAAGGACACCCTGGGTTTCTACATCACCAACCACCCGCTGGCTCAGTACGCCGACCTGATCCAGCGCTTCGGCACGGCGACCAGTGACCGCATCGGGCAACTGCCGGCCGACACTGAGATCATCATGGGTGGGATCATCACCAAGGTTCGCACCGTGCTCACCAAGCGCGGCCGCAAAGCCGGTTCGCGAATGAGCATCGTCACTTTGGAGGACATCCGCGGCTCGGTCGAGGCCATCGTGTTTCCGTCCGACCTGGATCGTTTTCGGCCCGATCTGGTGCTGGACAATGCCGTATTCATCAAGGGTACGGTCGACCGCCGCCGCGAAGACCCGGCGCTGCGGGTGGTGGAGGTGATTCCATTGGACCAGGCCGCTGAGAAGCTGACCGCCCAGGTGGTCATCAGCCTGACCAGCGGCTGCCATCAGCCCGACATCATGCAGCGGCTGCACTCGGTCATCAAGGCGTACAGCGGCGATAAGCCGGTGGTCCTGCGGATCACCACCTCCGACAACCTGCTGGCCGCGGTCCGCTGCGATCGCGGCTTGTCGGTCAGCGCCTCCCAACCGTTTTGCGACGCAGTCACCGGCCTGCTCGGCCGCGACAGCCTGGAACTGTACGGCGCGGCTCACTATAACTAGACTGACCGCCGTGTGTCCTGAAGCCCCGCTCGGCTCCGCCCGACAGGCTTCTCGTCGCCGGATCGGACCTTGGCCGCTCCTTCGCAGGGCGAATGCCGCAGCCATTCCCGGCGGTTGTTGACTTGGGACCCGACATCCCATTTAATACCGCTTGCGGCGCTACCCGGACGCCGCATCCCACGGGGCCATGGCGCAGTTGGGAGCGCGCTTGCATGGCATGCAAGAGGTCGAGGGTTCGAGTCCCTCTGGCTCCATGAATCGTAAGTCAGTGCCGAATCGCTAGTTGCGATACCCACCGAAAGTGGTGCGGCCCTTAAACTCACAGCCAGAAACGTGTCAATCGGACACGATTTCCGGCAAGAGAAAGGAGCCCACCCATGTTTCAGAAAGTTCCCAAATACCGTTGCCACAAGCAGCCAGCGGGCAAACCCGCCCGGGCGTTCGTCGAGATCGAAGGCCGGCGGATCTACCTGGGTAGATACGGCACCACGGAGAGTGTGGAGCTTTACCGCAGGGCCCTGGCCGAACACGCCACCGGAGCCCCACGTCGCCGCCGTCACGCATCGGACTACATCATTACGGAACTGTGCTCGGCCTACTGGGATCACGCCACGGTCTACTATCGCAAAGACGGGCGGCCGACCGGCGAGCTGAGTTGGATCCGCTCTGCACTGCGGCCGTTGGTCTCGTTGTATGGATCCATGCCGGTTGCAGACTTCGGCCGTGCCGAGTTGCGGGCGGTCCGGGAAACGATGATCACGGACGGCGTCTGCCGCACTAGCTCATCTTGATGTTCAAGTGGGGCGCCCAGCAGAATCTTGTACCCGCCATCGTCGTTGCGGAGTTGAAGCTGCTGGAACCGCTGCGGAAGGGTCGCAGCCTGGCCGTTGAACGCGCTCCCGTACAGCCCGCATCGGAAAACGACGTCGCGGCCGCCCTGCCGTTCATGCGGCCGCCCGTTGCGGCGATGTGTCGGTTGCAGATGCTGACCGCCATGCGACCCGGCGAGGCCTGTGACCAGGCCGTCAAGGAGGCCTGGGAGAAGTACAAGGAGGCCGCCAAGAAGAAGGCAAACCTGGAGACCAAGAAAGGCGGCAAAAAAGATGCCCGCGAGGAAGCGCTGGAAGCGCAGTCCGCCGCAGAAAAGGCGCGAACTTCGGTTTCAGCCCGGATGGCAAGGACTTGGCCACCCGTGAGGCCGAACACATCATCTGGCGGTCCGGCACCCGGCAGCCGGCAGCAAGGGTTGCCCGGCTTGGGTACACATCCGTTGCGGGGCCCATTGCTTTTTCACCAGACGGCCGCCTCCTGGCCCTTGCCGGTCGCGACCCGCCGATTCTACCTGTAGATCTGACTCGGTTGGGAGCCATTGCCTGCTGCCGACCGTAAGGGCAACGCCGCCAGAGCCATATCGCGTAGGGGGAGGGGGGCCACCCCACAGCCGTCCGGTCATTTGTTAACCCGACCCAGTCGATCCGGCAACACGACCCGGTCGACCTGGCAAAACGACCCGGTCGACCTGGCGAAACGACCTGGTCGACTTGGCAGAACGACCTGGTCGACCTGGCAGAACGACCTGGTCGACTTGGCAGAACGACCTGGTCGACTTGGCAGAACGACCTGGTCGACTTGGCAGAACGACCTGGTCGACTTGGCAGAACGACCTGGTCGACTTGGCAGAACGACCCGGTCGACTTGGAGAAACGACCCGGTCGACGGTGCAAGAATCTCAGCGGCGTGTTTAATCAGGGACTGGCCTTCTGGCCAGGAAGGCGCAAGTAGCGATGTAACTCGTTCTAATTAAAGGAGTAATACGTGATATGCTTTCTTGGAGATCGGACATCGAAACCAATCATAAGCCAAACACAATGTTTGATAGTTTGGTATATATAAGGTATAAGGCTTCGCGGTTCTGGTGGTCTTGTCTCCAATGGCTTGTGGAGGATTGCGGAATGAGTGTGAAGGTGAGTTCGGTGCCTTCGGTGATTGCCGGAGGGCGGTATCGGCTGGTGCTGCATACTGCTGGGGCGCTTGGGTTCGACGCCTTTCTGGCGTTTGCCGAGCGGTCGTCGACCGTGACTCGGGCCGATGCCCTGGCGGTGTTGGAGCGGGCGGCGACCTGGGTGGTGGCCTGTGCTGCGGAAGGGCGGGAGTGTGAATTGGGCCCGTTGGGCCGTTCTCGGTTGGGGCTCAAAGGGGTCTTCGATCAGCGGCCGGAGCGGATTCTGGATGAGGACGTCCGTTTGACCGTTTCGTGGGTGTTTCCGCCCAAATTGCGTGAAGAGGTCCGGACTGCCGGCGGCCGTTTGAGCCGCGACCAGGTCCAGTCGCGACCGGCTGATCCTCAGATCGATGCCGTTCGAGGTTTCATCGGTGGATTGAATCAATGGCAGGATGGGGCCTACCAGGCCGGCGGCGCACTGGAACTCATCGGCCACCGCCTCAAGTTCAATCGCGCGCGGGTTGATGAGGGCGTGTTCCTTGCGGCAATGGACGGAACGGAGCCGTACCACCGTGTTCAGCAGTACTTGCAGATATTTCCGAGAAAAGTGGTTTGTGTGATCCCTCCGGAACTTGCTGGCAGCGGCGGACTTAGAGTCGAGCTTCGCAAGCGGATCAAGCTTGACGTCGGAGTGCCGCGTTCCGATCGTTATGCCGATGCCATTCAGGAAGCTGAGTCGCGGGCGGTCGCGGCCTCCGAAATCGCGGCGCTGGATGGCGATAAGCCAGTGTGAGTTGCTTCGCCGCAGGAATTGGCGGCAGCAATTGTTCGCCAGTTTTGACGAAGCTGGTGATTGTGCTCATCCTGGCTATAATAGGTGGTCCTTCGTGAATTGGTGAAGCGTTGTCGGAGATCCACGAATGAGTTGCGGCGGCGGGGACGATCCCAAACTGGTGCTCAACCATCCTGAGGACCCCGACCGCCTGGCCGAGTTCGAAGCTCGAATCTGCCAGGGCCAATTGGTTGAACTTGAGGACTGGAAGCCGGAAGACTACCGCATGGGCATGCTGCGGATGGCCGAGCACCACGCCAACTCCGAGATTGTGGGCGCGCTGCCCGAAGGGGAGTGGATCACGCGGGCACCCTCGCTGCGCCGCAAGCTGGCTTTGATGGCCAAGGTGCAAGACGAGGTCGGCCACGGCCAGATGCTCTATCGTGTTTCCGAGGATTTGGGCAAACCGCGCGAGCAGATGCTGCGCGATCTATGCGAAGGCCGCACCAAGTACCACAACGTCTTCAATTACCCGGCGCCCACCTGGGCCGACGTCTGTGCCATTCAGTGGCTGGTCGACGGCGCGGCCATTATGAACCAGAAAGCGCTGGCCGCCGGCAGCTACGGGCCCTACGTGCGGACCATGAATCGCATCAACATGGAAGAAGCCTTCCACTTCAAGTCCGGTGAAGAGATGGTCCTGACCATGATGAGCGGGACGCCGCGGCAGCGCGACATGATGCAGGCTGCTTTTGATCGCTGGTGGTGGCCTTGCCTGATGTTCTTTGGCCCGCCGGACCAGCAGTCCAAACACAACAACATGTTCATGCGCTGGCGGATCAAGACCGCCAGCAATGATACGCTTCGGCGGCAGTTTGTGGATCGTTTTGCCCCGGCGGCCAAGGCCTTGGGTCTGCGGGTGCACCTGCCAGGTCCCAGCCACGCCGATTCGGCCCGACCCAACCCGGAACTGCTGGAGGATCCGCGGTGCGCTCCCGATGCTGCCGGACGGCATTGGGGCTACACCGAACCGGACTGGGACGAATTCTACCGGGTCATTCGCGGCAACGGCCCGTGTAACCAGCAGCGCGTCGGATTACGGCGGTTCAGCCATGAACAGAACCGCTGGGTCCGCAACGCCGTGCTCGGCTCACTCAAGCAGGCCGGATGAGTGAGCGGATCCGCCGGAACGCCGGAACCGCGCTGCTGCAGGAGGATTGTCTGATCATCTGCCCAACCCGACGCCACGCCGTCGGGCGGTGTGATTGCCAAGAAGGAGGCTCACCATGCCCAACCTCGCCCAAGTCATGAAGGACGAGATCGCCAGGATATCGCGAAAACAGATCAAGGCCCAGGTGACCACCACCAAGCGGGCCGCCACGCAACATCGGCGTGATATCGCCGAACTCAAACGCAAGCTCTCGGCACTGGAGAAAGACGTGTCCTTTCTGCGCAGCCAGGAGCGCAGGCGGGTGGCCCACAAGGCTCCCGAGGAACTGGCGGAAGGCGCACGGTTCTCGCCGGCCTGGCTCAAAGCCCATCGCAAGAAGCTGGGGCTGTCTGCTCCTCGTTATGCCGAGTTGGTCGGCGTGCATCCCATTACCATCTATAACTGGGAGAGCGGCAAGACCAAGCCCCGGAAAGAAC
The DNA here is from genome assembly GCA_964619935.1 of uncultured Planctomycetales bacterium. Classification (GTDB taxonomy): domain Bacteria; phylum Planctomycetota; class Phycisphaerae; order UBA1845; family CAIVHJ01; genus CAZUGO01. Next base: position 69,330 of record CAZUGO010000014.1, on the reverse strand, counting down.
AACTGGCCGCCTTGGTCGCGGTGCGCTCGCTGCGCAAACGCGAAGCCGAGCGCCGGCTGGAAATGCTCGGAAAGAACCGCTGAGCGGACCAAGGCCCGCACCGTGGGCCCCTCACGATCCCAGGCGGTGGGGCGCGGAGTCCATGCTTCTGCCGGCGGTCGATTGCCGGCGGTCCGTGATAGGATTCCTCGGGTCCGTCGTCCCGGTGCGGCCACGGCCCAGGCGTGATCGGGGATAGAGTGATGGCACTTTCCAGAACCCGCCGCATCGGAGCGGCTTGTGCGGCCGATGAGCCTCTGCCTGCGGAGCAGGATTTACGGGTCTACGAGGTGTTCACCCAGAAGCGCCGCGGCTTGCCGCATGTCCACGCGGGTGCCCTGCACGCTCCGGACTTGACCACGGCATTGCAGTTGGCCCGCGAGCACTACGGGCAGGACGAGGCCTGCGTGCACATTTGGGCAGTCCAGCGCGACCATCTGGGCGGCACCGGGGGTGAGTTGGGGCCGATCAACAAGGCCATCGAGCACGACTACCGCTACGTCCGTGACTACCAGGGTGTGCGGCAATTGTGGCGGAAATTTCGGGATGACGACGGCCTGCGCGAGTACGAGAAAGAAGACCTCAAGGAGGGTTTTTGATTCCAGTGCTCCGCTGGCGCCGGCGGGGTGCTGTCGCCCATGGGGGCGCCCATGACCTTCTCCGCTCTGCGGTACATTGACGTTCCCTTTCCGAGCTACCGGTTTGTTCCCGGAAGGGCCCCGCATCCCACGGCCCATCCCGACGGTCACAGTTACCATGCTCCGGGTTCGCCGCCACCGCCGGTGACTTACTATCCGCCCGAGGCCTGGCAGCGGAGCCCCGATTACCTGTACGGCTGCGATTTGTATAATCATGGTTACTGGTGGGAAGCCCACGAAGCCTGGGAGGGCTTGTGGCAGCTCACCGATAAGCGTGCCGCCCAGGGACGCTTCCTGCAGGGCCTGATCCAGGTCTCGGCCTGCCACTTGAAGCTCCATGTCGGCCATCTGCAAGGCGTCCAGCGGCTGCGGCGGACCGCCGCCGCCCATCTGCAGGCCGCCCTGCAAGCGGTCTGCGAGCCGTACATGGGCTTGCGCGTGCGGTCCTGGCTCGACCAGGTCGGCGGCTATTACGGTCGGGTGCTCGCCGCCAATCCAACCGCCCCAGTGCACCAGCCCGCGCGGTATCCGTACCTGTTGCTGGAAGCGTGCGTTCGCCATGGATGACCAGACCCTGGCCAAGCTCGAATTCGACCACGTCCGGCAGGCGCTGGCGCGCCAGTGCGCTTGCGGGCTGGGGCGCTCGTTGGTGGAGCGCCTGCGACCGAGCGCCAACGCTCCGGAGGTCCGCCGCTGGCTGGACCAGGTCCGCGAGCTGATGGACATCGAGCCTGACCTGGGGCTGCCGCCGATCGGCGGGATGCGCGACATTCGCCCGCTGGTTCGGGGGTCCGGCAAGCCGGGCGGTCTGGAGCCCGAGGAACTGGGGGAGGTGCAGTGCACGCTGGCGGCCACCGGCCTGTTGTGTCGCTGGCTGGCGCGGGTTCCGGCCGAGCGTTCGCTGCTTCGCGCCTTTGTCGGCCGGGTCAGCGACCACACCGGGCTGGCCGACACCATCGACCAAGCCATCGATTCGCGCGGGGCGGTCCGCGATGAGGCGTCGCCGCGCCTGGCCGCCATCCGCTCGCGCATCGAGACCTTGCGTGACGAGACCGGCACCGTGTTCACCCGGATTCTGCGGCAGCCCAAGTATCAGAAGATTCTGCAGTATCCGAGCACCACGTTTCACAACGACCGCGTGGTGCTGCCGCTCAAGGCCGAGTTCCGCGGCCGGCTCCCCGGCATTGTGCATCGCAGCAGCGACAGCGGGGCCACCTTGTTCATTGAGCCGTCGGAGGCCGTCGAGCTGAATAATGCGGTGGCTCGGCTGAAGGTCAAGGAACTGGAGGAGGTCAGCCGCATCGTGTCGGCCCTGTCGCGGCAGGTCCATCAACAGCAGGATGACATTCTGCGGACCCTCGAAGCCTGCAGCGTGCTGGACCTGCTGGCGGCGAAGGTCAAGTACGCCCTCAGCCGGGCCGCGATTTGCCCGCGGCTCAGCGACCACGGGCTGCTGGATCTGCACGGCGCCCGCCACCCGGTGCTGGTCGACCTGTTCGAGGGGTCTGACACGGCGGTGGTCCCGATCGACATCCGGCTGGGCGACGACTTTGACGTTCTGGTCATCACCGGCCCGAACACCGGCGGCAAGACCGTGTCGCTGAAAACCGTCGGGCTGCTGGCGGCCATGACCCAGTCGGGCATTCCCATTCCGGCGGACCGCGGATCGATCATGCCGCTGTATCGCCGGATCTTCATCGACATTGGTGATGAGCAGAGCATCGAGCAATCGCTGAGCACCTTCAGCGCCCACCTGACCAACATCTGCCGGATCTTGCGGGCCGCCGGCCCGGGCACGCTGGTGCTGATCGACGAGCTGGGCGCCGGGACCGATCCGGATGAGGGGGCGGCCATCGGGCAAGCGATCCTGGATGAATTGTTGGACCTTGGTTGCAGCGCGATCGTGACCACCCATTCGTCGCAGCTCAAGGCCGCCGCCTATACGTTGGCGCGCGTGGACAACGCCTCGGTGGAATTCGATCTGGAATCCCTGGCGCCGACCTACGTGCTGCGCCTGGGTGAGCCGGGCAACAGCAATGCCCTGGCCATCGCCCAGCGGCTGGGCCTGCCCGAGCGGGTGGTTCAGGCGGCCCGGCGGCACATCGACGACCAGCACCGGGCCCTGTCGCGGGCCATCGAGGGCACGCTGGATGCCCGCCGCCAGGCCGAGGAGGCCCGCAAGTCGGCGGCGGCGGCCCGCCAGGAGGCCGAACGCGTCACCGAATCCTACCAGGAAAAGTCGCGGCAACTCGACCACCAGCGGGCCGCCCACCAGGCCTGGGTTGCGTGGATCAACAACCTGCGACCCGGCGACCCGGTGCACGTCGACGCCATGGGCAAGGTCGCCAGCGTCGTCCGCATGCAACTGCACAAACAAAGCGCCCTGGTGTGCATCGGGGCCATCGACTACGAAGTCCAGCTCAACGCCATCTCCCAACCGCCGAGGCCGGAGACCACCCCCCGTTAGGCGCCCCTGGAGGCGACCATGGCATACCAACCGACCCCTGCGACTTCTTTATGCCCAAGGAGCAGCGTCAGGGAGCGGACGTTGACCAATTCAACCACACCGTCCCGAGGCGCAGGGCGTCCGCTTCCAAAGGGGCCGAGTCCACCCACCTGCCCGGACTTAGTTAGTCCCGGTTGCGGAGTGCGGCTGCCCCGATGGCGGTGTCGGTGACATTGGGAGTCGTGATTTGTAGGCGGTAGGACACCAACGTGGCATTCTGGGGGGTGACGTGGTTCAGGGTGAGGGTCCAGGCGGTGACATCTTCAGCCCAGAGGGTGGCGGGGAAGTTGGCGGTGCCCTTGATCGCCAGCGTCTCGATGTTGAAGTCGGAGGTCCCGAGGACGTACTCGGTGTCATCGAGCGGGTCCAGCGTGGCGGGGGCCTGGTATGCAGACAACGTGCTGCTGCCGTCGTCGCGTTCGATGCGGACCAGCTCGGACAGGCTGTGCCCGCCGCTCTCGTTGGTGTCGCCTTCCCACAGCACCAGGTAATCGGTTCCGCTGGCGAGCGCCGAGTGGGATCTGCGGAGGGTGGCGGCCATGCGATCGCCGACGCGCTTTTCGCGGATGACCATGCGATGCAGGTCAGTGATATCCCGGCTGCCGTAAACGGTGAGTTCCATCATCGCGGCCAGCGCCGAGGCCACCAGGGCGGTGCCGGCCATGCCCATGACCAACTCGATGAGGGTTAGCGCCCGGCGGCGCGGTCCGGCGTTCGATCGACGTCTGCGCGCTGCATCCATGGGTCACGGCTCCATCATGAAACGGGTGGTCGTCCAGGTGAGATTGTTCTGGTCCTGCACGGTCACGGTGATGGTCAGCCCGGCGACTGGGGTCGCGAATCCCGAAACCGCGGTGGTGCCGCTGACCATGCTGACCGAGCGGCTGAACAGTTGGAAGGCGGCCGGCAGCAGTTCTGCGCCGGCGTCATACAGGGCACCGGCGGATTCGGTGAAGCCGTGATAGTCGTCGGCGGCGTCGAAATCGAGACGACCGGATTCGCCGGTGTCGGGCCCCATGGTGGTGTCACCCTGCGGGTCGATGTAGGGATGAGCCAGGACTTCCTCCATCAGTTCGTCGAGCAAGCTGGCGGCTTGCTGCTGGCGGAGGGACGCGTGTGACTGCATCTGGGCGGCGGCCACGGCCTGCCCGACGGCAGCAACCACCAGTGCAAGCATGATCGAGGCCACCAGGACCTCGGCAATCGTAAAGCCGGCTCGGCGCTTCTTGAACATGGACGTTGTCTCCCGTCGACAGCTCTCCAGGCAACGGTATGATTCAAGCCGGGGCCGGGCAAGTGGCCGTTGTCGGCGCGCGAGGTTATGGGACCGCGGTCCCGTCCGGAAGGGCCCGGGTCCCGGTCTCCTGATCACGCGGCGGGTTGTGCTGACCGATACAGCGCTGTGATGTGCACCCTGTCCGCGATCACCCCATCGTCGTGGAGAACCCGTCGAACGGGGTTCTCCTTGCTGGAACTGCTGATCGTCATCGTGCTGTTGTCGATCTTCGTCCTGTTGGCCATCCCGACGGCCGGCGACACCCAGCGGAGCATCCTCCGCAGCGCGGCCGACCTGTTGCAGGGGGATCTGGCGGTCGCCCAGATTGAATCGATTGCCCACCGCAACGACGTTCGCGTGGTGGTGTTCAACAAGTCGATCAGCGCGTACCACCTCGCTGCCGCCTCAGACACCGCGACCCCGATCACGCACCCGGTAAGCGGGGGGCCGTACGCGGTCCAGTTCGGAACCGCCGAGGCCGAAGCCCTGGCCGGCGTGACCATCTCCGACGTCGGTATCGGCGGCGACGACGAACTGAAGTTCGGAATCTACGGTGAACTTGACCAGGCCACGGACGCCACAGTAACGCTGGCCCTGGACGGTATTTCCATCACCCTGACCATCGACGCCGATACCGGCGAAGCCTCGATCGGGCCCATCGTCGAGTAGTCGGGACACTCCCGGCGCCAACCGCGGACCGCGGGGGCCGGCAGGCGCTGTCTCCATGATATAAAAAGATTTGGGGCTCAAAGACTTGGAGTCAGAGTGAGGCAAGAAAAGAGCCCGGACAGGTGAGGAGATCAAGCACACAAGAGTTCAACAGTTGCGACTCGGTCGCTGCCCGGGCTCCATTGTTATTCTATGGTTCCCAAATAGTTAAGTCCACTGCGGGCTGGTTTTCGGACGAAGCGGGCCCGGAAATGGGGGATTGAGGATCCGTTGGGTCCGCGATGGGTGACCGCCGCTCGCCGGATCCCAATCAGCGCTTTGACTTTCGGTCGGCGGCTCCGCTATTCTAGGACTTGTCTGCTCCAGGGCGCCCCCTAGGAAAAGAGCACATCTTTCCTGGTTGGGGCGCCATTTTTTTGCCCACCCGCGTGGAGGCGAGTTCATGCGGTGGGCTGGCCGGCACCCAGCAGGCGAACACCGCTGGCGACCATGTCGCGGATGGCTCGGTCGCTGTCTCCGGAGTGCAGCTCGACCCCGCGGCAGCAGGCATTGAGCAGCCCGGTTTCGAAGCCGAGGTCCCTGGCATCCAAAGCGGTGAACTTGACGCAGTAATCGGTGGCCAGCCCGGCCAGATGCACCTCACCCACCTGGTGGACCCGTAGGAAGTCCGCCAGTCCGGTGGCCTGGCGGTGCCCGTTGTCGAAAAAGCCGCTGTAGCTGTCCACTGTTGGATCGGTTCCCTTATGAAAGCAGCCCTGGATGCGGCCGGCGTTCAGCGTGTCCGGAAAAGCGGCGCCCCGGGTGTCCTGGACGCAATGCACCGGCCAGAGCAATTGCGGGAGCCCATGCAGGTCGATGAGCTGGCCGACCTGGCATCCGGGATGGTTCGCGGCGAAGCTGCCGTGGTTCGGTGGGTGCCAGTCCTGGGTCGCGACCACCAGATCATAGGCGGGCAGCAGGCGGTTGATTGGCGCGACGATGGCGTCGCCGTGGGGCACCGCCAGCGGTCCGCCCGGGAGGAAATCGTTCTGGATGTCAACCAGGACCAGGGCGATCATGCGCTGACCCCACGGGCGCTGAGGATCAGTTGCGTGCGCAAGTCGAACAGCCGCTTCTCCAAGCCGACCGGGTACTGGTGTGGATGGGTCCGCCGCTTGATGCCGTCGTGAAATCCGGCCAGTTGGGCTGCGGCTCGATCGCGCGAGACGCTGAGATGCGGCACTTCGTAGACCGCAGACCCCGACCGGAACACCGGAACCAGCAGGTCGTCGAACGGCGTGCCGACCGCCACGCGGCGGCGGCGGGTCATGTCCAGCGGATCCACGATGATGCAGTCGTCGGCGATCCCAAGCTCGATGTCGTAGACGGCGTCAGCGATGAATTCGCCGCCGGAACGGAAGCGCCGGATCTGCTGAATCCCCGGATTCGAGATCTTGACGGCCTGTTCGGAGAGCTTCAGCTTGTATTGCCAGGGGCCGTCGTGCTCGCGGAGGGCGGTCAGCTTGTAGACGCCGCCCAGGGCCGGTTCATCAAACGCCGTCGCCAGCTTGGTGCCGACGCCCCAGATGCTGATGGCGGCTCCCTGTTGCTTGAGGCTGGCGATGATGTGTTCGTCCAGGTCGTTGCTGGCCACGATGGCGGCATCGTGGAAGCCGGCCTGATCCAGAATCTTGCGGGCCTCGATGCTCAGGTAGGCCAGGTCGCCGGAGTCCAGCCGCACCCCGAGCATGCGATGGCCGTGCTGCTTCAATTGGTGGCCGACCTGGACGGCACGGCGCACGCCTTCGAGGGTGTCGTAGGTATCCACCAAGAATACGCAGTTGTTGGGCATGGCCCGGGCGTAGGCTTCGAATGATTCCAACTCCTCGGCGAAGGACATCACCCAACTGTGGGCGTGCGTGCCGCGCACCGGAATGTCGAACAACTTGCCGGCCAGCACGTTGGACGTCCCGGCGCATCCGCCCACGTACGCGGCACGGCTGACCGCCAGGCCGCCGTCGGCGCCGTGGGCGCGACGCAAACCGAACTCCAGGACCGGCTGTCCGCCGGCCGCCATGCACACCCGCGCCGCCTTGGTGGCGATCAGGGTTTGGAAATTGATCGCGTTCAACAGCGCGGTCTCCAGGATCTGCCCCTGGATCACCGGGCCGCGCACGCGGACCAGCGGCTGGTGCGGAAAGACTACCGTGCCTTCGGGAACGGCGTCCACGTCGCAGTGAAACCGCAGGGCCCCCAGGTAGTCAAGGAACGACTGCTCGAACAGCGGGCGGGTGTCGTTGCCGCGCAGGGTGGCCAGGTACTGCAGGTCCTCGCCATCGAATCGGAAGCGGTTCAGGAACTCGACCAGGTAGCCCAGCCCTGCGGCAATGCAGAAACCGCCGTGAAAGGGGTTCCTGCGAAAGAACATGTGGAACACGGCTTCGCGCTCTGCAATGCCCTCCTTCCAGTACCCATAGGCCATGGTCAACTCGTACAGGTCGGTGAGCAGCGCGAGCGAGTGCCGGTATATCAGGTCGATTGCCATGTCCAAGTGTCATGCTATGCCGGGGTGCTGAGCGACGTCAAACGTGCTGCGATTCGGCCGCAGAAGGCGCGTGCCTTCAGGACCACGCCAGGTGGTCGGGGCCGAAGACCAGGCTGCCGCCCAGGTAGCCGGTCACGGCCAGCAGAATGGTGGCCACACCCAGGCCGGAGAGGTACACCCACCGCCATCCACCGGACAGCCGCTTCCAGCGCCAGGCACGCAGGGCCGACAGCGCCAGGGCCAGGATCATGGCGGTGGTCGAGCAGAACTCATGGCGCTCGACGATTTCGTGGAGGGTTTCGCTGAAGCGCATGTGATCGTGGGCCACGCCGCCCGTGAGCACGGCGGTCACGGCGCCGAGGGTTCCGACCGCCAGCGGAACCACGTCGGCACGGGCGAACGACTGTTGGCCGGTGATCAGCCACAGCAGGTAGCCAAGCAGGGCCAAGGGGATGCCAACCAGCGGAAAATGAACCACGGCGGGATGAACCCGCCCGCTCCAGGGCACCGCCGAGTGCTTCTCGGTGGCCGGCCCGTTTGCAGCGCCGTCAGCGGCGGCGGCGGCGAATTGCGGTAGACGGGCCAGGTACTTGTCGGGGTTGGCCTTGAACTTCTCCAGGCAGGTGTCGCAGCAGAAGGCCACGGGCTTGCCCTGGTAGACCACGGTGATCGCGGGGTCGACCGGCTCCTCGGTCATTACCGGACACCGTTCGTTCAGTGGCTGGGCGTGCACCGCCGGGGCAGCGCTGGCGCACAGCAGCACCGCCCAGGCGGCGATCCTCCCAACGGTGGCACCGTGTCCGCAGGTGGACGGGTCGAGCATGCCTTCGCCACCCCGGATCATCCGCCGGACGCTCCGGCCTCGAGCAGCTTCTGGATGTCCAAGTGGATGCCCTGGGCGGCCAGCTTGGGGGCGTACTTTGCAGGGTCTTTGAGCAGCTTTTTATCGCAACCCTTGCAGCAGTAGTAGATCTTCTGGCCGGTAGGCAGGACGTTGAAGGCGGCGGGGTCGATTGCCTTGTCCATGACCGGACAGCGGGTTTGATAGGTATAGCTGTTGGCCAGCGCTGCCTGATACTTGGCGGGGTCGGCCTTGAACTTGTCGACGCACTGCGGGCAGCAGAACAGGATTTTCCGCCCGTCGTGCTCGACCGAGACGCTGGACTTGACCGGCTCGCCGCTGACCGGACAGGCGACCTGGACCTTGGGGCGGTTCTCCAGGCCTGTGCGTTGGGCTGCAACCCGAGCGGCATATTTCTGTGGGTTCGCGGTGTACTTCTTGATACACCCACTGCAACAGAAGAACACCGGGCCGTCGTCGGTCCTGGTGCTGATGCTGAGATCGATGGGCTCATCCATTACCGGGCAGTTGGGCAGCACCAGCGCTTCAGTGGCGCCGGCCGGATTTCCAGCGAGCGCGACGGTTGGCGGGACACAGCACAGAGAAATGATGAGGGCCGACAGGGTTCGCATGATCCAGTTCCTCCTCTAGCGGTTGGCACCGACTCGGATCGGGCGGTCAAGAAAATCGTTTCGTGGCGCTGGGCGCCGAATTCCGGGGATTATAAGCGCTTCTCATGGGTTGAGATGCGTGGCAGTAGGGATTCCCGCCACAAGATTCCGGCAAACTTCGGCCTGCGCGGCACCCAAGTCAGGCGGCAGGAGGCGCAAGCCGTTGTTATGTGGCCGGTTGTGTCGATCCTTGATCCGGCAGGACTTGTGGCCGCCCTCACGGTCGCGACTCCGATTCTGCGCGGGCGGATTGGGTGGCCTGCAACACGACCCGCCGCAGCGTGAACAGCAGGACGGCCAGGGCGCCCTGGCAGAGCAACAGCACCAGCCCGACGACCCCGGATGCGCAACCGACCAGCATTTGCGGTCCGAGACTTGGGGCCGGCGCGATCCCGCCGTCGAGGTCCAGGGCCTGCAGCGAGATCAGACCCAAAGCCTGCATGGCGACCATCAACGAACCGTAGGTCCACATCAAAAGGGTGAGGCGCTCGATCAGTTTGCGGTTGGGGATGCGACAGGCCAGCCCGCGAACATACAGGAAGGCGCCGATGGTGGACAGCAGCGCCGGGGTGCTCAGCACGGACAGCGCCGTGATGGTCGGCGCGGATCCGCCGCCCAGCAGGACCCCTTGCATCGCGGCGGCGGCCAGCAATGCATAAAGGGCGAACCCGCGGGTGATCCCGCGGAGTGTCGGTGTGTCCTGGATGCGGCTGCCCGGATGTGGCGTGGACAGTCGGTAAACCACAACCAGGTGCAGGATCAGCATGACGACATTGGTCAGGCCGATGCTGATCATCGAGCCCCGGGCCGAGATCGGTGAGCCGCGGGCGCCCCAGATGACGCCCACCACGCCTCCCCCGAATGCCAGCACAAAGCTGATCAGCAGGGTCCACAGCCACCAGGTGATGGCCGAACGTACCCGCTGCAGCCAAAGCGGATCGCACCACCGCAGCCAGACCGTCGGAATGGTCGCCCACAGGGGCGTTCCGCACGAGCGGCAGAACTGATGGCGGTGGCGGCCCTCGATCGCCGCCTGGCAGTTACAGCAAACCGTGCCTGGGGAGGCCGGGCTGATGCCGTCGATCACCGGTTCGACCTCGGCGGTGGGCGCGGAGGCACTGACCGGCGTGCCACACTCCGGGCAGCGGGCCGCGGGGCTGAGCGTTCGCAGGCTGTAGCCGCAGGTCGCGCAGAATGCGTCAGCGGTGAGGACGTCGGGCGCTGAAGTTGAGGCCGGTTCGTCGGGCACGTTGTGCGACTCCGCTGAGTGGTTGTTGGCCCGCGCAGGGTCTGCTACATTGTGCGCGGCCTGCGGGAATCCCGCCCGGCAGGCGGGTGACTTCGGATGACTGAGATTCCCGACAATCTGCGGCCGGCCTTGGTGCGCTTGTTGTTGTCGATTGCCGACGACAAGCTCATTCTGGGCCATCGCAATGGGGATTGGACCGGTCTGGGCCCCTTCTTGGAAGAGGACATTGCCTTCTCCAACATCGCCCAGGACGAGATCGCCCATGCCCAGGAACTGTACAAGCTCGCCGCCGGTTTGACCAGCCCAGGCGACGATGTCGTGGTCCAGGCCAATCGTCTGGCCTACACCCGCGGGGCCGCCGAGCGCTGGCACGCCAACCTGGTGGAGCTGGCCGACGACTACGACTGGGCGCTGGCCATCGCCCGGCAGTTCTTCTTCGATCATTTCGACGGCGTGCGTCTGCCCCGTCTGCAGCAATCATGCTTTGCTCCGCTGGCCGACCTGGCCGCGAAAATGATTCAGGAAGTGACCTTTCACAAGGACCACTTCGACGGCTGGATGGTCCGGCTGGGGCAGGGCACCGACGAATCTAGAGCCCGGGTTCAGGCGGCCGTCGATGTCCTATGGCCGCACGCGGGTGGACTGTTCGAGCCGGTCGCCGGTCAACCGGATTTGGCGGCCGCCGGGCTGTACCCCGGAGACGATCGCGCCCAGCGCGCCGCTTGGTTTCAGCAAGTCTCGGCGGTGCTGGTCGAGGGCGGGCTCGTGGTTCCGGCGATGATTGACGCGCCTCCGCCGGCCGGCCGCAGCGGCCGACACACCGCGGCGCTTGCTGAAGTGCTGTCCGATCTGGCAGAGGTCTACGCGTGCGAACCCGATGCGTCCTGGTAGCCGAGGACCAGCCGCAGCTCGTGAAACCTGCTATAATATGCCCGTGATGTCCGAAGCACCGATGACAGCCCTACTGGAACGAGTCTGGCAGCAGCTCGGGCGTATCGACGATCCCGAGATGCCGATCTCGATCGTGGATCTGGGGATCGTGGACGATGTTCGGCTGATCGCGGGTGGGGTCTGCGTGCGGATCACGCCGACGTTCACCGGGTGCCCGGCGCTGGATCTCATCGATCGGCAGATCGAGTCCGAACTACGGCAGCTCCCCGGGATCGAGCGGGTGTGCGTGGAGCACGTGTTCGATCCGCCGTGGGGTGTCGCGCGGATCTCGCCGGCCGGCCGGGCGCGTCTCAAGGGCCATGGCGTGACCGTTCCACAGCGCAAGTGGGTGCAACTCAGTATCGCCAGGCGCGAAACGGTGAATTGCCCGTTCTGCGAGTCGATCGACACCCGCCTGGACAGTCCGTTCGGGCCGACGCGTTGCCGCATGATCTATTATTGTCAGGCGTGCCACAACACCTTCGAGCACCTCAAGGCCGTGTGACGCCCCGGGAACTTCGACGACTGGAGAAGCCGGCGGTAATGTGCTATAAATCGGCCCGGTCAGGCTGAGCGCCCGGTGTCGCTGAACGCTGAGCCCGGCGTCCCACGTAAGCATATATCGGCATGCTACTTAGAGAGGAGGGCGCGGTGCCCCGAAAGACGCTGACTTTGTCTGCTCGAGTCGACGAGTTGTCCATCATGGACGTCGACGGCAATGTCGATCGGGCGCTGGTTCCTGAGATCAATTCCGACCAGTTGATCAAGCTGTATCGTCACATGGTGCTGACGCGCGTGCTCGATGAGCGGATGATCCGCATGCAGCGCCAGGGCAAATTGGGGACCTTCGCGCCCTGTCGCGGCCAGGAGGCCACCCAGATCGGCTACATCTATCCGATGCGGACCGAAGATTGGGTGGTACCGTCCTACCGGGCTCCGGGTGCCCAGGTGTGGCGTGGCTGGTCCATCGAGCAGATCCTGCTCTATTGGAACGGGTTTGAGGAAGGGGCCCGCACGCCCGACGGCGTGAATGACCTGCCGATTGCCATCCCGGTGGGTTCGCATCCCATCCTGGCGGTCGGCATCGGCATGGCCATGACCTTGCGCGGCGACAAGAAGGTGGTCTTGACCGCCTTCGGCGACGGGGCGACCTCCGAGGGCGATGTCCTCGAAGCCCTCAATTTCGCGGGGGTCTACCAGGCGCCGGTGGTGTTCGTGTGCGAGAACAACCAGTATGCCATTTCGCTGCCGCGGACCCGCCAGACCCGTTCGGAGACCATCGCCCAGAAGGCCATCGCCTTTGGGTTCGACGGCATCAAGGTCGACGGCAACGACATTTTTGCCATGATCGCGGCCACCCAGGCCGCCGTGGACACCGCCCGGTCGGGCGGCGGTCCGACGCTGATCGAGGCCTTCACCTATCGCATGGAAATGCACACTACTGCCGATGATCCCAAGAAATATCGAGATGACGCCGAGGTCAAGGCCTGGGAAAAGAAGTGTCCCATCGAGCGCTTCCAGAAGTACCTGATCCGCGGCGGGATCATCGATGACGCCATGGTCGCGGACATTCGCAAGGATGCCGACGAGGGAGTCAAGCGCGGCGTGGCCGCCTTTGAGAAGCTGTGTGTGCCCAAGCCGCGGCAGATGTTCGACTACACCTTCGCGACCCTGCCTGCCGAGCTGCAGGCCCAGAAGGAAGAGTTTTTGAGTTACCTGGCGGATGGCAACTGACCGGACCGCCGGCCGGCACAAGGATATTTCATGGCCGAGATGACAATGGTCAAGGCGCTGAACCTGGCGCTCCATCAGAACATGGAAGCAGACGACCGCGTGGTGGTCTGCGGTCAGGATGTCGGGCAGGACGAAGGGGTGTTCCGGGTCACCGAAGGCCTGCTGGGGCGCTTCGGCGATCGCCGGATACTGGACTCACCGCTGGCGGAAGCCGGCATCATCGGCACCAGCATCGGGATGGCGCTCTACGGGCTGCGCCCGGTGACCGAGATCCAGTTCTCCGGGTTCATTTACCAGGGCTTCCACCAGATCGAGCAGCACATGGCCCGCTTTCGCAACCGCACCCGCGGGCGCTTCACCGTGCCGATGGTGCTGCGGGCTCCCTGCGGCGGGGGCATTCGGGCGGTGGAACATCACAGCGAGAGCAAGGAGGCCTTCTGGGCCCACATTCCAGGGCTGAAGGTGGTGGTGCCGTCGGGTCCGCGAAACGCCCGGGCGCTGTTGCATGCCGCCATCCAGGATCCTGATCCGGTGATCTTCTACGAGCCGAAGGCGGTGTACCGCGCCTTCAAGGAAGACGTTCCCGATGAACCCGAAGCGTTCGAACTCGGCAAGGCGGCGGTGGTCCGGCAGGGTGGCGACGTCACCCTGATCTCGTACGGCGCCAGCATGCGGCCGACGCTCGAAGCCGCCGACGACCTGGCCGAGGACCACGGCATCGAGGCCGAAGTCATCGACCTGCAAACCGTTTCGCCCATGGACACCGCCACGCTCGTCGAATCGGTGACCAAGACCGGGCGGGCCCTGGTGATCAATGAAGGCAACCGCACCTGCGGGGTTGCCGCCGAGGTCATCGCCCGGCTCAACGAGCAGGCGTTCGGTTACCTGGAGGCCCCGGTCAAGCGCCTGACCAGCGCTGATATTCACTTTCCATACTTTGCGTGTGAGCAGATCTACCTGCCGGATGCGGAGCGCATCGTCAACGCCGCCCGGCAGGTGCTGGATTATTGAGCCGCGCACCTGCCCGCCGGGGCCTGAGCCCGGCGCGCTCAAGGACAAGTGTCATGGTAGATTTTGTACTCCCCGATCTCGGCGAAGGGATTCATGAGGCCCAGATCATCCAGGTCTTGATTCGGGAAGGCGACACCGTCGAGTCCGACCAACCGCTAATGGAGGTCGAGACCGACAAGGCCGCCGTCGAGATTCCGTCGCCGCACTCCGGCAAGGTCACCAAGGTGCATGTGCACGAAGGCCAGACCGTCAATGTTGGCGATGTCATGGTCTCTTTTGGTTCGGACCAGGCCGCCGCTGAGCCGGCGGAGCCCCAGACCGGCGAATCCGACCGGCCGGCCCGGGCCGGGAAGCCGACGGCGGCCGCCAAGAAAAATGAAGCCGCCTCGGCGGCCGGAGAATCGGCCCCGGAGCCCAGGAGCGCGGCGCCGCGCCCTGAGCCGGCCGCGGCGCTCACCGGAAGGCCCGCCAAAGTGGCGGCCTCGCCCGCGGTCCGCCGGCGGGCCAAGGAGCTGGGAGTCGACCTGGCCGCCATCCCGGGCAGCGGGCCCGGGGGACGGGTCACGCGCGACGACCTGGAGCAGGCCGCCGGTGGCGGCGGGGCACGCCCCGCCACCCAGCCGTCTGCGGCCGGCGCTGCGGCCCGGGCGGCGACCCTGCCGGCGGGCAGCGACCTGCCGGACTTCACCAAGTGGGGCCCCATCCGCCGCGAGCCGATCAGCCAGACCCGCAAGACCATCGCCAACCAGATGGTTCGATCCGAGGCCAGCAACGTCCACGTCACCCACCACGACCTGGCCGATATCGAGATGTTGGAGCAGTTGCGCAAGGACCACAATGCCCGCCGGGCGGAGTCCGACCCCAAACTGACGCTGCTGCCGTTCGTGATCAAGGCGATCCACGCCGCCATGCGGCGCTATCCGCAGTTTAACGGCAGCTTCGATCAGAGCAACAACGAGATGATCTATAAGGATTACTTTCACTTCGGCATCGCCGTAGATACCCCGCGCGGGCTGGTGGTGCCGGTGCTGCGCGACGTCGATCGCACATCGATCCGGGACCTGGCGGTGGCCCTCGCCGCCCTGGGCGAGAAGGCCCGCACACCCAGTTTCGGGATTGACGAACTGCGCGGCGGGACGTTCACCATCACCAACATCGGTTCGCTCGGTGGCATCGTGTCGACGCCGATCATCAACTACCCGGAGGTGGCCATCCTGGGGCTGGGCAAGGCGGCAATGCAACCGGTGGTTCGCGGCGGCGACATCGTGGCCCGCTACCTGTTGCCGCTGAACCTGTCGTTTGATCACCGGATCATCGACGGCGCCGACGCCGCGCGCTTCATGTCCGACATCAAGGGTTATCTCGAGGTGCCCGGTCGGCTGCTGCTGGAAGACTGATTCGTTCGAGACCCCTTGCCGTGGGGCGCAGGCCGGGCCTGTGGAAAGGGACAGCCATGGTTGTCGGCGAGTTCACCCAGGAATGTGATGTGGTGGTGATCGGCGGGGGCCCCGGCGGCTACACCGCCGCGTTGCGGGCTGCGGCCCTGGGGCAGAAGGTCACGCTCATCGAGGAGCACGATCGCCTGGGCGGCGTGTGCCTGCGGGTCGGCTGCATCCCATCAAAGGCCCTGCTGCACGTCGCCGAGATCATTCATCTGGCCGCGGGCGCCGAGCCGAAAGGGCTGCGCTTCAAAAAACCCGAGATCGATCTGGCGGCCATGCGGGCTTACACGGCGGGCGTGATCGACAAGCTGTCCTCGGGGGTCGCCGGCTTGTGCAAGAATGCCAAGGTCGAGGTGGTCACCGGCCGGGCCGTGTTCGAAAGCTCCAAGCAACTGCGCTTGCACGGCGGCGATGTCGATCGCATTCGCTTCAAGCGGGCCGTCATCGCCACCGGCAGCCGCCCGGTGGCCATCCCGGCGCTGAGTATCGATTCGCCGCGCGTGTTCGACTCCAGCGGGGCCTTGGAGCTGCGCGCGGTGCCGGGCAAGCTGCTGGTGGTGGGCGGTGGGTACATCGGCCTGGAGCTGGGGCAGGTCTACGCGGCGCTGGGCAGCGCCGTCACCGTCGTCGAAATGCTGGACACCCTCATGGCAGGTGTGGACAGCGACTTGGCCCGGCCACTGAACAAGCGGCTCCAGGAGCAGTTCACCGGCGGGATCCATCTGAAGACCAAGGTCGCCAAGTTGTCCGACCGCGGCGAGGCGGTGGAGGTGACCTTCGAAGGGGCCGGCCGCCCGTCGACCACCGGTTTCGACGCCGTGCTGGTCAGCGTGGGCCGCCAGCCCAACACCGATTCCCTAGGCCTGGAGAACACCGCCGTGATCGTCAGCGAGCGCGGATTCATCGAGGTCGATGCCCAGATGAAGACCGCCGACAAGCGCATCTTCGCGATTGGGGATGTGGTCGGCAACCCGATGCTGGCCCACAAGGCCATTCGCGAGGGCAAGGTCGCCGCAGAGGTCATTGCCGGCGGCGGCGCGGCGTTTGACAACGTCTGCATTCCCGCCGTGGTGTTCACCGACCCGGAACTGGCCTGGGCCGGCGTGACCGAGACCGACGCCAAAGCGCAGGGTCTGGACATCACCGTCCGGAAGATGCCTTGGGGCGGTTCGGGGCGGGCGGTGTCCTTGATGCGGCCCGACGGATTGACCAAGGTCATCTGCGACACCAGCAGCGGCCGGGTGCTCGGCGTCGGCCTCACCGGCCCGCACGCCGGCGAGTTGATCGCCGAGGCCGCGCTGGCCATCGAGATGGGGGCCACCGCCGAAGACATCGCCGCGACCATCCACCCGCACCCCACGCTCTCGGAAACCTACCAGGATGTTGCTGATATGTTCGGCGGCGGCGCCGTGCATTAGCCGCGATCGGGGGTCGCAGGCACAGCGACCCAAGCACGACCGCCCCCACAGCACACCGCTCTTGGGAAACGTCGGTTGACCCGGGCCTGCAGAACCGGTGGCCCCAGTGCGCTACTGGAGATTCGACAGGATGGTACAATGGCGACCATTCGCCGGTGCCTCGGGCGGTTGGGAACCCTGTGACCATGACGCGGCAGCTCAGTTCGATTCTGACGACAATTCCATGGTCGCTGGCCTGGGGATGCAGCATGCTGGTTCCCGAGCCGGTGCTACCGCGCACCGCGGTTTCTGAGCCTCCGCAGCCGGGCGTGTACACCATGACCTTTCATTCGGTGTGGAGTGGTTCGATCGCGGGTCGCATCGAGATTGAGGCGGTCGCTGACGAATTGCACGGCCGCACGCGCCCCGGCGGCACCGGCGCCCTCATCGGCGGAATCCAGGGATTCCTGATCAACACCTTCAGCCTCGGCGGGGTGGCTGACGGATCCGTGATGCAGTGGCAGTCGCCCAAGCCGCAGGGCGGCGACGTGGTCCGTGGCGCCCTGCAATTGCCCATGATCAAACTGAGCACCGAAATGCGCCACCTGGATCAGCCGCTGGTCATTCGCTACCCAGGCGGCGGGCAGGTGTTCGGGTATGCCACCCTGGTGGCGGCGGACCACCCAGCGCCACCGGCGCCCTATGACGAACTGGTCACCGAGATCGAGCAGGCCCTTGCCGCTCATTTGTTCAATCCCCAACTCATGGAAGCGCCTGCGACCCGCGAGTTGTTGCGAAGTTTGCGGCACGTGGCCGCCGCCGCCCGGGATGACATCGAGTTTTACGTCGGGTTCCTATGGTTCGCCCGCAATGCCGGGTTCAGCCACCTGGGGCTGAGTCGCACCCTAGACCCTGCGTTCGAGGCCGAACTCCAGTCGACTCGCCAGGAATGTCGTAACCACATCACCATTCGCGACGGGATCGCCGTCTGGCAGGCCCGGCACTTCGGCACCGCGGCCTGCGTCGCGCGGATCGACCGGATCTTCGAGCAGATCGATGAAGCTCAGGTCAGGGGTCTGGTGCTCGACTTGCGCAACAACATGGGCAGTGACTATGCCTGGTATCGGGTGGCCGCCCACCTTGTGGATGCACCCGCTGAGGTCGGCTGGTACGTGACCCGGCGGCAGCCCTGGACGGACCCGGGCCTGGCGGAAACCGCCGCGATGCTGACGCTTGACGCCAGCGGCACCCGCGCCGCGGTGTCGATCGGTGAACAGCCGCGCGCCACCCTTGACTTGGATCACCACTCCGGGGCGCTGTCCCTGCTGCGGTTCTACCAGGAGCAAGGTGTCGGGGCCTCGCGGCAGCAGGTGACGCCCTGCGCCCCGGGGTATTCCGGACCGCTGGCGGTGCTGGTCAACAAGGGCACCTACTCGGGAGCTGAGTGTCTGGCGGCCTTTGTGCAGGAGCAGGGTCGTGGCGTCGTCATTGGCGCCTCTCGGTCGGCGGGCGCGGCGATGTTGCCGATGGAGGTGCCGCTCAGCCGCGGCTGGCTGTTGACCCTTCCGACCGCGGAGTACATCACCGCGGGCGGGGTGCGCCTTGAGAACCGCGGCGTGCTGCCCGACGTGCTGGTCGAGCCGGCCGAGATCGGCAACGCCATCCAGGCCGTGTTGGGCGGCGGATCGCTGGTCGTGGATCCCTCATGAGTGCCGCAGCCGACGGTGCCCGATCGGTTGGCGTCAGTGATCTGCAAAGGAGCGAATCGCGTCGGCGACCCGCTGGACCATGGCGGCGGTCATGTGCGGGAACATCGGCAGGCTCAGTTCGGTCCGGGTCCAGGCTTCGGCCACCGGCAGGTCGCCCGGGTGGTACCCCAGTTGGGCGTAGGCCGGTTGCAGATGGATGGGCCGGGGGTAGTGCACGGCGCTCTGAATGCCGCAGGCCTCGAGATGGCGGCGCAGGGCATCGCGTTGCGGGTGCCGGATCGGGTACAGATGCCAAGCCGGCTCGGCCCAGGGCGCCGGTCGCGGCACTTGCACTTCGGGCAGGCCTTCGAGGGCCTGAGCGTACCACTCGGCGACCTGACGGCGCCGGCGGTTCCAATCGTCCAACCGCTGCAGCTTGATGTCCAGAATGGCGGCCTGAATTCCGTCCATGCGCATGTTGAAGCCGAGCTCGAGGTGCTGGTGGCGCTGCTCCTGGGCATGATCGCGCAGGCGGCGGGCCCGTTGGATGTGGTCCGATCCGGCTGAGACCAATGCGCCGCCCTCGCCAAAGGCACCGAGGTTCTTGCCGGGGTAGAAGCTGAATGCGGCGATGTCCGCCAGCGCACCGCAGGGGCGCCCCCGATAGCGGGCGCCGTGGGCCTGGGCGGCATCCTCGATCACCGCCAGCCCGCGGCGGCGACCGATGGCGATCATCGCGTCCATATCCACCGGGTGTCCGAAGAGATGCACCGGCAGGATGGCGGTGGTCCGGCGGGTCAAGGCGGCCTCGACGGCTGCCGGATCCAGACCACCGGTACGGGGGTCGACGTCGGCGAACACCGGGCGGGCGCCGATGTAGCTGATCGCCCACGACGTGGAGATCCAGGAATACGGTGTGGTGATCACATCATCGCCCGGCTGGACCCCGGCGCACAACAGGGCGAGGTGCACCGCGCTGGTTCCGGAGTTGAGGCCCACACATTGCCCACCGTCGCAGTACCGGCCGAAATTGGCCTCGAACTGCTGCACGGCCGGACCCAAGATGAAGGCCTGGGCCTCGATGACTCCGGTCAGCGCCCGGCGAAACGCTTCCATGAGCGGGGCATGCATGGACTTCAGATCCAAGAAGGGAACGACCTCCGGTGTTGCCCTGTGCTCGGCGGCGGGTTCGGTGAGTGTGCTCATTGCAGCTCGTGCTCCTCGAGTGGCCGAACGATGCGGGCCGGGTTGCCGGCGGCAAGCATGCCCGGCGGCACGTCCCGTGTGACCACCGTGCCCGCGGCGATCAAGGCTTCGGCTCCGATGGTGACGCCGGCTAGGATGGTGGCGTTACTGCCGATGGCCGCCCGCCGGCAGACCCGCGTGGGTCTGCACTGCCACTCGCCGGCCGCCTTCAGCGTGCCGTCGCGGCGGGTGGCCCACGGAAAGAGGTCGTTGGTGAACATGACCCCATGGCCCACGAAGACCTCGTCTTCGATGATTACCCCTTGGCACACGAACGTGTGGCTCTGGATCTTGCAGCGCTTGCCGATGCGCACTTGCCGTTGCACCTCGACGAAGGTGCCGATCAAGGTGTCGTCGTCGATCGCGCAACCGTACAAGTTGGCAAATCCGGCCAGGCGCACGCGCTGGCCCAGCAGCACGTCATCGGAGCAGCGCACGGTGGGGTCAGCCAACTGAATCGGATCAGCCATCGCCCCTTATATCGGACAGCAAGGCCGACCGGTGCAGGACCCCCAGGTCCAATAATCCGCAGCCGCCGCCGGCGCGACCTTTGGAAATTCACGGGACCCGACTGCGGTCGGCGCTGGAGTCCGCCGATGGATGGGCATCGGCCACCCGTGTCGCCGGCCTGGCAAGGAAGGTATTACATGATCAACGTTGGCGTGATCGGCTTGGGATACTGGGGCCCCAACCTGCTGCGCAATTTCTACGCCCATCCGGACCTGACCGTGCTCCTGGCGGCCGATCGCCGCGAGCCAGCCCGGGCGGCCGCGGCCCGGCGCTATCCATCAGTGCGCTACGTGGCCGACGCCGTGGAGGTCATCGACGACCCCGCCCTCGATGTCGTGGTCATTGCCACGCCGGTGCAGACCCATCACGCGCTGGCCAAACGGGCCCTGCTGGCGGGCAAGCACGTCTGGGTGGAGAAGCCCCTGACCGACAACGTCGCGGAAGCCCGCGAGTTGGTGGCGTTGGCGGACGACCGTGACCTGGTGCTGATGACCGATCATACGTTCATTTACACGCCCGCCGTCGAAAAGCTCAAGGACGTCATCCTCCGCGGCGAAATCGGCGACTTGTACTACTACGACTCGGTGCGGGTCAACCTGGGGCTGTTCCAGAACGAGGTCAACGTCCTGTGGGATCTCGGCCCTCACGATGTGTCGATCATGACTCACCTGATCGACAAGCCCGTGCAGTGGGTTCAAGCGGTCGGGGCCCGGCATGCCGGCCAAGATCACGAGACCCTGGCCTACGTTACGGTCCAATTCGAGGACAACATCATTGGCCACGTCCACGTCAACTGGCTGGCTCCGGCCAAGATTCGGCAGGTGATCGTCGGCGGTTCCAAGCGGATGTGCATCTATGACGACACCGAACCGTCCGAGAAAGTACGGATCTACGACAAGGGCGTGGAATTGCGGACCGTCGAGGGCATTCACAGTGCCCGCGTGCAGTACCGCTTGGGCGACGTCCACGCTCCGGCGCTGTCCGGCGAGGAGGCCCTGGCTCGGGCGACAGCGCACTTCGCTCATTGCCTGTTGAATGCCGTCCGCCCATTGACCGACGGTGCCGCCGGGTTGCAGGTCGTGGAAATCCTGGCCGCGGCGCAGCGGTCCATCATGCAACAAGGGCAGCGGGTGTGGCTGGCCGACCTGCCGTCCGCCGACCGGGCGGCCTGTGCGGCGGGCGTCCGATAGCCGCGTCGCCCGGTCGCCGCCGGGCGAGGTCCCATCAAGCCACCGCGCTGCGGGACCGAAGACCATAGGGAACCAGCCCCCGCACCCGGCGGAAATGGACCGGCACAGAACACATGGACGGCCCCGTTGTGCATCCAGATCGGCGAACCGGCGCTCCGCGACGCCCCGCGGCGCTGCATTGGCTCTATGCCCTGACCTTCTGCGCTTTCGTGGTGGTCGGCGGGACGCTTGCCCGGACCAACCGCACACTGCACGTGCAATCGCTGGCCCTGCAGGAGCAGGCCCGTAGCCTGGGCGAACAGCAGGTGCTCGCTGCGGAGTTGCGGTCGATGGTCCGCGAGTACCGTTACGGCACGACCGATGGCGCCGGATTGAGCGGCCGGTGTTCCGACACCGTGGCCCGGTACCATGCCGCGATGGCTCGCCTGGAGACCTTCGCTGCCATGCCGGCGCTGCAGCGGATTTACGCCGGCGGCATGGCCCGAAATCTCGCGGAGGTGTCCGCGGCCTGGGCGGAAGTGCGGCCGCTGCTGACCCGGGCGTCCACCGCCGACCCGTCGGCGGTCGAAGCCGGCGGCGAGGTGCTGTGCGGGCGGTTGTGCGTGGCAGGTGCCGCCCTGCTCGAGGTCACACGCGGCGCCCTCCACCTCAATCAGGTTCGCCAGGCCCGGATGATGTACGGTTATGCCGGCAGCATGGTGTTGCTGGCGGCGGTGATGCTTTGGGCCCTGTGGTTGGCCAGTCGCAACCGCTCGGCCATCCTGGGGTTGAACACCGTGCTGGAGCAGCGCGTGGCCGAGCGGACCGTGGAATTGGAGAAGGCCAACCTGTACCTGTCGAATGTGCAATCGTCGATTTGCTCCTCGCTGATCGTGACCGATTCGGACAACCGCATCATGAGTCTGAACCCGGCGGCTGAGCAGTTGTGCTGCATGACCCAGGAACAGGCCCGCGGTCGCGAGGTGTTCGAATTGTTGCCGTTTGACGAGGGCGACGATTTCCGCCGGGCGGTGGCCTCGGCCCGCCGGACCGGGCGGGTGGCCCTGGTCCGGGAGCGCCCCTTCGCGGATCGCCGCGGGTCTCGCGGATATGCCAGCGCGGCGCTGGTTCCCATGGTGGCGCCGCCGGCGGTGCTCCGCGGCGTGGTCATTTTGATCGACGATGTCACCGAGATGGTGCGGGCCCGCCAAGAACTGGCCCTGCGGGCCGCCGAGATCGACAAGGCCAACACCACCCTCAGGCGGGTCAACCAGGATCTGGAGCAGTTCGTGTATGCCGCCTCCCACGATCTGCGGGCTCCGCTGGCGAATCTGCACGGGTTGATTCAGAAGATCGAGCGTTCCCTTGGCCAAGTGCGCAGCGGTCTGCCGGCCGCCACCGTTGATGATGGGAGCGGACTCGACGGCGTGCTGGACCATGACATTCCCAAGGCGCTGACGCGCATGAAGCGAAGCATTGCCAAGTCGGGCTCGTTGATCGACGGCCTGTTGCGTTACTCGCGCACGGGTCGAACGGACTACCGCCGGGTCCACGTGGACATGAATCGGGAATCGGCCCGGGTGGTCGAGCTGTTTGCCGCAACCATCGAGAGCAAAGATGTGCACTTGTACATCGACAACCTGCCCGCGGCCCACGGCGATGTCGAGGCCGTAAACACCGTCCTGACGAATCTCATCGAGAATGCCTTGAACTACCTCAGCCCCGATCGTCCCGGCGAGATTGTCGTCGAGGGCCGGGCGTCCGAGGCCGGCTTCAATTGCTACTGCATCCGCGACAACGGCAGCGGCATCCGCGAAGCACACCTGGATCGCATCTTCAATATGTTCGAGCGGGCGGACCGGACCTCAGGCTCGGGCGAGGGTCTGGGGCTGGCCATCGTCAAGAAGATCATCGAGCGGCACGGCGGCGAGATCCGGGTGGAGTCGACCTGGGGGCGCGGGTCGACCTTCTGGTTCACGCTGCCCGCGGCCCCTCGAGCCACGGCGCCCGCGGACTCTGGCGAAAGGACGGCGGCGGCGTGACCCTCGAACCGCGCAAGCCCACCATCCTGATGGTTGACGACGACGAGGTGCTGGTCGACCTGATCAGCGGCGAACTCAGCCCGCACTTTGTGGTGGAGTGGGCTCGCGACGGAGGCACGGCGTTGGCCTCGGTACAGCGCCAGACCCCTGACGCCATCTTCCTGGATCACGGCCTGCCCGACGGCTACGGCGTGGACCTGATCGACGAGTTTCGCAAAGCCGGTTGCGACGCACCGGTGGTCATCCTCACGGCCTCGCAGGATGTCCGGGTGGCCGCCGCGGCCATGCGGGCGGGAGCAGTCGACTTCATCGTCAAGGACGCCGTGGACG
The DNA here is from genome assembly GCA_964619935.1 of uncultured Planctomycetales bacterium. Taxonomy (GTDB): domain Bacteria; phylum Planctomycetota; class Phycisphaerae; order UBA1845; family CAIVHJ01; genus CAZUGO01. The sequence goes on along the minus strand of CAZUGO010000014.1, from coordinate 45,419 downwards.
GATTCTTCGACGACGTCGTCCCGACCGCCACCCGGGCCGTCGAGAAGTGGAACAACGAGAAGGAGTTGGAATATCTGCGAGAGCAGGAAGAGCAGCAAGCGCGCCGGACCACCGAGTTGAACGAGCGGCTGCAGACCAAGAACGCCCAGTTGCGGCGGGCCAACCAAGCCATCGAGGCTTCCCACATCCAGCTCAAGAACAAGAACCGGCGGTTGTCCGAGCTGTACGAGACCGCTCACCGCTTCGTGGACAACGTCTCCCACGAGATGCGCACGCCGCTGACGGTGATCAAGGAATTCCTGTCCATCGTGCTGGACGGGCTGGCCGGCCAAGTGAACGAGCAGCAGCGCGAGTATCTGCTGATCGCCATGGCCAAGACCAACGATCTGGCCCAGATGGTCGACGACATGCTGGACATCAGCAAGATCGAAGCCGGGCTGTTGCGCGTGGCCCGGGTGCGCTGCCGGTTCTCGGACGTCGTTTCGCAAGTGCGCGACTTGTTGGAGCAGAAGGCCCGCAGTTGCCAGGTAACGCTGCACATCGACGATCCCGGCGACCTGCCGGACGTGTTCTGCGATCAGGAAAAGGTCGGCCGAGTGCTGATCAACCTGGTGGTCAACGCCACCAAGTTCTCCGATCAGGACATTCGCATCTGGGCCCGGCACCGTCCGGACCCGCAGGAAGTGGTGGTGGGGGTGACCGATCGGGGGCCGGGCATCGCACCCGAGAATCTTAAGATGATCTTCGATCGTTTCTGCCAGGTGGGCGATGCCGCTCGTTCCAGCACCAAGGGTTTCGGGCTGGGCCTGAACATCGTGAAGGAACTGGTCAACTTCAATCTCGGCGAAGTCTCGGTCGACAGCGAACCGGGCCGCGGCAGTACCTTTTCGTTCACCCTGCCGGTGTTCGATCATCGGGCCCTGATCAATCGCTTCCTGGATCGCCGGGCGACCTTCGATGATCATGGGCAGCACCTGACCCTCATTCGGGCGCACAGCACCGTTGCGACCGCCGGGATCAGCAGCCACATTCAGAGTTTCGTGGTGCATTCGCTGTCGCCGTTCGACCTGGTGTTTGAACGTCCGGGCCACAACGACGTGATTGTCGTGGCCCTGACCAACGAGCCGCAGGCCCTGGTGAGCCGCCTGGCCACCAAGAACCGGGAGGAGTTGCGGCGGTCCCCGGGCAGCACCGTTGATTTGTCATTCGAGATTCTGCATGCTTGGGATACTGCCGGCCACCGCCAGGAGATCATCGAAACCTTCGCGGCCCTGTTTCCGGACGTTCCGGTGGAAGGATGCGATGTCAGCCAGGAAAGTGCTCATCATTGACGACGATCGGCATGTGGCCTTGGCCCTGTCGATCCGGTTGCAGGCTGCCGGGTACCTGCTGGATGTGGCCCACGACGGTGAATCCGGGCTGGTCAAGCTGGCCCAAGCTCCGCCCGATGTGTTGTTGCTGGACATCCGCATGCCGGGCATCGATGGGCTGGAGGTCCTCAGGCGCATGAAGCAGGATGACCGCTTGGCCAGGGTTCCGGTGATCTTCGTGTCGGCCAACGCCCAGGAGACCGCCAAGCGCACCGCCTTGAATGCGGGCGGTCGCTTCTTTTTGGAGAAACCGTTCGATTCGCAGGCCTTGCTGGATGCCATCCGCCAGGTGTTGGATCCACCCGGCGCAGCGGGGTCTGCCCAATGAGGCCACGATCCGTGCTCATCGCCGATGACGATCCGGCGCTGACCCGGGTGCTCACGGTGCGCTGCCGGCATCTAGGCTTGGAGGTCCGGCACGCCGCCGACGCCATGCAGGCGCTGGTCATGATCCATAAGGATCCGCCCGATCTGGTGATCATGGATGTGACCATGCCGGCCGGCGACGGCTTGAGTGCGTCACAGATGTTGTTATCTGACCCCCGGCTGTCGCGCATTCCGATTATCATCCTCAGCGGGCGGCGGGTGGAGGATGGCCGGCGGCGGGCGGAGGAACTGGGGGTTCCCTACGTGGTCAAGTCGCCGCAATGCTGGTCCGAATTGAAGGCCCTGATCTGCGCGCGTTTGGGACTGCCGCCGGCCGCCGGTGAGGCGGCCGCCCAGAACGCTGATCCCTGGCCGGAACCCCGTGAGTGAGTCCCGAGCCCGGCAGCATGTTGCTGCGGATCAGGTGCTCCTGAGAGGTCTATGCCCGCTCCATCGGCCAAGCGAATCCTGGTGGTTGATGATGAACCGGCCGTAGTTCGCGCCCTCGGGGTGCGCTGCGGGCAGCTCGGCGTGCAGGTCTGCGAGGCCGGCAGTGCCGCCGAGGCGCTGGCGGTGATCCGCGACCCGGGCCGGCCGCCCGACCTGGTGCTTCTGGATCTGGACATGCCGGGTGCCGATGGGTTGACCCTGTGCGACCTGATCAAGACCGACCCCCAGCTCCCACCGCTGCCGGTAGTGTTGCTGACCGGGCACACCGATGAAGCCACGCGGGCCCGCTGTGCCCGGGTCGGGGCGCACTTCGTCGCCAAGGATACCGAGGCCTGGCCACATCTCGAACCCCTGATCCGGCGGCTGCTGGATCTGCCCGGCGCCGCGGCCCCGGCAGCCGCAGCACCTTCGTCGTCGGTGGGGCGGCCCACCCTCCTGCTGATCGACGACGATGTGGATTGGGCCCGGGCGCTGGGCATTCGGCTGAAGTCCGCGGGCTATGCGGTCCTGACGGCCGACGGTGGAATGCAGGGCTACTGGATGGCCCTCAAGTCGGCACCGGACTTGATCCTGCTGGACTACCGGATGCCCGAGGCTATGGGCAACACCATCCTGGGCAAGCTCAAATCGAACCCGATGACCCGCGAGATCCCGGTCATCATTCTGTCGGGTCTGACCGACTGCGGCGTGCAACGCGACATTCTGCGGCTGGGTGCCGAGTGCTGGGTCAACAAACCGGTAGACACCGCCCAGCTGCGCTCGATGATCGAAGACCACCTCGGCGCCGCCCGCCGAGGCCGTTGATGGGGTTGGTCAGTGGCAGGCGGGTTGCGTGCCGCCGGCCGCAGATCGGCTGTTCGCGGCGGCGGATGGACCCCGTACCGGCAAGCACAGCGTGGCGCAGGTGCCGCCGGCGCGACGTCCCTCCAGATGGAGTTCACCGCCGAGCGCGCGTGCCAAGCCGTAGGAAATGGACAACCCCAAGCCGGTGCCCGCGCCGGGCGACTTGGTGGTGAAGAACGGCTCGAAGATCCGATCCCGAATCTCCGCAGCGATGCCCGACCCACCGTCGGCGACCTCCATAGCGATGAACTCGTCGCTGTATCGTCGGCAGCGGACCTGGACGGGCCCACAATGATGGGTGGCGTCGGCCGCGTTGATAATCAGGTTGACCAGGATCTGGGTGACGCTGTCCGGGTCGGACTGGATGCGCGGCAGCCCCTCGTCCAGCGTGCAGGTGAGTTGCAGGCGCTGCATGCGGGACAAGCAGCGCACAAACTCGACCGCCTGCTGGACGGGGCTTCGCGGGTCCATGCAGGTGAGCCGCACGCCGTCATGCCGTGAGAAGCGCAACAGTGAGTCCACGATGTTGCTGCAGCGTTTGATCTGGCGGTCGGCTTCGCCCAGGCACTTCAGCACTTCCGGGCTGCTGTCGCCGCCGCCGTGCAGGCTCAACAGGTCGCCGGCCAGGCCGACCTGGCTTTGGATGGCCGCCATGGGGTTGTTGATTTCGTGGGCGATGCCGGCCGCCAGCTCACCGACCGCCGCCAGCTTTTGGCTGTGCTGCAGCCGACGTTCGAGGTGCTTGCGGGCGGTGAGGTCACGGCTGATCGAGACCAGCGCCGGCAGGTGGCCCTGGAACTCGTCCAACCGGAAGATCCCGACCAGATCGACCCGTTGTTTGCCCGGTGTCCCGATTCGGGTGATCTCACCGTGCCACAGCCCGCCACCGCCGAGCACCTGTTCGCGAACGGCTGCGCCTTCGATCGCCGACAGTCCCAGGATGGTGATGTCCGCCGGGCAATCGCTGCGATCCTTGAGTTCATAGGTGTCCTGCGCGGATGGGTTGGCGTACAGGACCCGGCCGCGGGCATCGAAGATCACAACCGCATCCATGGTGTGGTTGACCACGCTTGCCAACTGCAATGTTTCCTTCCGTTTGTGCTGAAAGGCGTCATCCCAATTGATCACGGCGTAGAGCAACAAGGCGGTGACCAAGGCGGCGCCCAGCCCGCCGGTCAGGATGGCCATCGGCGACGCTTGCAGGGACAGCCCCATCGAGCCGGTGGCCAGGGTGATGAACACCGTGACCGGCAGCGCTCTCTTGATGGTCTTGAACATGGGAGTGGTCCATGGCGGTGCCCGGCCCTGCCGCGCCCTTGCCACGTTCACTATACGTTTCGGCGGCGCCTTCGGGCGGACGGCACCCGCGGGATTGTGGAAACCGCGGCCGTTCGCGGCCCAAAGCGCCGGTCGGGTCCTGCGCTCGGGCCCGTCCGATCACGGGGTGTGCGTCGCCGGCGGGCCGCTGCAAGACTGGGCGTCCGATACTGGTTCCGCCGGAACCGACTGTTGACTGCCAGAAGGGGCGGTCGTCCTGAGAATTTGGGGCCGGCCGGCCGAAATGGGCGGCTGGTGGCGGTCCGAGGTCTGGTACACTTCACCCCCCGGGGATCGGACGGTACCCAGGTGGCCCGCGGGTGGCTTGCTGTCCGCCTGGTGTGCCTGGTGTGTGCCTGGTGTGGGGGCTCGATTGACACTGTCGGGCGGATTCAGGATAATGACTGGTTAACCTGTTGCAATGACCACCAAGATCCTAAGCGCCACGTCTGACAACCGTTACTGGGAGACAGTCCGAACTGCGGGAGGGATTCTTCGTGATGGAGGGTTGGTGGTGCTCCCGACCGAAACGGTGTACGGCCTGGCTGCTTCGGCGGAGCAGGCGGCCGCGGTCCGCCGGTTGCGTGCGCTCAAGCGGCGGGAGGAACAGGGCCCGTTGACCGTGCACATCGGTCGCCGGGAGGCGGCGGATGGTTATGTGCCGGCGGTTTCTGGGGCGGGCCGGCGGTTGATGACCCGGGGCTGGCCTGGTCCATTGACCCTGCTGTTCGCGGTAGACCACCTGGCGGGGGTCCACGTGCTTCAAGGCCGCGAGCCGGGCCTGCAGGAACGGATCTACTATCGGGGCACCGTGGGGCTGCGCTATCCGGATTGCCGAGTGGCTTGTGATGTGATTAACGAGGCCGGTTGCGTGGTGGTGGCGTCAAGTGCCAACCGGGCCGGTGCGCCGCCGCCGACCGCGGCGGATGCCGTTGAGGATGCCCTGGGCGGCCACGTCGACGTGCTGGTGGATGGCGGCAAGACGCGTTATGGCGGCGCTTCGACCATTGTTCGGGTGACCGATGGCGTTCCTGAAATCGTGCGTCGCGGGGTCATCGACGAACGGACGGTGCGGCGCTGGGCCTCCAACAGCATCCTGATTGTCTGTACCGGCAACACCTGCCGCAGCCCGATGGCCGAAGGGCTGCTGCGGGCGCTCTTGGCGACGCATCTGGGGTGCGCCCACGAGGACCTGGAGGCTCGGGGATACCGGGTGGTGTCGGCGGGGACGGCGGCCGCCGATGGCATGCCTCCGACCCCGGAGGCGGTGCAGGTCCTCGCTGAGCGTCAGGTGGACATTTCCGGGCACCGTGCGGTGGCCCTCACCACGGAGATGATCCGCGAGGCCCAGGTCATTCTGGTGATGACCGAGGCGCACCGCCAGGCGGTGCTGGCCCGTGATTCGCAGTCCGCCGACAAGGTCCATCTGCTGGGGAGAGATTGTGCGATTGAAGATCCGATTGGGGCGTCACCGGCGGTTTACCAGGCATGCCGCGACCAGATTGCCTCGTGTCTGGAGACCCGCATGACGGAGATCCTGCTATGAAAGTCGCCATCGGTAGTGACCACCGTGGCTTCGCCGCCAAGGAGCGCATCAAGGTCCTCCTGGAATCGCGCGGCGTGACGGTGATGGACTACGGTTGTCCCTCCGGCGAGAGTTGTGACTATCCGGATGCCGCGATTCCCGCTGCCGTTTCCGTCTCGCACGGCGAAAGCGACCGCGGCATCCTGTGCTGTGGCACGGGGATCGGCATGTCCATCACCGCGAACAAAGTCCACGGCATTCGAGCGTCCTTGTGTCACGACGAACTGACCGCTGAGATGGCCAGGCGGCACAACGACGCCAACATCCTCTGTCTGCCGTGCGATCTGATCAGCGAATCCCTGATCGAGCGGGTTATGGATGTGTGGTTGGGGACGCCGTTTGATGGGGGCCGCCACGAGCGGCGCCTCAACAAGATCACCGCATTTGAAAACAACGGTTCGATGTGAGTCGCGGCCCTGCGGGCGGCCGCCTGGGGGGGCTGCCCGAGCGGCGCGCTGCGCAACTGCTTCCAACCAGCGGCCCTAGTGTGCCGACGCGGCTTCCTTGTCCTGTTTGGCCTTGTCGATGATTTGTTGCTGGACGTTCCCGGGTACGGGATCGTAGTGCGACAGCTCCATGGTATAGGTGCCCTGGCCCCCGGTGATGCTGGACAAGGAAGAGTTGTAGTTGGCGACCTCGGCCAGAGGGACCTGGGCCTTGATGACGGCGAAGCCTCCGGGGATGACGTCCTGACCCACCGGTCGACCGCGGCGTGCGGCCAGATCGCCCTGGATGTCGCCGACGTTATCGGCGGGGACGGTGACCTCGATGTCCACAACGGGTTCCAGCAGAATCGGTTTGCAGCGCATGAAGGCTTCACGGAAGGCTTGTTTGCCGGCGATCTGGAAGGCGATGTCCTTGCTGTCCACGGGGTGGGTCTTGCCGTCGGTGAGGTGCACCTTGAGGTCGACCACCGGGTACCCGGCGAGCACGCCCTCGGCCATGGCGGCCCGGACGCCCTTGTCGACGCTGGGACGAAACTGCTGGTCGATGGCCCCGCCGAAGATGTCGTCGACGAACTCGTAGCCTTCGCCGCGCTCGTTCGGTTCCATGGCGATGATCACGCGGGCGAACTGGCCGGCCCCACCGCTTTGCTTCTTGTGGGTATACTCGACGTCCTTGATCGATCCGAGGACGGTCTCGCGGTAGGGGATGCGCGGCGGATGGGTGTTCACCCGCAGCTTGAAGAAGCGCTCCATGCGTGCCAACATGGTTCGCAGATGGTTATCGCCCATTCCGTTGATGACCAATTCCCCGGTGGCGGCGTCGCGATTGGCGGTGAAGCAGGGGTCTTCCTCCGTGAACTTGTGGAGGGCCGTGGAGATCTTATCGGCATCGCCGCGTGACTCGGGTTCGATGGCCAGCGAGAACATGGGCGTCGGATACCGCGGCATCTCGATGGGGCCGCCCTGGCCGCAGTACAGCACATCGCCGATGGACAGGTCCAGTTTGGCGAGGGCGATGATATCGCCCGCCTGGCAGTCAGCGACCTCGGCGTGCTCAGCGCCTTGCATGACGTGGAGGTGTCCCGGCTTCAGGCCTTTGCGTTCACCGGGGGTGTAGATGGTGTTCTCGGAGGTCAGCTTGCCGGTCAGGCAGCGGATGACGCTGTACTTGATGTTGCTCTTGGGGTCGCAGGTCACCTTGAACACCTGGCCGACGAACGGCGCATCGGCGGCGACGGCCACCGGGTGCGGGGTGCCGTCGATTTGCATCTCGCGGACCTTGGCGCTCAACGGGCTGGGGCACACCGCCACGATGGCGTTGAGCAGCTCGGTGATGCCGACGTCGTTGGCGGCATTGGTGAACAGGATCGGCACCAGCGTTCCGGCGGCGACGGCTCGGCCGGCCGCCGACTGGAGTTCCTCTTCCGTCAGTTCGCCGCCGAGGTACTTCTCCATTAGTTCGTCGTCCACGCCCACAATCGCCTCGACGATCTTCTCGTGGGTCTGGGCAACGTCGCCAAAGGCGGGGGTTCCGCTGCCGCTGGGGTAGCAGTCGACCACCGCCGTGCCATTGGGGGCGGGCAGGTTCAGGCAGACGCACTCGCTGCCGAAGGATTCCTGGATCTGCCCGACCAGTTCCTCGAAATTGACATTGTCGGCGTCGATCTTGTTGACCACGATCATGCGCCCGATGCCGGAGGCCACCGCGCGTTCCATCAGCTTGCGGGTATTGACCTGAATGCCGTCCCGGGCCGAAATGACCACGGCCGCGGTGTCGGCACCCGCCAGGGCGCTGATGGCCAGGCCGGCAAAATCCAGGGCGCCGGGCGTGTCGATGAGGTTGATGTGATGGCGGTCGTGAGTCAGGTAGCACACTGCTGAGTCCAGCGAGCAGCCTTTCTCCTTCTCCTCGTCCGTAAAGTCGAGGTGCGAGGTCTTGTCGTTGACACCGCCCAGGCGGCGGGTCGCCCCGGCCTTGAAGAGCAGGGCTTCGGCCAGGCTGGTCTTGCCGGCGCTGTTGTGTCCGATAAGGGCGAGATTCCGAGTATTCTCAATCGGGTAATCGGGCATGATTGCACACACTCCAGGGGCCGAATCGCACTGCAGCACGTCGCCGGCGCGGAATCTCAAATTATAGGCACATTGCCGAAATGCACAAGCGCCTGCGGTGCCGGGGGGGCTCGCCGATTTATCGCTTGTGTGGCCTGGAAGCGCTCGATACATTTGTTGCAGTTCAAAGCTCCAGTATGGGGGGACCTGTGTGCCATGCGCGTGTCGAGACGTGTTCAGAATCTGGGCGAGTCCGCCACCTTCGAGATGAGCCGGCGGGCCCAGGAGTTGCGCGACCAGGGCAAGGACGTGGTCAGTTTCGGGGCCGGTCAGCCGGACCTGCCCACCCCGGCGCACATCGTGGAGGCGGCCAAGACGGCGCTGGACCAGGGCCGCACCGGATATGCGGTACCGACTTCCGGCCTGGCGGCGTCCAAGGAGGCAGTCGCCGGCAAGTTGGCTCGGGAGAACGGTCTGAAGTACGACCGGGACCAAATCATCATCACCGTGGGCGGCAAGGAAGCCCTGTATCTGGCGTTCGCCGCCCTGCTCGACGACGGCGACGAAGTGGTCATTCCAGCGCCGTATTGGGTCACCTATCCGGAGCAGGTCAAGCTGGCCGGCGGGATCCCGGTGGTGGTGCCGGGCGACGAGGGCAAGGGCTTTTGCATCACGCCGCAGCAACTCGAAGGTGCGCTCACCGACCGCACCCGGGTGGTGGTGTTGAACTATCCCAGCAATCCCGGCGGCTCGAGCTACACCGCCGCCGATCTGCGGGCCTTGGCCCGCGTCCTGGAAGCGCGCGAGGTGGTGGTCTTTTCAGACGAAATGTACGACCGCCTGGTGTACGGTTCCGCGGCGCACGTCAGTTGGGCCAGCCTGGACGAGCGCCTGTACCAGCGCACGGTGACCTTCAATGCGGTATCGAAGACCTATTCGATGACCGGGTGGCGCCTGGGGTATGCCGCCGGCCCGGCCGACCTGATTGAAGCCATGGGCAGGCTGCAGGGCCAGATCACCAGCGGCACGGTCCATTTCTGCCAGTACGGCCTGATTGCGGCGCTCTCCGGCGAGCAGGATTGTGTCGAGGCCATGCGCCGGGAGTACGACCGGCGGCGCCGGCAGATGTACCAGGGACTCCTGGAGTTGCCCGGGGTCAGTTGCGTGGAGCCGACCGGGGCGTTTTATTGTTTTCCAAACGTGTCGCGGTGCTGCGCCCGCCTGGGCGTCGACGGCTCGGTGGGCTTCTGCCGGAAACTCCTGGATGAGCAGTGCGTGGCGGCGGTCCCGGGCGCGGCGTTCGGCTGCGATGCTCATGTCCGGCTGAGCTACGCGGTGGGTCCCGAGACCATTGCCGAGGGGTTGCGCCGCCTGCGCTGCTTTCTGGCGGCCTGAAGGCGGCGCGGTTCGGCGGAATTGAATCCCGGGAGTGCCGGTGGCAACGGTGCCGGAGCCTATCCAGACCGCGTTTGAACTCCGGGCGTTTGAGCCGCGCTTCGCGGCCGTCGTGGCGGGTTGGGTCCCCAGCGACGACGACCTGTTCTGGCTGGCGCCCGGGACGGCACCCCCGCTGACGTCCGACAAAGTCAGCGGCTGGACCACCCACCGTGACAACCCACTACTCTTGTGCCAAACCGAAGACCGCTCGGTGGTGGGATACGCCGAACTCAACCCCCTGCCGCGGCAGCCGGCGGATTTGTGGATCGGCCATCTGATCGTCGATCCGTCGCGGCGTGGCCAGGGCCTGGGCCAGGTGCTGACCCGGCGCTTGTTGCAGGCCGCCTTCGCCCGCTGGGGCGCTCGGCGGGTGTGTCTGGTGGTTTTCCCGGAGAACGCCGCGGCGGTGCAATGCTACCTGAGGTGCGGCATGGTCCGGGACGGGATCCAGATCAAGTCGTTCGCCCACCGCCCCGGGCGGCATCGCATGGTTCGCATGCAGATCACCCAGCGGCAATATGAGCGCCAGTGTGCCGGCTGCGGTCCGTGCTGAGCGGCGTGCGGGTTGGCAATGCACCGCTCCGCCGCTAAGAAGATCCTATGTACCGTGCTTTGGGACAACTGGTCTACCGCCGCCCCGGGATGATCATTGGCATCTGGGTGGGGTTGGCGGGGGTGGTGGCGGTGTGTGCTCCCGCGCCGCACCGCCTGCGGATGAGCGAGCCGGCCAGCATGCTGCCGGCGGATTCCGAGTTCAATCGGGCGATGGAGGTCTACGGCCGGGCGTTTCCCGATCAGGCGTCACGCAGCCAGATCGTGCTGATCTTCGAGCGGGCGGACGGGTTGAGGACCTCCGACCGGCAGGTCCTGGGGCGGCTGGCCGGTCGGTTGGCCGCGCTGGGCGAGCAGACCGCGGAGCAGTGGCGGGTACGGTCCAGCAGCACGCATCCGCTGTTGCGCTATCGGTTGGACAGTCCCAACGGTCAGGCCGCGCTGATCCTGGTCGACTTGGACGTCAACTTCATGACCCACCGGGCCAGCGAGGCGGTGGCCGAGGTCGAACGGGTGGTCCGCGAAGGCCTGCCGGTCGGTCTGGATTTTGAGGTCACCGGCTCGGCGGGAATCGGGCGGGATTACAACTACCGTTCGCGAATCGCCCTGGAACGGACCACCAAGGTGACCATCCTCGCCGTGCTGATCATCCTGGTCGTGGTCTACCGCTCGCTGGTGGGCGCCCTGGTGCCACTGCTGTCCATCGGGTTGAGCGTGTACATCGCCTTCGGTGTGCTCGACTTCCTGGCCTTGTTGGGCTGGTCGGTCTCCAACGCGGAGCGGACGTTCACGGTCGTCCTGCTGTTCGGCGCCGGAACCAATTACGCCCTGTTCTGGATCTCGCGCTATCACGAAGAGCTCACCCGGGGGCGGCGGCGCAGCAAGGCCGCCGTGGACAGCACGGTGCACGTCGCCCCGGCGATCCTGGCCAGCGCGGGCACCACGATTCTGGGCCTGATGATGCTCAGCGCCGCTGACATGCTGTTGATCCACAACGCCGGCAAGGTGCTTTGGATGGTGTTGTCGATCTCGATGCTGGCGGCCACGACCCTGACCCCGGCGATGGCCGTGTTGTTAGGCTCGGCCTTTTTCTGGCCGGCCCGCGGAGAACGGACCACCATCGGTCAGCGAACCTTGTGGCCACGGGTGGCCTCCGAGGTCGTCCGGCGTCCGGTCGCGGTGCTCATCGGCGGGCTGATCGTGCTGGCAGTCCCGGCCTGGGCGTCCTGGACCATGCCCTATCGGTACGACAGCTTTGGAGAGGTGGCCGAGAACAGCAGTTCCGCCCGGGGACTGAAGATCGCCCGCCGGAATTACGCCCAGGGCGAGTTGTTTCCGACGCGCTTTCTAGTTCAATCGGATGAATTGCGCGGCAGTTCGGATCAGGCCCTGGCTGCGTCCAACGACCTGGCCTTGCGGCTGCGGAACATTCCGTCCGTCAGTGATGTCTGGCATCTTGGGGCGCCGCTGGGCGGGCGCCGCAACAAGGTGACCGATGCCTTTTCCAAGCTGCCGATCGCTCAGGAACAGGCCGAGCCCTACTACTTCTCCAGGGCGGACAACATGCTGCTGGTGGAGATCATGTTGCGGCTGCCGGCGCTCAGTGACCAGTCGGCTCGAGTCTTCCGTGGCATCCAGCGTGTGGTCGAAACCTGGGCCGGGGATTACTTCGGCCAGCACCACTCCTATGCAGTCGGACAAACCGCCTACATCGCCGACATCAAGGCGGTGGCCGACCGCGACCTGAACCGCATCATCGGCCTGGTGGTGGCCGTGATCTGGCTGGTCGTGGTGGTCCTGATCCGGCGGCTGTGGCTGTCGTTGTTCATGCTGGCCGCGACCCTGCTGACCTTCGGCACGGCCATGGGTCTGACCCATTGGCTGTTCGTGGGGCTGCTGGGTGAGCAGGCCATCGACTACAAGGTCAAGGTGTTCGTGTTCGTCATCATCGTCGCCGCGGGGCAGGACTACAACATCTTCTTGATCACGCGCGTGCTTGAGGAGGCCCGTTCCTACGTTCGCCCCGAGGCCGTCACTCGGGCCATCGTCGTGACCGGGCCGGTGATCAGCTCCTGCGGGCTGATCATGGCCGCCGCGCTGGGCTCGTTGGTCAGCAGCGGACTGGATCTGACCAAGCAACTCGGCTTCGCGTTTGCCGCCGGCATCCTGATCGATACCTTCGTGGTTCGGCCGCTGCTCATTCCCAGCTTCTATTTGCTGGTTGAGCGGGGCCCTGCCGGACCACCCGGCGGCGCCGCCGGTGACCGCCTTGAACCTCCAGCCCGGCCGGTCCCAGACTGATCTCGATGGCCCCGACCTCGGCCGTATTCATGTAACGGCAGTCTCGCAGCAGGGTCTCGATCCCAGTTGGCGGGGACTGTCCCATGCGGCCGCTGGAGGCCACCGCCCAGCGCGGTCGAACCGCAGCCAGGAAGGCGGGCGTGATCGGATTCACGCTGCCGTGATGCGGCAGGACCAGCACGTCGGCCTGCAGATCAGTGCCTGCAGCCAGCAGGCGCTCCATGGCAGGGCGATCGATGTCGCCGGTAAGCAGCACCCGGAATCCGGCGTACGAGATCCTCATGACGATGGACATGTCGTTGGATGCGGTGGATTCGGGCAGCTGCGGCGGCGGCCACAGGATTTCCCAGCGCATGCGGTCGCCCCCGGGCAGCGGGTCGAGCGGCCCGCCGGCCCACAAGTGGTGGACGGGAATCCCGCGGGCCGCCAGGTTATTCAGGAGGCGGGCGTCGCTGTCCTGGATCGATCCGCGCCCGGCGAACTGCGGGGGAATCGCGACTGCGGCGATGTCCACCCACTGGGGCAGCTCGAACATGGCCGAGTAGTGGTCGACGTCGGCATGGCTGATGACCGCCGTGGCCAGCCGGCGAACGCGGCGCTGGCGCAACAGCGGCATCAGCGTCCGGCGACCGAGATCGGTGGCCCACAGCGATCCGGCGTCGTAGAGGCAGGCTTGTCCATCGGGCAATTCCAGGAGCGTGGCGCTGCCGGGTCCGACGCTCCACAGGGTCAGGCGCAGGTCTTGATGGCTCGCCGGCGGCAGCCAGGCGCTCGCCGCAGTCAGCGCGAGTCCGGCGGCGGCGAGCCGGCGAGTCCGGCGATAACGGTGTGGTGTGCCGCGGCGCCGCTGGTGCACCCACAGCGCCGCCCAGGCGTAGTAGCCCACGATCCAGAGCCACGATGGCGACGGCACATCCACGGCAGCGCCCGGAGCCGCGGACAGCGCGTTGACCACGGCCAGCAGCGTCGCGGTGTTGACCTCCAGCAGGGGTCCGCTGACCAGCGCCGTGCTGGGCCAGATCCCGGTGCACAGGATCTTGGCGAAGGCGATGATCATGGTCATGAGCACGAATGGCGACAGGATCAGTGTGAACGGCCAACCGTAGGCACAGAAGGAATTGAAATGCAGCGCCGCCAGCGGGGCCCCGGCCAGCCAGGCGACCGCACCGACGCACCAGAGGTTGAGGAACGCTTGCCCAACGGCCTGCCGCAAGCGGCCCCACAGCCGAGTCCACGGTCCGGAGCGCCGCAGGACGGCGACACCAATCTTCCGACTCATGGGATCGGGGGGTGCGGCGGCCAGTCGGTTCTGCCAGCGGCGGCGCAGCAGTGCGGAGACGTGCGGTGTCACCTGCGGAATGCTCAGGGCCACCACGAAGGACAGTTGGAACCCTGGGTCGAACACCTGCATGGGATTGCCGACCAGAAGAATGACGGCAGCCAGGGCGATGCTGTTGATCGCGTTTCCGGGTCTCCGCAGCAGAATGCCGCCGCAATGGACGGCGGCCATCACCGTGGCCCTGATCACCGAGGGTCGCGGCTCGACCAGCAGGGCGTATGCGGTGAGCGCGGCCAGCACGGCGCCGGCGGCGGCCCGCCGCGGGCAGCCCGCCAGGCGGCTCACCCCCCAGACGAACCCGCCGAGCAGGGCAACGTGCATTCCGCTGAGGGCCAAAAAGTGGGCCGTGCCGCTGCGGCGGAACGCCTCCTGGACGTCCTGCGGCAATCCCGCACGCCGGCCCAGGACCATGGCATCGAGCACGGACTGCGGGCCGGGACTCGGCGGCTCGACCCGCTCCAGCAGCGCTGCACGGGTTTGCCAGCGGAGACGTCGCAACCAGCGAATCCAAGGGTCGTGCGGGGGCGTGCGGATCTCGATGGCGGCCGCATGACTGCAGACCATTCCGGCATGAATGCCCCTCCGCCGCAGGGCCAGCGCCCAGTCGAACGTTCCCGGGTTCCCCGGACTTGCCGGCGCGTACAAGGTGCCGAAGACGTCGAGCCACATGCCCTCCTGCAAGGCCGCGACCGGCTGCCGGGCATTGACCAGGACCTGTCCGCTCACCGCCACCCAGGCGGTTGAGATCCTGGCCGCAGTCACCTCCAACTCGAAGGTCTGCTGCGGGCCGCGCCCGGAACGGGGTGGAAGCAGGCGGGGCGGGGCACTGATGCGCCCGCGCAGCAGTGCGGGATACGAGTGGTGCCCCACACATCGGGCGATGTGATCCGCGGGGAGGTGACGAAATTCGGCGGCGTGATGCAGCGCCGCGGCGCATGCCGCCAGCGCGATGAGCAGAACCCGCCGCACGCCGCGGCCGGGGGCGATGCTCATGGCCAAGGCCACGGCGCCGGCAAGCGCCAGGCAGGCAGCGCGGTTCGGTTGGACCGCCCAGTCGGTGACCGTTCCCAGGACGGCACCGACCGCCGGCGGCAACAGCGGCGCGGGCGGATAGCGGGTCTGGTTGCCGGCCTCTTCCCCGGAACGTGTGTCGCGATACAATGACCCCGGGCTCCCTGCGAGACCCCCGGGTGCAGTATACCCAAACCCGCTGCTGGCTGCGCGCCGCGGTGGTCCGTGAGGTGTCATGAACAGGCGACGCTCAGGAGGCGGCTGGCCGGCGATTCGGTATGCCTTGAAAATGGCACGGCGATCCGGCGGCGTGCTGCGGTTTTACAAGACGATGCGAACCCGCAATGCCTGCAAGACCTGTGCGGTCGGAATGGGCGGGCAGCGCGGCGGCATGGTCGACGAGTCGGGTCGCCGGTGGGAGGTCTGCAAGAAATCCATGCAGGCCATGGCCGGCGACATCCAGGGCCCGATTCCCAGCACGCTCTGGGAGCAGACTTCCCTGGCGGAACTGTCCCGGTTCTCGCCGCGTGAACTGGAGTCTGCAGGCCGGCTGACCGAGCCGCTGTACGCCGGACCGGGGGACCTGCGGTATCGGCCGATTCCGTGGGCCGAGGCCTTGCAGCGGTGCGCTGGCCGTTTCCGGGACTTGCCACCGCATCAGACCTGTTTCTACGTCAGCGGGCGCTCCTCCAACGAAGCCGGGTTCGTGCTGCAGTTGCTCGCCCGCATGTACGGCACCAACAACGTCAACAACTGCAGCTATTACTGCCATCAAGCCAGCGGGGTCGGGCTGGGGAACACCGTGGGCAGCGGCACCGCGACCGTGGTGCTTGACGACTTGCAGCACTGTGACTTGTTCTTCCTGATCGGCGGCAACCCGGCGTCCAATCATCCACGGCTCATGCGCCAGTTGATGGAATTGCGGCGCCGCGGGGGTCGGGTCGTGGTCATCAATCCCATGCGTGAGATCGGGCTGATCAACTTCAAGATCCCTTCCGACATCCGCAGTCTGCTCTTCGGTTCGCCGATCGCCAGCCTGTATGTCCAGCCCCACATCGGCGGTGATCCGGCCCTGTTGGTCGGTCTGGCCAAGGGCATCATCGAGCGCGGCGCAGTCGACAAGCGGTTCATCGCCGAACACACCGACGGGTGGGATGCGCTGCAACGGGCAGTCGAGGACGTGTCCTGGAAGCAGGTTGTGGAGCAGTCCGGCGTCTCCCGCGGACACATCGATCGCGTGGCTGAGTGGTATGCCGAGTCCGACCGCTGCGTGTTTGGTTGGACCATGGGCATCACCCACCACCGCCATGGGGTCGACAATGTCCACGCCATCGCCAATCTGGCGCTCCTCCGCGGGATGGTCGGCCGGCCGGGTGCCGGCTTGCTGCCGATCCGCGGGCACAGCAATGTCCAGGGCATCGGATCGGTCGGTGTGACTCCAGGGCTCAAGAAGGCGTTCCTCGAACGACTGGAGCAGCGCTTCGGCGTCCAACTGCCCACCACTCCCGGCATGGACACCCTGTCGTGCATGGAGGCGATGCATCGCGGGCAGTTGCGGGCGGCACTGTGCCTGGGTGGCAACCTGTACGGGGCCAACCCCGATGCCCGCTGGGCGGGCGAATGCCTGTCTCGGCTGGATTTTATCGTGCATTTGTCGACCAAGCTGAACAGTGGTCACGTCCTCGGGCGGGCCCAAGAGACGCTGGTGTTGCCGGTGCTGGCACGGGATGAGGAACTCCAGCCGACCACCCAGGAGTCGATGTTCAACTGGGTCCGGTTCAGCGCGGGCGGCATTCGACGGCTGGAGGGTCCCCGCGGTGAAGTCCAGGTGCTCGCCGAGTTGGCCCACGGCATCCTCGGCTCAGAGGGTGCGGTCGATTGGTCGCGCCTCGCGGCCCACGGCGAAGTTCGGGAGTTGATCAGCGCGGTGGTGCCGGGCTACGAGCAGATCGCGGCCCTCGACAGCGGCGGCGAGGAGTTTCAAGTCGCCGGCCGCACGTTGCATGAGCCGCGGTTCGCCACGGCATCGGGCCGGGCCCAGTTTCAGCCGGTGACGCTCCCGCCGGCGCGACCGTCCGATGGTCGGATCATGCTGATGACCGTGCGCAGCGAGGGGCAGTTCAATACCGTGGTCTACGAGGAGGAAGACCTGTATCGCGGCCAGGAGCGGCGGGACGTCATTCTGCTCAACCCGGCCGACATCCAGCGCCTGGGACTGCACGTCGATCAACCCGTGACCGTTCGCAGTGCCGTTGGCGAGATGAAGCAGATCCGGGTTCGTGAATTCGACATTCGTGCCGGCAATGCGGCCATGTACTACCCCGAAGCCAACGTGCTGGTTCCGGCGGCTGCCGACCCCGCGTCGCGCACTCCGGCGTTCAAGGCCGTTCCGGTGACCGTGCATCCCGAGCTGGCGGTGATCCAACCGGTCTGAGCGGGTGGACCGTCCCCGGGGACCGGCCGTCATCGCCGCGGCATCGTGCATCGTGCGACCACCGGGCAGATCAGCGCCTGCTGGGCGGTCGCTGTGGCCGACGGCTTCGCCGCGATCAATCTTTGGATCGGTCCCGTGCAAGCGGGCCGGCGGAACCGCCCAGGCGACTGTCGATCAGCACGGCAAGCTGCCGGCCCAGGTCCATCACGGCGGCGTGCTTGTCGGCATCCCTGAGATTTCCGGACGCATCGAAAGCCTCGAAAGCCCGCGGCACGGCCACCTGATCGGGCAGCAGGAGCACCCCGATGTTGCCCAGGATCGCACGCACATGGACCAAGCCGCGCAAGCCGCCCAAGGCTCCGGGAGAAGCGCTCATGAGGGCGGCGGTCTTTCCGCGATAGGCCGCCAAAGCCGGTTCGTCGCCGGTCTTCCGAGATACCCAGTCAATGGTGTTCTTGAGCAACGGGGTGATCGAACTATTGTATTCCGGGGCGGCAATCAACAGACCGTGATGTTCAATGAATAGCGCTTTGAGCGCGACGGCATGAGCGGGCGGGCCCTGATCCCGCTCCAGATCCTCATCGAACACCGGCAGTGGGTAGTCCCGCAGGTCCAGCGCGGTAACCTGAGCGCCGGCCTGCTCGGCGCCGCGGGCGGCGATGCCCACCAGGTGTTTATTGTACGAGTTGCCGCGGGCGCTGCCGGCAAATGCCAAGATTCTGCAGGGTGCGGTCATGCTGTGAGTGCTCCCATGGTGTGGTGGGGGGGGATCGGTGGTGGATTCCGCAGCCACCACGCCTTCGGCGACGGCCCACCGCCGATCGGCTACCGGACGCCGGTACGGAACGCCGAGGCAGCGGACGCCAGGTAGCGTACGACCATGGCGACCCCTCCGCGTCCCTGATCAACCCCCCGGGTTGTAGGCGTCACCCTACCGCTGGCTGCTGCGGCGCTCAAGTGCTTTGGGGCCGTGCCCGGTTGGCCGTTCAGCAAGCGGTCATTGGGGCGCGATGTGTTTCAGAACCGCTTCAAGCAGGCGACCATTGGTGCCGAGGGCTTCGGGGGCGGTATGTGTCGGTCTTCCGGACCAGTCGGTAAGTGTTCCACCAGCCTCGGTGACCACCGGCCATAACGCTGCGGTGTCCCACACGCTCATGATCGGATCCAACACCACGTCGACCTGCCCGGTGGCAAGCAGAACGTAGGCATAGGCGTCCGGCCAACCGCGGTCGACCCGGCAGGCCCGCCGCAGTCGCTGGTACCCAGCTTCGCGGTTGCTGTGCAGCAGGGCGGTGCTGCTGGTGGTGGACAGCCGGGCGGCGGACAGATCGGTCGTTGTCGAGACCCGGGCCGGCGTGCCGTCGATCCAGCACCCCTCCCCGCGGGCGGCCCATACGGTTTGGCCGATGGCCGGCAGGTGAATCACCCCGAGCACCATCTCTCCCGCCCACTCCAGGCCGATCAGGGTGCTGTAAAGCGGGACGCCGCAGATAAATGAGAAGGTGCCGTCGATGGGGTCCAGAATCCAGCGGGCGGGGGCGCTGCCGACATGCTCCCCGAGTTCCTCGCCCAGAATTGCGTGCGTGGGAAACTGTTGGGTGATGCACTCACGGAGCAGGGCCTCCGCTCCGCGATCCGCTTCGGTCACCGGCGTATTGTCGGCCTTGGTCTCAATCCGAGGGTTCTTCCGGAAATAGCGCAGGGTCAACTCGCCGGCCCGCCGGGCAGATTCGACGGCGAATTCCATGAATCTCAGCAGTTGGCTGGGGGGCAGTTGCGGATTCACAGCAGGGCTCGGCCGGGGGCGGTGGCGGATCCGGCTTCGGGCCGGACCGTGCCGCGGTTGATCGCCCAGGCCTCGTAAATCGCCACGGCGATCATGAGGCCGCCAAGCAGGCCGGCGAAGTTGGCCGGCACGTGCAACAGGGGCCAGACCGCCGCCAGGCCGGCGGCCACCGGGATGGCCGACGACTCCGAGCCACTCGGGGCGAATTGCCCGAGGATGCCCGGAAAATAGCAGGCGGCAATGGATGCGTAGGTCAGGGCGGCCGCCAACAACTGGTACCAGCGCCCACCCTGGCCGGCGCTGCTCCAGCGCACCGCCCGGCCCACAGCCATGCCGATGGCAATCGCGGCCAGAGCAACCCATCCGGTCCAGCGCGTCACGACCAACCCTGCCGCCGTTGCCGCCACGGTGGCGCTACCGCCCACCGCCAATGCGTACAGGGCCCGCCGCCAGCGGGGCGCGCGGAGCAGCGCCGACCGGGAAGCCGTACCGACGGTGGCCCCAGGGGCGCCGTCGCCCTGAGGCAGTGCAGCGGTCGGATTTGCGGAAACCGGTTTGCAGGTCATAATGGCGCAGTTCCTGGATGCCTGCGGGGTGGCCCGTGCGGCAGGACAATCCGATTCTAAAAGATCGGCAGTTTTGGGGTCAAGCCGCAGGCCCGCACTACAATGGATCAAAGTCGGCGCCGCAAGGCGCGGCCGGGTGTGGACGCCCTGGGGAGCAACCGGGCGCTGTGCTAGACTAGATGGGCGTGTTCGGGAGCGTGCATGAATCCGCGGCCGGCCTTGGTTATCTTTGACTTGGACGGCACCCTGACCCGGCCGATCCTGGACTTCGACGCCATTCGGGCGGAAATCGGGATTGCTTCGGGGACCATTCTGGAAGCCTTGCCCGGGTTGCCTGCAATCCAACTGGCTCGGGCCCTGGCGATCATCGAGCGCCATGAGCGAATTGCTGCGGCGGACTCCGAACTGCGCGACGGTGCCCGCGAAGTGTTGAATCACCTGAAGCAGGCCGGGATTCGCACGGCGATTGCCACGCGGAATTCGCGGGCGTCGTTGACCACGGTCCTCGACAAGCATGACCTGGCGGTTGATCACAGCCACACCCGGGACGACGGTCCGGTGAAGCCTTCGCCCGCACCGGTCCGGGCGGTGTGTCACCATTTGGGTGTGCCCGTGGATCAGTCCTGGATGGTCGGTGACTACCTGTACGACATCCAGGCCGGAAAGCAGGCCGGGGCGGGAACCGTATTGCTGGTTGATGACGACCTGCTGCCGGATTACGCCGGGCAGGCGGATCGCGTAGTCCATTGCCTGGAAGAAGTCCTCTTGATTCTGGAGAACGGAAGCCCATCATGAAACCAAGCCTATTGTGCGGGGTCTGTGCGCTGATGTGGGTCGGTGCGGCGGCGTCGAGTCCGGCCCGGGCCCAGCCGGGGTCCGCTCCGGGGCCAACCGCCGTGTCGCCACAGGTGGACGCCATTCTGGATCACATCGAACACAGCGACCGCAACTTCACGAGCATTCAGGCCGACCTCGAATACTCGGTGGTCCAATTGCTGAAGGCCAACGAGGACGATCCCGACGAGGTCCAGAATTTCCAGGGGTCGGTGCGATTCCTGAAAGATTCGGCGCAGACCCGCTTCTTCATTCACTTTCGCGAGTGGAACGACGGTCGCCTGCGCTTCCGCGAGCAGCAATGGTTCGCCTTCGATGGCGAATGGCTGACTCATGCTCAGGACAAGTCAAAGAGCGTGGTTCGCGAGCAGGTCGCTCGGCCGGGGGAGCGTTCCGATTTGTTCAAACTGGGTAACGGTCCGTTTCCGTTGCCATTTGGTCAGCCCAAGCACGAGATCCTGGAACAACTGGAGGTATCGCTGGTGCCCCAGTCGGCCGGTGACCCGCCGAATACCGATCACCTGATGTGCATTCCGCGGCCGGGATCGCGCGTGGGCGAGCGCTTCGAGAAAATCGAATTGTTTGTGCTGCGCGAGTCGTCCAAGGATTTGTCGGGCCTGCCGATGAAAATTATCGCCCACAATTGGAAGGACAGCACCCTGCAGACGGCGGTGCTCTCCAAGATCAAGAAGAACCCCCGGCTGCATCCCCAGAAAGACTTTGCCATCCCGCAAGACACCCGCGGCTGGGACGTTCAGGAGAAACCGCTGCCCTGAATCCCGGTGGCTCCGAGCGGTGCAGACGCGAGCCAGGATAGCCGGTGGGTCGAGGGTGCTTGCGGTGGGGGATTGTGCTTGAACCCTCATTCGCAGACCCGTCGAGCGGCATACCGCAGGGGTTGACCCGATACCAACCCGTTACAGATTAATTGGTACCACCATTTATATCAAATGAAGATACGAGAATGCCCATTCGGTATCTTCATTTGATATAAACGGTGGTACCATTTGGTATAAATGGTAGTACCATTTGACATAAATGGTGGTACCATTTGATCTGAACAGGCGGCAGGTGGGGAGATAAGACCCTCCCGACGGGTTGTCCGACCAATGCTTGTCAGGTTCGATCCTGCCCAGCCCGCCGGCCGGGACTTGGGTGGTCGCTTTCCGGATTCCCGCGGCACATCATGCAGCTCGGCGCCCGTCCGGTCCTGAGGGGCGGAGCTTTCCGAAGGCCCAGCGGCGTGCGGTTGGTTGTACCCAAGCTGAAGGGCCCCAATAGCGGCTTTCCATCGTAGGCCCAACGGGATCGCCGGACATCATCGGCATTGCCCCCCAGGCCCACACTGCAAACCCGCTGCACTACGGTGGCTTCCCGCAGCGCTCCTTGATGGCCAAAACATGTTGCTGGAGACTCACCCCAGGGACTAAGCGATTGCTGCCGAGAGGGTTGTGTAATTGTACTATATTTTGTGGTTTTGTGGTAGCCAGCCACTACAGGTTGTGGTATAAGCGAAATTTGTCAGATCGAAACCCAAGACCGAGTTACTTTGAGCAACCCCCGAGTGTCCTGGGGGGTCAGGGCGTGGTTGGCCGACGCCCCCGGGATGTTGCGCGCCCCCTCCGGCGGAGCGGTGCTGGCGGCCGTCAGACGGGTTTCTCGGACGAGGCAAGGCGGAGGAGTCATGTCAGCCGTAACTGCGAACCGGATGGCGCCTGTTCAGGACGATACGGAGATCGCGGCGCTCAGCGAGAACGCCGAGCGCGTCTTGCGGGCCCGGTACCTGAAGAAGGACGATGCCGGCGAATGCGCCGAAACTCCGGCTCAGATGTTTCGGCGCGTTGCCCGCACCCTGGCTGACATTGAACTGCGTTACGGTCACGGTGAGGAGGTCCGCAGCGAGTGGGAAGACTTGTTTTACGGCCTCATGACCCGCGGTGAGTTCATGCCGAACAGCCCGACGTTGATGAACGCGGGTCGCGAAATGGGCATGCTCAGCGCCTGCTTCGTCTTGCCTGTCCGAGATTCCATCGACGAGATCTTCGATGCGGTCAAGCACACCGCACTGATTCAGAAGGCCGGCGGCGGCACCGGCTTTGCGTTCGATGAGCTGCGGCCCACCGGAGACTACATCGCCAGTTCGGGCGGAACGACCAGTGGGCCGATCAGCTTCTGGCGGGTGTTCAGCGAGGCCACCAATGCAATTCAGCAGGGTGCGTTTCGCCGCGGTGCGAACATGGGCATGATGTACATTCACCATCCGGACATCCTCAAGTTTCTCAACGCCAAGGAGGATCTGGCCCAGTTCACGAACTACAACATTTCCGTGAAGGTCACGGATCAGTGGATGGATGCGTACCTCGAGGACCCCGAGGCACCCCATGTGGTGATCAACCACCGGACGCGGCGCCAGTACGTCTTGCCGAAGAACCTCAAGATCTGGGAGTACACCATTCGGGATCTGCTGCCGTTCAACTCCGAGGACGGCGCGGAGCGCTCACAGGTCTACAGCCGCCGGGACATCTGGAACATCATTGTGAACAACGCCTGGCGAACCGGTGAGCCCGGCGTGGTGTTCATCGACCGCATTAATGAGAGCAATCCGACCCCCCGGCTCGGCCGAATCGAGAGCACCAATCCCTGCGGTGAGCAACCGCTGCTGCCTTATGAGGCCTGCAACCTGGGCAGCATCAATCTGGGGATCTTTGTTCGTGAGCCCTGCACCACCCAGGCCGCAATGGATTGGGACCGCCTGCGCACCTGCGTGCATCACTCCATGCGGTTCCTGGACAACGTCATCGATGCCAACAACTACGGGCTGCCGCAGATCGAGCAGATTTGCCGGGGCAACCGCAAAGTCGGCCTCGGGGTCATGGGCTTCGCCGACGCCCTGTTTCAACTGGGCGTGCGCTACAACAGTGAAGAGGGTGTCCGCTGGGGCGAGCGGCTGATGCGTTTCGTCAACGAGGAGGCCCACCACTACAGTGAGCTGCTGGCCGAGCAGCGGGGCTGCTTCCCCAACTGGGACGGCAGTCTGTGGCAGACGCGCTGGAACCGGCCGCAACGCAATGCCTGCAGCACCACCGTCGCGCCGACCGGGACCATCAGCATCATCGCCAATTGCTCCGGCGGCATCGAGCCGCTGTTCAGCCTGGCATTTTACCGCAACGTGCTCAAAGGGCAGAAGGAGGGGGCCAAGCCGCTGGTGGAGATCAACCCCATCTTTCGAACCGTCGCCCGGGATGGTGGTTTCTTGAGCGAGGGATTGATGGACCGGATCGCCACGGACGGCACCCTCGCCCATATTGAGGAGATCCCCGAAGACGTCAAGCACGTGTTTGTGTGCGCTCACGACATCGAGCCGGAGTGGCACGTGCGGATGCAGGCGGCGTTCCAGCGGTATAACGATTCGTCGATCTCCAAGACCATCAACTTCAGCCACGATGCCCAGGCCCACGAGGTCGAGGCCATCTACACCATGGCCTACCGGCTGCGCTGCAAGGGCGTGACCGTCTATCGCGACGGCTGTCGATCGGCCCAGCCGATGGCGCTCAAGGACAGCGACAAGCGGCACCACGGTGCGGCGGCCCAACCCGCCGTGGAACGATCCGTTGAGCCGCGCGACCTGCCGGAGATTCTCAGCGGGCTGCGGGTCCGGCAAATGACCCCGTTCGGAAACATGCACGTGAAAATCACCGTGGATCCGGCGAGTGGTCGCGAGTTGGAAGTGTTCGCTCAACTGGGCAAGGGCGGCGATGTGGCCAACAGCGACCTGGAGGCCATCTGCCGGATGGTCAGCCTGTGGCTGCGGTCCGGCGGTTCGCTGAAGCACGTCATCGCCCAGTTGAAGGGCATCGGCTCCTCGCTGCAGGTCCCGACCAAAGGTGGAAAGATCATGAGCCTGGGCGACGGTCTGGCCCGGGCCCTGAAGACCTATCAACGAGCAAAGGATCGCTTCGGGCTGGAAAATTTGCTTCTGGGACGAATCGATCTCTCCGAACTCGATCGCCCCCCGGCCGTTGGCTCCGGTCATCCTCAAGACAACGGCGCGGGGAATGGAAACGGGAAGCGTCACACCCCCCACCAGGGTGGGCGCCACAATCCTAACCATGGGATGCCCGCAGCGACCGGAGATGCGGGCATCCCCACTCCATTACTGAACAGCCAGAGCTACAAAGTGCATTGCCCTGAGTGTCAGCAAGCCCTGCATTACTCGGAAGGGTGTGTCAAGTGCGCGCAGTGTGGCTACGGCCAGTGTTGATGGCGGCGTGACCGCGTGGCCAGCGCCCGATGTGGCGCGGCCGGATAGATTCGGGCACGCCTGTCCGGCGTGATCGGAATCCCGCCCAGGCGGCGGGCGGCCGCCGGCGGGGTGGCACCCGTCCGATAACCGCAGTCGCCGGGAAAGTGCAACTCATCCGATGCCGGGCAGGTGGCCGATAGGTGTGGAGTCCGGCGGACCCGACCGGGTTGCCGGCCTCGGCCTCATTCTTGATCCTGGAGGGCAACGGGGCGAATTCCAGCCCCCCGGCTTGGTTCAAAACGGCTTCTTTCCCCTCCGGAAAGCACCGGGGATGCTTCATCGCACTCGGTGCTTTCTTTATTGGTCGTCGGGGCGGCGGAGCGCACCGGGAATGGGGATCAACCGGCCCGTGCGGTCCACTGAAGCGATGGTGGTCTCGGCCGAGCACAGCAGTGTGGCACCGCGGTGCAGCTGGTAGTGGTGGTCGATCCGGGCGGTGGTCATTCGTGCGACGCGGGTGATCAAGGTCAGCCGATCGTCATAACGAGCCGGGCGGCGAAAACGGCACTGCGCCCGGGCGACCACGAAAAAGACCCCGGCCGTTTCCAGATCCCGATAGGCGTGACCGTGCTCGCGGAGCAACTCGGTTCGACCCATTTCAAAGTACTCGAAGTAGCGGGCATGGTGCAGGTAGCCCATGGGATCGCACTCGGGGTAGCGCACGCGGATTTCCAATGTGGCCGAGGTGCCGTCCATGTCGTCAGCGATCCTGTCGAACGGGGGCGGCCCTGGACCTCGCGGCTAGCCCGGGGCCAGGGTGACCTTGAGGGTCAGCGCTTTGCCGTCGCGTTGCACCTGCACGGCGATGACGTCGCCGGGGCGCTGTCCGCTGAGGGCCTGCCGCAGGTCGCGAACGGTCCCGACGGCCCGGCTCTCAATCTGGAGTATGCGATCGCCGTCGACCATACCGGCGCTTTCCGCCGGTCCGCCGGAAACGACCTGTTGGACGCCGAGGCCCGGCAGGTCGCCGGAATCCTGGTAGGCCGGATAAACGCCCAGCCGGACCGGCATTCGCCGGATCATGTCGGCCACCGGGGGACTGACCCGCTGCTGCGTGGGACGCTGGTCCGCGGCGAGCACATCATCCGCAATGCCCTTGAGCAGCTTGACGATGCGGGTGATGCCGTCGTAATCAATCTTGTCGGCGTCGTCGCTGGGCCGGTGGTAGTCTTCGTGCATCCCCGAGAACAGGAACAGCACCGGAATATTCTTCTGGCTGAACGAGGCGTGATCGCTGGGGGCCCCGGGGGCGGCGATCTTCTGGACCTCGAGCCCTGTGCCGGGGGTATGCCGGTCGATCAACCCGTTGAACTCCAGGGCCGAGTCGGCTCCGTAAATGGTCAGCGGCATGTTGTACAGCCGTCCGATCATATCCAGATTGAACATCGCCACCACTCGATCCAGCGGCACACTGGGGTTCTCAACAAAATGGCGTGAACCCAGCAAGCCCATTTCCTCGGCCGTGAAGGCAATGAACAACAGGCTTCGCCGCGGTGCACCGCCGATCGCATACTGCCGGGCCAGTTCCAGCAGGGCGGAGATCCCCGAGGCGTTGTCGTCGGCACCGTTGTGGATGCGGGCCTCCGCCTGATCGAATCCTCCACCGACCCGCGGGCGGCGGGTTGGCGGGACGGTGCCCAGGTGGTCGTAGTGGCCGCCGATGACCAGGTACTCCCCGGCCAACGGTCCGCTGCCGGGCAGCAGCCCCACGATATTGCTGGCGGTGACCGCGGAGGCGTCCAACCCTGGATTGCCCTGCACCCGCACCCCGGTGAGTTCCACCGACCGCGGCCGATGGTCGCGAATGATGGACTGGTGCAACTCGGCGATCGGCGGGGCGCCGCCGGCCGCCAACAGGGTGTCTGCGAGTTGCCGGGTGATGTGGAACATTGGAATAATGCCACCGTCCTGAATTCGGTCGGAGAGCAGGGTGTCCTCTCGGTCCGGAGGATTGACGATGATCACGGCTTGGGCCCCGCGATCCTTGGCCACTTGGGCCTTGGTTCTGAACAGGGCATGCCGCGACGCCCGGCCGCCGGCGGCCCGGCCCAGATCCGGCGGCTCATAGCGAAGCATCAAGGCGATCTTGCCTTGGACGTTCAAGCCGGCGTAGTCGTCGTAGCCACTTTCGGGATCGTGGATGCCGTAGCCGACGAAGACCACGTTCCCGTCGAAGGAACCCGCCGAGGAGCTGGGCAGGAGGGTGAAATCCCGGCGCAGCGTGCAGGTCACGCTGCTGCCGCCCTGGACCCTGAGGGTGCAGTGTTCCGTGGACTGCTTGAGAATCGGGATTTCGAAGGCCTGCCGGTAGCCGCCATCGTCGCCCGCCGGGACCAGACCGTACTCGGCGAAACGGGCGGCGATGTAGTCTGCGGCCAGGTCGACACCGGGTGCACCCACGCCCCGACCGCCCAATTCGTCGCTGGCCAGATAGGCGACGTGGGACTCGAGCAGGGCCCGCGAACTCACCGCGTGGGCGGCGTCGTTGGCCCAGGCCGACCCGGTGATCAGCACCGCGCTGAGCAGGGCTGCGGCCCGACCCGCCGATCCGCCGAGGCCGTGGTGGCGGACATTCTGGTCCTGGATGTGCATGTCGGATCTCCACTGGAAGGGGCGTCTTGCGGGCTTCTGCGGCGCTGCGGCCCGGCGCTGGCTCACAGCCGTTCGCGCCCGATCGGTGGCAGCGGCGGTTACCGGGAGCCGAGGTCCCGATCCAGCGCCAGCAGTCCGGGGCCGCTGTCCGAGATCCGCGCGACCTTCTGCAAGATGTTGCTGGCCATCGCTTCTTCTTCGACCTGCTCGGACACGAACCATTGCAGAAACGCCTGAGTGGCGTGATCCTTCATTTGGATGGCCAGGTCCATCAGGTCGTGAATCAGGCCGCTGACCTTGCGCTCGTGGGCGTAAACGTCCTCGAAGAGTTCGCGGTAGGAAGCAAACTCGGCCTTGGGCTCGGCGATGGCCTTGAGGCGGACGCGACCGCCGCGCTCATTGACGTAGCCGTAGACGCGCAGGGCGTGGCCGTATTCCTCCTCGGATTGTTTCTTCAGCCAGTGGGCGAAACCGGTCAGCCCCTCGGCATCAAAGTGCGCTGACATCGACAGGTACAGGTAAGACGCGTAGAACTCGGCATTGATGTGCAGGTTCAGGCGTTCCTCCATTCTCGGGTCAAGCATCAGGTCCTCCTTTTTCATGCGGCGTGCTTATTGTAGCACGGGCGGGTGCCGGGGCCCAGCCCCCAGTCCCGCCGTACGCCACATCCAGCAGATCGATCGGGTGCAGCACCTGGAGATTCCGGCCGCTGCTGAGGGCATGCAACTGCAGGTGCAGAATGCACCCGGCATTTGCTGCGGCGACCACCTGGGCGCCGCTTTCGGCGACGCGTTGCAGTTTGCGGTCGGCCAGGCGGCCGGCCATCTGCGGTTGGGTCAAGGTGTACGCGCCGGCGGCTCCGCAGCACCAATCGGACTCGAACAGGGGCAGCAGTTCGATTCCGGAAATCGCCTGCAGCAGGTCGCGCGGTGGGGTCCGTATGTGCTGTCCGTGACTCAAGTGGCAGGCGTCATGGTAGGTCAGCCGCAGCCGCAAGGTCCGCCGCGGTGGAATCATCGGAAGGGCGGCGAGAAATTCATGGATGTCGCGGACGCGCTCGGCGAAGCGGGCCGCGGGCGCGGCGTAACCCGGATCGTCCTGCAGCAGCGTGCCGTAGTCCTTCAACATCAGCCCGCAACCGGCCACGTTGACCACGATGGCGTCGGCCTGCGGCGCCTGGGCATCGAAGGCGTCGATGTTGGCCCGAGCGAAGTCGCGCGCCCGGCGGAGGTCGCCGGCGTGGTAGTGCAGCGCCCCGCAGCAGCCTTGCCGGGGCGGGCAGTCGACGGCGCAGCCGTTGTGCAGCAGCACGCGGTGGCTGGCCCGGTTGGTGGCCCCGAAGAGGGCCTCGCTGATGCACCCGGTGAACAGGGCCGTGCGGCACCGCGGCTTGGCGTGCGGCGGGGCGGCATGCGGCGTGATGGGCCGGGCCGGTGGTGCGGGCCACACCCGGGCCAACTGGCAATGAGCGGCGTAGGCCGGCAGCAGGCCGCTGTCTGAAACGAAGTTGAACAAGCCGGTGGCTTCCGCCAGTTGCACGGCCCGGTGCAACCAGCGCAGCCGCCGAGGATAGGGCAGGATCCACAGCGCCGCCCGAGCCAGGGCTTGGCCCAGCGTGTCGGCGGGTGCCGGGCGTCGTATCCGGAAGGCCTCGATCAGTTGGCCGTAGGGCACTCCCGAGGGGCAGGCGGTTTCACAAGCCCGGCAATCGAGGCAGGAATCCAGGTGCCGCCGGATGGCCGGCGACGCCCCCAGACGGCCCTGGTCGACCGCCTGCATCAAGGTGATCCGCCCGCGGGGGGAATCGTTTTCGTCGGCGGTGGCCTCGTAGGTGGGGCACTTCGGCAGGCACAGCCCGCAGTGCACGCAACTGTCATAGCTGGCTGGCCTCAAACTGTGCACCGTCGTGCCCATGGCGCTGCCTGAAACCCAGTGGACTAGGTTCCGAGGAACCCCGGCCACGGGAACAGATGGTTGGGGTCGAAGTGTTCCTTGACGGCGCGCATCCACTGCCGGGCGGGATCCATACTGCCCCAGCGGGACACCCGGGAGGCCTTGGGCAGCTTGATGAACTTGATGGTGCTGCCGGCACCGGCGGCCTCCCGCAGTTGTTGGGCAATCTCGGGGGTCAGATCACCATAGCCGCGGCCTTGCACCGTCCCGTTGCGGGCGTGGGCCATCGTGGCGATGTCGCGCTGGCTGCAGAACTCCACCAGGTTCTGCGTCTGCCCGCCCAGGATCAACGCTTCGAAGGAGTAGTCGCTCGGTCCGGTGGGCCACTCGACCATCTGGCTGTATTCTTCCAGGGAGGCCTCGGTGTTCAGCAGGATGGCCTTCTCGCCGTAGGTCACATGCAACTGCGTCATTTGCCATTCCACCGCTTCGGTGCTGTCCTCATAGCCTACGCGCAGCAGAACCTGCCCTTCGGCGATTTCGTGCTCGAGGTCGCGGGCGCCCAGGGCGTTGAACAGGGTGACCAGTGCGGGGCGGGTCTTGCCGCGGATCAGTTGTCCGACGATGTACATGGCTTCGGAGATGTGGTCGGCCAGCAGTTCCGCCAGGCGGAAATCCTCGGGGATCGGTTTGAGTTTCAAGGCCACCTGAGTGATGACGCCCAGTGAGCCGTAGCTGCCCACAAACAGCTTGTGCAGGTCATAGCCGGCGACACTCTTGACCGTTCGGGCGCCTGACTTGACCACGGCCCCATCGGGCAGCACCATCGCCCCGCCGAGAATGTAGGTGCCAATGTTGCCGTGCAGCATGCACCGCGGGCCGGTGGCGTTGCTGGCCACGGCGCCGCCGATGGTCGCGGTTCGGCTGTGCGGCGGATCCACCGGCAAGTGCTGATCGAACTTGCTGGCCAGTTCGTCCAGTTCCGCCAGGGTCACTCCGCTGTGCACGGTGAGCGTCAGGTCTTCATGTGAATAGCCGATGAACTGTTTCAGGCGATCGGACGCGAGCACCACGATGGGCCGCTGATCGCCGGCGATGCGGGTGCTGAGGATCTGGTGCTTCGAGCCGGCGGGCAGCAACAACACCTCGCCGCCGCAGTCCAGGCGCACGATGTCGGAGATCTGGTCCTCGGCTTCGGGCAGCAACACCAAATCCGCCTTGACGTCCGGGCCCAGGTACTTGCGCATTTGCCGGCCCGACAGCGTGGCGTCTCCGACCACGCGCTCCATTCTGGACATGATGCGATCAGCGATACCCATGGACCGTCTCGAGACTCGCCGGGGCCCCGGCGTCGGAACCCTCAAACACCTTGTTTGGATTGGCCAATCCGTTGTGATTGAACACCGCTCGCAGCCGGCGCTGCGCGGCCAAGTCCTGGTCATTGTACATCAGCTTCAGCGCGGCGATCTTCTCGATGCCGATGCCGTGCTCCCCGGTGATGGATCCGCCCAGCCGCACGCACTCCGCCAGAATCTCGTGGCTGGCTTGCAGGACGCGCTGCGTCTGGGCAGGGTCGCGGCCGTCGAACAGGAAGTTCGGATGAATGTTGCCGTCCCCGGCGTGAAAGTTGCTCGCCACCCGCAGCCCGTGTCGTGCCGCGGTGTGGGCGATGAACTCCAGAATCTCGGGCACCTTGCTGGGGGGCACCACGCCGTCCTGGGTGATGCAGGTCGGCGCCAGCCGTCCGAGGGCGCCGAATGCCGTTCTTCGAGCCCGCCATAATAACGCCCGCCCGTCCTCGCTGGAAGCGTGCTCCAGCGAGCGAACATGATTTTGCCGGCAGAGCGCGGTGATGCAGGCGAGTTGGCGATCCAGGCCGGCGTCGATGCCGTCCAGTTCGATGACCAGGATCGCCTGGGCGTCGCGAGGGAATCCATATCCGTAGGCATCCTCGAGGATATTCAGGATCTGATGATCCATCATTTCGAGGGCCGCCGGAGTCATGCCGCCGCCGATGATGCGGCTCACCGTGGCGGCGGCATCCTGCATGCGGTCGTAGATCGCCAACAGCGTGCGACAACCCGGCGGGCGGCGGGTCAGGCGCACGGTGACCTCGGTCATCAGCCCCAGGGTTCCTTCCGAGCCGACGAAGACGCTGGCGAGATCGTAGCCGTGAACCACCTGGGCGCAGCCGGTCATGGACAGGATGCGGCCGTCGGAGAGCACCGCGGTCAACCCCAGCACGTGGTGGGCGGTCACGCCGTACTTCAGGGTGTGTGGCCCACCGGCGTTGTTGGCGACATTGCCACCGATGGTGCAGGTGGTCTGGCTCGATGGATCAGGGGCATAGTAATACCCGTGGGCGGCGACCGCCTCGCTGATCTGCTGCGTGATCACGCCCGCCTGGACCACCGCCCGCTCGTTCGCCAGATCAAGCTCCAGAATCCGCCGCATCCTGGCCGTGCACACGCAGACGCTCCCGGGGCCGGCCAGGCAGCCGCCGGCCAGCGAGGTGCCCGCGCCACGCGGCACAAAGGGGACGCCAGCGGTGCTCAGGGCCGCCAGGACGTTCGCGGCCATTTCCGTGCTGGTGGGAAACACCACCGCGGCGGGCAGGGCTCGGGCCAGGGGATAGGCATCCCGCTCATAAACCACCAACTCATCGGGATCGGACAGCACGTTCTGGGGTCCGCAGCAGTCGATCAGCCGGGAGATCAGCGAGCGGTCAATTGCCATCGTACCTCTACCCTAGCCGATTCCCGGAGGCTTGACTGCGCGCCAACTGCTGGGGGCGCCCCAACACCGCCCACGGGGACCCTATCTCTCTGCATTCCGTCGGTTGACAAGCCATTCAGGCCCACCGTATAAATGGTCGAGTTTCGGCGCCAGCAGATCAATACTGGCCGACGCTGCACTCAAGTATCACTGAAACAATACCCCTAACATGTTTTCCGCAAAATGCTTGCGGTCCTAGCGGAGTGCCTTGCGATGAGATCTGCCTACCGATTCGCTCGATCGTGTCGATTCGCCCTCAAAGCCGGCCTGACCCTGGGGTTCGGCGCTGCCATGATGGGCGCTGGCTGCGAGATGGACGGCAACGGCAATGAGAATGGCAATGGCAATGGCACCGCAGCGCCCGGGGTGACCATCGTCAGTCCGCTGTCCGACCGCGACATCCCTTCGGGTTCAATCATCACCATCACCTACACCGTGACCAACTCACCCACCAGCGTCCTGGCGTTTTATGATCGGGACAATGACCCCACGACCGGCAACGAGGTGGTGTTCGCCAGCAACCTGACCGGCGGCACGAACCAAACCGCCAACTTCGACACCACCGGCGTGGCACCGGGATCGTACTTGATCGGCATTCGGGCGTCCAATGCGTCCGGGACCACCACGGAATACGCGACCTCGGCCACCGGGGACTCGGTGCAGATCGCCATCAACGGGCTGCCCCAACCGTTCATCAATTCGCCGGCGAGCAACCTGGAGGTGCTGTCCGGGACCACCTCTGTGGTGGACATCGTGTTCAACTGCAACGATCCTGAAAACAGCGTGACCTGGGAGGTGTTTTACGACACCAACAATATCGTCGGCGATGGCGGCGAGACCACCGTCACCACCGGCAGTGGCAATACCGATCCCGGTCAATTGAACAGCACGGTCAGTTGGTTGACCCTGAGCATTCCGGAGTCGACCTACACGGTTGGGGTCACCTGCGTGGATTCGGGCGGGACCAGCGAGACGGTCTATGCCGCCGGGCGGGTGACCATCACCTCGCAACTGTCCATCCCGACGATCACGGTCACCGCGCCCAGCGAGGATCTCACCGTGTTCGCCGACGAGGTCGTCCAGGTTCAGTTTGCAGCCAGCGACCCGACGGCCGCCGCCGCCACGATCACGGTGTTTCTGGACGATGACCAGAACCTGGACCTTGACGGGTCAGAGATCAATCTGGCCATTGGACTGCCGATTTCGGCGACCGCCACGTCGATCAACTCCTCGATCATTCCAGACGGCGTGTACTTCGTCGGGGCCTTTGTCGAGCGGGGCCAGGACCGCAGCGTGGACTATGCCCCGGGCATCCTGACGGTGGTCGGCGTGGGTGACCTGACCATCGCGCAGCCGAGTTCCGACATCACGGTGCCGCCGGGCACCGACGTCACCATCGCCTGGAATACCAACACGCCCAACGGCCAGGGGCTGATCGACCTGGCCCTGTTCCACTCGGACGACCAGGGCACCCAGGGAGCGCCGGTGGCGCCCGATCCGCTGGCCGCGTTCCAGGATCTGGAGGTCAGCCCGTCGAGCGTCATCCTGGATACCGCGACGCTGACATCCGGTTTCTATATCGCCGAGGTGACCTTGACCCCGGTTGACGCCGACGACAATCCGACCGGCGATTCGCCGCTGACCGCCCGGACGCCGACGATCCGGATTACCACCTTGCCGACGATCCTGTGGATCGGGAGCATTGAACTGGCTGCGGATCAGCAGAACGACCCGCCGCTGGGTCATTTCGACGGCGTGGTTTTCGAAGGCGCTCAGTTTGAAGACAACGCCGGTACCGACATCATTTCGGCCGGTGACCTCGACGGCGACGGCGCCGCCGAAATCCTGGTCGGTGCCCGCTTTGCCAAGCCGCTGTTCCAGAATCCCAATGGAATCGGCATTGGCGAAGCCTACCTGGTGTACTCCGATCCGCGGGTCAACCGGTCCAATCGGCGATTCTCGCTGAATGCCGTCGGCGATGACATCGGCCAGGAAGACCCCAATCCCAATTCGCTGGCCGGCCTGGTGCTGTTCGGAATCCGCTTTGACAACGGCAGCGAGGACCTCAACGGCGATGGTCTCCTGCAGAACGGCATCAGTATTCCGGCCGGCGGAACGGGTTGCTTCACCGAGGACGCCGACGGCGATTCGAAGCTGGATGTGTTCGACGAGGACCGCAACGGCAACGGGCAGCTAGATTCTGATTTCGGGGTGATCAGCGCGCCGTTCTCCTACGAAGATCGCGATCTGGACAATGTGCTGGACATCGGCGAGGACGGTCGGGTGTGGCTGGATTCCGATTGCAACGGTATCGCCGACGGGCCGGGCCCGTTTGTCGTGCCGCAACTGGTCAACGGCTACTTGGACGTCGGCATCAGTGAGGATCGCGACGGCGACGGCGTGCTCGATACCAGCGGCGACGATACCCTGGGGTTGACCTCACTGGGCACGCTTCCCGACGTGGACGGCGACGGGCTCGCCGAGCTGGTCTTCGGCTTCAAGGACACCGATTCGGTGAAGCCGGGTCGGCCTGAGGATCACAGTGAACCCAGCAATTTCGGAACCCTGGTGCAACCCAACCAGTTCAAACGCGGTGGAATCGTCATCGTGCCGACCGCCAACAACCCGATGGTCGGCGATCGCAGCGTGTCCGGTCGGTTCAACAACGACCGCGTTTTCGAGCTCGATCGTGTCGGCCAGGAATTCAGCGCCGACGGCGTGACCGCCGCCCTGAACACCGGTCCGGGCATCGTCGGCAACGTCGCCGCGGGGCGGCCCACCAACGGCATGGACGCCTTTCCGCTGGTGGCCGACACGGCCCAAACGGTCAACGCCGAGCTGGCGTGTGACGGTGGCCAGGTCACCTTGGCATTGGCCAGCAGCATCGGCTCGCCGTTGCTGGCCCGTCCGACCTTGACCATCACCGTTGTGGACATGGATGGCGGGGGGACCATCACTCAGCGCAACGATCTGCTGGTGATTCCGGGGACCACCACGACGCTGTGCATCGACTGCCCCGGTGGCGGGAGCGTGCAGGTCGCGCTGGGGACCACGAGTCTGCGCGAGGCCCACTTCAACGTGCAGGTGGATTCCATTGCGCCGCCCGAAGGCACCGGGCAGGATCCGGCCAATGCCACCGTCGGCTGCGGACAATCCATCGTCTTTGCATTCGCGGGGCCGGATGATCCAAGTGCCGCGGCACCGCTGTACGACTCGTTCCTGGTGTGCAGCGGAAACAGTGATGAGGATGAC
Organism: uncultured Planctomycetales bacterium; assembly: GCA_964619935.1. Lineage (GTDB taxonomy): Bacteria > Planctomycetota > Phycisphaerae > UBA1845 > CAIVHJ01 > CAZUGO01. The sequence continues at coordinate 9,918 of CAZUGO010000014.1, read as the reverse complement.
GACAACTGCGACCCCGACGGCCTGGGTCTGGCGGCGGGCTGCGATGTGGTCACCGGCGTCAATCTCGGACAGGGGGACGGCTGCATCGATACCCTGGTGGGGCCGTACTTCGGGTTCAGTTATGCCGGGCTCACGGGCGTCTCCGGCAGCCAGACCCAACTGGAATCGCCCAGCCACCCGCTGGCGTACGACCAGACTCTGGCCAATCCCGCCGTTCGGGCCCAGGAATTTGCGGTGTTGTCGACCCCGGCGGATTGCACCAGTTGCGGTCACACGTTGCTGACCGCCGATCCCATCCGGAACATCAACGACTCTCCGCCGTTCGATCAGGTCGCCACAGGGTTCTATCCGGGTTCCACCCGCCTGGACGGCCCGGTGGGCGCCCGGATTCTCGGCCAGGCGGTCGGCGATCATTTCGGGCAGGACATCTCCATGAGCCCCGACTCTGCGGACAGCGTGGTCTTCGTCAGTGCTCCCGCGCGGGCCGTGTCAGGCAAGGACCGCGCGGGCGTGGTCTACCAATGGAAAATGGAGCGCTATTGGAACCTGCCGACCGTGGCCGACTCCGCCGGGTTGAGCACCGTGGACAACGATGGCGGCATTCCCAAGCCGCATCAGTACATTATTAAGGATGTCGGCTTCGATACCCCGGATCACTCCGACATCGGTGCCGTCGAAGGGTCGCTGCGCTTCGCGGACGGCTACGCCGGCGCCGCCGCGGGTGATGAACTCGGAGCCGCGATCCTGGGCATCTCTGACTTCAATGCCGATTCGGAGGCCGACCTGTTGATGGGCGCGCCCGGCAAGGACGCCCCCGGCGGCATCGAGGACGCCGGCGCCGCCTACATCATCTATCGCCGGGCCTTGACCTCCGAGGGTGAATTGTTCGATCTTGGCCTGCTCGCCCTGAGCAAGGACGACCCCAATCGCCTCAATGGCATGCTCATCAACGGCACCGCCGCGGGCGACCGCCTGGGCGAGGTACTGGCGGGCAACTGCGACCTGAACGGCGATGGGACCGACGACATCGTGCTGGGCATCCCCAACGCGAACAACGGTTCCGGCGAGGTGGTCATCGTGTTCGGGAGCCCGCAGCCGGCTGCCTACCTGCCCAGCCCGCAGGGCGGCTATTCGATCTCCGCGCTGGTCAACGGTGGACACGCCGTGCGCATCCTGGGGGCCTTCGAAGGGGACGGCGCCGGATTCAACGTCCAGTGCGACGGCGATTTCGACGGCGACGACCAGGAGGACCTGCTGATCACCGCACCGGCTGCTTCGACGCGCTACGATTCCGACGGCGACGATCAACTGGACGCCCTCGGTCTGGACCTCAACCGCGACCGGGTGGTCGATCAAGTCGACGGTGGCGGGCTGCTGCTGCCGGATCCGACCGAAACCGGGCAGTTGTATGTCATTACCAACACCACCAGCCTCAGCGGTATTCGCAGCCTCGACGAGATGGGCGGCATCCTGCAAGGGTTCGTGATCTCCGGTCTGCGGGGCGGCGATCGACTCGGGGGCGGTTTGGAGAACAAGCGCAGTACCCGGTCCAACGGACTGGCCTATGCCGGCGACGTGGATTCCGATGGCAAGGATGATGTGCTGATCAGCTCCATCTTCGCGGATCCCAACGGCAAGACCAACGCCGGCGAGGTCTACCTGATCCACGGATTCGATGCTCGTGACGCCGATCGCTTCCTGAGCGAAGAGTAGCCGCAACGGTGGCGAATCGACTGCGGCCGCCGGCCTGCCCGGCGGGTCTCGCGCCTGCGGAGGCTGGCCGCTGCTTCGGTGCTTGCGGGCGGCCCATTCCTGGGTGACGCGCACAAGTCCGGCCGCCGTGGCACACCACAAGGGCTGTCATTTCACCACCGGACACCTATAATGACCCGCTTGCGGCCGTTCGTGACCGCCGCGCCGGCGGAGGGACGGCCGGCCTGCCATCAGTTGAGGATCTGCCCGTGGCTGTCGATACGTTGTCCAGGGTCTTTAAGAAAGTGTTCGGATCGCGCAACGACCGCCTGCTGCGCACCTACCAGCGCGTGGCCGACCAGATTGATGCTCTGGAGCCCCGCTACAGCGCGCTGGACGATGCAGCACTGCTGGCGGTGACCGCCGAACTGAAGCAGCGCTGTGCCGAGCAGTGCCCGCTGGAGGAGGTGCTTCCGCAGGCGTTCGCGGCGCTGCGCGAGGCCTCGCGCCGGGCCAAGGCCCACCGGCACTTCTCCTGCCAGTTGATCGGTGGCCAGGTGCTGTTTGATTCCAAGATCGCCGAAATGCGGACCGGCGAAGGCAAGACCATCGTGTGCCACCTGCCGGCGTACCTCAAGGCGCTGCAGGGCTTCAAGGTGCACATCGTGACGGTCAACGACTACCTGGTCAAGCGCGATGCGGAGTTTGCGGCACCGATCTTCGAGCGGCTGGGGCTGACCGTCGGCTACATTCAAGCCAACGTCGACTCCGGCGGGAGCGGCGGGCTCCGGCAGCAGGCGTACGGCTGCAACTTGACCTACGGCACCAACAGCGAGTTCGGCTTCGACTACCTGCGCGACAACATGAAGCTTCAGCGCCAGGATCAATGTCAGGGCAACCTCGATTATGTGATCATCGACGAGGTCGATTCCATTCTGATCGACGAGGCCCGGACCCCGCTGATCATCTCCGGGCCGGCGCACGACGACATCACCCGCTACAAGTGGGCGGACCACCTGGCGCGGTTTCTGGTGCAGCTGCAGCAGGACGCCAACAACGCCACCCAGCAGCGCCTGGCCGGCTGGGGCGACGCCATTCCTCAGGCCGTCCGCCAGCATCCCAAGTTTGACGACGGCATCAAGCGGTTTCGGGTGGATCCCAGCATGCTCGGCGAAGAAGAAGCCGAAGCCCTGGCCCACAAGCAGTACTACATCGTGCAGCGCGATCGCAAGGCGGTGCAGATCACTCACGACGGCGTGGACGCCGCCCAGGAGGAGGCCGGGATCGGCAGCTTCTACGTCGGTGCGAACATGGAGCGGCCGCACCTGATCGAAAGTGCCCTGCGGGCCCGCGTGGTCTACGAAAAGGACAAAGAGTACGTGGTGCAGAACGGCGAGGTGATCATCGTCGACGAGTTCACCGGCCGTCTGATGCACGGGCGGCAATGGTCGGACGGGCTGCACCAGGCGGTCGAGGCCAAGGAAGGCGTGCGCATCAAAGAAGAGAGCCAGACCCTGGCCACCATCACCATTCAGAACTACTTCAAGCTCTACCAGCAGCTCGCCGGCATGACCGGAACGGCCATCACCGAGAGCGAAGAGTTCATGAAGATCTACCGCCTGGAAGTGGTGGAGATCCCCACCAACCGGCCGGTCAATCGCGTCGATCATGAAGACAAGATCTACCGTTCGGTGACCGCCAAGTACACGGCCATCGTGGAGGAGATCAACGCCTACCATCGCCGCGGCCGCCCCCGCGATCCCTTCGTGTTGGAGCCGCTGCTCAAGGCCCTGCAAGGGGTGCCGAACCTGGAGGACGGCGCTGACCGCGATCTTGCGGCCGCCCTGGAGGCCTTCAACAACGCCGCGGAGGACGACACCGAGGTGGTCGATATCATGCTGGCGGCGTACGACCGGGCCATGTCCGGCGTGCTCCACGGCCGGCCGATTCTGGTGGGCACCACCAGCGTCGAGAACTCCGAACTGCTGTCGACCCTGCTCGAGAAGCGCTACGGCATCGGGCACGAGGTGCTTAATGCCAAGCATCACGCCCGTGAGGCGGACATCGTGGCCAAGGCCGGACACACCCATGTCCCCGAACAGGGGGACAAGTCGCCGCGCGGGAATGTGACCATCGCCACCAACATGGCCGGCCGTGGGACTGACATCAAGCTCGATCACCTGGTGGTGTACCAGCACTGCAAGGTTCCCAATGAAGACGCCGCCAACGTGCTGTACCCCCCGGGCACCACCAAGTGCTGCATCCGCTGCGCCGAATACGATCCTGCGACCCGTTGCGCTCATTGCTACAAACCGAAGCTCGATCCGCGGTTCCCGGAGCTGGGCCGCAGGTTGTGCACCTTGAACCCGCCGTGCGGACTGCACATTGTCGGCACTGAGCGGCACGAGGCCCGGCGGATCGACAACCAGTTGCGTGGCCGCGCCGGACGGCAGGGCGATCCGGGATCCAGCCGCTTTTTCCTGTCACTGGAAGATGATCTGCTGAAAATGTTCATGGCGGACTGGATGTTGAAGTGGATGGAGAAGCTCGGCTTCGGAGACGGAGCCAGCCTGGAGCACAAGCGCCTGAGCAAGGGCATCGAACGGGCCCAGAAGAAGGTCGAAGAACGCAACTTCTCCAGCCGCAAGCACCTGCTGGAATGGGACGAGCCCATGGATTACCAGCGCAAGGCCTTCTACGGTGAGCGCCAGAGAATCCTGTCGGGCGAGGGCGTGCAGGACCTGTTGTGGCGGATGATCGAAGGGTCCATCGAGCGGGCGGTGGCCCGCTTTCTGGACGACGGCTATCCCGCCCGGTGCATCGCCGAATGGTGCCGCTCGGCGCTGGACCTGACCATCGCCGCGGAGCGTCTGGACGTGACCGATCCCAGGCTGGAGGAAACCATTCGGCGGACCGCCAAGAGTGAGGCGCGTGACGCCATTTCGACGTCACTGGGTGAGTACATCGATCCGGATGCCCCGTCTTCGGAGTGGGATGCCGGTGGGTTGTTGCGCTGGTCGCAGCGCTATGGGGCCACCCTGACCCAGAATCACCTCCGGCGAATGGATCCCGGCCAGATCGAGCAGTGGTTGCAGGAGGCGGCCGATGCCCACTACGACAAGATCGATCTCAGCGGGGTGGACGCCTTCCTGACCGGGGGCCTGGCCAGAGACAATCTGCTGGACTGGTCTCGGGCCAAGTTCGGCATCGAGTTTCAAGCGGATGATGTTCAGCGGATCCGCAGCGAGCAGACGCCGAATGCGCAAGTCGAGCGCATTTTGCTGGACCTGGCCCGCCGGGCCTATCGCGAGCGCGAGATCGCCTATCCCGTCGAATACATCATGCAACGGGCTTTTGGCGAGGAAGTCGCCGAGAGTGCCTACGCGGCCCGCATCATTGCCGACTGGGCCCACCGCAAGTTCGGCGTGGACTGGTCCGTGGAGGGGGTGCAGTCCAAGTCGCCCGACCGTCTGGCCCGCGAACTGATCGAGCTGAACGCCGCCTACCTGACCAACGGCAAGCTGGAAGGCGAGATTGAGCAGGCGCTGTCGCGCTACCAGGGCGACGACTTGATTGCCTGGGCCCGGCAGCGCTTCGGGGTCACCTTTGAGCCTCAGGCGCTCGACCGCAGTGATCCGCGGGCGGCCCTGCGGCGCATGGGCCGTGAGCTGATGCGTTACGAGCTGACCCGGCTGGAGCAGTATGTGCTGCTGCGGATCTACGACCAGGCCTGGAAGGACCACCTGCTGGAGATGGACCACCTCAAGTCCGCCATTCAGCAGCGGCCCATTGGCGGGGACCAGACCCATCCGCAGAGCCAGTTTGCCATCGAAGGCCGGGACTTGTTCAACCAGATGTGGGACCGCATTCGTGAAAACGTCACCGACCGGATCTTTAAGATTCGATCGGTGGGTGGAACCCAGCCGGCCGCTGGAGGCCCCGCCCTGCAATTTCGGCACGCCGATCCCACCGGCGCCGGCTTCGCGGCCGCGGCCGCCGACCAGCAGGCGGCCATGCGGGCACAGAACCAGCCGCAGAAAGTCGAGACCATTCGCCGCGAGGTTCCCAAGGTCGGCCGCAACGAGTCTTGCCCTTGCGGATCCGGCAAGAAATACAAACATTGTCACGGAAAGGTTGCCTGATGACGGTGTCTCAGGCGGCCCTTCTCGAGGGAGGTAGTCCGGTGGACGAGCATCAGAAACGATTCCTGTCCAAGGTCGATCGCGAGAAGCAGGCCCGTGCCCTGCGACCCGGTGAGGATGAAGAGCCGCTGCCCGATCCGGTGGAGCCGATCCATTCAGATCCGCACCCGCAGCGCAACGAGCCGTGCCCCTGCGGCAGCGGCAAGAAATACAAGAAGTGCTGCGGGCAGGGCGGTTGAGCGCGCGGGCGGCGCGACGCGTCGGCGGCTACTGCTGACGCCCGGCCGTCTCGGACGACTGCCGTGATCGTGGATTTTCCGCCCGGCAGTCATTACCATCGCCCGCATGCGCTGGCTCGCCGATCTGTGCTACCTGGCCGCGGGGCTGGTCTACGGCCCGGTCTTGCTCTACCAGATGTGGGTTCAGGGCAAGAACCGCCGCGGTTGGATGGAGCGCTTCGGGGCGGTCCGGCCTCGGGTGGGTGGGGCGCGTTGCGTGTGGATCCATGCCGTGTCCCTCGGCGAGGTCAACGCCACCCGCAGCCTGGTGCAGGCCCTGCGCTGCGCCGATCCGGATCTGGCGGTGGTGCTGTCGGCGACCACCGATACCGGCTACGCCCGGGCACGTGAGCTGTTCCCCGACCTGCAAGTCTTTCGGTTTCCCCTGGATTTCAGTTGGGTCATCGGGCGGGTGCTGGCCCGCATTCGCCCCGCGCTGATCATCCTGGTGGAGTTGGAAGTCTGGTACAACCTGGTGACGCTGGCCGCCCGCCGCGGGGTCGACGTCTGCGTGGTCAACGGCCGGTTCAGCGCCCGCAGTGCCCGGCGGCTCCGCTGGGTGGGCCCGGCAGTGCGGCCGATGTTTGCGAATCTCCGGTGGGTGGCGGCCCAGAACGCAGCCATCGCGGAGCGCTTCGTGGCTGCCGGCGTGCCTGGTGACCGGGTCGAGGTGGTGGGCTCGATGAAATGGGACACTGCGACGGTGTCGAAGCGCGCCTCCGGTGACCGCGAACTGGTCGCGGCCTTGGGAATTCGGGCCGCGGAGCCGTTGGTGGTACTCGGCAGCAGCGGCCCGGGCGAGGAGGCCCTGCTGCTCGACGTCTGGGCGCAACTCGAGCGACGGTTCCACGGGATTCAACTGGCCATCGTGCCGCGCAAGCCCGAGCGGTTTCGGGAGGTGGCCCGCCTGCTGGAGAAGCGCGGGCGGGTCTGTGTGCGGCGCTCGGAATTCCCCGATGGTTGCCTGCCGCCGACGAACACGACCGGGGTCGCCGTGATCCTGGGCGATACCATGGGCGAACTCCGCAAGTTCTACAGTGCGTGCGACGTGGTGGTGATCGGCCGGACCCTGCTGCCCATGGGCGGGTCCGACCCCATGGAGATTGCCGCCTTGGGCAAACCGGCGCTGGTGGGGCCGCACACCGACAACTTTCGGGATGCCGTCGATTGTCTGGAGCGGGCCGGGGCCTTGGTGGTGGCGACTTCGCCGCCGCAGCTCGCGGATCTGCTGGCGACCCTGCTCGCCGATCCGGACCGGCGGGCGGCGATGGGCCGCCGGGCGCAGCAGGTGGTGTCCGAACAGCAGGGTGCCACCCGCCGGACCGTGAGCCGCCTGCAGGAACTGCTCCACCCGGCCCCGCCGGCGAACCCACCGCGGCCGCGGCACACGCCTTGCCCGGGTTCCGACAGTCGCCTAGAATAATGCCACCCGCCAAATGCCGGACGTGATCACGCCCCAAGGTGAAAGGGATTCCCATGTCAAGAAGCGGTGCCATCAGTTCTTCATTGTCGGAAGATCGTTTGTTTCCGCCCCCCGAGGCGTTCCGTGCCGCCGCGCACATCCGTTCCATGGAGGACTATCGGACCCGTTACGAGCGGTCGATTCGCGACCCGGAGCGCTTCTGGGCGGAGGTGGCCGAGGGGTTTCATTGGTTTCAGAAGTGGGACCGCGTGCTGGACTGGTCCCTACCGGATGCCCGCTGGTTCGTGGGCAGCCGCACCAACGTGGCCTACAACTGCCTGGACCGCCAGATCGCGGCCGGTCGCGGCGACCATCCGGCGATCATCTGGGAAGGCGAGCCCGGCGAGGTGCGCCGCCTGACCTATGCCGACCTGCGCCGCGAGGTGGTGCGCTTCGCTGCGGCACTCAAGCGGCTGGGCGTGTCCAAAGGCGATCGCGTGACCCTGTACATGCCCATGATTCCGGAGTTGGCCATCGCCATGTTGGCATGCGCCTGGATCGGCGCGCCGCACAGCATCATCTTTGGTGGATTCAGCGCCAGTGCCATTGCCGATCGCGTCGGGGATGCTGACAGCCGGATCATCGTGACCGCGGACGGCGGCTGGCGGCGGGGCAAGGTGGTGGCCTTGAAGGATGCGGTGGATGAGGCCATCGGGCTGGACGGCCGGGTCAAGACCGTGGTGGTCTATCGGCGGATGGGCAACGATATCGCCTGGACACCTGGGCGCGATCATTGGTGGCACGAGCTGGTGACCGACCCGGCGGACGAATGCCCGCCGGAAGCCTGCGCCGCCGAAGATCTGCTGTTTCTCCTGTACACCTCCGGGACCACCGGCAAGCCGAAAGGCATCATGCACACCACCGCGGGTTACATGGTGTACACGGCCCACAGTGCCCGGTTGGTGTTCGATCTCAAGCCGGACGACGTGTACTGGTGCACGGCCGACATCGGCTGGGTCACCGGGCACTCTTACATTGTCTATGGGATTCTGCAGAACGGGGTGACCAGCCTGATGTACGAAGGGGCGCCCAATCATCCGGATTGGGGGCGCTTCTGGTCGATCGTGGAACGTCACGGTGTGACCATTTTCTACACCGCGCCCACGGCCATCCGGGCCTTCATGAAGCAGGGCCGCGAGATCCCGCAACGGTCCGACTTGTCCTCGCTGCGGCTGCTGGGCACCGTGGGCGAGCCGATCAATCCGGAGGCCTGGATGTGGTACCACGAAACCATCGGCCAGCAGCGCTGCCCGATTGTCGACACCTGGTGGCAAACCGAAACCGGCGGCATCCTGATTTCGCCGTTGCCGGGATTGACCGCCACCAAACCCGGATCCGCAACCCTGCCGTTTTTCGGCATTGATGCCGCCGTGGTCGATGATCAGGGGCGGCCGGTTCCGGAAGGTTCCGGCGGCTTGCTGGTGATTCGCCAGCCGTGGCCCGGCATGCTCCGCGGCATCTACGGCGATCACGACCGCTACCGCCAGACCTACTGGTCCCAAATCAAGGGTTGCTACTTCACCGGCGACGGCGCCCGCTGCGACTCGGACGGGTACTTCTGGCTGATGGGCCGCGTGGATGATGTCATCAATGTCGCCGGGCACCGCCTGGGGACCGCGGAGGTGGAATCCGCCCTGGTGTCGCACGCCAGCGTTGCCGAGGCCGCCGTGGTCGGAATGCCCCATGAAATCAAGGGCACCGGCATTGCCGCCTTCGTCACCCTGCGCAGCAGTGTGCGACCGACGCCTGAGTTGAAGGCGATCCTCGAAGCACACGTCGCCAAACAAATCGGCGCCATCGCCCGACCGGACCAGATTCGGTTCACCGACGCGTTGCCGAAGACGCGCTCCGGGAAGATCATGCGGCGGCTGTTGCGCGAGCTCGCCGGCAGCGGAGAAGTCAAAGGTGACGTCACCACCATCGAGGATTTTTCGGTTCTAGCTGACCTACGACAAAATGATGAGTCGTGACCTAACACAAAAGTGCGCACCAGCTTTGCTGGGGGACGGCAGCGACCTTTGTTAAAATGGGCAATTGCGGACATCGGGAATCCGTGTTTTTCTCAGCTTTCATCTTGCATAAGTGTTGGTGCAGACTTATTCTAAATACTCTCTCTCCCTCCCAGGCTTGGGTTGCTCCTTGGAGCAGCCCTTGCCCTGGTTTTTTTTTGGGCCCTGATTGCGGGGGCGAACGGGAGCCTGACTTAGCCCAACTTTCGCAGATTGCGGAAAACTTTGGGCGTCGGTCGGGGCTGGGGTATGCGGGAGGGCCGTTTTCGCCGTGTTTTGGTGTGTAGTGCCGACCTACCCTCTTGCACGCAGCTGCTCGATTTTGCGATAACTTG
>CAZUGO010000013.1:0-2482 GCA_964619935.1 uncultured Planctomycetales bacterium | reverse complement strand
CGCCAGGATCCCCAGGACGCCGCATCCGTCCCCCCCGAACGGTCCCCCACCGCGGCGTCCCCCGGCGTGCCAGCAAAACACAGCATAAGTCGTGCCCTACGGAGACAGTGATCGGGGTGTCCGTCGGGCAAGTCCCGCCGTCCCTGCCTCGCGGAACTTTCCCGGACCGGCGCCGCACTCTTGGCATGCGGTGACCAAAGCCGAGTCCGACAGGCTCCTAGCCCAGGTTGCGCAGTTTGGCGATCAGAGCCGGCGTGCCGATATCGCCAGGGGCGATTCGCGTCCAAAGTCTCCACTACATTGCTGATGGCGTGCCGGCCGATTTATGGCGTGCCGGCCGAATTCGCTTCCGCCGACGTCAACTCGGTGATGTCCTGATCCGCACAGATCCGCTCCGGCAGTGCCAGTTCCAGGGCCGCCAGCAGTTCCGCCTGCTCGGCGTTCGGGCGAGCCACCCGGCGGAGCCGCAGCGTTCGGTCGTCCACTGTCTTCAGCAGGATGTCTCCGATTTGGATGTCATGCATCAGCCGCAGGGCCGCCGCCGGGCTCATCGGACGATCCGGCGGCGAGTCCTCCGGCTGCTCGGGATCCCGCTTGCGAATCCGCGTCATCGCCCCGGCCCGGCGCAGCAGGTGGTCCAGGGCCTTCCACAACGCATAGGCCAGCACACACACGAAGACGTGCGCCTGAATCCGCCCGGACAAGTGGTGCCACATCGGCCGCATCAACAGGTGGGACTTCATCGCCCGGAAGGCGTCTTCCGCGCGGGTCAGTTGGATATAGGTCGACCACAGATCCTCCGCCGTCCAGTCCGTCCGGTCGCTCAACAACAGGTACGCTCCATCCCGGGCCAAGGCCGCCCGCAACTTCTCGCGGTCATATCGCCACGTCACACCCACCGCCTTGCCGTCCGTGCCACGCTCCACGTCCACCTGCGCAAATCGCGAGGCCGCCGGCCAGCGTTCTCGAAACCCTCCAATCTGCTCCAATACCTTGTCCGTCTTCTTCAGCCGCCCCGTCGAAACGCGGCGAGCCAAACGCTTCAAATCCGCGTGCCAGCCCAGCAGTTGCCGTCGACGTATCGCCCGTTCCTTGGCCCGGCGCTGCTTGCTTCGGGCCATCACGTAGGCCTGTCCGTCTCGCTGAATACACTTGACTTCCACCGACGCGCGAATCTGCTGCCAATCCTTTGTGCATAGTTCGGCCTCGAATCCACTCAACCGGCTTCGCGGCGTTCCTACCAGGAAGGACTGGCTCTTCTCCCGGAGATGCTCCAGGTTGGCCTGCGACGCGATGCCCCGATCCACCACCCACACCCGTCGAGCGGCGCCGAACCGGGATTCCATCTTTTTGACAATGGTCGGAAAGGCCGCCGCGTCGTTCGTGTTCCCGGCAAACAACTCGTGGAACAGCGGGAATCCGTCCGGCGTCACCACCAGCGCCAGCACGATCTGCTTGCAATCCGACCGGTGATCGCGCGAGTAGCCGCGCTGGGCCTGCTCGTTGCCTTCCATCAGGCCCTCGAAGAAGCTGCTGGTCAGATCGCATAACAGCAAATCGAACTTCAGCGAGAACAGCTCCCCCAGCCGCTCCTTGAGGTCCCGCTCGATCGGCTCCTTGGCCTTCAGCAACCCATCCAGCGTCCGGTACAGCCGGTCCTTGGTCACCTGCTCGTCCGGCACGCCCAGCAGGTCCTCCAGGGCCGTGCGTCGATAGCCGTGCTCGGCCAGCCCGAACTCCGACGTCTCGCCGCCCTGGCCGATGCAAAGACGACAAATGACTTCGATCGCCACCATCGTCGCCGGCGGCACCGTCTCCCGACCCGTGGCGATGTGACGAGACACGATGGCGTCCAGACCCAGCATCCGCCAAAGTTGCAGCCCCAGCCACACGTCGCCGAAGGCCCGGGCGTTCGTCCAGCCCACCTTGCCCAGCCGGATGCGGACTACGTCCGGATCGTCCGGCAGCGGAGCCTGCTCGTCGTCGGGAAACAGCCGAAGGTCTTGGCCCTTTTCGTGGCGGCTATGAAAGACCGCCGTCCGTTGCCAGCGGTGCTGCTGATCCTCGGTCAGCTCGCCGAGTTCAGCGACCACCCGCTGCCGCGGTCCGCGTGTCGTGCGGAGCGACTCGACCAAAGAGAAATAGGTGTGGCGCTTGCCGTTCTTGGTGCGATGGTTAGCCCGAAGGAACATGCCGTACCTCCTGGCCCACCACTATGCCGACTCCGCCGGGGACGGTTCAAGAGGGTAGGTCCCCACTACACCGGGTTTGGGAAATCAAACTACGCCTGGCACCCCCGAGAACGCGGATTCACCCGCGATCTTGACCCCAAAATCGCGACTATTTTTTCCAAACTGCGCAACCTGGGCTAGCAAGTGCGAGCGCAGAACAGGCTTCCGATTCGCATTTGTCCGCCCGCGCCGGATGTCGAAGCTCGCCTGGTCACCAGTCGCCCCGTGAAAGTTGTTTCGCGCGTACAATG
>CAZUGO010000012.1:0-103701 GCA_964619935.1 uncultured Planctomycetales bacterium | reverse complement strand
TGCCAAGTCGACCCGGTCGTTCTGCCAGGTCGACCCGGTCGTTCTGCCAGGTCGACCCGGTCGTTCTGCCAGGTCGACTGTGTCGTTCTTGTTCATCCTGCCGGTTCCCTAGGGGGGTGTGCCGTAGGGTTTCGGGCAGGGTGCCTTGGGCGCCTCGGAATTTGCCCGGAAGTGGGTGAGAACATCGAAATAGGTCCGGTTATGCGTTAAGGTTGAGCCCCACAGCGGTTTCCGGCAGCACCCGGATCGCTGCAACGGTTGCGCGGCATCGAGGAAATGCCCGAGCGGCGTCGAGCGAGGAAGTATCTATGCGAATATTATCTGGAATCCAGCCTTCGGGCCGGCTGCATCTGGGCAACTACTTCGGGGCTATGAGGCAGCACATTGAGGACCAACATAATAATGAATGTTACTACTTCATTGCCAACTACCACGCTCTGACCAGTGTTCAGGACGCCGCCCGGCTACGGCAGTTGACCCTGGATGTGGCTTTGGACTACCTGGCCTTGGGCCTGGATCCGGCGAAAGCCGCCCTGTTCCGGCAGTCGGACGTGCCCGAAGTTACCGAGCTGGCCTGGATCCTGGGGACCGTAACCGGCAAGGGGCTGCTGGAGCGGGCGCACTCCTACAAAGACAAGATCGCCCGCGACCTTCAGCCCTCGATGGGGCTGTTCACCTACCCGCTTCTAATGGCGGCTGACATTCTGATTTACCGGCCGGACGTGGTCCCGGTCGGCAAGGACCAGGTGCAGCACATCGAGATGACCCAGGACATGGCCGGCTATTTCAACAACACCTACGGATGCACGGCGCTGCAGCGCCCCGAGCCGCTGCTGGGGTCGGCGCCCGTCGTGGTCGGGTTGGACGGTCAGAAGATGAGCAAGAGTTATGGCAATCACATCGAGTTGTTTGACGAGCCGGGTCGGGTGCGCAAGCGGATCATGAGCATCAAGACCGACAGCACGCCGCTGGAAGCGCCGAAGGACCCGGAGCGGTGCAACGCCTATGCCATTCTAGCGTTGATGGCCGATGCGGCCGAGTTGGCGGAGTGGCGCCAGCGCTATCATGCCGGCGGGATGGGCTACGGTGAGGTCAAGAAGCGCATCGCCGACTTGTTCGAGGCTCGATTCGGGCCGCTGCGTGCCAAACGGGAGGAATTGGCTGCCCATCCCGATCGGGTTGAGGCTATACTGGCCGACGGCGCCGCCCGGGCGCGGCGTCAGGCCCGGGCCACCATGGCGGATGTCCGCCAGGCCTGCGGCATCGTGTGCTGCAATCCTGATTAGTCCTGCGCGTCGGTGGGTCGGTCACATGGCGGATGACTACAAAGTTCGGCTGGACACCTACAACGGTCCGCTCGACTTGCTGTTGTTCTTGATCCGCCGCGACGAGATCGATATCTACAACATTCCGATCGCCGCGCTGACGCGCCAGTACCTGGACTATGTCGCGTTGCTCAAGCGCGTTGACCCGGACCACATCGGCGAGTTCCTGGTGATGGCCGCGACCCTCATGGAAATCAAGTCGCGGACCCTGCTGCCGGCGCCCGAGGTCGAGGAAGCAGAAGAGGATTTTGGGGATCCGCGCCTGGAACTGGTGCGGCAGTTGCTCGAGTACAAGCAGTTCAAAGACCTGGCCCGCGAATTGTCGGACGCCGCCGACCACCGCGCCCAACGCTTCGGTCGCCTGCCGGTGCTGCCCAAACCGGCGGGTCCGGAGGTGGACCTGGACTATGTGCAGGTCTGGGATCTGCTCTCGGCCTTCAACCGGCTGTTGGGCGAGATCGGTCTGCGGCAGGCCACCCATGATGTGCTGTACGATGACACCCCACTGGCGTTGCATGCTGCCGACATCATCGATCGTTTGTCGCGTGAAGATCGTTCCATGCGCTTCCTGCGCCTGTTCGAGGGTCGTGCCAAGGGGGAGGTCATTGGGTTGTTCCTGGCGCTGCTGGAGTTGATCCGCAGCCATCGCGTGCGTGCCGAGCAGCACGGCAGCCGCGACGACATCGTGGTGCACCTGCTCGACGACCGGCCGCTGGTCGAGTCCGAGATCGACCCGGCCCTGTCCGGCGACGGCGGTGCCGGGGCGTCCGAGGGGCAGGAATCCGAAGGGTGAATTCGATGTCCATCACCGCCCGACTTGGCGCCTTGGGAATCACGCTGCCGGCGGCACCTCGGCCGGTGGGGGCCTATGTGCCGGCGCTGCGCTGCGGCGACCTGGTGTGGACCAGCGGGCAGTTGCCGATGGTCGACGGCCGCCTGATCGCGGTGGGCAAGGTGCCGCAGGCGGTCGATCTGGAACAGGCCCGGGCGGCCGCCCGGGCCGCGGTGCTCAATGGGCTCGCGGCGGTCACGACGGTGCTCGACCCCGCCGAGGACATCGTCCGGGTGATTCGCCTGGGGGTCTTCGTCAACAGTGCCGCGGGCTTCTGCGAGCAAGCCCAGGTGGCCAACGGGGCCAGCGACCTATTGCTGGCGGTTTTCAACGATGCCGGCCGGCACGTTCGCGCCGCCGTCGGTGTCAACGAATTGCCGCTGAACGCCGCCGTCGAGCTGGAGCTGCTGGTTGCCGTCCGCTGATCAATGGGTGCCCGCGGTCAGCTTCACCGGCCGGCCCCGTTCGTCGCTGGCCTCCAGCGTCGGCACTTCGTCCTGATCTGGGCCTCTGAGGATTTCGATGCGAACGCCCAGGTCCTGTTCCAACTGGGTCAGTTCCGCCCGCTTGCGGTTGAGCAATTCAAAACCGACGCCACCGGGCACGGTGACCACCAGGCGCTGGACGTGCTCCTGATGGATGGCCGACTGGATGGCCCGCATGGCATCCAGCATCAGGGTTCTGGGGGTCTTGACCAATCCGGTTCCGGAGCACTTCGGACAATCTTCGAACAGGCTGCTCTTGATCGAACGGCGCTGCCGCTGGCGGGTCATCTCCACGATTCCGAACTGGCTCATGCGCAGGATCTGCACGCGTTCCTTGTGTTTGGTGAGGGCGTCGCGCAGGGCTTTCTCAACGGTGCGTTTGTGCGGTTCGTCCTTCATGTCGATGAAATCGCAGATGATCAGCCCGCCGAGGTCGCGCAGCCGCAGTTGGCGGGCGATTTCCGGGGCGGCCTCCATGTTGGTCTTGTAGGCGGTGGCCTCGGGGTTGTCCTGTTCGCGGTACTTGCCGCTGTTGACGTCGATGGCCACCAGGGCTTCGGTGCTCTCGATGACCAGTGAACCGCCGGAGGGCAGCGGCACATGCTTGGAGTAGATGCGCTCGATGGCGGCTTCGATGCCGTACAGATGGAACAGGGGCCGCCTGCCGACGTAGAGCTGGATCATGCTGGTGTGGCGCGGCATGATGATGCGCAGAAATTCCCGGGCCCGCGCTGCGGTTTCTTCGTCGTCGAAGACCACACCGGCGAAGTCGCTGGTCAGGACGTCGCGGATGGTGCGGACCACCAGGTCGGACTCCTGGTACAGCGCTGCCGGAGCCGGTTCGCTGCGGACCCGCTGGGTCACGATCTTCCACAGCCGGGTGAGGTAGTTGAGGTCACTTTGAAACTCGCGCTTGGTGCGGTCGCGCCCGGCGGTCCGCAGGATGAACCCGATGTCGGCGGGCAGATCCAGTTGTTGGAGCACGTCGCGCAGATCTTGGCGGTCATCGGTGTCCTCGATTTTTCGAGACACGCCCAGCTTGGACATCCCGGGCATCATCACCAGGTAGCGTCCGGGGATCGACAGGTAGGTGGACAAGGTCGGGCCCTTGGTTCCGATGCCTTCCTTGGTGACCTGGACGATGACTTCATCTCCGCGCCGCAGGCACCGCTGGATGGGCGGCCGATCCCGCAGGGCGATCTTGCGGCCCACGGTTTCCAGGTTCTTCTGCCCGCCCGGAAAGTATTGCGGCTGGACGTCGGAAATGTGCAGGAAGCCGTTCTTGCCGATGCCGAAGTCTACGAACGCGGCTTGGATACTGGGCTCGACGTTGGTGACCACCGCTTTGTAGATGTTGCCGACGTGCGATGAGCTGCTGTGTCGTTCGACGTAGATTTCCTCGAGTTGCATGTCGTGCACGATGGCGATGCGGCATTCCTCGCCGCGGGACACGTTGACCACCATCACCGATCCGCTGCGGCTGGCGTCGCTGACCTTGTTCATGCGGCCGGTGCGGGCCCGGCTGCCGCCGGAGACGTTGGCCGGCTTGGCGGCGGCGGCGGGTGGTGGTGGTGGGGTCGAGGGTTCGCTGGCTTCGGGTCGGCTGGGGGCGGGCGCGGGCGGCTGCGGCTGGGGCTTGTGGCCGGCCGCTTTGGATCGCCGGCCGCGGCCGCCTCTGCGGGAGCGCTGGCTCTTGGGCTGGGGCGGCTCGGCGGCAGCCGGGGGTGCGCTGGGCGCAGCCGCCGCTGGGGCCGGCGGCGGGGCTTCCGGCGCTGCCGCCGTGGTGTCCTGGTCGGCTTCGGCGGCCCTCTGGCGTTGCGCGGCGCCGCCCCGTTTGCCGCGGCGGCCCGGCCGCCTCCGGGACTTCGGTGAATCCGGTTTGTTCTGGGTGGGTTCGGGTGTCACTGCCACAGTACCTTTCTCCGCCGGACGCGGTGTCGCAGCGCCTCCCAGGGCAGGCCCAGGGCGGGCAAGAGATCCTTGGGGGCGACGGTCCGGGCTTCGTGAAATCGGGTTTCGATGTGCAGCCGACCGTCGCTGACGGCCAGCCGGGCCACGAACGGGCGGATGTCCAGCGCCGCCTTGGGCGCGCCGGCTTCATCGTGCCGTTCGATCACAAATGTTGCGGCGTCCAACAGCGTGCGGCAGGCCGCGGACAGGGCCGCCGGTTCGTGCTCGGGGAGCGGGACCTCGTAGTGCACCGCCAGCAGTTGCGGCTTGTGGTTCTGGAGGTCGATCGCGTCGTTGGTCAGGGCGGCTCCGGCAGGCAATTGCCCGGCGACGGCGTCGCGAATCGCCGCCGGCGGCCGAACCGCGCTCAAGTCCAGCACCAGCGGATCGCCGTCGCTGGCCATGCCCACCGGGCGGGGCAGCGGCAGGGACAGCTTGAGATGCGGGTTGAAGCCGCGGGTGTAGGCCACCGGCAGGGCCGCGCGCACCACCGCACGCTCCAGCATGCGCATGGTGTCGCGATGGGAGATGAAGCGCAGGTCGCCGTCGATCGCCAGAACCAGCAGCACGCGCTGCGCGGTGCTTGGCGGGTCGGCCGGACTCGGTTGAGGTGCCCTTGGCAAAGTCAGCAAGTGGTTTCGTTGCGCTGCCTGCCCATCGCGCCTTCCGGGCTCGCGTGCCGGAACTCAGAACGCTTCGGGAGGCAGCAGTTTCCGCGTTTCGTCGCGCAGAAAGTTGTGCACCTGGCGGTCGGTATCCAACCGTAACGCCTCACGGGCCACCCTTCTGGCGTGAGATATTTTGGTACTTCGAATCAATTGCTTGATTTCCGGGATATCTCCGGATGCCATCGAAAACTGTCGCAATCCCAGACCCAGCAGTAACAAAGTGTACAGCGGTTCTCCGGCAATTTCACCACACAAACTGCAATCCACGCCCGCCTGGTCGCAGGCGGCGATGATGTCGCGTAGCAGCCGCAGAATCGCCGGATGGGAGGCCGTGAACAGCGGGGCCACACGCTCGTTGCTGCGATCCACCGCCAGAGTGTACTGGATCAGGTCGTTGGTCCCGATGCTCGCGAAATCGACCTCGCGGGCGAACTCCTGGCACATCAGGGCTGACGCCGGGGTCTCGATCATGATGCCGATGGGGATTCCCTTGCGAAAAGGGACGCCGGCCTCCTCGAGGTCCTCCATGGCGTCGAACAGGGCCATCTTGGCCTGCCGGAACTCCATCAGGTTGATGATCAGCGGGAACATGATGCGTATGTTGCCGTGCACCGACGCCCGCAGGATGGCCCGCAACTGCCGCTTGAAGAAGTCCAGGTGGCGCAGGCAGTAGCGGATCGAACGGAGCCCCAGGAACGGGTTGCGTTCGGGCTCGAAGGCCTTGGTCTGGGTGTACTTGTCAGCGCCCAGATCCATGGTCCGGATGGTCACCGGCAGGTCGCCCATGGCCTCGATCACGGTGGTGTAGGCCTGGTACTGCTGGTCTTCGGTGGGCTCGGATTCGGCCCGAATGAACAGGTATTCGGTGCGGTACAGCCCGATGCCCGACGCACCGCGGCGGAGACACTGCTCGGCCTCCTCGGGGAACTCGATGTTGCCGGTCAGTTGGACCTGCTCGCCGTCGAGGGTCACCGCCGGCTGGTCGCGCAGTTCGACCAGTTCATCGGTGAACTCGCTGATCCGCCGGATCTCCGATTCATAGCGGCGGATGCTGTCCAGGTCGGGGTTGGCGATGACCAGCGACCGGCGGCCGTCGACCACGATCAACTCGCCGCCGGAGACCTGGTTGGTGAAGTCGGACAAGCCAATCACCGCCGGCAGCCCGATGGACCGCAGCACGATGGCGGTGTGCGAGGTCAGCCCGCCGACGTCGGTGGCCACTCCGACCACGTGGGTCCGGTCCAGCCCGGCGCACAACGACGGCGGCAGGTCATGGGCCACCAGGATCACCGGTGAGGTCAGGTGCTCGAGATCTTCGCGCTCCTCGCCGACCAGGTGTCGCAGCAGCCGCTTCTCGATGTCCTGGACGTCGCGGACCCGCTGGGCGAAGACGGGATCGCGCAGATTGCTGAAACGCCGCTGCAGGCTGAGAAAGGCCCGGCTGGTGGCGTAGGCCGCCGAACAGGACTTTGCCGAAATCAGGTCCTCGAGTTCGCGGAGCACCTTGGGATCCTTGAGGATCCCGATGTGGAAATCAAAAATGGCGGCGGTGTCGTTGCCGTAGTTGACCGCCAGTTGGTCGCGCTGCTCCTGGAGTTCCTCGATGGAGGCGGCGATGGCTCGTTGCAGGAGTTCCAGTTCGTGCGCAAACTGGTCGGGCTCCACGTAGCGCGTGGGGATGCGGTAGTCTTCGGCGTCGAGAACCATGGCCTCGGCCATGGCGATGCCCGGTGAGACCGCGATTCCCTTACGGATTTCCATGAATCTTCCTGGCCTACGTTCTGCTGCAGCCGGCGATCATGCGTCCTTGAACTGGCGCTGGACCAGGGCGACCAATGCGCCCAGCGAGCGTTGGGCGTCCGGTCCGGTGGCGGTGATGGTCAGTTGCGTGCCGCAGACCGCCTCCAGCAGCATGATCTCCATGGGGCTCTTGCCGTCCACCACCTGATCCCCCTTGGTGAGGCGGACGTCCGATTTGAACCGATTGGCCAGATCCACAAACTGCATGATGGGGCGCGCGTGGAGTCCCTGCTCGTTGCTGATGGTGACGATTTCTGAGACCTCCATGCCGGCCACTCTGGTGTTGCTGCGCCATCGGGCACCGGGCTGCCGGCAAACCGGGGTCAACCCCTCGAGGGCGTGCCGCTCGCGATCCGGCCCGTCTGACTGCTCAGGCTCCGATGATTTCCTCGGCTTCGTCGATGAGTTCGGCGATTTTCTCCACCGAATCGGCCTGTCGCAGGAACCGCCGAAAGTTGTCGTTCTGCAGGTGCCGAAAGATATTCGTCATGGCCGCCAGGTGATTGTCCGCCTCGGAGGGCGGCGACAGCAGGATGACCACCGTGTACACCGGAGCACGATCCAAGGCGGCAAAGTCGACCCCCATGCTGGACCGCCCGATGGTCGCGACCACCCGGGTCACGCAACTGGGCTTGGCGTGCGGTACGGCGACGCCTTTGCCGAAGCCGGTGCTGCCCTGGTTTTCACGCTGAATGACGGCCTTGGTGACCGTCTCGACATCCTCCGAAGCAATGGCCTGGTGCGTCGCCAGCGACTGCACCAACTCCCGGATCACACCCTTGCGATCGGTGGATTCCAACTCCGGAATGATCGAATCTTTGACGAAGAACTCTGATAGTTTCATCGAGATCCCGTTCAGCCCCGGTCGGGCGAGTCAGATTTGTTTGTCTGGATTCTTGCTCATGTGTTTGCGGTTGCGGTGCCGTTCCTTGTGCTTGGTGATCTGCCGTTCCAGCTTGGAGACCACGACGTCGATGCCCGCAAGAAAATCGCCGTTGCTGACACGCGCCACAAAATCGTCGGTCCCTTCGGCCTTGACGATGATTTCGACGGTGCCCTGATCCTGAGCGCCGTCCAGGATCACTTCGATCGCGCTGATGCGATCATAATACTTCACCAGCTTGTTGGCCTTCTCGGCGGCGTAGTCCTTGACAGCGTCGGTAACGGCCGTATGTCGTTCTGTGATCGAGATCTGCAAGAAAGCCTCCTCTCCAGGCAACACGTTGACTCGCACGTCCGCGGGCGCCGCCTGCCGGACCCAGCCCGGCCGCGGCATGGAACCGATCCAGCCGCCGCCAGCGGATCACAGATCCGGGTTCTTGGCGTCCACGGGGCCGGCGGCGCCGGAGGCGTCACCCAGGGCCATCTCCGGCGGGCCGCCCTCAATCGGCGGCTTAATGACGCCGCCGCTAATCGTGAATCTTAGGGCCTCATCGATTGACAACGCAAGTTCGATGACGTCCGATCGGGGCACCGTGATGGTATAGCCCGTGATCGGTGTGGGTGAACTGGGGATGAAAATCGTGACCATCTCGGCGCCGGAATGCCGCTGAATGGACCGCATTCCCGGCCCGGTCACCAGACCCAGCGACCAGATCCCCTTTCGCGGGTACTCCGCCGCGACCACGCCGGCAAACTCGAACCGGCGATCTCCGAGCAGGAAGTCTGTGACCTGCTTGATGTTAGGATAGACAGAGCGAATCAGCGGGACCCGTAAGACCATCGACTCCGCGATCTGCCAGACCGAGCGTCCCAGCAGGCCGGAAATAAAGTACCCCACAAAATACACGATCACAATGGCGATGGCAAAACCGATGACGTTCAGCTTCAGCTTGGCAAACGCAATGTGCCACATGGCTTGCGCCCGCCGCTGGCGGGCGGCCTTGGCGATCTCGGGATCGTCGCTGTAGCAGGCCGGGTGGTTGATGATCTTGTATTCCAGGGTGAGCTGGGCGCCGGTGCGCGGGTCGATCTCGTCCAACGGGTGCCCGTAGCGCAAGGCGTCCACCCGCGGATCGGTCGGCACCGGGCGGCTGAAAAACCACGGGACCTCTTCAGGATCCGGCAGCCAGGTGATGATCCAATCGGTGATCGGCGTCGCGACCCGGGAGTTGATCCATCCGAAGGCCCAGGCCAGCAGGGCAATGGTCGCGATGGTCGGCAGCAGCGCTGCCAGCCCTCTCATGAACAACCGCTTGAAACTTGAGGACGCCATGAGTTGGGTTTGCGAGAAAGGACCTCTCGAGCTGGGGCCAATCCCCGCAACCAATCGGGTCCAGGACCGCTGCGAAACAGGATTCCATGACCCGGCGGCGCCGGATCGCCAGGCCGCGGGGACCGGCGGGGCTGGTCATCCAGGCAGGCCTGTTCCCACCGCTCCGACGCCCGCCCGATGGACTTCTGGGAGAAAGCCCTGATGAGTGCTGGGGATCACCGCCGCGCCGACCTTGAGCCACGACACAATGTACGGGCTGGCCGAGAGGGCGTCAACCGATCGCGCCGGCAGCGTTTGAGCTCGCTGCGGGCCACCGCTACCATGTGGGGATGGAAGTCTACTCCGCCCAGAAGCGGGCCACCGGCGGCAGAACGCTCCTCGCGGCCGGGGTGCTGCTGATCATCACCGTTGCCTTGTCCACCGGATTGGTCTACCGCAAGCAGCATCATCTCAGCAGCCTGCTCGATGCGGATCGCCGGATCGACGCCCATTTCCGCGTACGGCTGCCGGCCGCCTGGAAGCCATCGGACGACGCCGACGGGTTCCTGCAGTGGTTTCGGGGTCCGCTGCGGCGACCGGCCGGCGAATTCGATCTGGGCGCCGGGCTCCTGACCGACTCGACCAGCAGCGCGGCTCAAGCCCTGGAACAGGTTCGCACCAAGGTCCTGGGTTTGCCGGCGGCGCCGCCCGCGGCGTCGCGGGCCTGCCGCTTCGGCGGCCGGCCGGCGGTCATGGAGAGCTTCGAGTTGAGCCTGAGCGGCGTGCCCTGTGCGGTGACGCTGGTGGCGTGCCGGGACGCCAAGCTCGGGACCGCCGTGCTGGCGCTGATCGGGACCGGCGTGCGCGGTCCGGTGGTGCAGCGTCTGGCCGGCCAAATCGCCGCCGTCGCCCGCTTCGACTAGATGCACCGGTCGGTCTCGGCTGACTGGGAGTGTGACGGATGAGACTGGGCATCCTTTCGGACAATCACGGGCGGTTGGATCCGGTGGGCGTCGCCGTCGGTTTGTTTCGGGCCGCCGGAGTCGACGGCATCGTGCACTGCGGCGACTTGTGCGGCCTGGAAACGCTCGAGGTGCTCGCCGGGCTCCCAGTGTGGTTTGTGTGGGGCAACATGGACATTCCGCGGCCGCGCGACCGAGCCGTGGTTGAGGCCTGCGGTGCACACTGGCCGGCGTCCACTCCGGTGGTCATCGAGGGTGACGGCCGGCGCCTGGCGGTGTGCCACGGGCATGAGTCGATCTTCTCCGAGGTCTGTCGTTCGGGGTTCGATTATGTTCTGCACGGTCACACGCACCGCCGTGCCGATCAGCGGCGCGGCGGGACCCGGATCATCAACCCCGGGGCCTTGTATCGGGTCGCCGTCCGGACGGTGGCCGTGCTGGACGTCGCCGCTGATGACCTGCAGTTCCTTGAAGTCCACGCGGCTTCCTGATCCGCCTGCCTTTGTGATGCCCCTGGATCCGGATACACTAGCTTGGGATGCATTCGTCTGGCCCCAGCCGCTGGCCGGAGGGTGCCAATCGACGATCTCGTGAAAGGAATCCCGTGGCTGGTCCTGAGCAGATCCGAGCCCTGGTGCTCGATGTCGACGGCGTGCTGACCGATGGCCGGTTGTACTATACCGCCGCCGGCGAGACCGCCAAGATCTTTCACGTCCGCGATGGGGCAGCCATCAAGGCCTGGAAGGCCCGCGGATTCCGCGTGGCCTTTCTGTCGGGTCGGGACTCGGCGATGGTAGCCCGCCGGGCCGACGAGTTGGGTGTCGATGCCGTGATCCAGGGACGCGATGACAAACTCACCGCCCTGAGCGATCTGCTGGAGTCCTGGGCCATCGCTGCTGAGCAGGTCTGCTACGTGGGCGATGACCTGCCGGACATTCCGGCGATGCAGGCCTGCGGCTTCGCAGTGGCCGTCGCCGACGCGGCGCCGCAAGTCAAAGACCAGGCCGATTGGATTACCGCCGCACCGGGCGGGGCTGCCGCGGTTCGCGAGGTGGTCGACCACCTGCTGGCCCGGGTGCGGCTATGAGCAACCGCCGGCGCATGGTGAATCGCAATCGGCGACCGGCCCGCTCAATGCTGCGGACCGCCTCGCTGGTGGTCATCTCGCTGGCCGCCGTCGGCGGGTTCTTCGTGGTCTATCGCCTGGCGGTGCCGCCGGTCGGCGAGGCCCCGGCGACCCCCAGCCCGATGCCTTCCATTCATTCAGCGTTCCTCGCCGAACAGGCGCCCGCCGGCGGGATGACCATCGACGGCGTCGGGGTCCAGGCCAGCGAGCGCTCCGGAGTCACCATCCTCGACAAGGAGACCTTGCACAAGCGCTTGCACATGAGTTTTCATCACCCCCGGCAGGTGGACAGCGCCGGCCGCCAGTTTCATGTGCAACAGCCGATCATCACCTATTACATGGACAAGGGGCAGCAGGCGGTCATTCGTTCGGATACGGCTCTGCTGACCTCTGGACGGGTGGACGAGATCGATTTGCAGAAAGGTCGCTTCCAGGGCAACGTCCGCGTCGACATTGATCGCCGGACCGCTGCCTGGCGCCAGGACAATCCGGAACTGTCCGCCCGTCCGCCCGCTCAGGATCAACAGGTGCGGCTGTGGATGGACGACATGAAGTTCGACCGCGAGTTGGGACGGTTGGAGGTCCCCGGCCACGTGCGCATCGAGTCTCGCGAAATGACGCTGACTGGTAGCGGGCTCGCCGTCCAGTGGAGCCAGGACAGCGGGCGGATCGAAACGCTCAACCTGCAGCAGGGCGATGAACTGGTGTTTACCAACACCGCGGCGACCGGCTTCGAATTGTCCAGCGGGTGGGCCGCCTCCGAGGAGCCCCGCCCGGCGGCACCTGCGCCGGCCGAGACCACGGCGCCACCCGCAGTCGGGGCGCCTCCGGCACCCGCTGCGCCGGCTGAGGCCGCCGCGCCGGAGATCCTAGACGAGGACACCATCGTGATCGACCTGGTGCCTGAGAGGCCGGAGGGCCCCAAGTTCCTGACCTACCGGATCGAGTTTGACCGCACCGTCGAAGCCCGCCAGGAGGGGTCGCAGCAGGGTCGGATTCTGGCGGATCACCTGGGCGTGCTCTTGGATCTGAACCCCGGCCAGGAGGCCTTGCCGCCCGCGGAGCCGGTCGCTCCGCCGGCGGAGGCCGCCGCCGAGGGCGCTCCGTCCGAACCGCCGCCGCCGGCACCGCAACCCGCGCGGGTGGTGGTGACCTGGTCGGGTGCCCTGGAGATCCAGGCGGTCGATGACCTCCGCGCTGAAGCCCAGCCCGCCCGGCAGCACCTCGAGGCCACCGGGGCGCCGGTGGTGGTCATGGATCGTTCGGGTTCGGCCCGCGGGGCCCGGCTGGAGTACCACCGCGAAACTGGATTCACCCGCTTCGACGGTGCCGAGGGCGTGCCCATTGCCGTGGATGTGGGTCCTGAGTTCAAGCTGCTCGCGAGCACACAGGTGACCCTGGATCGCGAGGCTCGGCGGGCGCTGTGCCGCGGAGACGTCCACGTGGTCATGGATGAACTGCAACTCCGCGGACAGACCGTGGACGCCTGGTTTCGCACGCCGACCGACACGCAGCGCTCGCCGCGGCAGTTGCTCGAACGGCTGGAGTGCGACCAGGACGTTGGGTTGCGGACCCGCAGCGATGCTCTGACCTGCCGGCACCTGACCGTCCATTTTGCCCCCGACGCGGCCGGCCGCAACATTCCAAAACGCGCCTTGGCGGTTGACGATATCGACATGGTCCAGCGCGACCGGCGGTTGACCGCCCGGCGGACGGTGGACGCCGAGTTCGGAGAACTGCCTACCGATGACCAGGGTCGGGTCACCGGTGACGCGCCCATGATCCGGCGACTCCGGGCAGATGGGGAGGTCCAGATCATCGATCTGCTGCAGAACTGGGATATTGCCGGTGAGCGGCTGGACTGCACGTTTGACGAATGGCAGGCCATCACCTACGGCTACATCGAGGGCCCGGCCGGTCGGCAGGCCCGGGTCAAAATGGGCCTGTACGAGATCGAAGGGCAGGCCGTAACCTTCGATGATGCCCGCTCCTGGGCGCACGTGCCCGGTCCCGGCCGGGTGCGCTTCGCCATCAACGAAGACCTTGATGGTCGCCGAACCCGCGAACCCGTACCCATCGAGGTCCGCTGGCAGCGCGAAATGCGTTTGCGCGGGCAGGACGATCTGCTGGTGTTCGACGGTGATGTGGTGGCCAACAGCCGCAACAACCTGCTGCGCGGCGATGTCATGCGCATCCGGTTGGCCGATGCAGCTCCGCCGCCGGCGGCGCCCCGCGACCCCGGCGGGATGTGGTTCCTGCGGCCGTACGCTCCGGAGGTCGCCCGGCTCAACCGCCTGTGGGGCGACGGTGAGTCGCGGCGCGCTGGCCTGGGCAAGCGAGCCACACACATTCTCGCCGAAGGCAGTGCCGGTTTTGACTCGCGCAGCGACAGCGAGGACGGCCGCCTGCGCAGCCGGTCCGAATTGTGGGGACCGCGGATTGCGATCGACCTGTTGTCCAAGATGCTGCTGGTCGAAGGGGCCGGCCAACTGCTCATTCAGGATTATCCCGACCCGCAGCGCGTGGCGGTTGCCCAGCAGCAGCCCACGCCCGCCGGGCTGCTGGGCGACGTCCGGGCCGACGGGCCCAGCCAGACGAGCGTCGGCTGGGATACCTTCATGCGCTACGACTATCGCCAGCGGGTGGCCGAGTTCGAGTCCAATGCCGACCCGGTGGCGTTTCTGCATCGCTCCGGGCAGTATGTTCGACTGACCGACCGGCTGCGACAGGACACCGGCATCAGCGAGGCTGATGTCGAATTGCTGCGGGCCCATGATCTGGGCCGCCGCGCCGACCTCTCGGCCCGGCGGCTGCTGGTGGAGTTCCTGCAGGGGCGGTCCGGCGGCTCACGCGGCGCCGGCGAGATGAGCACCGGGCAACTGCGGCAGTTCCAGGCCTCCGGCGATGTCGTGCTGGTGGATCAGCGCTGGTATGTCACCGGGCAGCGGCTGGATTACGTTCAGGATAGCCAATTGATCGCGGTGTTCGGCGGACCCGGCAACGACGCCTACATCAGCGAAACGGATCCCCGGACCGGCGAGATCCGCCAGGCCGGCTGCCCCGAACTCCGCATCGAACTGCGAACCAATCGCGTCGAGGCCCCCTGTCGGATTCAGGCCACCGGTCGATGATTCCGACCCGGCGGACGACTCATTCCGGGTAACGCTGCTCATACGCGGCGGCCGACATCAGCAGTTCGACATCCGCCGGATTGTGGGCCTGGAGCTTGAGCATCCAGCCGCCGCCGAAGGGATCGTTGTTGACCAGCTCCGGCGTGTCGTCGAGGGCGCGGTTCACCTCGCGCACGGTTCCGCTGACCCCGGCGTACAGTTCGCTGGTGGCCTTGACCGATTCGATCTCGCCGAAGGCCTTGCCGGCGATCAGCTCCGTTCCGGCGGCGGGCAGTTCCACATAGGTCACATCGCTGAGTTGGTCGGCGGCAAACTGGGTGATCCCGATGGTCACCAGTTCGCCGTCGCGGCGATGCCATTCGTGCGTTTCCAAATACCGCCTGTCTTGTGGGACACCCATGACCGTGTCTGTCCTCCGCTAGCGTTGGGGTTTCCGATAGAAGGGCGTTGTGGTGACCTGGCCGCTGAGCATCCTGCCGCGGGCGTCGATGGAAATGGGGGTGCCCGGTTGGGCATGCGCCGGATCGATGAACGCCAGGCCGATGACCTTCTGCAGCGTGGGGCTGAAGCTCCCGCTGGTGACCTCGCCGATCACGGCGCCATCCCGTTGCAGCGTGGCGTGCTGCCGGGCGATGCGCTGGCCGTCCACCGTAAAGCCGATCAGCGTGCGCTGCGGCCCGCGGTCGCGAACCGCCCGCAGGGCATCGCGCCCGATGAACGGCTTGTCCAAGTCGACGCACCAGCCCTGGCCTGCTGAAATGGAGTCCACCTGCTCGTGCAGTTCGTGGCCGTACAGCGGCATGGCCGCCTCCAGCCGCAAGGTGTCGCGGGCCCCCAATCCGGCGGGTGTGATCCGCCCGGCGGTGCTGTTTTCGAACAGTCCGTTGGCCAGCATTCGTCCGGCGGCGGACGACACGATGATCTCAAAGCCGTCCTCACCGGTGTAGCCGGTTCGCGAACAGACGTAATCAATGCCCATGTACTTGCCGGTGCGGAAGGAATAGCGCTTGATGTCGGTGACGTCAAAGGGCAGCATGTCGTCCGCCAGACCGGCGGTCTGCGGGCCTTGGATGGCGACCATGGCGGTCGCGGTGGTGTGATCTTCGAGGGTCGCCGTGGAGTCGCGGGCGTGATCCTCCAGCCAGCGAAAGATCTTCCCGCGGTTGGATGCATTGCACACCACCAGCCAGCGCTCGGGGTCAACGCAGGACACGATCAGGTCGTCGAGAACTCCGCCGTCGGCGTTGCAAATGTGGGTGTAGCGGCTCTGCCCGGAAGCCATCGACCCGATCCGCCGGGTGCACACCTGCTCCAGGAGGTCGGTGGCCCCGCTGCCGCTGACGTAGATTCGGCCCATGTGTGAGACATCGAACAACGTGCAGCCGCGGCGGGTAGCGTGGTGTTCCTCAATGATGCTGGTGTAACGCAGCGGCATCTCCCAGCCCGCAAAGTCGACCAGTTTGGCACCGAGGCGGACGTGGAGATCGTACAGGGGGGTACGGTTCATGAAGTTCTTCTAACGGATACTGCTTGGGGTAAGGTAGCCGCGCCGCGCAGGACTGTCAACGACGGCCGCGGCCGCGACCGCCCCGCTTGCGACGCGGCGATGTGGATGGCGGCTTGGGCTTGGGCTTGGGCTTGGCCTTGGCCTCGGAGGTCTGCCGTCCGGCGGCGGGCGTGCGGCGCCCCGACCCCCGGCGCGTTTCCTCGAGATGCAAATCCAACTGTCGTGATCCGATGTCGACGCGGGCGATGATCACCGGGAGGCGCGCACCGATGACAAAGCGCCGGCCGCTGCGCCGGCCGCGCACGCAGCCACGCCGGGTGTCGACCTCCCAGTCGTCCGGCAGGTCGTCCAGGCGGATCAGCCCGTCGATCAGGTAGTGATCCAACTGCACGAACAATCCGAATTCCGCGACGCCGACCACGATGCCCTGGAAGGTTTCTCCGACGTGGGCCGCCAGCAGTTGCAGGATCTTGACGGTGTGCAATTCGCGCTCGGCGCTCTCACTGCGCCGTTCGGTGAAGCTGCAATGCGTGCCGAGCGGCTCCAGCGTTGCAGGATCGGCGTCCGGTGGCGTGCTGTCGTCCAGCAAGGCATTCACCAGGCGGTGGACGGTCAGGTCCGGGTAGCGCCGGATGGGCGAGGTGAAGTGACAGTAATCCTCGCTGGCCAGGGCGTAGTGCCCTTCCCGTTTGGGCGAGTATTGGGCCTGCTGCAGCGAGCGGAGCACGGCCAGGTTCACGCTGAACGCCTGGGGCGTGCCCTGCACCGCGGTCAGCACCGCTTGCAACTCGGCGCGATCGGGCGCCTCCGACGGCGTCAGGCCGATCGCCCGCAGAAAGGCCGCCAAGTTCTCGGTGGCATCGGGCTGCGGTGGGGCGTGGACCCGTCTCAAATGGGTCATCCGCCGCTTGGTCAACAGCCGGCTGACGGCCTCGTTGGCCTCGATCATGAACATCTCGATCAGGGTGTGCGAGAAACTGGTATCCTCGGGGCGAACGTCGACCACCCGCCGTTGCGGGTCCAGGACCAATTCCACCCGCGGCAGGTCCAGCGTCAGCATGCCGCTGTCGCGCCGCCGGGCCTGGATGGCCCGGGCCAGCACGCCCATGTTTTGCAGATGGGCGACCACCGCAGCGTCGAATTCGCCGGTCTTGCCGTCCAGGATCAGCGAGGCTTCGCCATAAGTCAGCCGGCGGGCGGAACGAATGATCCCGTCGGCCACCCGTTCCGCCAGCACCCGCCCGGAGTCGTCGTAGCGGATGAACACGCTCTTGACCAGCCGGCGGACGCCTTCCTGAAGACTGCATACGCCGTTGGACAGGACCTCGGGCAGCATCGGGATGACCTGCCCGGGAAAGTACACGCTGTTGCCACGCTCGCGGGCTTCGCGGTCCAGGTCGGACCCCAGCCGAACGAACTCGCTGACATCGGCGATGTGCACGCCGAGTTCCCAGCCGTCGGCGAGACGCTCCAGTGAAATGGCATCGTCGAAGTCGCGGGCGTCGTCCGGATCGATGGTCACGATGGTTCGGTCGGTCAGGTCGACACGCCGGCCGCCGGTGCCGCCGGCGGGCTCGCGGTGGGCCGCCTGTCGGGCCTCCTCCAGGCAGGTTTCTGGAAACTCATGGGGCAACTGGTACTGGTGTATGATGCTCAGGATGTCGACATCCGGATCGCCCGGTGGGCCCAGGACTTTTGCGATAACGCCCTGGGCTTCGGCCGGCCCCTCGCCGTAGCTGGTGATCTCGACAACCACCTGGGTGCCGGCAGGGATGTGCCGGGTGGCGGCATCGGGGATCACGATTGGTGTGTGGAAGGTCCGTCCATCGGGGACCACGAACCAGCGCTGCCCGCCGCCCTGCAACTGCCCGACGAACTGGCTGCGCCCGCGCTGCAGAATGCGGATGACCTGCCCGGACAGCACCATGCGGCCGCCGCGTTTGCCCTGCCGCTTGACCCGGGCGAGAACGGTGTCACCGGTGACTGCCGAGAGTTGTCGGCCCGGTGGCACGAACAAATCGCCGTGGTCGGTGGAGATCTCCGGCGTGATGAAGCCGAATCCGCGTGGATGGCCCTGGTACACGCCGATGACCGTGTCGCTCATCCGCG
Organism: uncultured Planctomycetales bacterium; assembly: GCA_964619935.1. Lineage (GTDB taxonomy): Bacteria > Planctomycetota > Phycisphaerae > UBA1845 > CAIVHJ01 > CAZUGO01. The sequence goes on along the minus strand of CAZUGO010000012.1, from coordinate 85,612 downwards.
GGGGGATGACCACGGCGTCCTCCCCGATGATCACCCGGCCCTCACGGTGCAAGGAATGGACCGTCTCGGTGAACTCGGCCCGCTCCCCGGCGGGGATGTCCAACTGCTGGGCCAAGTCGCGTACGGTGCCCGGGCGATAGTCGCGGTCAAAGACGGCGTCCAGGATGCGTTCGGATATGTCCTCGTCAGGCATGATTTACGGCACTATAGAGGGGGAGGCTCGAAGTTGTAAAGGGCCCGGCCGCGCTTGACCCCCCGCCAAGCCCTGGGGTACGATGAACGCTCACATCGAGGGCGCTTGGGGCGAATCGCGGCCGATGGCAATCGCGTGATGGGATATGGGTTCATCTGATCAAATCCGCACGATCCGGGCATTCTGTCAGGCCTGCGGCGCGGCCCACGCGTTCGCCGTGACCGCGGTCGGCAAGAAAGCCCGCTGCAACACCTGCGGCTACGTCTTTCGGATTCCGGTGTTGCAAGCCGCGGCCGGTGCCGGCGAGGCCGGGCCCGGCCCGCCGGCGGTGACGGCGCCAACCGAGGAAGTCTCCGGGCGCTCCGCCGAGCGGCCGTACGATCCCGTGATGCAGCCGGTCGACCTGGATCCGCTTGCAGAACTGGCGGTCTCCGAGGAAATTGCCGGCGGCTCGCCAGGGGTGATTCCAAACCACGAGGTGGCTGCGGTGATCGGCGTTCCGCCGGTGGATCCGCGGGCCACGGTCACGGCCGTGACCTTCATGCTGGGGCTGGTGTACTTGGCATTGACCGTCGTCGGTCTGCTGCTGCTGGGCCATTTCTTGGGTCTGGTCCTTTCCGGATGGGTGCTGGTGCCCGTGGTGGCGGTCTTCGGCCGTCCGGCGATCACGCACATCGCCTTCTTGATGACTGGCAAAGCCTCCCGGTGACGTCCGCACCGCCTGCGGGCTCTGGGAGGTCGACCGCCCCCCCCCCCCAAAAAAAAAACGATCGTTACCGCCCGCCGCTCGCGCTTGTTTGTCTAGGGGAGAGGCGTGTGGCCTGCCCGTGGTGCGGGAGCGTGCGGTGTCGGGTGCGGGCTGAAGCGATCGGGGGAACACACGGTGCGAACCAAAGCCAGGAACATGTCGGTGCGTTACATCTGGGTGGCGAACACCCTCAAACCAGGAACTTATTATGCCCGGGTGATCCCAAGGGGCACGATCCGCACTGTGGATCTGGTCGATAACATCGCGGCCCGTACGTTGTTGGACGGCGTTGATGTGGCCACAGTGCTCGCGGCCCTCCGCGATGAGGTGGTCGAAGGGCTGGCGGCGGGTCGATCGGTGATCCTCGATGACTTCCTGGGCTTTTCGGTCGGTCTGGAACTGAACCACGCCGACCAGGCCACCACGCCGCAGCTCCAACTGAAACCCGACGATGTGCTCATCCGGGTCAACGTCACCGCCAAGTCGGGAGTGTTGCGGCGGGTTCAGAATCGCCTGAGCATCGAACTGCTGGACGAATGCGTGCGGATGCCGCGGGTTCGGGAGGTTTTTGATCACGGCAGCCGGACGACCGGGCAGTACAGCCCGGGAGGGGTGGTCGAGGTGCGCGGTTGGGACCTGGAGCTTCCGGGCGACTTCGAAAGGGATCCGACCCAGGGGGTGTTTTTCTGTGGGGCCGAGCGCGTCGCGCTTCGAGCCGAAGTGTACATTCGGCCCAGCGACAAGGTCATCACTTGCGTCGTGCCAGGTGAGGTGTTTGGCGAGGTCGCCGTGGAGGTACGCAGCACCTACGGCCGCAACCGGCTGGCCCGCGGTCGCATCGACGGGGTTCGCCAAATTCGCCCGACTTCAAGTGTCGGAGGCTCAGCCGCCGTCTGATTCCGACGGGCCGAGGGCCTCGATTGACTCGGGCTCCGCCGAATGCTCCGGCTGAGGCGGCGGCGGGACCGAGGGGCTGAATCGCGGCCCGGCGACCGCCAGCAGGCGGCCGACCGACAGCGGCTGGGCGCCGTTCAGGTGCAGGAGTTCGGTGACCCGGCGGCTCGGCTCCAGGACCAAGGCCGCTGCCTGTTCCGTGCCGCCCTGGTTGGTGCCCAGTTTCTTGGCGTAAGGCGTGCACAGCACACAGACGCAGACAAAGCCGACAGCGACCAGGCCGGTGGCCAGCCCGACCAGGCCCCCGCCCAGACGCTCGATCAGCGGGTGGAAATCGACATCCGGGTTGACGAACATCAGCAGGCCGCGAATGACCATGAACGAAAAAACCCCGACCGCGGCCATGGCGGCGCCCAGCGCGTGCGGCGATTCCATGCCCACCGCGTGGACCACGGAGACGCCCAGGCCCAGTGCGGTCAGGGCTGCGAGGAAGACTGAGACCAGCGCGACGGCGGCCGCAAACAGCCCGCTGCGCGAGTACAGCAGCGCCAGCAGCACACCAACCACCACTGCGATGATCATACCCATGATGCACTCACTCGGCTTCGCACACCCGTTGGACCTCCTCGAAGGTGGTCAGGCCCTCGCCCATGCCGTGGTCGAACATCGGCGTCATGCCCGCCCGAACGGCGACGTCGCGCAGCTCCGACATCGATGGGTCGCGGGCCAGCACGTCGTTGACTTCCCGATTGATGAACAGCAGCTCAAAAATGCCTTCGCGCCCGAAGTAGCCGGTGCCACGGCAACTACCGCAGCCCGCCGCGGCGTAGACCTGGGCCGAGGTCAGGCCGTGCTGGCGGGCGGTTTCCCACTCGGCACCGGTGAGCTGATGCGGCGTCCTGCAGGTCGCGCACAAGCGCCGGATCAACCGCTGGGCCAGCACCGCGGTGACCGCGCCGGCCAGTCGCTGCGGCGGCATGCCCAGGTCGCGCAATCGCAGGATGGCCGCCGAACTGTCGTTTCCGTGAACGGTGCTGAGCACCAGGTGCCCGGTGTTGGAGGCCTGCAGGGCCAGCTCGGCGGTTTCATGATCACGAACCTCTCCGATCAGGATCACGTCCGGATTCTGCCGCAACATGGAGCGCAGCACGGTGGCGAAAGAGATACCGGCCTTGTCATTGACCTCGGTCTGGGTGGCGTGCTCCACGGGGTACTCGATGGGGTCTTCGACGGTCACCAGGTTGCGCGAGTACGGATCAAACTGGCTGAGCACCGCGTACAGCGTCGTGCTCTTGCCGCTGCCGGTCGGGCCGCACACCAGGATCATCCCGCTCTTGCGGTTGACCGCGATCAAAAGCCGATCAAGATCGCGGCGGCTCAACCCCAGATCGGTAACCGGCTTGAGCCCCACCCGGCGGTCCAGGATGCGAATGGCCGCCTTGGCTCCCCGGAGCGTCCCGGTGGTTGCCAGGCGGCAGTTGATCGGCACCTGCGGAATCTGGAGGATGAACGAGCCGTCCTGCGGGCGGCGGCGCTCAGCGATGTCCATGCGGGCCGCGATCTTCAGGCAGTTGAGCATGTTGGCCGCCAGGGTGGCACTGACGTGTTCGGTCTCCTCCAACACGCCGTCCACCCGGAAGCGAATCGAATACTGATCGTCGCTCCGCGGATCGATCAACACATCGGTGGCCCGCAACTCCACGGCGTCAAGCAACAGGTTCTTGATGTGGGTCAGCGCTGCACTGTCCTCACCCTTGCCGCGTTTGCCGAAGCGGGCGTCCAGTTGGCTGAGAGGCCGTCCGTCCGCGGTGCACAGTTCGATGATGGTTTGCTGGCCGGCGGTCGGCCCTTCCAGGCCGCTCATTCGCCGAAACCAGCGGACCAGCGGGCCACCTTCGACGTGATCACGGTACTGACGGGCCTCGGCATCATACGCCGGATAGCGGTAACGACTCAGCAACACCACCAGGCCCCAAGGTCCGGTGATCAAGACCAGCAGGTTGTACCATTGGCGGCGCTCAACCGGAATGTTGGGATGGCGCTGGCACACCGAGACGCAATAGAGGGACGCCACCCACCAAGCGATGAACAGCCCAAGACCCACCGGATGGATAAAGGTATTAAGTGCCGGAACGCTCATTCTTACCTGCAGTGTGGAGGCGGTGGATGCGCCGCTTCACCCTCAGGAATCGTCGCACGGGCGTGCCCGTTCCCGCCGCCGGTGTGCTCAGCGCTCGGCAACGGTCGCACGGTGCACACCGCAAGCCGGGCAGGCCTGATTCGGTCATTCGCGAGCGATGGATGAACTCCAGCGGTTGAATATAACCCCAAGAGGTTGCCATGTACACTTGGTGGTCAGCAAGACCATGGCGCCCGCAGCGGGCAGGACCCTGTTCGGGTGGACTGCTGGGGTTGCTGAGTGCCATCGCGGTGTCGCCGTGGGCCGCCGCCGGCCCGGTCAGCGATGCCCAGGTCGATGACCTGATCGATCGTCTGGCCGCCATTCTCCAGCAGCGGCAGATCCAACACGACGCGCTGGAAATCGCGGGTGAGATCCGGGTTGTCGCCACCGGCGAGCGGGTTCCCGCCGCCGGCGTGTATCGCGGCACCACGGTGACCCGTACCGGACACAAGATCACCTTCGAAACGGTCGAGGGCCTGCGCTTCGACGTCGACCCGGGGCAGGTCCGGCGTTTCGAACCTGCAGGCGCCTTCACCGGCGAGAAGACCCACCTGAACAGTCACGGCGGGCGCACCGCCCTGGCCGTCCTGGCGTTGGTCAGCGCCGGCGCCGGCGTCCATGACCCCACGGTTCATGGTGCCCTGCAGTATCTGGAGCACCACCCGATGCCCGGGACCTACGGCCGGGCGCTGCGGGCCAGCCTGTATGCCCACCTGGTCCAGCGGGCGCCGGATGATGCGCAGCGCGCCGCCATGTTTGATCGGCTGCGCCGCGATGCCCGTTGGCTGGTGCTGGCCATGAATGATTCCGGCGGTTACACCTACGGGACCCATGCCGATGATCCGCAGCGGGGGGAGGTGCTGACCTATGACAATTCGAACACCCAGTTCGGGAATTTGGGGGTCTGGATCGCGGCGCTGAGCGGTTGTGCGGTGCCGGACGGTTACTGGCCCCGCGTGGAGGACTTTTGGATTCGGCAGCAGGATCGCCAGGGTGCTTGGGGGTATCGCCGCGAGTCGGCCCGCAGCATGAACATGACCATCGCCGGAATCAATTCCTTGATTCTCGTGCTGGACCAGCGCTACGCCCGATCCGCCGGCACCTACCGGCGCTACAAGGGCATCCCCCCGAACGAACCCGTGCAAGCGGAGGTCAACCGCCTGCAGCAGCACATTGACCGCGGCCGGCGCTGGCTCGCCGCCCACGGTCGACCGGTCGGCGAGGCCTACACCCAGTTGGGTCTCGAACGACTGGGTCTGGCCGGCGGTCACAAGTACATCGGTGCCTACGACTGGTATCGCCTGGGGGCCCAGGCGGCCATGGACATCACCGGCTGGGAGTCTCTGCCCATCGAGCAGGTATCCATGTGGCTGCTGTTCCTGGCCCACGGTCGGGCTCCGGTCCTGGTGAACAAGCTGCACTGGGGGGGCACCGACAGCGGCTGGGATTACTATTATCGCGACCTGTATCACGCCTGCCGGTTCTTGAGCAACACCTACGAGCAGCGGTATCAGTGGCAGATCATCGACGAGCAGTCCGAGGCTGCAGATCTTGAGGATGCGCCCATCCTGTACATCGCTGGTACCGCCGAACTGCGATTGCAGGCGGACATCGCCCGGCGGATCCAGGACTACGTCAACCGCGGCGGCACCATCGTCGGACACGCGCACCTGGGAAGCCGGCGGTTCGCGACCAGCTTTCGGCGGACCTTCGAGGGCTTGTTTGCCGAGTGGGGCGGCGCGTTTCGCAAACTCCCGAGCACTCACGACATTTACCAACCCGGGGCCGTGGCCGGGGCTTCGGGAGCGGCCGTGCCGTTGTGGGGATTGTCGGACGGTTATCGCGATGCCGTGATCCTGATCCCCGTGGACGTCGCCGGAGCCTGGCAGCAGTCGTTGATCACGACCTGCCCGGATCTGTTCTGGCTCTTCGTCGGGCTGCGGAGTGTTGCGGCCGGTCGGTACGCCGATCTGCCGGGTCGTCTGCGGCCGGCGGCACCGCCACTTCCCGATGCGAGCGGCCGGCGGGTGCAGGTGGTGCGGCCATTGACCGTCGTCGATCGCGGCGGTGCGCCACGCGTCTGGGAGGTCCTGGACGAATGGATGCGCCGTACCTACGACGTCGGCGTCCAGGTCCGGCGCGATGTTCGCCTGGCAAACATCAATGAACTGCCCGATCTGGACCTGGTGCACGTTGCCGGCCAAGGGGCGGGGCGGTTCAGCGCCGAGGAACTGCGGGCCATGACCACCTTCTGCCGCCGCGGGGGACTGCTGCTGTTGGAAGCTCTGGGCGGGGATGCCGAGTTCGCCGGCGGCGGGCTCCAACAGGCCAGGGAACACTTCGCCGCCCTGGCGCCCGGGTCTTCGGAGGACGCCCTCGTCCAAGGGGCCTTCCCGCTGGGCAAGCCGCTCGGCACTTTGCACATGACCCCGGGCGACGGCGTTCCGGCGACGGGCCGCCGTCCGCTGACGCTGCTGCACGGGGATGGGCGGACGCAGGTCGTGCTCTCGGAAATGGACATTTCGGTCGCAGCCAACGGCCATTTCGCCCGCGGGCGGCGCGGCTACGACGCCCTCTCGGCCCGAAAGATCCTGAGAAACATGATTCTGTACCAGTTGGCCAACCAACGCGGCGCGGCACCGCCGTAGGCAGCGGGCGCGCATGGCGGGTGCAATTGCCCAAAGATCCGGGCGAACCGCCCTCAAGAATTTCAGACGTCCCGACGATATGGAACATAGCCGCGAACTTGCCTATCTTCACGGCACGGTCCTTTGGGCAGAGTCGCAGCCACAAGCAGTGCCGGGACGGGCGTTTCCCGGCTGACCTACCCCTTATTGTGCAGTCGGACCGGTCTCTCGTGATCGGGCAGGAGGCCCATCGAGATGGTGGCTTCCCCCATGCCCGGTCCGCGCCCCCTGGAGTCCGCGCATGCCCAGAACACGGCTCTTCGACGATTACCTGGAGCACCTCGTTGCTGGCAGAAGAACAGATTGTCGGGCATTGGTGTGGAACGCCATCGAGCGGGGCGTCACACCGCGCTCGCTCTATCGTGATTTGTTGTGGCCGGCGATGGAGCAGATTGAGCAATTGTACCGCGAAGACCGTATCAACACCGCCGCCGAGCACATGGCCACGCGGATCAATCGTTGCCTGGCCGATCAGGTCCAGCAGCAGTTGACGATCGCGCCGGCCAAGAACAAGCGCATCCTGATCTGCTGCGCGGAGCCCGAGACCCAGGAACTGGGCGGCCAGATGTGCGCCGACCTGTTCGAGTCCGAGGGCTGGGAGGTCTGCTTCGTGGGTGGCGGGGTGCCGAACGACGAGGTTCTGGCGCTGGTTGGGCAGCTGCGCCCGGACATCCTGCTGATTCACGGCATGACGCCCCAGGGCGTCCCCGGCGTGCGGGGTCTGATCGACTTGATCCGCGATGTCGGTGTGAACCCGACCATGAACATTCTGGTCACCGGGGGTGTGTTCAATCGGGCGGCCGATTTGTGGAAGGAAATCCACGCGGATCTGTACGCCGGTGACGTCGAGCAGGCCTTGGACGTGGCCGAGACCTCAACGCCGCGGGTCCCAGAAGTCAGAGTTCCTGGGGCACCCAAGAAACGCCGCCGCCGCCGACCGGCATTGATGGCCGCCAAGTAGCCTGCTTCGGAAGGGTTCCCAGGCGCCGTGCAAGCCGCGCCAGCTCAGCCGCCTCCACAAGCGCCCAGAAGCGGCGCCACACCGACGGCATCCACGAACCGGGCCTCGCCGAGGTCCTTTGGCAGGTCACCGCATCACCGGGCCGGGGCGGGTGCCCGCCAGCGGTCCCGGCGTTCATGCGGCTTCGGGGTCAGCGACTCCGGTCGCGGCGACCTGCCGGCCGGGAGGCGTCGCTGCCGCACGCAGGAAGTTGGCGATCAGCGACTCCCCGCAGTGGGTCATGAAGCTCTCCGGGTGAAACTGGATGCCAAACAGCGGCAGCCGGATGTGTTCCAGGCCCATGACCTCACCGTCCGCCGTCCAGGCGGCAATCCGTAACTCCGCCGGCAACTGCTGCCGGTCGACCAGCAGTGAGTGGTAGCGGGCGCCGACGAGTGGGGAAGGCAGGCCGGCGTACAGACCGCCGCCGGCGTGATGGATCGGGCTGGTCTTTCCGTGGACACACTGCGGTGCCGCGACCGTGCGCCCCCCGAACGCTTCACCCAGGCACTGGTGGCCGAGACAGACCCCCAGGATGGCGCAATCGCGATGCAATTCGCGAATCACTTCCAGGCTGATGCCGGCGTCCTGCGGTCGGCCGGGGCCCGGTGAAATGACGATCGCCTCAGGCGCCCACCGGCGAATGTCGCGGCAGGTGATCTGATCATTGCGCACGACTTCCAGCGGACGGCGCGGGGCGACCCTGCGAAACAGGTGCAGCAGGTTGAAGGTAAACGAGTCGTAGTTGTCGATACACAGGATCATGGATGCTAGGCCATGAATTGGCGCTCCACAAATCCGGTGTCGATGCGGCCATCTCGAAACGCCGGATGGGCGATGACTTCCCGATGGAACGGCACGGTGGTCTTGATCGGCCCGATCTGGAACTCGTCAAGACACCGCAGCATGCAGCGGATGGCCTGGTCGCGCGTGGGCTTATGCACCAGTAGCTTGCCGATCATGGAGTCATAGCGCGGGGAAATCGTCGACCCGGCGGCGATGTGCGAGTCCCAGCGGACCCCCGGACCGCCCGGTGCCTTGAACGTCTCAATGCGTCCCGGGCTGGGGCGGAAGGACTGCAGCCCGTCTTCCGCATTGATGCGACATTCGATCACGGCGCCGTTCCGCTTGACGTCCCGCTGCTTCACGGTCAGCGGCGCTCCGGCGGCGATGGCCAACTGCCACTGAATCAGGTCCAGCCCGGTGAGCAGTTCGGTGACCGGGTGCTCGACCTGGATGCGGGTATTGACCTCAATGAAATAGAAATCGTCCTTCTGGTCGAGCAGGAATTCTACGGTGCCGGCGTTGTAGTATCCTGCCGTCTTGCAGATGCGGATGGCGGCCTTACACAGGTCCTCGCGGGTGCGCTCATCCAGTGCCGGCGACGGGCTTTCCTCGACCAGTTTCTGATAGCGCCGCTGCAGCGTGCAGTCCCGCTCGTACAGATGGATCATGTGCCCGGCGGTGTCGGCCAGGATTTGGACCTCAACGTGCCGGGGCTGTTCGATCAGTTTCTCGAGATAGATCTCCGCCTTGCCGAAAGCCGCTTCCGACTCCTGGCGGGCCTGGCTCAGCGAGGCGTGCAGGCTGCCCTCGTTGCGGGCGATGCGCATGCCCCGCCCGCCGCCGCCGGCGGAAGCCTTGATAATCACTGGGTAGCCGATTTCCGCGGCCAGCACCAGCGCTTCCTCGTCGTTCTCGAGCACGCCCTGGCTGCCCGGCACCGTCGGCACCTTGGCCTTGCGGGCCAGCCGGCGGGCGGAAGCCTTGTCGCCCAGGAGGCGCATCGCTTCAGCGGACGGGCCGATGAACTCGATGCGCGAATCGCGGCATTGCTCGACGAACTGGGGGTTCTCCGCCAGGAACCCGTATCCGGGGTGGATGGCGTCTACGTTGTACACTTCGGCTGCCGAGATGATCCGGTCGCTGCGCAGGTAGCTCTGGGCGGCCGGGCCGGGCCCGATACACACCGTGTAGTCGGCCATTTCCAGGTAGCCGGCTCCGCGGTCTTCCTCGGAGAACACGCACACGGACTGCACGCCCAGCTCTCTGCAGGTGCGCATGATCCGCAGGGCGATCTCTCCTCGGTTAGCGATCAGGATGCGCGAAAACATATCGACCCCGGTCACGGATTGCAGGGCTAATGCGGACGCACGTAGAACAGCACCTGACCATATTCGATGGCCTCGGCGTTCTGGGTGAGAATCTTCTCGACCTTGCCGGACACCTCGGATTTGATCTCGTTGAACACCTTCATGGCCTCGATCAGGCACACCGTGGAGTCAGGGCCAACGGTCGAGCCGATACCCACGAACGGCGGTGAGTCCGGGTTGGGGGCCGAATAAAAAGTTCCGACCATTGGGGAAGTGATCGGGAGTAGACCGGCGTGCTCATCGACGACCGCGGGCGGCAGGGCCGCCGCCGGTACGGCCGCCATTGCCGCCGGCGCCGCCAGGGCCGGGGCGCCCGGAGCGTGGGTCTGGCCGCGCTTGAGTTCGATCTTGAGTTCGCCGTGCTCGTATTGCAGCTCGGAAAGATCGTTGTCGACCATCAAGGCCACGAGCTTTTCCATGTGCTTCAAATCAATGTCCGCCAAGTTACACTCCCATAACGCTCGAGGCAGCGAGCGCCGGTCGCCTAGATGAGACAGTCCGCCGCCGCCTTGGGCACGCCGGTCAGAATCTGGTGCCCCCGGGCGGTCACCAGCACATCATCTTCGATTCGGATTCCAGCGCTGCCCGCGATGTAGATGCCAGGCTCGACGGTCACCACCATCCCCACCTCCAGGCGGTCCTGCAGGCCGTACTTCAGGCGAGGTTCCTCATGAATGTCCAGGCCTATCCCGTGCCCCAGACCGTGGATGAAGGCGGGGCCATATCCCGCCGCGGTAATGTGATCCCGAGCCGCCTTGTCGATGTCGCAGACCCGTTTGCCCGGAGCAATGGCGGCCAGTGCCTTTTCCTGCGCCTCTAACACGATTTGGTACAGACGCTTAAGGCGGGGGCGGATTTTACCGACGAACAACACGCGGGTCAAGTCGCTGCAGTAATGATCGCAGACCGCTCCCCAGTCGATCAGCAGCAGACTGCCGTCCTTGATGCAGCGCTTGCCGGGGCGGGCATGGGGCAGGGCGGCGTTTGGACCCTCGGCAACGATGGTCTCGAAACTGGGTCCGCTGGCCCCGCGGCGCTTCATTTCGTACTCCAGGCAGGCCGCAACCTCCGACTCGGTCATACCCACCCGAATCTCGCCGCGGGTGGCGGCAAACGCCGCTTCGGCAATGCGAATCGCCTTCCGAATCTTTCGCAGTTCCGTAGGATCCTTGGTCAGGCGGAGCCCGTCGACCAGCGGCGGAGCCGCCGTCAGCCGAATCGGACGGCAGCGCTGCTGCAAGGACTGATACAGTTGCAACGGCAGTCGGTTCGCCTGAACGCCCACGGTGCGCGGCCGCCGGCTACGAATTGCCTGGGCCACGGCATCCTCCAAAGGGCCGCGGCGCAGAACCACATCGGCCCAGGGCGCCTGGCGGTTGAGCACCTCGCCGAATCGCCCGTCGGTAACCAGGGTAACGCCGCCGGCGGTGATCAAGGCCGCGCCGTCCTCGCCGTCAAAGCCAGTAAGGTAAATCTGGTCGGCCCGTGCGGTCACCAGGTAGGCGCCGAGCGAGTGCCGATGCATCAACTGCCGGCAGCGCCGGAGTCGCTCCTGGATCACTGGGGGAGGGCGTTTCTGGGCCATCGTCCGAAGGACCTCCGTGGGGCAACTTCTGTAGATACAATGTATTGCGGGCCCGGCAGTTGTCAATTGGGTCGGCCCCGGCGGCTGGGCCGGGGGCTGCCTTGGTTGCTGAAGGTCCCCGGTTGCAGTATACTACCGCGTTTGGAGTTGCCTGTGGACCCGCCCCTGGAGCCCTGGTTGATCGAAATGCTGGTATGCCCGGAGAGCAAGGCCGCAGTTCTGGTCGACGGCAACTGGATCTACTCGACGGACCCGCAGACTCGGCGGCGGTACGCCATCGTCGAAGGGGTTCCGAACATGCTGATCGATGAATCCGAGACGCTAACTGAGGATGAGTTTACCCGCGTGATGCGCAAGCACGGCAAGCTTCAATAGGGCACTGCACAATGGCCAGACGCAAAGAACGTTCCTATCACACCAAGAATCGCTTTCCAGAACGCGCTGCCAAGAAGGGTTGGGAAGGGCCAACCGTCGACTACAAGGAGATCGACGTGTTGCGCAAGTTTCTCACCGGCAGCAACAAGATCATGTCACGCAAGCGCGCCGGGACGTGTGCCGAAGAACAGCGGGCCATCAAGCTGGCGCTCAAGCGGGCTCGGTTCATCGGTCTGTTGCCGTACAAGGGCTTCTGACCCTGCCGGCAACCCGAACAGAATCGCGCGGTTGATCCGGTTACCGCGAATGAGTGGCGGCGAGTTGCGATACCGCACGGTCGGGTTGGCCACCGTCGCTGTGCGCGGTTCCGGAGATCTTGGGGGCGATTTCCCGAGACACAAAGCGTTCGTTGGTGCAGTCGGTGTGTCCGCCGTTCCAGCCCAGCGCCTGCCAGCGCGACGACCAGGGGATGTTGACGATCCGGGTGGTGTCCCCGCGGGCCGGTCTCAGGCCGACCTGGCCGGCGGACTTGACTCCGGTGCGGCGGTCGATCGTGCCCACGATTTCCACTGAACTCAGCACGGCGTCATTCGGTGAGTGGTAAACGTACACCCGGCCATCGATGTGGGCGAGCGCTTCGGACATGTCATAGTCGTAAGATAGCGAAGAGCCCAGCAGCACCAAGTTGTGGATGTGGCTGGAGGCGTCCAGAGCCTCGCAGGCCCATACGGCGACCCCGGTGCCCGCGGACAGCGCGATGATGTTGACCTGCTGGTTGGGGTGCTGTTCCTTGTAGCGCTTGATATCCTGGGCGAGCCGGCGCCCCGCGCCCTGCGCGGCGCCGAGGATGTTGAGCTGGTCGATCAAGGGGTTGAGCGAACTGGTCCAGATGAAGACCTGAACATCGCCGTCATATCCGGCACGCTGCAGACCACGAGGCACTTCTGCGCTGCCGTAACCCCAGTTGCCGGCGCCGTCCAGGTAGTAAGTCTTGCCGAACACTTCGGCCTGACGATCACGTCCGCCCTGGCAGCCCGCTACCAGCATGAGGGTCGCCATCCCCAGGATCCATTGTACCGTGCTCATCGTCTTCCTGACTCTCAGAGGACCAAAAGTCAGGATCATAACGCCACGGCCGACGGCTGGGAAGCCCTCTTGCCCGGTTGTCACGCACCGGGCCGCGGGTGCGATGTCCGGTCGTGCCGCCGAGCGCCTCAGAAACCGTGACCCCGCCCCTCATTCGTCACAGGCGTCGCCCAGGTCGTCGTTGTCGGAATCGCGCTGATCGAGATTGGCGAGTAGCGGGCAGTTGTCCACACTGTCGAGCACCCCGTCGCCGTCGGTATCGGGGTCCCCGGGGTCGGTCTCAGCGGCGACTTCGTCGTCGTCGTTGAGCCCGTCGTTGTCGGAGTCGACGTCCAGGGGATCGCTGCCGTAAAGCTGCACCTCGGCATGATCCGACAGCCCATCGCCGTCGCTGTCAGCGTTCCCGGGATCGGTCCCGAGCTGCAACTCGCCAAGGTCGGACAGGCCGTCACCGTCGGTGTCAGCCAGCAGCGGGTCCGTCTGGTACTCCTGCACCTCGTCGCCGTCGCCAAGCCCGTCCGTGTCGCTGTCGAAGGTCAACGGGCCGGTGCCCAGGGCCGCTTCCTCGCCGTCGGACAGGCCATCGTTGTCGGAATCGCTGTCGCTGGGGTCGGTTCCGGCCTGCAGTTCGTCGTCGTCGTTCAGTCCGTCACCATCGGAATCGGTGGACAGGGGGTTGTCGCCCCCGTCGACTTCAACACCGTCACTGACGCCGTCGGCATCACTGTCGGCGTTGACTGGATTGGTCCCCTGGGAAATTTCCTGGCCGTCGGTGAGCCCGTCGCCATCGCTGTCGGCACGAAGTGGGTCGGTCCCGATGATCACCTCGGTGCCGTCAAGAACTCCGTCGTTGTCGCTGTCGGGATCCAAAGGGTCGGTGGCCGCCTCCGACTCCGCCCCGTCAGTGAGCCCGTCGGTGTCCGAGTCGGTGCTCCGCGGGTCGGTGCCGGCCGTGACCTCCGCCAGGTCCGCGAGCCCGTCGGCATCGCTGTCGGCGATCGCTGGATCGGTCAGGTAGGTGTTGACCTCGTCGAAATCGCTCAGCCCATCCGCGTCGGTGTCCGCCAGCAACGGATGAGTGCCCAACTGGATCTCCTGAAAGTCACTCAGGAAATCGGCGTCCGTATCGCTGGCCACCGGGTTGGTCATGTGCACCTGGACTTCGACCCGGTCCAACAGCCCGTCCTGGTCGCTGTCGGGGTCCAGCGGGTCGGTGCCCAGGGTCATCTCCGCGCCGTCGTCCAGGCCGTCTCCATCGCTGTCCGGGCCCAGAGGATTGGTGCCCAGTGCGGTCTCCGACAGATCGAGGAGTCCGTCGGCGTCGCTGTCGCCCGGTGTTGCGTTGTCGTTGACGTTGTCCTCGGCGACAGGGTCAGCATCCACGGTGCCGTCATCATGCCGAAAGCAGCCGGCCAAGCCAGCGGCGGCCAAGAGCACCATACCCGCGAGACCCCAGAATGAACCCGTTACCTGGCGCATCTTCCATGCTATCGGCCCGCTCGAGGCCTGCGTACATTGGCAATCCAAAGCGATCCGGGGGCGGATTCACCCGCGCAATTACCGGGCTCAGGAGCGGTGGGCGGTGCGTGACCGGCGAATTGCAGCACGCCGCCCGAGCCCATCGCAAGGCGCGGGCCACGCCTGAGCCGTTCCCCGCTGGCGGGACACCGGGGCAGCCCGAGGCCACACCCGTCGCCGGCTGCCACACCTGGCGGCAGATGGGCCGTTTCGTCCGCCAGGCGAGCAGGGTATCGTCACTATCGCGCAGCCAACCGCCCGGCCCGGCCCTGCGGACCCCGAGTCAGCGGGTCGTTCAGAAAAAATGATGGTACCATTTTGTCCAAATGATGATATGAAAATGGTCAAACGGTGGTATCAATTGGACAAAACGGTGGTACGGTTTACTACAAACGGTATCTTCATTTGGACTAAATGATGGTACCATTTTGGCTGAAATTCGCCCGGGTTTGGCATGCTTGCCCGCGGGCGCCGGCAGCCCGCACGCCTGCCACCAGGAACGACCGAATCCGGACACCGCTCAAGACCTTGGGCGAGCCCAGCGAGGAAGCGGAGGGGGGGGATGGTAAGCGCCGCTGCCAGTCAGCGGGCGATTGCCGGGCTACCCGCCCCGGCCGGTGTGAAGCCAGATCGCGAACCTGCACCCCGGGCAGGATGGGGAGCCGCAGATTGCAGGTGACCTTCCGGCCAGCCAGGCGCGGGGGCAAGCGGTGGCTACACCCAGACGCTGACGATCTCGAACGCCAGCAGAACGGTGTTCAGGACCAGGTCTGCGGTGTTATCGCAGCCGGTGAGCAGCAAGAGGCCACACGCCGGAACCACCCTGGGCCAGGAGGGCGCCCGGCGCTTCCGGCCCAGCCGAACCAGATTCGACGCGGCCGTGCCGGATTGCGCTTCAAGCGGACCTTCATAGACATCGCCGGGCATGTTTTTTTGACCCCTGTTGCGGCGCGACTCAGTCGCACCACCAGAACCCGAAACGGAATCGCTGGTCACGGAGGCACAGCTCCCCGCCCTGCTGGCGGAATTCCCGAGGAGGACGCAGTTTGAGACTGTCCTGCTTGTGGTCCAGTGGCCGATGATCACCGCGATATACGATCATGCCGTGCAGGCGGACGCGTTTCGGATTGATGAACGGTTTTTCGGGCAGATCAATGGTCACGTCGCGTTCAAACTTGACCTCGTCATCGTCCACCTCAGTCGGATTGTCCAGCGGAACGACGTACTCGACCAGGCGGCCCTGATCCGAGTGAACCGGACGGCCTTTCTCGGTGAGGTACAAGATCAGGTCGAATTGGTCGTCCGAATAGGCATCCTCAATCTCGACCTCGTAACGCACGTGCAATTGCCAGCCGTCGGCCGTGCGGTACAAGTACCCTTTGAGATGTTCAATGTCCACCTCGACGTCGTGGCCCGCGTGTGCTTCGGCACCCAGGCAGCTCATCGCAACACCCAGCACCGCCGCGGTAACCGTTCGATTCGTCAGCATCTGGTACCTCCCCACTCTGTGGACCGTCGGGCCCAAGCCATCTTTTGCCGTAGTTAATATAATGCATATGTATATTATCTGCAAGCCCGTTCCGCGTCGCATGTCGCAACCTGTTTGAGCCCAACTGATTGTATCAGAAAATACCCTTCCCGGCGGGAGGTTACACCCAGCCTCTGACGATGGCTCGGAAGTGGTCGCCGCGGTCGGCGTAATTGGCAAAGCCGTCGAAGCTGGGGCAACCCGGCGAGAACAGCACCACCTCGCCGGGGCGGGCCAGTCGCCGGGCCAGGTTGACCCCACCGTTGAATTCATGGACGGTCTTGATTGCCGGTCGGCTCAGGCCGGCGGGGCTGCGGCGGACCCAGGTGGCGATCTTCGCCCGCGTCTCGCCGAAGCAGATTACCAGGCGGACGCGGCTGCGGATCACCGCCGCCAGCTCGTCGAACGATACGGCCTTCTCCTGGCCGCCGCACAGCAGGACCACCGGGTCCTCGAAACATTCCAGGGCGGTGATCGTGGAGGCCGGCATGGTGGACTTGGAGTCGTTGTAGTAGCGAACCTGCTGGTATTCGCGAACCAGCTCCAGGCGGTGGGGGAGTCCTTTGAAGCGGCACAACTCCTCGATCATCGGTGGATCGCTCAGGCCAAGCAAGCGGCCGACTTCCAGGGCAGCCGCGGCGTTGGCCAGGTGATGGTCACCGACCACCTGCAACCGCCCGCGGAGTGCCTCGGCCCGCTCGAAGACGGTTGTTCGGGCCGGTCCCGGTTGGCGATCGCCGAGCACAGCGGCGGCCTGAGCGCTGATCACCGCCCAATCATCCGGGCCCTGGAACGCGAAGATGACCCGTTTGGCGTCGAGATACCGTGCAAAAGTCCCGTGGCGGTCGAGGTGCTGGGGACTGAGGTTGGTGAGCACGGCAAGGCGCGGGCTGCGGCGCAACGGGGCCAGATCCTCGAGCTGGAAGCTGGACAGTTCCAGGACCACGTAATCGCACGGCGTGATCCGCGGGAGGTCGCCGAGCAGCGAGGCACCCAAGTTGCCGCCCAGCCAGATGTGCTGCGGCCGACCCACGAGGTGCTCAAGGTTGGCGTGAAGCACATCGAAGATCATTGCCGTTGTGGTGCTCTTGCCCGCGGTGCCGGTCACGCCGATGATTTGCCCCGGGCAGCGCTCGACAAACAGGTTCAACTCGCTGGTGATCGGAATCCTGCGGTCCACCGCGGTGCGGACCAGGTCGGAGCGCTGCTTGTCGACCGCCGGGCTGACCACCAGCAACTCGGCTCCGTCCAGATGATCGACATGGTGGCCGCCGAGGCGCCAATCCACCGGCAGGTCTGCGAGTTGGGCGACCGACGATTCCAACTCGGCGGCAGTGGCCTGATCGGTGACTCGGACGGCGGCCCCTTGATCCGCCAACCAACGGGTCACCCCGATGCCGCCGCCGAAACGGCCCAGCCCCATCACCACGACGCGCTTCTGGCGGAATTCGGTGCCCATCTCAGCGCATGTCGATGGTCTGGGCCACCTCGCGGGCAAAGTCTCGACAGGCCTGTTCGACGGCTCCGATCCAACTGACTTCGCTCTGGGATTGATATCGCGGATCATCGAAAGCGTAGATGATTTGCCGGGAGGAATTGACCAATGCCCCGGTGCCGTCAGACTTGAAGCAGGGGACCAACTGCTCGGCGTTGATGCCCTGGGCGCCAAAGCCCGGCACCAGAAACAGGCTCCGCGGCATGATCTGCCGCAGCCGGACGGCCAGCTCGGCATTGCGCGGGGCCACCACGGCGCCGACGCAACTGTAGCCCAGCGTGCCCATCAAGTCCGGGGTGCTGCCCCAGGTGTCAACCAGGCCGGCAATGTGCTCGCTGAGCGTCAGGCCCTCGGCGTTGCTGAATCCCTGGACGGTCTCGGCGTCCTCGTTGCTGGTGCGGACCAGCACGAACACGCCCTTGTGTGCCGCCTGGCAGACGTTCAAGAACGGACGCAACCCATCCAGCCCGATGTACGGGTTCAGGGTCACTGCGTGCGGGGCGATGTGCGCTTCCATGTTGATGAACTCGGGGTCTGCCAATTGGGCGCCGGCCAGCAATTCGGCGGAATGCCCGACGTCGCTGCGCTTGCAGTCCCCGATCACCACCAGACCGGCCTGGACGGCCTCCTGGACCAGCTCCAGATAGGCAT
Source organism: uncultured Planctomycetales bacterium (assembly GCA_964619935.1). Classification (GTDB taxonomy): domain Bacteria; phylum Planctomycetota; class Phycisphaerae; order UBA1845; family CAIVHJ01; genus CAZUGO01. Next base: position 67,517 of record CAZUGO010000012.1, on the reverse strand, counting down.
CCACACCTTCCCCGTAGTAGCGCTCGAAATAGGCGGTGTTGATCTTGATGGCCGGCACGAGCGGTGCAATCGTGCGAATCACAATGCGGCTGAATTCCAGGATGGCGTCCAGCGCCGACTCCGCGTCCTGGCCGTCGTTGAATTCCGGCAGCTCGCGAACCGCGGGGGGCAGCCGGTCATAGACCGGATCCAGCCCGACGCAGACCGGGTTGTTCTTGTCGCGAACGGCTTCAAGCAAGCGATCCGCAAAATGGTCGGACACGGTTTGCCCTTTCGTGGCTGTGCCGCGGTGCGGCGTCATCGACGGAACCGGTGGGCGTTGCTGGGGGCACTATAGTGTCGTCGGCCACGGCTTGCAAGAAACCGGACGGACCGCCCGCCCCCGGCGCGGTATACTATGCATACCATGGCCAAGCGCAAGGGCAAGAAGCAGCAGACCCGGGTCGACTTCCGGCGGAACCGCAGCCAGCCGGCGCGGGACAACAGTTGGACGCGGCAGTACCTCGACCACGGGTTCAAGAACAAGGACACGGTGGCGCGCCAGTCGCTGATCCCCAAGGGCGAGCTGTCCCGCAAGCGAACGGTCAGCGAGGAGGCCGGGCGTGATCTGCGCGACGGCAGGGTCATCGCCATGCGCGGCTTGATTGCCGAAGTCGACGACGGCACCCGGATCTGGCCGTGCACCATCCGCCGGATCCTGCGGACCCGGTTGATCTCGGAGCGGCATCCGGTCACGGTGGGTGACCGCGTGCAGTTTATCGCCGCGACTGAAGCCGACGGCGTCGGGCGTGAGGGCGTGATCTACCAGGTCCACGAACGGTCCAGCCAGTTGTGCCGTCGCTATGCCGACCGCGTGCAGGTCATCGCCGCCAATGTCGGGCAGGTCTTGATCGTGGCGTCCGTCGAGGAACCGTCACTGAGACCGCACCTGATCGACCGCTACCTGGTGGCGGCCCACGCCGGCAACATCACGCCGATTGTGTGCCTGAACAAGATCGACCTGGGCCGCGATGACGCCATGAACTCTGTCGCCGAGATGTATCGTCGCATCGGGTATCCGGTGGTGTCCTGCTGCGCGCTGTCCGGGGCGGGTCTGGACGACTTGCGCCACCACCTGGCCGGCCGGGAGACCGTCATCGTCGGACAGAGCGGCGTGGGCAAGAGTTCGCTGCTCAATGCCTTGCAGCCGGGCTTGAGGCTCGGCACCGCCGAGGTCTCGGAGGTTACCGCCAAGGGCCGGCACACCACCACCACGGCGGTCCTGCTGAAACTGGACTTCGGTGGATACGTCGTCGACACGCCCGGAATCCGGTCTTATGACTTGGCGGTCGTGCCCGCGAATGAGTACGAACGACACTTCATCGATTTTCTCGATCACGTCCCCCATTGCCGATTCCCGGATTGCACCCATACCCATGAGGATTCCTGTGCGGTCAAGGCCGCCGTCGATCAGGGCCTGATCGATCCGCGCCGCTACGACAGTTACTGCCGGATGTACGAGGAGGGCTGAGCTGCTGAATCGCGCTCCGCAGCCCAGGACCGTTGCCGGCGGGCGCCAGTCCGCGTGGCTGGTGGTGGGGTCCCTGGCCGCCGGTGGGGCGGCGGTGTGGGCCCTCTCGCCATTGGCTCTCATGTATGTGCTGACCGACGGCGTGTGGGCGGCGGCGGTGGTTCTGGCGGCGGCGCTGTTCGGGCTGTGCCCTCTGGCGCTGATTCTGCCGCGTGACTTTCGGGCAGCGCTTCCGCTGCGCTGGCAGCTCGGCCTCGGCGCCGGCTTGGGATTGGGCACGCTGTGCCTGGCGGTCCTGGGCCTGGGGCTGGCCGGCCTGTTGTCACGGCCGATCCTGGTGTCGGTCCTCGGGGTCATGGGTCTGGCCGGAGCGCTGCGGCTGGGCCAACTGCTGCACCGGGCCCCGCGGCCGACGCCGGCGCCCCGAGTCAACGCGCTGCTGGTGTTGCTGCTGCCGCACGGCGTCATGAGCCTGTTGGTGGCCACCGTGCCGCCGGGCGTGCTTTGGACCGAAGAGGCCCGCGGCTATGACGTGCTGGAATACCACCTGCAAGTTCCCAAGGTGTACTACGAGCAGGGCCGCATCACCTACCTGCCGAATAATATCTACAGCAACTTTCCGATGAACGCCGAAATGCTGTCGCTGCTGGCCATGGTCCTGCGGCAGGATGCCGTCGAGGCCGCGATTCTGGCCAAGCTGATCAACGCGCTGGTCGGGTTCACCTGGGTGTTTGTGGCCTGGTTGATTGGGCGGGAGTCGCATCCCGCCGCCGGCGTGGCGGCGGCGCTGCTGGCCGGAACCTCGCCATGGCTGATGTATCTGTCGGGCGTGGCGTATGTCGAGAACGGCATGCTGCTGTTTGGGATGTTGGCCTTCGCCGGCGTCCGCCTGGCGGCGACAGCGCCGGATCCGGCGGTCACGGCCCGGCTGGCATTGCTCAGCGGTGCATACGCAGGATGGTCGTGCGGCTTCAAGTATACCGCCGTTCCCATGATCGCCGTGCCGTTGCTCGGGATGTGGGTGGCCGTGTCGTGTCGTCAGACGACCGCCGCGGGTGTCACAAGATCGGCAGCCGGGGTTGCGGGGCGCCGACTGCTGCTCTGCCTTGCGGGATGTTGTGTCACGTTCGCCCCGTGGCTGATCAAGAACGCGGTGGCCACCGGCAACCCGGTGTTCCCACTGGCCTATGGCGTCTTGGGCGCCCGGCAGGGCATCTGGACCGATGAACTTGCCGAGCGCTGGCAGCGCGGGCATCGGCCGGTGCCGCAGGAAGCCGGCCTGGCGGCTCGGGCGAAACTCCTGGCCCGACGCGTGCTGGCGGATCGGCGGCTGGGCTGGTGGCTTGTGGTGCTGGCGTTGCCCGCGGTGTTCAGCCGCGCCCGAACGCGCCTCGACCTGCTGTTCGCCGCGGTGCTGTTGTTCCAGGTCGGGGTCTGGCTGTTCTGGACGCACCTGTATGCGCGGTTTGCCGTGGTCCTGCTGATTCCGCTGTGCATCCTGGGCGCCCGCTCGGTGTGGCCGAGCGCGGCGGTCGGACTTCGGGCGGTGCCGTTGATCGCCGTCTGCGGTGTGGCCGCATTCAACCTGTGGACTTCGGCAGCGCTGTACCGAGCGGAGTTGTTCGACGACGGCCGGTCGTGGCGGATTCATGGCCACATCGAGTGGTTCTACCAGGATGCCGACATCAGCCGGAATCCCGCGGCCTACATTCGGCAGCGGCTGAGGGCGACCGACCGCGTGCTGATGGTCGGCGAGGCCCGGACATTCTACATGCCGCCCGGCGTCGACAGTTGCGTGGTGTTCAATCGCAATCCCTTTGCCGAAGCCGTAGCCGCCGCCGACAGCGATGAAGCCGTCATCCGCTGGCTCAATGAGCAGCAATATACCTATATATTGGTGAACTTCAGCGAGATGGAGCGGTTGCGGCGAACCTACGGTTTTTGGAAGGACCTGACGCCGGACCTGTTTGAGCGGCTCGGGCCCGTAGGTTTGCGGGTGATCCAGCGATTCGGCGATTCCGGTAGCCCGGCGGCGGTAATCCTCTATGAGGTGCGGGAATTGCCGCCCGCGGCGCCCGGTCGCGGCCCCCCGGGGCTGCCAGGTTAGGGCAACAGCACCAGCTTGCCGCGGGTGCGGCGGGATTCGATGTATTCGTGGGCCTGGCGTGCTTCGGCGAGCGGCAGCGCGTGGTCCAGGATCGGGGTGATGGCGCCCAGCCTGACCTGATCGAGCCCCCAGGACAATTCCTCCAGGGTGCCCATCATCGAGCCATAGAGTTGCAACTGCTTGTAGAATACCAGCGGAAACACGAAGGGGGCGCTGCGTCCGCCGACCATTCCGAAATTCACGAAGCGACCGCCGCGGCGGAGGCTCTTGAGGTTGCCGTCAAACACGCTGCCCCCGACATTGTCGATGACCACGTCGACCCCGGCACCGGCGCTCCAGTCCTTGACTGCTTCCACGAAATCGTGTTCGCGGTAATTGATCACCAGGTCGGCACCCAGCCGCCTGACGAATTCGAACTTGTCGTCCGAGCCGACGGTGGTGGCGACCGTTGCGCCGAGGGTTCGAGCCACTTGGATGCACATGGCTCCGCTGCCGGACGCACCCGCCTGGACCAGCACGCGATCGCCGGGCCCGACCTGACCGAGCGTGCGAGTGGCGTGCACGGCTGTGACCAGCACCAGCGGCAAAGTAGCAAGTTCAGCCGGCGGCAAGTCCGGTGGCTCCGCGAGCACAAAGCGGGCGGGTGCCACCATGAACTCGGCATACCCTCCCCAACGGCGGCCGCCGGTGACACTGTAGCTGCTGGCCAGATTGATCGGTGTGTGATCATACTCCGCCGGATCGAGCGGGAATCCGGGGCAGACCATCACCCGGCGACCCACTGGCAGGCCGCTGACGCCCTCGCCGACGGCGTCGATGGTGCCGGCCACGTCGGCGCCCATGACGTGGGGGAGCGCCAGCTCACGGGTGACGTCACCGCGGCGCAGAAAAACGTCGTAGTGATTGATGCCGCAGGCTTCCACCCGCAGGCGCACCTCGCCGGCCGCCGGCTGCGGGGTCGGCACTTCCTGGTTGCTGAAGACTTCCGGTCCCCCGAAGCCGTGAATCACGGTGGCCCGCATCAGGGTGTACTCCAAGGACGAGGCGCATCCGCAAAGCCGGCATTCTAGCGGTCCGATAAGCGATCGACCAGCCGTCATCGGCCGCGGGCGCGTCGAAATGGGTCTGCCGCAGGGATATCATCAAATGGGAGGCCTGCCGACGTATTCGTTCGGGCGGCTGGCGGTGTGGGCGCGGCGACGGTTCCGCGCCCGGTCGCATCGCTGCATTTCGACGGGGGAGAAAGCGCGTGACCAGTCAGGAGCGTTCCATGAGGTCTGAATCAGCCGGGGGTGTTACGGCGCTGCTGGGGTTCAGCGTGGCGTTGATTGTCTACGGTTCCTGGCTGCCGCTGAACTTCGATTTCGAGTTGCTGCGCCGGGGTCCGCTCGACGCGCTGGGGATGCTGTCCTGGGCGTCGGCGTCGCTTCAGGACATCCTGGCGAACATCACCATTTACCTTCCGATCGGATTCTTATTGAGCATTCGGGGGGATCGGGTCGCGGCATCGTTGATCCGCCGGCTGCTGCTGACCGTCGCGGTCGCGGCCGGGTGTGGTGTGCTTGCGGAAACCGGGCAGGTCCTGGTGCCGGGGCGGGTGCCGTCGTTCAGCGACATCACTTTGAATGTCATTGGCGCGTTGATCGGTCTGGCGTTGGCTCGGCCGGCGCTGGGCGCCAGGGCTCGAATCAGCGGATCGCTGCGTGTCGCTTTGGCCCGGCGGCCGATGGCGACTTTGTTTTGGGGCGTGGCGCTGCTGGTGGTGTTCGCCAAGTTGGCTCCGTTCGACTTCGTGCGCTCCCCAGGTGAGCTGCGGGCGTCCTACCTGACGGCGCGGTGGTCGCCGTTTGAACCGCCGCCGGTTCCCGGCGCTTCCCGGATGGAGGTGCTCATCGAGATGGGCGGCAGTTTCTTCGCGTTTGTGCTCCTGGGGATTGCCGGTGCGCTGGCCTGCAGGGAGCGGCGGGTTGACCGCACGTGCAGCGCGGTCAATACGATCGCCGGGTTGATTCTGCTGGCCGTTGGGGTGGAGGCCGCTCAACTGCTGTTGCGCTCGCACACCAGTGATGCTGCCGACGTCGTCGCTTATGTCTATGGTGCCGCGGTGGGCGCGGTGCTGGGTGCCACGGTGATTGATCGGGGGTGGCGGCGCGGTGCGGAGGTGGGGGGGCCTAACCCGGTGGGTCGGGTCCTGCTGATGATCGCCCTGGTGGCCCAGTGTTCGATCATTGCGGGGTATGCGCTGCCTGATGATGCCGGGTGGGTGTGTCCGTCAAGCGATTCAATCCAGTGGGTTCCGTTCTACGCCCAGTTTCAAAAGCCGTTTTCATTGGCCATTGGGCAGATGACATCGTCATTCATGTGGTACTTGTCCCTGGCGGTGATCGCGGCGGCCATGATTCCCGGAAGGTCGGCGTCAGCCGTGCGGGTGTTGGTCATCTTCCTGACCGTTGGCGTGGTTGGGCTGACCGAGGCGATCCAGGCGTTTACGGTGGGCCACGTGGCTGACGTGACCGAACCATTGCTGGCGGGGGTGGCCGCGGTGGCCGGATGTGCCGCCTATCGCTGGGTTCGGCGGCACTGCGCACCGGCTGACCCTCAGCCGACGACCCCGTCGGCCGGGCCGGCCGGCGGTGAGGTTTGACTTTGGCACGGCGGGGTCTTAGCATGCTCAGCAGGCCGGATTCGGCCAACCACCACCAAGACGGGGCGTAGCTCAGCCTGGCCAGAGCGCTGCGTTCGGGACGCAGAGGTCGCTGGTTCAAATCCAGTCGCCCCGAGTTGATGTTTGAAACGGCTTGATGCAATCGTTGGCATCGGGCCGTTTTTTATTGCCCTGTAACGAGTTAGGTCGAGAGCTGGCCATGCTCTGCGAGGATGCAGAAATCCATTCGGACGGTGGTGGCAAGGTGTCGGCGGCACGGGTGGTGATTCGCGGCGGCAATTCCGTGGCTCGATTCCTCACTGTAGTTTTCCGCAAGCCTTGGTTGCAGGACGTCCATCCGGCCACGGTGAACGGCGAACCGGGACTCGTGTTACGCCAAGGCGAAGGGGTCGCGTCTGTGATATCGCACTGGATCGCAGACGATGTTCGGGCGATTCACCTCATCTCCAACCCGGACAAGCTGTCTCGCTGGGAGGCAACCAACATTCAATACCGGAAGGCGAATTCAGGAGTTTGTCATGAAGATCGTTGTCATCATCGTCTCGGGTTGAACCCAGGCGATTCTCCAAGCTAGGGAACATCACGTTCAGCGAATGGCATCGTCAGCAGCAGTAATTTGTGAACCTGACAGGAGATAGCAAATGTCAAACATGACCATCACTCTTGAACCTGCTGCTCAGCAGGTTGCAGACCTCACCGCGAAGCCACCATTTCTGTACCAGCTTGGTATCGAAGGGGCGCGCAAGGTGCTCGACGACATTCAGGCATCGCCGATCGACAAGCCGGACGTTAGCGAGGAGTGGATCGCCGTTCCTGCCGAAGTTGGCGCTGTGCGTGTGCGGATCGTTAAACCCGTTAATGCTCCTAACGTGTTACCAGTGGTTCTGTATGTTCACGGTGGCGGCTGGATCCTGGGCAATGCAGGGACGCATGATCGACTTGTCCGTGAACTTGCCGTGGGCGCCCGGGCGGCCGTCGTCTTTGTCGAGTATGACCGCTCACCGGAGGCTCGCCATCCGGTTGCCATCGAACAGGCGTATGCCACGGCAAGATGGATCGTGGCGGAAGGAGCAGGACGAGGACTTGATGCCACGCGCCTTGCCGTCGCCGGTGATTCCGTTGGCGGCAACATGGCCGCCGTCCTGGCGATTCTGGCGAAGCAACGCGGGGACGTAAAGTTCGTGCATCAGTCGCTTTATTACCCAGTGACGGACGCCGGGCAAGACACTGCCAGCTACAGGGAATTCGCGGACGGCCCGTTCCTCACAGCGAAAGCGATGGCCTGGTTCTGGGATGCGTACCTGCCGGAACATGAAAAGCGTATAGACGTCACCGTGTCTCCGCTGCGTGCATCGCTCGAACAACTCTCCGGACTGCCTCCGGCACTGGTTATCGTTGATGAGAACGATGTGCTCCGCGATGAGGGTGAAGCCTACGCGCGACGACTCATTGAGGCGGGTGTGACGACAACCAGCGTCCGTTACAACGCCATCATCCACGACTTCATGATGCTGAACCCGGTTCGCGCTACGCAGGCAGCGACAGCCGCCATTGAGCAGGCAATCCTGGTTTTGCGCAAGGCGCTCGGCACCTGAAAAGTTGACTCGAACGATCGCCCGTTCTCTTCCCCGTTGTTGCTGACAGTCGAGGGCAATTTGCAGTCGGCGAAGGCAACCAGGTTTCACTGGGAGCGTGGGTCTGTGCGAACCCACCGAGGAGAACCCGGCAGTGCAAGATCAGGTCGTTAGCGTCACAGGCGGGGGGAGCGGAATCGGACGCGCTGCAGCGATTCAATCTGCTCAGGCAGGAGCCTGGGTGATGATCGTCGGACGTCGAGTCACACCGCTTGACGAGACAGCCAGTGTCTATTGAACTGTTTTGCGGTTCGTTTGGCGAGTGGACAGAGTCGTTAATCGCGATTGCTCAAGCACTTGCGACTTGAGACCCAAAACAGAGCCTTCAAAAGTGACCCCGGTCAATGGAGCAGATCCACGACGGGCTGGCCAGCTACGGCTGCTTCATCCACGGCTACCATCAGCAGTTGTGAACGGTGGTTGAAAAGCGCGTGATTCCGGCGGTTTAGGCGGATGTGGTTTTCGACGGCGGTGACGGCTTCCTGGTCGATCAATTGAATCGCGCTGCGCGCTCCATCGTCACGAACCTTGCTGATGGCAACGGTCTCACCAATCCGGCCGGCGAGACTTCTTGATTTCCTCCTCTGCCAGGCTGGCGCTTCGCAAGCGCGACCCTTGCGTCTTTGCTTCCGTCACCCGCGATTTCGCTTCCCGGTATTCGTCCTCCGTTGCGATCATCCCGGCCCTCCATCCTCTACTCGGTCACAGCGTCAGGCTCGCCGAGCCGGTAGCTCGTGCTCCGGCCGCCGCCGGGGTTCTGCACCAGGATGCCGCGCTCGACCAGTTCCCGGATATCGCGCAGGGCGGTATCGGTCGAGCACTTGGCCAGCTTCGCGTACTTCGAGGTCGAAAGGAATCCCTTGAATCCGTTCAGCATCCGGTTGATGACCAGTCGCTGCCGGTCGTTGACTGGCCGGCGATTGATGCGCTGCCACAGCCGGGCCTTGTGCAGCACGGCGCCGAGTGTCCCCTCCGCGCCGCCGATGGCACGGTCCAGGCAGCCGAGGAACCACTCCAGCCAGCGCGTGATGTTCACGTCTCCGCGCTGCGCCGCTTCCAGCCGCAGGCAGTAGTCCTTCCGCTCTGCCTCAATCTGCGACGACATGCTATAGAAGCGGTCCTTCGTGCCGTCGGCACGCGCGAGCGCCATATCTGCGATGGCGCGGGCGATGCGTCCGTTGCCATCCTCGAAAGGGTGGATCGTCACGAACCAGAAGTGCGCGATCCCGGCTTTCAGCACTGGGTCCATCGCCGGCGGCGCATTGAACCACTTGATGAACCGGGACATTTCCGCTTCGAGGCGGTCCGCCTCCGGCGCCTCAAAATGCACCTTCTCCCGTCCCATCGGCCCGGAGACGACCTGCATCGCTCCCGCTTCCTTCTTCCGCCATCCTCCGACCGTAATCCGGCTCATCCCGCTACGGCCGGTTGGGAAGAGCGAGGCGTGCCAGTCGAAGAGGCGCTTCTTGGTGAGCGGCTTCTCGAAGTGCCGCGTGCCGTCGAGCATCATTTCCACGACGCCCTCGACATCCCGGCCCGCTTTCGGCAGGCCCGCCACGTCGAGTCCCAGCCGCCGTGCGATCGAGGACCGGACCTCGTCGGGGTTCAGCTTCTCGCCTTCGATGGCGGAGGACTTCACCACGTCGCTCGTAAGGACGGCGAGGCTCGCTTCGGCACGCAGGTCGAATCCCAGCGCCTCCATTTGTCCGAGCCATCGGCCCTGATTGTGCCGTACGGCAGCCAATGGGCTGGCGAGCGATTCGCCCTCCCAGGTAAACTCCGGCCAGCCGGTCTTTTCGTGAATGTACGCCATGTTTCGCCGCATATGTTGCGGTGATTGTAGCATTCATTCGCCGCAAGGGCAAGTCATTTACCGCAAGGCGTGCGGTGAATAAGCGGTCTATTCGCCGCCCGGCAGATCGGTATGCTGTGGCGCTTGGCTACAGTCGGCGGAACTCACCCGCTTGCGCATGCGCTGTCAGCGGCGTCACTTGCTCGTGCATCGCCAAGGCATCGTTGACCAATCAGGATGGCACACCGCTATTCACCGGATTCCGGCACCGCATCGCTGGTTGAATCTTACCCGCAACCGCCGGCGACGCCGACGCTCGACGCGTTGGCGGCGATTCCCGAGGAGCACGTCTGGCTCGCCAGCCGGAAGAGCCCGCGAACCCGCCGGGCCTACCGCCACGACGTTGGCCGCTTCATGCGAACGCTCGGCATCCGCTCTGCGGAGGAGCTGCGCAGCGTTGACCACCGGGCCGTGCTGGCGTGGGAGGCGTACACGCGGGAGGCGGAGCACGCCGAGGCCTCGACTGTCCGCCGCCGGCTCGCGGCCCTGTCCAGCCTGTTCAAGCACCTCGTCAAGCACGGCGTCGCCGACCGCAACCCCGTCCGCGACGTTGAGCGCCCGCCGATCAATCGTCGCGAGGGCTTCACGCCGGCGTTCTCGAAGGCCCAGGCCCGCCGGCTACTTCCAGGGCGGTCGTGATGAACGTCGCCCGCATCGAGTGAGCGGAGTAGCCGCGATCAGGCCGATACGGCGGGCGTACTTCTTCACGACGCGGTCGATGGCGTCCGGGTTCAGGTGCCGGCGTGGCGTCCGCTGCCGGCCGTTATGCCGGAGTGGGCGGAAGAGCGGGCCGTCGAAATCATCGGAGTGGCCGGCGGCGGCGAGGTAGACCCGAATTCGCTGGGCCGTCTGCGGGTTGATGGCGAGGGCGTCCTTCTTCGCCCGCTTGGGGACGACGCGGAGCGAATCAAAGCCGCGGTTGGTCGCCGACGCGCGGAGTCAACGGCTGCAGCCTGGAGGACGTGCAGCGCGCCGCCGGCCACGCCGACCACAAGGCTCTACGACCGCGGGGGGTACAACCCCGCGGGAAAAAGTGGGACAGTTCCTGGGACAGTTCCCTATTTCCTGGCTCTTCGCGGTGTCTTGGTGTTGCGCGTCTTCTTTTTCATGTGCCGGGCATGGCGCGATGACTTGGGGGTGGTCCTCTGGGAGCCCTGATCGCGGGTATCCCTAGCTGAACCGCAACTGCGTCGTCGCGAGGTGGCGTGGGAAGGAAGCTGCAGGTAAAGCTCCGGCCCGAGGAACACGAAGCGCATAGGAGGCGACCGTCTGGCGGACGAGAGGGCGAAGAGACTCGAAGTCCGAAGCGATCCGGACCGGACGGGCGTAGATGCGACGGGTGGATGGAGCGAAGGTCACGCGTCTTGCCCCGGGAGGTCTGTCGATCCGCCCGGAAGGGCCGCGCGGACAACCGCAAGGCCGAGGGCCAACCGTGCCGAGCGGCGCGGCGCTCGATCGACAGAAATCAGCCGAGGCCGTAGTCGCGCCGTCGATCACCCCGAGGACAACCCGGCCTCAATGGAGGTTGCGCACGATTTCCCCTTCCTGTGGCGGTGTGCCTTGCTGTTGCCGCAAAGTGCTACCTGGAGTTCGCCTGCGTATTCCGACGCTCAGCCCATCTGCGGCAGCGGGAACCGCTCGCCCATCCACTGCTGCCAGGTCGGTTCGTCGCGGTCGACGGCGGCTTTCCCTTTGTCGCCGTAGAGATAGACGCTCATGCACACCATCACCATTCCTCCGCAGGAGAAAGCACCGATATACGCCGCTCCCGGCGCGGGCGCTTCGAGGCGAAGCAGCACAGTGTTGGGGTGCATCCCTTTTCCCACCGAGTCGACAACGCCGGCCAGGCGCGGAAGGCCGTCCGGCGCGGTCCACCCCTGCCCTTCGGCGACCGTGAGGAGCCCCAGCGCGCCGCCCGCCTTCTCCCACGCCTTCGACTCCTGCTCGGACGAAAAAGCCACGAACTGCATCGCCGAACATGGCATGCCTTTGAAATGAGAAAGGCGCATCGCCAAGATACGGAAATACGTCGGCCAGCCCTGCTCCAAGCCCTCGAGCTGGTTGTCCCAGTCGTCGGTGGCGGCAAAGAGGCTGTGCACCACGCGGACCAGGCAGGTTCCGCCCGCGCGAGCCTCGACGCTCCACTCGGTAGCCACCTTCGGCGAACCGGGCTGGCCCATGTCACCCTCGGCCACGAATCGCTGAGGCGGCTGCCACGAGGTGATCGTCGAAGGGCAATCCATTCCCGGGCCGAAGGTGCATACCAGTTCTCCGCCTTGGCGCTCCTCGCTGCGCGCGGGGACGAACCACGAGGAGATGCCCGGTCCGCTGGCGATCGCGCGCCAGACTTCCTCCGGCGTCCCGGGGACTTCGACCTCGACCTGCACCGATCGGCGCCCGGATGCTTCCTTTTTCACGCTCATGTGGTTTCCTTTGCCTTGGGTTCCTCGGGTTTGGGGTACGCGCCGATCATCAGGCGATGCCGGCGTCCGCCCGGTGCGGACTCATCGTGATAGCGCGAGACCAGTGCAGCGACCGCGCCGGTCAATTCGCGGCTGAAGGCGGCACGATCCTGGGCGGATCGAAATCGGACCTCGGCGTCGATGGAGAGCGTCGCCAGGCGCTTGTCGAGCGCTTCGGACCGGCGAAGCAACTGCCCGACTTCGCGCACGACGCGGGCCGCCAGCGCAATGAGGTAACTCGCCGACAGTCGATCCACCTGCCGCGCGGGGTCCGCCGCGACAGGACCGAGCGCGCCGGGCGAGACGACATACGAGGAAGCCGTCGCCACCAGCCGTCGTTCCGTCAGTCCACCCCAACGCCTCTTGCTATCTACCCGAATCAACCCGTGCTGTTCCAGCGTTCGCAGGTGATAGTTCACCTTCTGGCGCGCGAGTCCCATGCGGGTGGCGAGTGTCGCCGCGGATGCCGGCGTGCGAAGCTCCGAGAGCAGCCGACTGCGCATGGGATCCAGTGCCACGCTGGCTGATGCGGGATCGTCGATGACGCGCAAGTCCACCATGACCCGCAACGTAGTATTGACAAATCTTTTTGTCAATGCTTTCTCGCCAGGATTTCGGCGTCGGACAGCAGACTTGCCGAGAAGTTCTCCCGCCATTATGCGGACACAGCGGCGCTCGCGAGGCATCCGACCGCGAACAAAGCCATCGACCAACGTGACCTTCGCAACCGGGTCGTGGAATGGAAGCGTCAGTACTTCGGCAGTTCGTGGGCGAACTACGAGCAGGCGAAGCCCGGGACGTCCCGCCGCCCGAGCGGTTGTCTGCGTTGCGGCGTGATTACCAGGCGATGCAGGACAGGTATCTAGCCGAACCGGCCAGTTGTGACGAAATTCTCGTCACCCTTGCCGACTTGGAAAATCGCCTCAACCACACCCGCAGCGGATGACACCGGTTCGAGGAGACCGCCAACCTCCGGACAGCTTCAGGCCATTGCCGCGAGGGTCTGGTTCGACAATAATAACTCTGGTGACGGATGAGAGTTGAAGTCCACGGACTGCTGCCCACAAGCCCCGATGATCCGGGCGCTGCTACCGCCGCATTGCACCACAATGCGCCGGCGCCGGAACCTGCTCGGCAAGCCTGCTGTCCGACGCGCTGGCGCCGGTCAAGCAGGGTGGCAAATGGGGCTTCATCGACATCGCCGCGCCTCGGCCGAGTGACGGAGCGAGACTGCTTACAAGAAAGAGGTGAATCCATGATGCCTGCTCGAACCCAATTAGGCTGGGTCGGCCTGGGGCTGATGCTCGGATGGCTGGCATGCGGCTGCACGGGAGTGCTCGTGACCGACCTCGACACCGACGGCGTTCCCGATGGCGAAGACAATTGCCCGCTGATCGACAACGCCACGCAGGCCGACGACGACGGCGACGGGATTGGAGACGTGTGCGACAACTGTGCGGACCAGGCCAACGACACCCAGATGGACACCGATCAGGATGGCGTCGGGGACGCCTGCGACAACTGCCCGGAAGACGCAAACACGGACCAGGCCGACGCTGACTTCGACGGGACCGGCGCCGTGTGTGATGCGGATGATTTCAATCCGCTGGTGTCGCGGGCCGGGTCGCTGCAATAGGGCCAAGGCGCGTCGCCGCTAGCGGGCTCCGCTATGGCGGCCGGCGCCCATCGATCGTGTGAAGGCGGTCCGCCGATGATCGCCACGCAGCCGCAACGGTGACGTGCTGCCACGCCGCACAAATCCGTTCAGGGGCCGGGAATGACATATCGATTCCGATCGGGGGCCAATATGTTCATGCGCGCAGGGCTGCTGGCGGTGCCGGCGCTGTTGGGCGGCGGGGCAAGCGGTGCCTGGCTGCTCAGCCGGTCGTCCTATGCGACCGGTGTGGGAGTCGAGGTGTCGCAGCTGGTTCCGTTCAGCCATGAGCATCATGTTTCGGGGCTGGTCCGCGAATCTATCACCAGCCGGTCCTTGGACGATATCGTCTCGATAGCCGGGACCGGCGCCCCAGCGTTGCTCACACTCCGCCCACAGTGCCGCATCGGCTTTCAAGGCCTCCTCGAACAACGCAGTTCCGGTGTTCTTTGACAAGTCGGCTTCCCGCGGCCCCGCCGCGAGTGCGACGGTGGTGAAGGGGGGTCCTGGGGCACGCTCGCACTCGAGGGTTTCCGGCTGATTCTAGCGGTTCTTGCCACGTCCGGAGCTGCATGACTGTCCAACCGCTCCGAGATTACCCATGGTCGCCAAAGGCACCGCAAGTGGCCTGTTTTCAAGGGGTTGCGAGAGGGGCAGCCGCGGAGGCTGATGGATGGACACCGGCTCAACCCGCGGTGGCTCAATGTAACCCCTTGGTGGCTGCGGTTAGGAGCGATGAAGTGCGACGTGCTGTGAATGAATGCAACGAAGCCACCGGACGGACTCGAACCGACGACCTGCGGTTTACAAAACCGCTGCTCTACCAACTGAGCTACGGTGGCGGGTGACTCTGGCATATTCAGTTATCGTCATGACCATAACCGGGCTCGTCGCCGCCGCACCGGTTTCGGGCTCCCGAGGACACTCCTGGGCGCCGAATGAAGCCGGCAACCGCGGTTCAACTCGCGGTTTCAAGAGCCGCTGCTTTGCCTACACAAGCTACCTGGCCCAATGCCAGCGGTCAATGAAGGGCGGTTCGCGGCTGTCCGAGACGCCGGACGGACACGAGACGTTCGGACGCTTGGTGCGCAGAATGAGCGCGAACGCAAGGCGGTTCGGACGCTGAGCGCACCCGCAGCGCTAATCTAATGTTCGCCTTTCACCCACAGCTCACTCGCCGGCCGTGTCCGAGTCGCCGTCCCGCGCGCCGCCGGCGCAGTCGAGACCGGATGGCGCCGCCGTGTGACGCTTGCTGAGCAGCAGTCGTACGGCTTCTGTATGGACCGGGGACTGGAGCGGGTGGCGGCGGTCGTGTCTTCCGGTCATGACTCGGTAGAATGGCCAGCGATGTGGATCATCGATGAGATCCCTGACTCGCCTCGGCCGGCCGGGCGAACGCCGGCTGGCATCGCGGTCACGGTACGCGTCGCGCCCCACGCGCCGGCCGGTGCTCCCAGCAGTCCGCCGGACGGTGCCGGCGAATTGACCGGACTGTGGCTGCGTGTCGAGCACGCTCGGTTGCGCTTGCTGCGCGGTTTTGAGGAGTTGCTGTGCCTGGAGGGCCTGAATGGCGTCGAGCGGCTCCCGCACCAGATCGAGACCGTCCGCCGGGTGCTGCGACATTTCCGCGGCGGCGTGCTGCTGGCCGATGAGGTGGGACTGGGCAAGACGATCGAGGCCGGCCTGCTGGTGCGCGAATACCTGCTGCGCAAGATGATCAAGCGGGTACTGATCCTGGCGCCGCCAGCGCTGATCAGCCAGTGGCATGATGAGTTGTCCACCAAGTTTTCCTTGGATTTTGCCACCGCCGAGAGCGGCCGGAACATCCCGGAGGGGTTCTGGCGCGATGCGGACCGGGTCTTGGCGTCGCTGTCCCTGGCCAAGAGCAGGCGGCATTTCGACGCGGTGTCCGCCTGTTCATGGGACTTGGTCGTTGTTGATGAGGCCCATCACTGTCGCAACCGGGCCACCCGCAACTGGCAACTGGTCAACGCGCTTCAGCGCAAGCGCATGGTCCTGCTGACAGCCACACCGGTCCAGAACGACTTGATGGAGCTCTACAACCTGTTGACGTTGCTAGAACCGGGACACCTCCAGACGGAAGCTGACTTCAAGAAGAAGTACATCCGACGCGGCAATCCGCGGGATCCGCGAAACCGCGAGCGGCTACGCGAATTGCTGGGCCAGGTGATGATTCGCAACACCCGCAGCCTGGTGACCGTTGATCTGCCCCCGCGCTACGCTCAGACGTTCGTCATCTGCCCCAATGTTCAAGAAACCAAGGTCTACGAGCGGTTGGATGCATTCTTGCGACGGCGCGTCGGCCACGACTCGCCCATGGGCGAGTTGGCGCACCCGCTTGATGCCGGGGCCGCGCCGCGTTCGGATGACGGGGGTCCCAGCGATGGTCCCTATCAGCTTGAGCTGTTCGCAGACCGGGACGCTCGAGCGCCCCGAAGCGTTGGCGCGCACCCGACGGAGGCAGCACGATCCCTGCCACACGCCCGCAGCGGCCAGCCGGTACCGGGCCGAGGAACGGGGCCGTTTCCCGAGCTGTCCCGCCGGCGGATTACGTCGCTACTGATGGCCGCCGGCAGTCATCCCGCCGCGCTCACCACCGCGCTGTCCAAACTGGCCGACCAGGACAATCACGCCCGCCCTCTGCTGGAACTTGTCCGCAAGGCCGCTGCGACCACGGCAGTGGATTCGCGTGGGCCCCTCAGCAGCAAGGAGGCCAAGCTGCTGGAATTGCTGGGCGCCAACCGCCAAGGCAAAGTCCTCGTGTTCGCCAATTTCGCGGCCACGCTGGACCGTCTCGCCGCCGTGCTGAACCATGCGGCCATCCCCTTCAGCATGTTCACGGGTCGTCAGACGGCCGTCGAAAAGGCGCAGGCCGTCGAATCGCTTGCCACCCGGGTTCCGGTGATGCTTTGTTCGGAGATCGGCGGGGAAGGCCACAACCTCCAGTTTGCCAACACGCTGATCAACTTCGACCTGCCCTGGAACCCCATGCGGATCGAGCAGCGAGTCGGCCGTATCCATCGCATCGGGCAGACTCGCGAGGTGTTCATCTTCAACCTGTGTACGGCCGGGTCGCTGGAGGAGCGCATCCTGAGGCTGCTGCACGAGCGAATCCGCATGTTCGAATTGGTGGTTGGGGAGGTTGGGTCGATCCTGGGCAACCTGGAAGGCGGCGACGAATTCGAGTCGCTGGTGCTGAACCTGTGGATGCAATCCCGCGAGCCGGCGGATCTCGACCGTGCCTTCGAGCAACTGGGCGATTCTTTGCTGGCGGCCCAGGAGTGCTACCTGGAAACCAGGCGGCTGGATGCGGCGCTGTTTGGGGATGAGTACGAATGAGCCGCCCCGTTGAAGATCGACTTCGAGAGTTCGCAACCCGGTTGCTTGAGCGCCGCGGCGCCGACGTTGATTGGCCCGCCCACGCGGACCAGGGCCTGGCCTTGCTGCCGGCCGACGTCGCCCAAACCCTGGGCTGCCTCGAGATCCTGCCGCTGGCGGCCGACGGTGAAAGCCCACTGCCGCTGAACCTCACCTCGGACTTTCTAGATCGAGTGGAGCCGCTGGTTTGTGCCGAGCCCCAGACGATCTGTCTGCGAGTTCCTGAAGCGTACCTCAAGCGGTCGGACATGGCTGACCCGGTGGCCCGGACCTTCGCGTGGCTGAACGCCCGTGTTGAGGTGCAGTCGGCCGAGCCGACACGGACGGAATACCATACCTGGTACTTTCTGGCTACCTTGGATTCGGCTGACCGCTGGCAGCAGGTGATGCGTGTGTGTGTGAACGCCGCCACCGGGGCCGAGGTCCAGACCACTGATCTGTTGGAAGCCGGTGCCGCGCTGGTCGAGCCGGCCGAGTTGGCTTCCGAGCATCCCTCCACGCAGCTGGCCGCCGTTCGGGCTGCCGTTCGACGGGTTGACCTCGGAAGCCGGGCGTTCGTGGAACGCCTGGAGGGCCGGCTCGTGCGCGATCGCCAACGGTTGCAAGGTTACTACCGCGCCTTGCTCCACGGAGATCGCAAGCGTGCCCAACGGAGCCCCGCGCAGGATTCCGCGCCGCGGGACGCGAAGGTCAGGGCAGTCCAACTGGAGCTGCAACGCAAGCTGGCAGAGCTCGACGAACGCTATGCCTGCCGGCTGGAGCTGACCCCGCTGGCCCTGGCGCGCACCGACTGCCCCGCTCTGGCGGTGCGCTGCCTGGTGCGCCGCCGCACCGCTGTCCGGACAATCGCGGTGTTCTGGAACCCGCTGAGCAAGGAACTGGAGCCGCTGAGTTGCAGCCATTGCGGCACGAGCACCTACAGCCTGGCGTTCTCGGATGACAAGGTGGCCACCCTTTGTCCCGCCTGTCAGCGGTGATCGCCGCACCAGGCCGGGGATTCAGCCCCGCCTGACGCCGGCGGACTTCCAGGGCTCGCGCCAGGTGCTGATCGCCACGGGGCGCACCGGCAAGGTCGCAGGTGCTCTGGCGCGCTGACCCAATCGAGCTGCTTCTTGGAAGCAGGTGCTGAGCGCTTCAAGAGCACCTTGCGTCTGTGATGTAGTCATCCCCCGAACGCCGCCAACGATCGACGTGGAGTGGTCGAGCAGGATTCTGGGCAGCGTCAGGTCTCCGGGTGCGGCCAGGGATGGTTTCGCGTTGTGGATCGCTCCTCGCGCGGCTCGGTTTTCGGACAAAGATCAAACGCACCGTCGAAACGCCCGCTTGCCTCCGACAGGCAGCCGTCGAATCATGCCTCGAAGTGGTCATGTCCAAAGCCTCGATTACCGAAGCCTTATGAGCAGGGCTCAGGTGACTGCCGGGACCGCGGCTGCGGGTCGCGGCAGGGGGGGGCGTGCAATTCGGTGCTTGAAAGGGATGTTCGTGGTCTCTATGATTCCTGGAACACGACCGACCTTCACCGCAGGAGTCAGGCATGGGAAGAGCACCGCTGCACGGAACCCGTCCGACGGTTGTCGACGAAACGCCCGGCAGGAAATCGTACTGCCAGTGTGGCCTGTCGGCCAACCTGCCGTATTGCGACGGGACGCACAGTCGGGAGGCCACCGGGCGCTCACCGATCACCGTGGAGATCACCGAGCCCTGCAAAAAGGCGGTGTGTCAATGTCATCAAAGCGGCAGCCTGCCTTGGTGCGACGGCACGCACTCCACCCTGTGACCCACGCCCTCAACGGGACGCCGCGGGAAACCATTCCTTGCACGGCCCCAGTGGATGGTCGATAATGACTTGCATGGTCGTTCATGTCCGGGCTGGCGGGAGGGATCATCAATGAGTGCATTTTGGGGAGCGACCTGCGACGACTTCTACGTCAGCACGCGGCTGTTTCTCAAATTGGACCTGTCGCCCAGCCGCGAAACCGTGCTGCACTTTTTTGACGTCCTGCGCAAGGAATTTCCCGCGATGACCCGTCTGCGTCGCCGGGATGACGGCGCGATCATGCTCGAGGAAGAATCCAGCGATCGCACCTCGCGCCGCTGGGTGCGGATCGAGGGCAATGCCATGCGCTTCGGATTCTTCGCCCCGCCGGAGATGGACGCCGTCCGGCGGCTGTCGTCCTTCGTGCTCGAGCAGGCCCCGTTCCACCTGACTTTCAGCGAGATCGACTACGATCACCTGGAACTGGTCTACGGCTTTGACCTGGAGTACGCCGGCAACCACGATGAGTTGATCGCCGAAACGCTGTATCGTGACCATCCGCTGGCCGGGTTCCTGCAGGGCGAGGATGCCGTGCATGCCATTGACGTCCAGCCGTACCTGGGGGTGTCGCTGACCGCGGATTGCGACCTGCAGGCCTACATCGAACTCAAGAGCCGTACGGCCACCTACGAGATCCGCACTCATAATTACGAGAGCCAGCCGCTCAGCGTGTTTCTGACACTCCGCAAGTACTGGGGCTACTCCAAGGAGCGGAGCCTGTTGGGCAGTCATCGCGAAATGCTCGAGCACGCCGACGCCCTGGCGGCCGACAAGATCGTGCCCCTGGTGGTTAATCCGCTGGCCCAGGCCATCGCCAGCCGGCCGTAGCCAACGATCCACCAATATGGTCCCAGCCCAACCGGCGACGCGACACACTAGAAGGTATGGCGCGGAGTCTGGCTCTTGCGGTAGGCGTCGCGGGCCGCGGCGTATTCGTCTGGGGTCAGGGTGGTGACCTGGGTCGGATCGACTTGGTTTTGGCAATCCGCAAAGATCTGCTTCAGCATGGGGATGCACCAGCCGCAGCCGGTTCCGGCGCCCAGGCATTCGGAAAGTTGCGACGGGTGCCGCGGCCGGGTCCGGCGGGTGAAATGCACCAGCTTGCCCAGCGGGACATGGTAGCAGTAGCAGATGTCGTCCTGATCGTCCATCAATTCGCCAGCGTTCCGGGGCCTTCCCAATCTCTGTATATTGTAAGCGCCGTCGCGTACAATGCCTATGTTTTGGAACTGTGTCAGCCCCCTTCGACTTCGGTGGCGCCCGGCCCGGGCGACTTTTCAATGAGGTGTGACCATGACCGCGGCAGTACAGCAATACATCCAGGACCACGAGAACGACTTTGTGGACCGCCTCAAGACGCTGCTGCGGATTCCCAGTATTTCCACAGCTTCGGAGCACGCCGGCGACATCCGCAGGGCCTGCGAGTTCGTGAAGGCGCAGTTGCTGCAGGCTGGCCTGGAGACGACCATCCTGGAGACGCCCAAACATCCGGCGGTGTTTGCGGATTCCGGGCCGGCCGACGGGCCGACGCTGTTGATCTACGGCCATTACGACGTGCAGCCGGCCGGCGATGCCAAACTGTGGGATTCTCCGCCGTTCGAGCCCACCCTCAGGGACGGCGCTTTGTTTGCCCGTGGGTCGGCGGACGACAAGGGCCAGATGCTCTGCCACGTGCTGGCCGTCGAAGCCTGGATGAAGACCGTCAAGAAGCTGCCGTGCCGCGTCAAACTGCTGATCGAAGGCGAAGAGGAGATCGGGTCGCCCAACCTGGAGGCCCTGGTCAAGCAGCACCGCGGGCGGCTGGCTTGCGACGTGGTGGTCATTTCGGATACCAGCAAGCTCAGCGCCGACATTCCGGCGGTCACCTATGGCACCAAGGGGCTGGTCTATAAGGACGTCCGTATCTTCGGGCCCCGACAGAATCTGCACAGCGGGGTGTTCGGCGGGACCGTGGCGAACCCCGGCAACGTGTTGATGACCCTGATCGCCACCATGAAGGACGCCGACAACAAGATCACCATTCCCGGCTTTTATGATGATGTCGTGGCGGTGGCCGCCAAGGAGCTGCAGAACATCAAGGCCCTGCCCTTCGATGAGGCCGACTACCTTGCGGTCCTGGGCAGCCCGAAGGCGGACGGCGAGAAGGGCTACTCAACCATTGAGCGCAAGTGGGTCCGACCGACGCTCGACGTCAACGGCATGTACGGTGGTTACGAGGGCGAGGGGGCCATGACCATCATTCCGTCGATGTGCGGCGCCAAGGTATCCATGCGGCTGGTGCCCGACCAGAAGGCCACGAAGGTCAGCGAGATGTTCGATGCCTTCGTCCGAACGCGTTGCCCCGACACCGTCCGCGTGGAGATCGACACCCACGGCGTGGCCGACCCCTACGCCACCCCGCTCGACTTGCCGATCATCGCGGCGGCGGCCCAGGCGGTCGAGCAAGGCTTCGGTCGCAAGCCGGCGTTCATCCGCGAGGGTGGCACCATTCCGATCATGGCCCTGTTCAAGACCCACCTCGGCGCCGAGAGCCTGTTGCTTGGGTTCTCCCATCCGAACTGCAATCTGCACGGGCCCAACGAATTCTTTCACATCAGCGACTACTTGGGCGGGATCCGCACTTCGGCTTACCTGATGAGTGCCGCGGCGGCGGTGTGACCGCGGCGGCAGCGCGGCCGCGTGCTTGCAAATCGGTCGCCGCGGGCTACCATTGATCGCGGTGATAGACACGATCACCGCAGATCCGGTATTCCAGCGGTTGGCGGCCCGGATGGCCGGCGATGGGGGGCTACTGTCGGCTGAGGGGCTGTGGGGATCTTCTGCGCCGATCACGGCTGCCCTACTGGCCCGCCACCTCAACCGACCGATCCTGTTGGTCACCGCCCACCTCGAGCATGCCGATGAATGCCGCGACGACATGGAGCTGGTGACTGACGGGGTCGAGCTGTTCTGTGCCTTTGAAACGCTTCCCGGAGAGGGGGCTGCCTGCGGCGAGATCGCCGGCGAGCGGCTGCGGCTGTGTCGCCGGCTGCTGGAGGGCGATCGGCCGACGGCCATGGTGGCCCCGGTGCAGGCCCTGATGCAATCCGTGCCCCGACCGCAGGCATTGACGGCCAACACCCTGCAACTGCGGGTGGGTCAGCGTGGCGGCTTTGAGGGCTGTTTGCGCTGGCTTGCCGACCAGGGGTTCGAGCGGATTGACTGGGTGGAGCAGCCGGGCGATTTTGCGGTTCGCGGCGGCATCGTGGACGTTTTCGCCCACGACCACACGCTGCCGATCCGGGTGGAGTTTTTAGACGACGACATCGAGTCAATCCGGCTGTTCGAGTTGTCCAGCCAACGGTCGCAGCAGCGCTTGGAAACGCTGCAGCTTTCGGGGCTGCGCTCGGTGGCGACACCGCCGCCTGCAGATTGCGGTCCGTTTGTGGACTACTTGCCAGACGACACCGTGATCTGCTGGCACGAGCCGGTCGAAATCCAGGAGTTGGGACAAACCCTCTGGGAGCGGTTGGACAACCCACGGGGGCTGTTTCCGGTGCAGCGGGTGTTTGCGTCGGCCGAGCGGTTCTGCCAGGTGTATTGCCTGCGCTTCGCCGGCCCGGCGCTGCCGCCCGACCGCCGCTTCCACTTCGATGTCCACAGCCTGCAACGGTTTGAGGCTCAGCCACAGAAAGCCATCGAAACGCTGTTGGCGCTGTGTGACGGCCATCGGGTCACGGTGTACTGTGACAACCCCGCCGAGCAGCAGCGCTTCGACGAGCTGATCCTGGATCGCCAGCAAGCCATTCCGCAGGCCCTGTCCCTGGCGCTCGGCTTCTTGCACAGCGGGTTCGAATGGCGGTCGGCGCGGCACATCATCATCGGCCATCACGAGCTGTTTCATCGCTATCGCCAGCATCGCAAGTTGCGCCAATCCTATGCCTCCCGCCCGCTGGAGACCTGGCTGGACTTGAAGGTCGGCGATTACGTGGTGCACACCGTGCACGGCATCGCCCGCTTTAGGGGCATCGCGCCTTTGCGCAAGGGCGACTCGGCCAAGTACGAGGAGTACCTCACGCTGGAGTTCTCGGGCGGGGCGGTCCTTCACGTGCCGGCCAGCCAGATCGATTTGGTGCAGAAGTACATCGGTGCCGGCGGGCTGCAGCCGGTGTGCTCCAAGCTCGGCGGGACGCGCTGGACCCGGACCAAGCAGAAGGTCGAGGAGGCGGTCAGCCTGTTTGCGGAAGACCTGCTGCGGGTGCAGGCGCTGCGCGCTGCTCAGCCGGGTACGCCCTATCCTCAGGACACGGCCTGGCAGCGCGAGTTCGAAGAGGCGTTCATTTATCGCGAGACCGAGGACCAGCTCAAGGTCCAACAGGAGATCAAGCTGGACATGGCCCGCCCGCGACCGATGGACCGCCTGCTGTGCGGCGACGTCGGTTACGGCAAGACCGAGTTGGCGATGCGGGCGGCGTTCAAGGTGGTGGAGTACGGGCGACAGGTCGCGGTGCTGGTTCCGACGACGGTGCTGGCGGAGCAGCATTACCAGACCTTCCGGGAACGGATGGCCGACTATCCCTTCGAGATCGGCTGTCTGTCGCGGTTCCGCAGCGTCCGCGAGCAGAAACGGTTGGTCCAGGCGGCCCGCAAGGGTCAGGTCGACATCCTGATCGGTACCCATCGCCTGGTCAGTGCGGACGTCAGTTTTGCCAATCTGGGGTTGGTGGTCGTCGACGAAGAACAGCGCTTCGGGGTCGAACACAAGGAGCGGCTCAAGCGGCTGCGGGAGTCGGTGGAGGTCCTGACCCTGACCGCCACCCCGATTCCGCGAACCCTGCACATGTCGCTGCTGGGCATTCGCGACATCAGCGCCCTGGCGACGCCGCCGATCGACCGCCGCAGCATCGTGACCCAGGTGCGGCAGTATGACGAGGAGCTGATTCGCCACGGCATCATCCGGGAGTTGAACCGTGACGGGCAGGTTTTCTTTGTGCACAACCGGGTGTACAACATCGCCTCCGTGGCCGACGACATCCGCAGGATCGCACCGCAGGCCCGGGTGCGGTTCGCCCACGGCCAGATGAAGGCTGACGAGCTGGAGGCGGTCATGATCCAGTTCATGCGGCAGGAGGTCGATGTGCTGGTCAGCACCACGATCATCGAGAGCGGCATCGACATTCCCACCGCCAACACCATCTTCATCAACGAAGCCGATCGCTTCGGGTTGGCCGACCTGCATCAGCTTCGCGGCCGTGTCGGGCGGTACCGCCACCGGGCCTACTGCTACCTGCTGCTGCCGCAGTCGCGGATCATGACCCCGGCGGCCGCCAAGCGGCTCAAGGCCATCGAGGAGTACAGCGAACTGGGCGCCGGGTTCCGAATCGCCATGCGCGATCTGGAGATTCGGGGTGCCGGAAACGTTCTTGGACCGGAGCAGAGCGGCCACATCGCTGCCGTGGGCTACGAGATGTACTGCCAGCTACTGAGCCGCACGGTGCAGCGGATGGCAGGTGGCGAGAAGACGGCATTTCGACCGGTGCATCTCGAACTCGGCGTTGTGGCCCACATTCCCCGGCACTATATCTCACATCCCAGTGCCCGGATGGAGATCTACCGCCGACTGACCGCCTGCCACGGCGCCACGGACCTTACCCAGTTGCAGGCCGACCTTCGCGATGCCTTCGGCAGATGGCCGCGGGAGGTCGACTGGCTGCTGGTTCTGGCGGAGTTGCGCATTTTGGCCCAGCCTTGGACCATTCGATCCATCATCCATCGCCCGCCGGATGTGATCTTCGAGGTCGAGGACCTGGCTCGCGCCAATCAGGGTTTTGCGGCCGACCCGCAATTACCGGGCACCCTGCGCATGCCCGATCCGCGGACGTTGTACTGGCGACTGCCGCCCGAGGACCAGGAGCCGGGGCGCCTGGTTGCGTTGCTGCGGCGGCGACTGTCCGCGGCCCGGCCGCCGGCGGGAACCTGAGACTGCTTTGTGCTAATATGTCGCTGCGGACTGGGCGGGCGCATCCTGTCGAACCTGGTGTGTCGATGAGCTTCCGAGTGTTGCAGGTGCTGGGATTGGCTGTCGCGGCGGGCTCGGCTTGTTCCGGGGCCCGGCGCGACCCACCGGCCGACCCGCCGGCCCGGGCATCGGCGTTCGTGGCCCACCCCATCGCGGACCTTCCAGCGCCGCCGCTGCCGGAGTCCTACCGGGCCGGTGCTTTGAACGTCAACCAGGAGGTCATCACGGTTGAGGATGTGCTCACACCGGTGCTGAAACCCTTGGGGCATGACATCTCCGGATTGAGCCCAGCCCGGGCCCGTCCCATGATTGAGCGGGCCTGCCGCGATGAACTCATCCGGCAGGTTCAGGCGGCTTTGATCTACCAGGAGGCCTCCAAGGAACTGACTGATGAGATTCGCCAAGGGGTCGATCAGCGTGTCGACCAGGAACTCAAGGATCGGGTCAACCGCGAATTCGGCGGCCGGCAATCCCGTCTTGAGGCCGAGCTGGCGGCGGAGGGCCGAACCCTGGAGGGCGCTCGCGAGGACCAGCAGCGCCGGCTGGTGATCATCAAGTACCTTCAGGACCACATTCTGCCCAAGGTGGCCGACCCGACCCGGCGCGAATTGCTGGATTACTACCAGGCCCACAGCGACCAATACACCGCAGCGGCTCGGCGTGAATTGTGGCTCATCGACATTCCCAAGGCGCCGTCAGCGTCGCAGGCCCGGGCCGCCATTGAGCAGGCTGCGGCCCGGCTGCGCGGCGGTGCCGATTTCGCGGCGGTGGCCCGCGAGTTCTCTCGGGGTCTGCACGCGGAAGACGGCGGGGCCTGGGGATTCGTGCAGGCGCCCCTGCAGGGCCGCTACCGCGAACCGTCGGCGGTGTTCTTCACGCTCACAGCCGACCAGGTCAGCGACATTATCGAGACCGAGGAGGCTTTCTTTATCGTGCGCGCCGGTCAGGTGTTCGACCGCCACATCGCCGGCTTCGCCGACGTCCAGGCGGAGCTTCGGGAGCGCTACCGCAGTTCACAGTTTGAGTACCATCGGGTGCGGCTGCTGCAGCAACTGCTCGATGAGGCCGTGATCGAGCCGGCCGAGGGCGTGTTCCTGGCGGAGGTGGTTCGGACGGCCGAGGAGCGCCTGGTCAGGCCCCAGGGCAGATAAGCTGCGCCTGGGGAAACGCAGGCCAGGCCGATCAACGCGCCGGATTACAGCGAGACCTTCCAGTCGTGTTGCCGCACCGCGTCCACGATCTCGGACGCCATTTTGACCGCGGCCACGCCTTCTTCTCCGGAGACCTCCGGGGGACACCCGGTTGTCAGGGCGTTCAGAAAGGACGACAGCTCGGCCCGCAGCGGCTCGATGTCGTCCACCTCCAGCGGCTCGACTGTGACCATCGACC
Organism: uncultured Planctomycetales bacterium; assembly: GCA_964619935.1. Lineage (GTDB taxonomy): Bacteria > Planctomycetota > Phycisphaerae > UBA1845 > CAIVHJ01 > CAZUGO01. The sequence goes on along the minus strand of CAZUGO010000012.1, from coordinate 41,031 downwards.
CGAAGTCCAGGTTCTTCATCTGCGACAGGTCCTGCAAGTTGGCTTCGCGGGCCAGCTTGAGGATGTCCAGGTTGGCGTCCTTGGTGATGGCGATGCCGGTCTTGCGGGCGAAGTCCATTGAAAGGTAGGCATCCTGGCTGAACACCCGGATGGTCCGTTCGGTCTTGAGGGCCAGCCGCGAGGCCGTCATGTTGACCACACAACCGTTGGCGAACACGATCCGGGCGCTGGCGATATCCTCGTGGTTTCGGACCAGGACCGGCACGCCCACCGCCTGGACCACGTAATCGGTCTGTTTGACCAGGTTGAGCACGATGTCGATGTCGTGGATCATCATGTCGAAAACCACGCCGATGTCTGCCGAGCGGAAGGTGAAGGGGCTGATGCGGTGGGTCTCGATGAACATGGGCGCGACTTCCATGCGCTTGAGGGCCATGACCACCGGGTTGAACCGCTCGCTGTGTCCGATCTGGAGCAGCCCGCGGTATTGCTTGGACGAATTCAGCAGGGCGTTGGCTTCGATGACATTGGGGGCGATGGGTTTCTCAACCAGTACGGCCAGGCCGCGGGCCAGTAGCGGCTCGGCGACGGCCCGGTGGTGAATCGTCGGGACGGCGACGCTGACTGCTTTGATGTCGGGGTCGAGTTGCTCGATGCTGCGATAGGCCCGGCAGCCGTACTTCTGTGCCAGTGCCGTGGCGCGCTTGAAGTCGCTGTCCACCACGGCGACCAGTTCGGAGTTCGGCAGCTCGCTGTACACCCGGGCGTGGTGTTGGCCCATGTGTCCGACGCCAACGACTGCGGTCTTGATCGGGCGACTCATCTAATGCGTCCCATCCCGTTTCTTCTTAAAGAATGCCATGCGATCGGCCGCGGTGTCGCGGCGCAGCAGCTCCCGGTAACGGCCGCGGTTGCCGGCCGACTGGGTCCGTTTCACGAATTCGCACAGGTATTGCACCTGGACGTTCTGGTGTTCCTCGGCGTCCAGCCCGGCCAACCGCTCGCTGAAGGGCGTGGCGCGGCGCCTGGCGTAGAGCGTCTTGAAGGCCCGGCTCAAGGCCTGGATGTCCTCGGGCGCGAGGTTCCAGCGCTTGAGGCCCTCGCTGTTCAAGCCGCGGACCTCCGCGGGATAACCGGTCGTGATCATGAACGGCGGGGCGTCCTGGGCCACCCGCGACAGCCCGCCGAGCATGGCGTAGCGTCCCACGGTGACAAAATGGTGGATGGCGGTTTGCCCGCCGATGGTCACACAGTCTTCGATGAACACATGACCGGCAATCTGGACGTTGTTGGTAATGATCACGTGATTGCCGACGTGGGTGTCGTGGGCCAGGTGCACGCCGACCAGGATGCGGTTGTGGTTGCCGATGTGAGTGACGCCGCCGCCCACCGCCGTGCCGGCGTGCACGGTGACGAACTCGCGGAAGTGGTTGTCTTCCCCGATGCGGGTCTCGGTGTCCTCACCCTTGAACTTGAGATCTTGGGGGACCTCACCGATGACGGAGTGGGTGAAGAAGACGCAGCCGTTTCCGACGGTGGTGCGCCCGACGATGCTGGCGGCCCGCTGGACCTGACAGTCGTCGCCCAGGACCACGCGCGGTCCGATGTAGGCATAGGGGCCCACCGCGACATTGCGGCCCAACTGGGCTCCGGGTTCAATGATGGCGGTCGAGTGGATCATGGTACCGGTACATTATGACAGCGGCTCGGCGTCGGCCATCATGAATTTGATATTGGCCTCGGCGGCGACCTCGTCGCCGACCCGGGCATGGCACCGCACGTGGCCGGTGCGTGACTTGACGCGCAAAGCCTCAACATCCAGGATCAACTGGTCGCCGGGCACGACCGGCCGCCGGAACTTGACTTTATCGATGCTCAACAGCACCGCGACTTTGCCCTTGAGGTCCAGTTCCTGGGACAACAGAATGCCGCCCATCTGGGCCATGGCGTCGAGGATCAGAACGCCGGGCATGATCGGTTGGCCGGGGTAGTGCCCCAAGAAGAACTCCTCGTTCATGGTGACATTCTTGACACCGATGGCCCGCCGCGATCCGTCGATTTCCAGGACGCGATCCACCAGCAGGAACGGATAGCGGTGCGGCAGGATCCGCTTGATTTCCTGGATGCCCATCAAGGGTTTGCCGGTGAGCTGCCGCTGCAGTCCCTGGGCCTGGCGGCGGGCCAGCAATTGCCGGACCAGTTCGTGATTCAGGGCATGGCCGGACTTGCGGGCGAACACCCGGCCGGCGATGAACTGCCCGAGCAATCGCAAGTCGCCGATCAGATCCAGGATCTTGTGGCGGACGCATTCCTCCGGGAAGCGCAACTCGTTGTCGATGGGCCCGTCGGGCCCGAAGACCACCAAGTCGTGGCAGGACAAGTGGGTTCCCAGGCCCTGCTCGCGGAGCAACTGGGCCTCGCGCTCCAGGACGAAGGTACGGGCCGGGGCGATTTCGCGCACAAAGTCGTCGGGCACGTTGCGAAAGATGAACGATTGGCGACCGATGACCGAATCCGAGCCGTAATCCAACACGTAGTGGATTTCGAGGGTATCGGCGGCGCCGGCCATCGGCGGCACCGCCAGCAACTCCATGTCCCCTTCGGTGACCCGGATGGTGTCGGTGATCACGAAGACGTCGCGTTCCGCCTCCTGGACGTCCAACTCCGCTTCCTGAATGACCTTGACAAAGTCGATGCAGCTGCCGTCCATGGCGGGCACTTCGTGGCCGGTCAACTCGATCTCGAGGTTGTCGATGCCCAGTCCGGTGCACGCCGACAGGCAATGCTCCACGGTCTCGATGGCTGCAGTGCCATTCTGGATCGAGGTCCGGCGGGCCCGCTTGGTGACGTTCTCGACCTTGGCCGCGATGCGGACGTTGCCGCTCCCGCTGACCAGGTTGAAGACAATCCCGGTGTGGGGCTTGGCCGGCTTGAAGCGCAGGACCACCGGCTCACCTGTAAAAAGGCCGCGCCCCTCGAGTTCAGCCGTTCTGCGAATGGTTTGCTGCTTCAAGCTGCTCTACTCGCTTGGTCAACGCACGAATCTGGGCCAGCGCTTCCGGCAGGTGCCGCAACGAAAGGCGCTCGCGAAAGAACTCGACCTTCGGCTTTCCAGGAATCCCGAGCATGATCTCGCCGTCGGCGACATCGCCCGAAATGCAAGTGCACGCGGCGATCTGGGCGTCGTCGCCGACCTTGATATTGTCCTTCAGCCCGGCCTTGCCGGCCAGGATGACCCGCCGGCCCACCTCGGTGCTGCCGGCGATGCCGACGTGGGCGATGATGCAACAGTCCTCACCAATCTTGACGTTGTGGGCAACCTGGACCAGGTTGTCGATCTTGGTTCCGCGGCCGATGACGGTCTCGCCACACTTGGCCCGATCGATGCAGGTATTGGCTCCGATCTCGACATCATCGCCGATCCGCACGCGGCCGATGTGGGCGATTTTCTGGTAATGTCCCTGATCAAAGTTGTAGCCGAATCCGTCGGCACCGATGGTGGCGTTCGGGTGCACAATCACACGGTCGCCGATTACGGTGCGTTCCCGGATGACCGCATTGGGCCAGACCAGGCAGTCGCTGCCCAGCTCGCAATGCTCGCCGATAAACACACCCGAGTGAATGATGCAGCGCGGACCGATAACCGCGTGGGCCTGGATGACGGCGCCGGGCCCGATGGCGACATCGGAACCCAGGCAGACCGGGTCAGCCAGCCACGCATGCGGGTCCACGCCGCTGGCGGGGTGCGGGAGGGGCGGCTGCAGGTGCTGCAGCACCCGGGCAATGGCCAGGTCCGGTCGCTCACAGATCACCGCCGGCAGGCCGTTGGAAGCGACGCCGGGCAGGATCAGCACCGCTGTCGCCCGGCAGCCGGGCAGTTGGCGGATGTGCTTGCGGTCCGCCAGCCAGGTCAGGTCTCCCGCCCCGGCAGTCGACATCGGCGCCACCGAAAGGATCTCCAGCGTGGCGTCGCCTTGCAGCGTTCCGCCGGCCAAGCGGGCGACTTCGCCCAAAGAGATTGTCTGTGCCATGACCGAACCTACCTGGGCACACCACCCTCACAGGCCCGGGCGTGCCGCGTGCCGCGGATGATAAACATCACAATGATCCCAACTTGCGGTCTACTTGGCAAGTTCGATGAGGGTCGGGCCTCCTTGGCTGAGGTACTCCTGGTCGACCCGTTCGATCACCTGGCCGGTCAGATCCAGGCGCGGGCTGGCGTAGACCACCTGCTTTTGCAGGAACTGGCCGATCAGCCCGGAGGCGTCGGGAACCTCGAAATTCACCGGGTTGTCGGAGAGCACCACATCGATGCCGGCCGCCTGGGCGATCTCGCGGCACGCTTGCGTGACCCGCTTGTACACGTCCGCAAACCACTGCTTGTGTTGTTCGCCCAGCGAGCGCTCGTTGTGCCGCAGGAACAGCTGCAGTTCAACTTCCTTGCGATCCAAGCGCTGCACCCGGTCCTGGTGGTCCGCGCTGCCCTTGGCAAACGCGCCGGAATCGAGTTCGCGCTGCAGTCCGCGGAGGTCCCGCCGCAGGGTCTCCGCCTCGGCCTGGATCTCCGACTTCCGGCCGCCAAAAACCCGCTCCAGATCCTGGGCGATCTGGACCCGTTCGAAGACCACGGTGAGATTGACAACGGCGACACTGCCTGCCGGCGCCGCGGATTGGCCGCCCGCCGTGGCGGCCACGATGATGCTGCCGCAACCGATTCCCAACACAATGACCGTTCTGAATCGCATGGTCTAATCCTCGACAAACAGGAGGCGGTTGGAAGAAACCCATTGTAGGGAGCCGGGCCTAGAAAGTCAGGCCGATGGCGAAACTGAAGACCTGGGTGTCGTCGTTGCCGTCCTTGGCGATCGGCAGGGCCAGGTTCAGCTCGATGGGGATGGGCCCGAGGAAGTTCTCGATGAAGATCCGCACCCCGAATCCCACCGAGGCCCGCCAGTCGGTCAACTCGAAGCCTTCTTCGATCGTGCCCATGTCCGAGAAGACCACGCCGCGGAAGGTGTCGCTGAACAGCGGGAAGGCATACTCGGCTCCGGCCAGCAACTCGAAGTCGCCGCCGATGCGCTGGTCATCGTCGAAAAAGGGGCCGTCCCGCGGGGTCACGCCGCGGTACTCAAATCCGCGCAGGGAGCCCAGTCCTCCGGCGTAGAAGCGCTCGAAGACCGGGGCGTCCCCGACAATGTATCCGGCTTCGCCTTTGAGGCCCAGCACCCCGGGGCGGTTTTGGGCGTCCATCCGCAGGGTCTTGTACCACTTGTAGCTGGCCTGGGCCTTGCCGAACGTGAAATCGCCAAAGGCTTGCTCGTACGACAGCGACAGCAGGTCACCCTCCGTGGGGAAGAACCGCTGGTCGGTGCGGTTGCGGACCAGTCGTCCCTGGACCGACATGATCAGGTTGTGTCCTTCGGCGTCGCGGATGTCTTCCGCCGGCCAGAACTCCAGGTCTCCGATTTTCACGTCCTCGAGGCGGAAGGCGACCTCGGTGGACCAGTCCTGGAGCGGCCCGGACTCCAAGGTCTTCCCCAGGCTGACCAGGCCGCCGAGCCGCTCTTCGTCGTACTCTTCGCGCCCGCGTTCAAACAGGTAGAGGCTGGTTCCCAGTCGCACCGGCCGGTTCAGCAGATACGGTTCGCGGAAGTCGATCCGGAAGCTGGAGACATCCGAGCCGGGAGAGAATTCGGTGCGAAAGTATTGCCCGGCACCCCGGAACGATCGGCCTCGGAAGAACTCGCCCCAGGACACCGGCCAGTCGAACAAATCGAAATTACGGGCCTCGAAGGACACCGTGCCCGCAACGCCACTGTTGCTGCCAATGCCGCCGCCCACGATGAAGTTGGTGGTCTGGTCGCTTTCGACGACGTCGACCAGGGCGCTGCGGCCCTCGGGATCGTTGCCCACCGGGGTGATGGTGACCAGTTGGAACAGCCCGGTCGACCGCAGGTTCTTCTCGCTGCGCTCGACTTTGGAGGTATCAAACAGCTCGGTTGGGAAGAAGGCCAACTCCCGGCGGATCACGCGGTCCTGGGTCTGCTGGTTGCCGCGGATGGGGATGCTGTTGATGGTGTAGGAGCGGCCTTCGGTAATGCGAATGGTCAGGCGGACTTCGCCCGGTGTTTCCGTGAAGTCGGGGACGGCCTGCAGCGTGGCGTAGAGGTAGCCCAACTCGCCGTACCGGCGGCGCAGGGTTTCGAGGTCGGCCCGAAGCCAGTCTTGCCGCATGACGGCGCCAGGCTGCAGTTGCATGGCGCTTTGCAGTTCGGCCTCGGAGCAGGCGGCATGGTCCTCGAAACGGATCTCCCCGATGTGGTACTGCGTGCCTTCTTCGATCATGAACACCAGCCGGAGATCTTCGGCGGGCCCCAGGTTGTCGGTCCGATAGCTGGTTCGGGCATCGAGGAACCCGCGGTCGCGATAAAAATTCTGCAGGCCGGCGGCATCGCGCTCGGCCGCTTCGGGATTAAAGTCACCGGTTCGCAGCAGCGGGAGGTAGGTACTGGCCGTGGTCTTGCGGCGCAGTTCGCCCTCGGGAAACCGGGTGTTGCCCTCAAAGGCGATTTCGCGCAGGCGGACGCGGGGGCCTTCTTCGATGGTGAAGACGATTCGCTGCTCGTCACGCAGGGCGGCTTCGTCGACCGAGACTCGGATGTCGGCATGCCCGGCATCCTGGTAGCGCTGCTGGAGTTCGGCCAGGCGCTGCCGGACGGCGAAGACGCTCAGCGGATCGCCGGGGGCGAGGTCGAGGTCGCGCAGCAGCTCGGTGTCCGAATACTTGACGTTGCCGAGGAACTCAATGGACTGGATGACCGGACGCTCCACCACCACGAAGGTCACCGACAGTTGTCCGGCCTGCAGGTCGGTCGTGGTGCCCACGCTGAGGAACTTGCCGCTGCGCTTCAGGCGGCGGACGTCCTCGTCCAACAGGGTTTGCGAGAACGGCTGCCCGGCGGTGGTCACCACCTGGCCGCGACAGAAGGTCTCACTGACTCGAGCGAGTCCTTCGAAGTGAACGGCTCCGACGATGGTCTGATCCGGGACCTGTCCGCCGGCGGCAGCCGCCAGCAGCAACCACCCCAGCACGGCGCCTCGGGCCGAGCCGCCGCGTGATTGTCGGCTGTGATCGTTCATGGGCAGGCCCAAAATGCCGGAATACCAAACTGAATGCTGCGACGGCGAAGACGTGTCCGCCGCGAAGAAGCCGCGCCATCGGTGCCGCATTCTATAGCGAGGTCGGCCGGATGGGAAGCCGGGCCCGGTCGCGCGGCATGAGAAAAGAACTCACAGCGAGCGCGGGCTTCCGCCCACCCGCCCTAGAGACCGTCGTCGTCGTACGGGTCCGGTGCCAGCGACAGGTTGTCGAAGCGGGTGAGCTGCTTGTTGAAGTGCAGTCGCACGGTGCCCGTCGGTCCGTTGCGCTGCTTGGCGAGGATCAGGTCGGCGCGGCCCTTGAGCGAGACGTCCTCGGGCTTGAAGTACTCTTCGCGGTGCAGCAGGGCCACGACGTCGGCATCCTGTTCGATGGCGCCTGATTCCCGAAGATCACTCATTCGCGGGCGATGGTCTTCGCGGATTTCGGAAGCCCGGTTGAGCTGTGCCATGGCCACCACCGGAATGTGCAGTTCCCGAGCCAAGGCCTTGAGCCCGCGGCTGATGGTGGCGATTTCCTCCTGGCGGTTGTTCTGGCGGCCGGCTCCAGGGGCATGCATCAACTGCAGGTAATCCACAAACACGCAGCGGATGCGGTGCCTCATTTGCAGCCGGCGGGCTTTGGCCCGCAGTTCCAGAATGCTCATGCCGGGCGTGTCGTCCACGAACAGCGGGGCATCCTTGAGGTCGTCGCAGACGAAGCTGAGTTGAGCGATTTCTTTCTCGCTGAGCATGCCGCGGCGCAGGCGGTGAGCATCGATGCGGCCGCGGGAGCACAGGATCCGCTGGGCCACCTGCTGGCGGGTCATTTCCATGGAGAAGTACGCGGCGGGGACCTTGTCGTCGGCGGCCAATCGCTCCGCCATGTTCAAACTCAGGGCGGTCTTGCCCATGCTGGGTCGGGCGGCGATGATGATCAGTTCGCCGTTCTGCAGTCCCGAGGTCAGCTCGTCGAACTCCACGAATCCGCTGGACACGCCGCTGACGTAGTGGTCGGTGCGCGACTCGATCATCCGGAACACATCTGAGAGGGTCTCGTGCAGGGTCTGCATCTGGTTGCTGACCCGCTGCTCGGTGACCTCGAACAGGGTCCGCTCGGCGCGATCCAGGACTTGACGAACCTCGTCGGCGTCGGCATACGCTTCGTTGAGAATCTGGCCGGCGCACTCGATCAGGTCGCGGAGCATGCTCTTGTCTTTGACGATGCGGGCGTAGTGCTCAGCGTTGACCCAGGTGGGGACGGTCTGGACCATCTCGATCATGGCGGCCTCGCCGCCCACGTCCTCCAGGCGGCGGCGGCGCAGCAACTCGTCCTTGACCACGATCAGGTCGATGGGCTTGCCCTGGTCGTAGAGGTCGACCAGAATCTCGTACAGCGTGCGGTGCGCCGGGGTGTAGAAGCAGCGGGCTTCCTCGCGGCCGATGAGCGGCAGGACCAGCTCGATGGCCTCGCGGTCGAGCAGCATCGAGCCCAGCAGGCTCATCTCCGCTTCGTGATCCTGCGGTGGCAGCCGGTCGGCGGCCGGGACGCTAGTCGTCGTCCGCGGGGGAATCTGAGTCGTGGTCATGTCGATCCGCCTCCGTGCGTTGAGCCGTGGCCCCCTGGTCCCATTCCGCGGATGCTGCTTCACGGACCACCCAGACCTTAACCTCGACGGTCAGGTCCTCGGTGAACTCCACCGGCACGCTGACGTTGTCCAGATGGCGGATGGGCGTGTGCAACAGCACCTGGGCGGTCTCGACGGTGTGTCCTTCGTGACGCAATGCAGCGGCGATCTCCCGGGGGCCGACCGAGCCGTAGAGCACGCCCTCGGCGTTGGCGGCGGCCTTGATGGTGATCTCGGTGCCGGACAGCCGCTCGGCGGCGGCCCGCATTTGCTCGGCACGCAGGGCCCGCACCTCGGCGGCCTTGACGCGGGCCTCCTCGATGGCCTTCATGTTGGCCCGGGTCGGTTCGACGGCCAGCCGCTGCGGGATCAGGTAGTTGCGGGCGAAGCCTTGTTTGACGTCGACCACGTCGCCGATCATGCCAAGATTGCGAATGTCTCGGGTGAGTAGTAACTTCATGGTTTCAAATCCTTGTGGTCAGTCGTTGCGATCGCTAGATCCTAACCGATTCTGGTTGGCGACCGGCAAGTATTTCCGGGGCCGTTTGAACAATTCCCGGTGCATGGTTTCACCGGTCATGACCTGGCGGGCTCGCGGCGCTGGTGCTAATTCCCGTCGCCAGCGACACCTGCCGCCGGGACGGGCCGCGCGGGGCGCCGTCAGGTCGCGGCGCTGTTCACAGCGCTCAAAACGGAATGTCACTGTCGGCCGGCGCCGGTGCGTGGTCATCGGGTGCTGGTGCGTGGTCATCGGGCGCTGGTGCCGCCGGCTCGGCAGACTCCTGGCGCGGTCCAGCGGCGGTGTCGCCGCGGCGTCCGCCGCCCCCGTCCAGGAACTGGAAGGCATCCACCACGATGATGTGTTTGCTGCGCTTGTTGCCATCCTGGGTGGTCCACTGCTGGAACTGCAGCCGGCCTTCGACCATCAGCTGGCGGCCTTTGGACACATACTGGTTGATGGTTTCAGCGGGCTTGCCGTAGCACCGGCAATCCACGAAGCACGTGTCCTCCTTCATCTGGCCGTCCTGGCCGCGCCAACGGCGGTTGCTGGCCAGCCCGAATTCAACCACCGGCGTGCTGCTGGGCAGGTAGGACAGTTGCGGATCGCGGGTCAGGTTCCCAATCATGATCACCCTGTTGTAATTGGCCATCGATCACCTCGTCTCCAAGCGGGGGGGGGGCGGGTTCCATTAGGTCTCGGTGTCGTCGCTGTGGGTCGGCGTCCCGACCAGTGCCGGTTCATCATCGGCGGTCTCCGGTCGCGCCGGGCGCGGGCCGCTGTCGTCCGATCGTTCGGGGCGCGGTTCCTGGGCGATGCCGCCGAGAGTCACCGCCCGCATGCGCTCTTCCGAGATGCCGTCGGCCCGCAGAATGAGCACCCGCAGGATCGACTCCGTCAGCCGGGCATCGCGTTCCAGGCTGGAGATGCTCCCGCCGGGAGCATTGAAGTAGGTCAGGACGTACAAGCCACGCTTGCGGCCCTTGATCTCAAAGGCCAGCCGGCGTTCCTCCAGCCGTCTGGTAATGATGACCTCGGCATGGGCGCGATCCATCAGGCGCTTGATTTCGCCCTGGACGGCCTCCCAGTTGACCCCGAATGTGGGATCGAACAAGAACATGATTTCATAGGTGTTCAAGATTCATCCTCCTGCTTTCCCGACCGGTGGGTACCGGTCAATCGTCGGGCAAGTCCTTCGTGTCTCGATTGTATGTATTCATCGCCTTCTCGAGGCCGTGTTCGATCCAGCAGTCCACGGCATCGGCGGCGCGGTTCACGGCGGCGACAACCACCGGTTGCTCGGCGTCGTCGAAGAGGCCCAGGACATGGGCCGTGGCATCCCACTGCGGGGCGTCGATCCCGATCCGCAGCCGGGCGTATTCCACCGAGCCCAAGCGCTGCTCGATGTCGGACAAGCCGTTGTGCCCGCCCGCAGTGCCGCGGGCTCTCAGGCGCAGACGGCCCAGGGGCAAGGCCAGGTCGTCGGTGACCACCAACAGGTCGGGCAGTTCCAGCTTGTAAAAGCGCCCGATGGCCAGCACCGCCTGGCCGCTGCGGTTCATGAATGTGCTGGGTTTGGCCAGCACCACCTTGTGGCCGTGGCATTCGCCCAGCCCGAGCCAAGCCTGGAGGCGTTCGCGGGAGACGTCGATCGCCAGCCGCCGGGCCAGACAGTCGACGACCATGAACCCGAGGTTGTGCCGGGTGTTCTGGTACTTGACGCCTGGGTTGCCGAGCCCGACCACCAGTTTCACTGCCGCAAATCCCCATCTCAGGAGTCCGATTCCTCACCGGCTTTCTCCTCCTTGCCGCGAGAAATGATCTCGGGTTCCGTGGCCTCGGCCTCCTCGGCCTCTTCGGGTGCCAGCTCCTCGGCGATGACCCGCACCGTGGCGATCACGGTGTCGGCGTTCAGGGTGGGCACCACGCCATCGGGCAGTTGCAGGTCGCCGACGGTCAGCGACTGGTTGACCCCCAGGTGGCCGACCGTGGCCCGGATTTCGTGCGGAATAGCCGAGGCCAGGCACTCGATTTCCAACTCGTTAAGCAGCTGGTCCAGCACGCCACCCTCGGTGGTCCCCTGGGGGGTGCCGCGCAGCTCGACGGCGATCTTCAGGCGGACCTTCTCGTGCAGGTCGATCCGGGCCAGATCGACGTGCACCACGTGGGTGCCCAGAGGATCGTACTGCACGTCCTTGACGAGGTAGGAGCGGGTCTGGGCGTCGAGATCGAGCGCCAACACGTGATGCCCGCGGCCCAGTTGGACCTCAAGATCGTGACGGTCCACGCTGAACGCCTGCGGCGCTTCCCCATGGCCGTAGATGATCCCCGGCACCTGGCCGCGGTCGCGCAGTTTGCGGCAGCAATGGGTCCCGATGCTGCTGCGGCTGGTGGCGGTAAGTGTTTGTGACTCCATGATTGAGCTACTCCATCATCGTTTACTGATTGTCGAACATGGCGCTGACTGACTCGTTGCGGTGAATCCGGCGAATGGCCTCACCCATCAACTCCGCGACGGACAGCACGGTGATATTGGACAGACGCTCGCGGGCGTCGCTGCTCAAGGGGATGGTGTCGGTCACGCAGATGTGGTCGATGCCGCTCCCCAGGAGGCGGTCAACGGCCGGCGTGGCGAAGATCGGGTGCGTGGCCGAGACGGTCACCGACTTGGCTCCGCGGTCCCGCAGGAACCGGGCCGCCCCGCAGACCGTGCCGGCAGTGGTAATCATGTCGTCAAAGATCAGAACGTCACGATCCCGGACATCGCCGATCAGGTTGACCATCTCGATCGAATCGCCGTCGCGGCGGCGTTTGTCGATGACCGCAAAGTCGCCGCCCAGCCGGGAGGCATAGCTGTTGGCCTTCTTCATGTTGCCAACATCGGGGGACACGGTCACGATCTTGCCCAGACCGTGCTTCTTGAAGTGGCCGGTGATCACCGGTTCTGCGGTCAGATGGTCGAGCGGGAGATCGAAGAAGCCCTGGATCTGGTCGGCGTGCAAATCCATGGTCAGCACCCGCTGGGCGCCCGCCTGGGCGATCATGTTGGCCACCAGCTTCGCGGTGATCGGGGTGCGGCCTTCGGTCTTGCGATCCTGGCGGGCATAGCCAAAATACGGCACCACTGCGGTGATCCGCCGGGCCGAGGCCCGCCGCAGGCAATCGATGAAGATCAGCAGTTCCATCAACGTGTCGTTCACCGGCGGGCAGGTCGATTGGACCACGAAGCAGTCCCGGCCGCGGACGTCGTCGTCGAGCTTGACCAGGGTTTCGCCATCCGGGAAGCGGCCGACGTGGGCCCGGCCGACCTCGATGTCCAGGTAACGGGCAATCCTCCCGGTCAGATTCTGGGAGCTGGTACCGCCGAAGATTCTCAATCCGTCCATGATGGGCTCCACAAGGTTAATCATGATCGGGATCGGGCCAGACGACGGTTCATGCACCGGGCGACGCGCTCGAGGTCTTCCGGCGAGTTGATGCCCAGGGCATCGTCGGGAGCCACCCCGGGCAGGATCGCCGCAGGTCGCCGGTCGGCGACCAGCAGGTGCACCACGTCGGTGATGTAATACTCGCCCTTGCCGGCGTCCGGCGAGATCCGGCGCAAGGCGTCAAACAGCCGCACGCTGTCAAAACAGTAATAACTGATATTCACTTCCCGGATCCTGAGTTGCTCGGGGGTGCAGTTGCGATGCTCCACGATGCCCTGCAGCCGGCCGCCGCCATCTCGGATCACCCGACCGTAGCCGTCGGGATCATCCAGTTCGGCGGTGGCCAGCGAGACCATCGAGCCCACCCGGCGGTGCAGCGCCACCAGGTCGCTCAGGGTTCGGGCTTGAACCAGCGGCATGTCGCCGGCGATGATCAGGACGTCGCCGTCAAAATCCCGTAGCGCCGGCTCGGCCATCATCACGGCGTGACCGGTGCCCAACTGCTCGGACTGCTCGATCCACTTCAGCCGCCGGTCATCGCCAAAGCGGTCGATGACCTGCTGTTTGCCGTGACCCACGACGACGTGGATCTCCGGCACGCCCACCGCGAAGCAGGCGTCCAGCACGTAGGCCAGCATGGGGCGGTCGTGGATGGCGTGCAGCACCTTGGGCAGTTCGCTGCGCATGCGGGTACTCTTGCCCGCCGCCAAGACAATTGCCGCCAAAGGTCGCATTCGTCGATCCTCTAGATTCCGGACTCGAACTAGCCCGCCTGGACTCGAACCAGGAACGCCAGGACCAAAACCTGGTGTGTTACCATTACACCACGGGCTATCCGGTGATGCGTATGCTGCCCACTCGAACTCAGGCGCTTTGGTTGTCGGGTGTGCGACGCCCCACGTGAGGTGTCGCGGCTGTTCGGTGCGTGATGCGTGGCCTGAGCTTGTCGCCGCGAGGTAAAAAGCCCACAGCCGGCACGAGCGGTGCCGACATGCCCCAAAGGCATCCGCAAGTCGAGCGAGTCAGCGTAACTGCCTGCGGGCAAAGTGTCAAGGCACCGGCCGGGCGCGCCGGAGCGCTCACCCGGCGGTCTGGCGGATCCGGCGTCGCCGGGACATCCGGGCCGGCGCCGGCGCCCGAAGTCGCAATTGCTGATTCAGGAATCCTGAAAAATTCGCGGCACCCGTTGCGGTGTGGCGGTTACGGCTTGTCGCCGGCGATGGCCGAATCACCCAGGTCGAGTTCGTCGATTTCGATGTTCAGACCGCTGTCCGAGGACGCCTCCAGGGCTTCGAGGATCTCGCTGTCGGCACTGCGGGTCTTGGAGCCGGAGAGGTCGTCGGCAACGTCCTTGCCCAGACCGGCGGCCAGGTCGTCTTCCGGGCTGAACACCGACTGGCGACGGAGCTTGGTCTTGACCGGCCGGATTTCCAGGGGGCTGCCGTCGATCTGGACGGTAAACACCACCGGGCCGATCACCAGGTGATCGCCGGGTTCCAGCTGTTTCTGCTTGACCCGCCGGTTGTTGACGTAGGTGCCGTTGGAGCTGCCCAGGTCCTTCACCAGGACCCCCTGGCGGGTAATGGTGATCTCGGCATGCTGGCGCGAGACTTCAGGCAGCGGAATGCGGATGTCGCAGTCCTCCTGGCGACCGACGATGGTACTCTGGTTGCGCACGGAGAAGTCCTTGCGGTCTCCGTTGTCTTTGAACATGACAAACAGCACTTCCATGGGAGGCAATGCTCGATGTTTGAGGTGTTCGGGACGAACCGCCCCGCGGGGCAACCATCGCATTCGGGTCGCGGTCATTCTAGCTGTGGCGGCGCCATTGAGCAAGGGGCCGACGGGAGGCCAGCGTGCGGTGATCACCGGGCCAGCGGCGGCATTGGGGTGGGCGGCGTCTTGCAATTCGGCGGGCTTCCACGAACAATCAGCGCATGTGTGGAATTGCCGGCTGCATCGATTTTCGGGGCCGCCCGATCGATCATGAACTGTTGCAACATGCCTGCCGGCGGCTGGCACACCGCGGACCCGATGATCGCGGGGTCTGGCTCAGTGAGGGTGGAGATCCGCGGGTCGGCCTGGCGCACACTCGGCTCGCGGTCATCGATCCAGGCCCGGCCGGGCGGCAGCCGATGTGCGACGCCGCCGGCCGGCGGGTCATCGTCTTCAACGGCGAAATCTACAACTACCGTGAACTCCACGAGGATCTGGCCCACCGCGGGCACCACTTCCGCACCCAGTCCGACACCGAAGTGTTGCTCTGCGGATATGCAGAGTGGGGCGACGGCCTGTTCGAGCGCCTCAACGGAATGTGGGCCCTGTGTCTGTTCGACGCCGACCGGGGCCGCGGCGTGTTGGTTCGTGACCGCTTCGGCATCAAGCCGCTGCTGTACGCCGCGGAACCTGATCGGCTGGTGTTCGGGAGCGAGATGTCGGCGCTGGCGCTGCTGGCCGATTCTGCGGAGTTGTGTGCCGAGGGCCTGGGGCATTACCTGCGCTTTGGTTACATCGCCCAGCCGCGGACCATCTATCGCGACTGCCGGCGATTGCCACCCGGCCACCTGCTGCACTTTGATGCCCGCGGCAGCAGGGCCCCGCAGCGCTATTACCGCCCCACGATTGATCCAGACTTGAGCCGGTTGTCCTATCCCGAGGCCTGCCGGGCGGTGCGCGACCGCCTGCGGCGCAGCGTTCGGGCCAGGGAAGTGGCCGACGTGCCCATCGGCGCCTTCCTTTCCGGCGGCCTGGACTCGTCGATCGTGGTTCGGCACCTGGCCGAAGATCGCGGGGCCGGCGTCCGGACCTTCTCGGTCGGCTTCGCCGACCAGCCGCAGTACGATGAGTCTCGCTACGCCCGGCAAGTCGCCGAGTACCTGGGCACCGAGCACCACCCGCTGGCGCTCACCGGGCAGGAAGTGCTGGACCAGCTCCCCAGCGTGCTGGACGGTCTGTCAGAGCCGTTCGCCGATGCTTCGTTGATCCCGACCGTACTGCTCAGCCGCCACGCCCGGGGTACGGTGACCGTGGCCCTCAGTGGCGACGGCGCTGACGAGCTGTTCGGCGGATACCGGCGCTACCTGGGCCATCGCTACCTGGAGGCCTTCCTGCGCCTGCCCCGCGGTATCCGCCAGCGGTTGTGCGAACCGCTGCTGCGGGCCCTGCCGGTTTCAAAATCGAATTCCATCGAGGACCTGCTGCGGCAAATCCGCAAGCTGCTGCGCACCGCTGGGACCGCTCCGCTGCAACGGCATTGGGCGTGGTCACGGATCACCGATGCCGAGACGGAGCGGCTGCTGGATCCCCACGGGTTGCTGCCGCCGCCCGACGCGGAACTCGACCGGGTGGCCGCCGGCGTGGACCGCGGCCTTCTGGAGGCCTGGTCGGACGACCCGCTGAACCAGATCCTCATGACCGATCTGCAATATCAGCTCCCCGCCGACATGCTCACCAAGGTCGATCTCGCCAGCATGGCGTGCGGGCTGGAGGTCCGCGTGCCCATGCTCGATCCGGCCGTCGTCTCGCTGGCGGTGAGCCTGCCATCGGAATTCAAGATCGCCGGTGCCCACCGGAAGCGCTTGCTGGTCGACGCCTATCGGGGCGCCTTGCCGCCGCAAGTTCTGAAACGCCGCAAGATGGGCTTTGAATTGCCGGTCGGTGAGTTTCTACGAGCGCAATGGCGCGACGTATTCCTGTCGACAGTCTCGCGGAAGGTCGTGCAGGAGCTTCCGCCGCTGGACTTCGACGGCGTCATGGGCCTGTACCGGGACCACTGTGACCGTCGCATCGAGTGCGCCGATACGCTCTATGCCGTGCTGGTGTTGTGCTGGTGGGTCACCGGGCGGCGGCGGTCGCCGGGCCCGCAAGGGGGGCTCCGCCCGCCGTAGGCCCCGCCCGCCTTGCAGCCCAATGGCCGCAAGCGCGGAATGATTGCTCAGGGCAATCGATCGAGGACCACGGATTCAAACCGGTCGCCGGGGCGCACCCGGCGACCGTTCACAAACTGGGGCCAGGTCATCAAGGTTCCGCCCGCCGGTTTGAGTTCGAGGATCTCCAGCATGCCGTCACCGGTGGCGAGATGCAGGCGGTCGTCAAGCTGTCCCGCCGGCGTCGCCGGGGGCAGCCCTTCGGCCACCCGGGCCCTGGCCAGCGCGATTTCCTGCCGGCGGCCATCGGCCGCCGATACCCACAGGCAGCGTGCCGCGGGCCAGGACCACAGGCCGCAAATCCGGCTGGCCAGTTCGCTCGCCGGGCGCGAAAAGTCGAGCACCCCGTCTTCCTTGGTGAGCTTGGGCGCGGCGGTTGCCGCCGTTTCATCCTGGGGCGCGCCGGCCGGGTTGGGGTCCGCGGCATAGCACTCCAGCGCCGCCCGGACGGCGTCGACGGCGATGGCGGCCAGACGATCGTGCAGCTCGCTGGTGGTTTCTTCCGGCTTGATGTATGTCCAGCGACTTGCCAGGATCGGGCCGGCGTCCATCCGCTGAACCAGCTTGAAGACCGTCACGCCGGTTCGGCGCTCGCCGCGAATGATCGCCCAGTGCACCGGGGCGGCCCCCCGATAGGCGGGCAGCAGCGACCCGTGGGCGTTGATGCAGCCGCCGGCGATCTCGTGGAGCAATTGCGGTCCGATCTTCTGCCCAAACGCCAGGACCACACCGAGGTCTGCACGTTCGGCGAGCAACTCGGCGGCGGTTTCGGGGGCGTTCACGTCGGCGGTCGGCAGCACCGCCAGCCCCAGTTCCTCGGCCATGGCCCGCGCCGGGGTGGCGATCGGCTGGCGGCCGCGGCCGCCGGGTCGATCCGGCTGGGTCACGACCCGCACGATTTGGTGGTTCTGCTCCAGGTTGCGCAATGTGGGGACACTGAACGCTCCGGACCCGAAAAAGAGGATTCGCATTCGGTGACCTCTGCTGCGGCCGCAGCTCCGATGGGCCGCCAGCGCCGGGCCCGCACCCGACGAAGACCCGGTCGGGTGGGTCGGCGCTTACCTTTGGAAGCGGTCTTCCAGGTGTTTCAAGGCCCGCCGATTGGCCAAGCGGGCGGTGTCGTCCATGTAGTCCAGGATCAACCTGCCGTTGAGGTGATCGTTCTCGTGCTGGCACACCCGGGCCAGAAGGTCCTCCACGGGCATGTCAAACCAAGCCCCATGAACGTCCTGGGCCCGCAAGCGAGCCTGCCGGGCACGCGCGACCGCGACGGTGACCTCCGGAATGCTCAGGCAGCCCTCATCGGCGCGCACCGATTCGACCAAGTCCGACAGCGCCGGGTTGATCACCACCAGATCATTGCCGGCTTCGCCGCTGTAATTGCACACGAACAACCGCCGCATCACGCCGACCTGTGGGCCGGCCAAGCCGATGCCGTTGCTCTGCTTCATCAATGCCAGCATGCGGTCGATCAGGTCGCAAAGGGCACTGTCGAAGGCAGTAACGGGTTCGCAGACCTGTCGAAGCCGGGGATCCGGGTATCGCACCAACTGCAAAGGCCTGGGCGGGTCGCTCGTCATACGCCTGGATTCTAGTCCGTAACTCCAGATTTGCAATCGACTAACAGGCGATCCCGGGTGTCCGGTCATGGGGCCGCGCGGGCCGGTCCGGGCGCCCGGCAATTATCGCGACAGCGTCTTGATCGACCGGGGCTTTCGTGTATGATAACGCGATTCTGAGTGTATCTGTTGGACGACTTTGGCCCATGACAAAGAACAAGTTCAAGACCCACAAGGGCCTGGCCAAGCGGGTGCGGGTTTCCGCCAACGGCAAGGTCAAGCGGAAGGCCTCCTTCGGCGGACACCTGATGAGCGGCAAGAGCGGAAAACGCGGCCGCCGTGTCAGCCGAATGGTGATCATGCAACCTCGCGATGCCGCCAGAACGCGCGTAGCATTGGGTCTGTAACCGGAGCGACTCCCCATGCCTCGAGCAACTTCAGGCGCCGCCACCCATCGCAAGAAAGTCAGGTTGTTCCGCGCGACCAAAGGGTACCGCGGTCCGCGCAAGAACCGTTACCGCCTCGCGCTCGAGACCTTGTTGCGGGCCGGCCGCAATGCCTATCGCGATCGCCGCCGCCGCAAGCGTGAGTTCCGCAGTTTATGGATCACCCGCCTGTCTGCGGCCTGTGCCGAGCGCGGGATCTCTTACAGCCGCTTCGTCGCCGGCTGCAAAGCCGCGAGCATCACCCTGAATCGCAAGATGCTCAGTGAGTTGGCGATTCATGATTCGGCGGCGTTTGACGCCATTGTGGCCCTGGCACGCGACGCCAACACTTCCAAACAAGCGGCTTGATCGCTCCTTGAGACCCCGGCCGCGCACCGCACCGCATGGTCCGATTACGCCTGCAGCCGCCTGGGCCCCCGCGGCGTAGTTCAACCTCCGGCCCATTCCGGCCGACCTGGGACGGATGGCACCTTCCCGGCCGGCATTCCGACGGACTCACCCGCGGGTTCCGCTGTCGTATCTCAGCAACTTGATGTTTGCCGCCGCGATCCTGCTGCATGGGTGGTGGGGCGGCAGTCACGCGGTCTGGCTGGGGGCTGCCGTCCTGGTGCTGCTGGCGGTTGGCAACTTCAAGGGCTGGCGGGCCTCCATGGCGGTGTCGGTCATTATTGGATTCCTGCTGCTGGGCGGGATGGCCTATCGCTGGGCCACATTGGGCGCCGTTCCCATGCTGAGCGCCTTGTTCCTGCCGGCGATAGTGATGTGCGGCAATGCGTTAGCCCTGTGGGAGCGTTTGCCGCGGCGGCCGGCTACGGATTGACCGCCGACCACGCACCGTGGGGAGCCTGGGTTTTCAGAAAAAATGGTGGTACCATTTTATTCAAATGATGGTACCAGAATGATCAAATCATGGTACCATTTGATTCAAATGGTGGTACCATTTTATATAAACGGTATCTTCATTTGGGATGTGTGGTGGTACCATTTTGATCATGCCCAGGTGGGCCTGGGGTTGACCACCTACTGCTGGGGTGGTGCAGCCGGCGATACAACGCGTCCAGTTGCCGCACCATCGCCCGATGATCGAAGCGTTGCAGGCACAGCCGCCGTCCGGCTTGGCCCATGGCCCGGCGTTGCGGGGGGTCGGCTACCAGATCGCTCACGGCCTGGACCAGGGCCGCGATGTCGTTCAACGGCACTCGCCGGCCGGTGCGACCGTCATGCAGCACTTCGGGCGCGCCATCGATGTCAAAGCCGACCGCAGGAACTTCCAGGAGCAAGGCCTGGACGACGGTGCGCGGCAGGCCTTCCCATTGTGAGCAGTGCACCAGCAGGTCGAAGCCTTGCATCTTGCGGGCGACGTCCTGGGGTTGCTGCAGACCGTCGAGGGTCACTCGCTGATCGAGATGCAGGTCGCGCAAGCGGCGTTCGTAACGCGGGCGATCGCGGCCGTCTCCAATCCAGATGAACCGCACTTGCGGGTGTGCGGCGGCCAGGGCTGCTGCGGCCGGAAGCAGTTGCTCATACCCCTTGTTGCGAAACATGCGGGCGACCGTGCCGATGACGGTCTGCTCCGGGCCGACTTGCCATTCGCGGCGCACGGCGTCGCGGATGCGGGGGTCGGGTGCGAACCCGGCGGTGTCCATTCCGGAATAGACGGTGGTGAATCGGTCCGGCGGGGCAATGCCGGCGGCCACGGCCTGGCGGGTCATGGCCTGGGCCACGGTGACCAGGTGAGTCGTGGACCCCGCCGCCTCGCACTCCAGCCAGCGATAGAGCCCGCGGCGCAGGGCGGACTGGGTGCGGTTGAAGCTCATGCCGTGGATGGTGTGCACCACGGTGGCCGCCGGGCATTGCCGGGCCGCCCAGCGCCCCAGGATCCCGGCCTTGCTGCTGTGGGTGTGGATGATGTCGGGCGCAAAGCGGCGGTAGCATTCGGCGAGCTGGCTGAAAGCCCGCAGGTCATCGAGGGGGCGGATCTCGCGGTGCAAGGCCGGAATCACCGCCGTGTCGTAGCCTCCGGAGCGGGCCTGCTCCCACAGGCTGCCCTCCGGTCCGCTGTCGGGGCCGGCCAGGAGCAGCACGGCATGCCCGGCGTCGTGCAGCCCCGCGCAGGTCAGCACCGTGTTTTCCTGGGCCCCACCGATGATCAGGCGGGTGATTACATGGCAGATACGCATCGGGGGGCATCCGGGATGAGGGCATCGGGCGGGTACCGCACCCACTCCAGCGACAAGCCGTGCGCCGGCGCGGTCGGACCGGCGCGGCTGCGATCCTTGGACTCCAGAATCCCGGGAATGCAATCGGGCATTCGGCGAGCGCTGCCGATATCGAGCAGCGTTCCCACCATGTTGCGGACCTGCCGGTACAAGAATCCGGTGCCCTCGATCCGAACGTGAAGCTCACGTCCGTATTGAACCACCTCACAACCGAGGATGGTCCGTTCGTAGCTGAGGCGCGGTGCGCCCAGCGCGGCCATGGCCCGAAAGTCATGGGTGCCCAGGAAGTGGCGAGCGGCGCAGCGGATGGCGTCCACATCCAGCGGGCGGTGGTGGTGATAGACGTAGCGCTGGGTTCGAGCCGCCACGGGGCCGTTGCGATCGGTGCAGATCCGGTAGCAGTACAGCTTGCTGAGGGCGGTGCGGGTGGCGTGGAAGCCGTCAGGAACCTCGCGGATGCGCAGGATCGCCAGGTCGGCCGCCAGCCGATTGCCGAGGCTGTGTTTCAACTGCGCGCCGGTCAGGGCACTGGTGGTTCTGAAATTCACCACCTGCCCGGCGGCATGAACCCCGGCATCGGTCCGCCCGCTGGCGATCAGCGACACCGGGTGCCGCAGCACGCGCTGCAGGCGGCTTTGCAAGACCTCCTGAACGGTTCGCTGGCCGGGCTGAGCCTGCCAGCCGTGGTATTCCGTTCCGTCGTATGCCAGCACCATTTTGATGTTGCGCATGGCCGGCTGATCTCAAGGAGCTGCTTGTGGGGTGCTCGGGCGGGCCGTCGCGGGCGGTTCGCCGGATGCGGGCGCCCCGGCACGATCCTCCAGCAGGGCCAGGACCACCATGGCGGTCCCGTAGTTGCGGGAGCGTGCAAACACGCGGTCGTTCCAGGTTCCGTCCGGATCGCGAGTTTGCAGAATCCTGGCCAGCAGTCGGGCGCGCTCGGCGGCCCGCTGTGCCGGCGGCAGCAGCTCGATAACCTGGGCCGCATAGCGGTGTCCGAAGTAGAAGTAATACGGGGCGATGCCGTGTGGTGGGGCGTGCGTGCCGGTCTTCTTGCGACGGGTTTCCAGCGCCTGCCAGTTGCGGTGGAAGTTGTCCAAGGCGCGACTGAGCCCGGCGGTCGAGCCGGCACCCAGCAGCATCAGGGTGGCCTCGCAGACCGGTGACCGCGCGGCTGATCCGGCGTCGCTCGCCCGGCTGCTGCGGGGACGCGTGTCGGTGGTCACACCGCTGTAGTGGAAGGCCCCATCCGGCAGGCGGCTGGTCAGCAACACGTCGCGGCCGCGTTGCAGCAGGTCAGCGGGGACCGGTTGGCCGCGCGCCCGGGCCCGCAGCAGAGCCTGCAACACCGGGGCAGTGACAAACGCGGCATGCTGGCGGCGATTGGCGTAGTTCCAGCCACCGCCGGGGAGTTCTTCGGCGACCAAGGTTGCGGTGAGCGTGCCGATCCAGCGATCCAGTTCCGCGGCGCGCGGGTCAGCGGGCTGCCGGGTGCGGAGGCGGCAAAACAGATCGAGGGCGTAGGCCTGGCCCCAGACCCGAACGTCGTAACGGTTCTCGGTGCTCGGAGCCATCAGCGGATCATTGAGGGCCTGGAGGATGAAGTCGATTCCGCGATCGAAGGCCGCCCGGCCGGCATCGTCAGGCCAGCCCGAAGCCAGCAGTGCTTCGCAGGCCAGGGCCGTTCCGCCGATGCGGTAGCCCACCGGGATTTGGCCGGCCACGCGGTAAACGCCTTCGTATGGCCAGGCCCCGTCAGCCTCCTGCATGGCCCGCAGTTGCGCGACGGCGGCATGCACCAGGTCGCTGGCGGGTGGCGAAGTCTCTGTAGCGAATGCCGCGCCTCCGGGCGGGCAGGCCAGGATCAGGATGGCGTACAGTCGGGTCATACCGTCGGGGTCCTATTGGCAAGCCGTACGTCCGCCGTCGATTGGCAGGTTCACGCCGCTGATATAGGCCGCCGCCGGCGATGCCAGAAACGCGACCAACTGCCCGACCTCGGACGGCTCGGCGAAGCGCCCGAGCGGAATGCCGGCCTTCCACTCGCGGATGACTTCGTCGGGCGTGCTGTTGCGGCGGGAGGCCGTGGCCTCGATCAGCGAACGCAACCGCACGGTATCGGTGTAGCCTGGCAGGACGTTGTTGACCGTGATGCCGAGCGGACCCAATTCCTTGGCCAGGGTTCGGGCCCAATTCGCCACCGCCGCCCGGATGGTGTTGGACACCCCCAGCCCGGGAATCGGCGACAGCACGGATGTTGAGATGATGTTCACGATTCGCCCGTAGCCGGCCTGTTGCATCCCCGGCACGACCGTCTGGACCAGAATCTGGTTGCAGACCACGTGAGCCGAGAACGCGGTTCGGAACGCTTCGGGGTCGGCTTCGAGGATCGGTCCACTCTTTGGGCCGCCGGTGTTGTTGACCAGGATGTGCACGGGCCCGTGTTGTCGAACCGTCTTGTCCGCCGCGGCCCGCAGGCCGTCAGGATCGGCGAAATCGGAGCAGACCGTGTGATGATTGCCGGCTGCCAGACCGGCGACGGCCTGCTGCAGGGCTTGCTCATGGCGGGCGACCAGCGTCACGGCGGCACCCGCTTCAGCCAGCGCTTGGGCGCAGGCAAGCCCAATGCCCTGGGTGCTGCCGCAGACCAGTGCCCGCTTCCCTTGAAGTGCTGCCATGTCCATCCTTTCGATCGGCGGCGGCAGGAAAGCCGTTGGGCCGATGGCTCGAATACCACCAGTTTAGCACAACCCCGCGGGTGCGTCACAGTCCGGGTTGGGGCTCGGCGGCCTGCCAGGGCTCTGCCAGTCGGGTGCGCCAGGCGCCTTGGTGGTGCGCCCGGTCGCAAACCTGCAGGAGCGGGTCATGAGGCCGGCAGGCTACAGCCGGCAAACCGCGTCCATGTGCAGGGCGGCCTCACAGGCGTCGACGTTGTTCAGGTCGAATTGTGAACCGACCAGCACGCCCCGGGACGATCGGGCGATATGACGGACAATGGCGGGAATCCGCAGCGCGGTCGCTTCGTGCCAGAACAGGCGGATGAAGATCTGGGTGCCGGGTTCAAAGGAGCGTTCGCACATGAAGCCGATGCCGCCGGGCGAGGCGTCGTGCAATGCAGCGCTGCACTCGACCAATGCGCCGCTGCGGTAAGTGGCGACCAGCAGCGGCCAGGAGCGGTGGTAACGCTTGTGCCGGCGGCGGCGGGTCACCCGATCGCGCGTGCTGCGCTGCCTGGCGAATCGCCGGAAGCGCTGGATTTCGTCGTGGAACAGCGCAATGCAAGGATGGGCCGCCATGTGGGCCATGTGAACTCCCCTTCGAAGGTGCCCGTGGCTTTGCAGGCGCACCGCCAC
Organism: uncultured Planctomycetales bacterium; assembly: GCA_964619935.1. Lineage (GTDB taxonomy): Bacteria > Planctomycetota > Phycisphaerae > UBA1845 > CAIVHJ01 > CAZUGO01. Next base: position 16,836 of record CAZUGO010000012.1, on the reverse strand, counting down.
CCGGCGAACCGAATGCCGAGTCCGGGAGCCGGGCCAGCGGGAGACAGCAGCAGCTCACCACACGTCGCCCAACCTTACCCCGGACCCAGCGGCTCCCGGACCCCGGTAATCCGTGACGGGCTCAGTTACTTGCGGCACTATGAGATACGATACAATTCCGCGGGTTTCGAGGCGGGCGGTCGTATTCGGACCCCGCCGGCAGCGGGGGTCTGACCCAACCGGCGTTCGGACAGTTGCTGGGTTTGATCCGGCCGTCCGGCTCGAGTTCCGGAGGGCCGGGTCGGCGACGTCGTGCTTTCGGCGTGGGAGGTGCACCCGCGACGCCAATCGGCGAACCGCCCGCAACCCGCTCAACGGGCCGTGGGCGTCGGTCCGCGCGCCAGGTCGGGCTGCCCGGGTGCTCCTTGCGCCCGGAAGCGTCCGCGCCCGGCGACCACCAGGCAACCCGCCGCGCACATCCAGGCGAAGACGTCGCCCCACCGGGTATAGAACGTGGTCACCGCCAGAGGGGTGATGGTGGCAATCAGAGTGGCCGGCTGGTTCAGTGGGGCGTCCGCGAGCACCGCCCCGGTTGGTCCGATGATCGTCGTGGCACCGGTGGTGGTGCAGCGCAGCAGCGTGCGTTTGCACTCCACGGCCCGAAACACTGCGAACCGTTTGTGCAGGGTCAGTGCCGGGCTGTGGCCGAACCACAGGTCGTTGGTCAGATTGATCAGCACATCGGCGCCCTGGCGTACGGTCCGTCTGGCGAGGTGGGGCATGAGATCTTCATAACAGATCAGCAGGCCCGCTCGAAACAAGGAGCCGACCTGCAGCGGAGCCGCATCGGTCCCCGGCACATACCGCGGCGCCGCCGGCAGCAGCCGATGCAGCGCGGGAATCCACTGCTCACCGGGAACGTACTCACCGAAGGGCAGTAGCGATTGCTTGTGATAGCGACCGACAATATGGTCCTGCGGATCGATCAACAGGGCACTGACGTGGCAGTTGCCATCCTTCGCGGGGGGCTGCTGGGTTCCGGCACCGGCCAGCAGAAACGTATCGTCCAGACCGACCGAGAAGGGCGGTGGGGGGTAGCGCGTGCCCAATGCCGGTTTGGTGAGACGATCGTGATCCACGGGATACAGGCCCGGGAGCGCCGACTCCGGCCAGCAGACGACGTCGACCGCCGCGGTCAGGGCCCGAGTGAGGTTCAGGCAGTTCTGCAGCAGCGGCAGTTTTCCCGGCTGGATCAAGGCGACGTTCACCGGCGGGCCGTCCGGCGCCCGGCCCGCGAGGTTCGCGATTCGCCAGTACCCGAACCCCAGGATCACGGCCGCGCTGCCGGCCCAGCACCCGGCATCGGCGATCCAGCGCCGCTGCCGGGCACCCGGGCGCAGGGAGTGGCAGAACAATGCCGCGGTCCAGACCATCACGAAACTGATGCCGCAGGCCCCCGTCCATTCACTCACTTGAATCAATGACAGCCAGGGCGACTGTGAATACGCCAGTTTCCAGGGGAACAACTGCGGGTACAGCCACTCGGTTGCCACCCACATCAGCGGGTAAACCAGCAGCGGTGCGCCGTCCCGAAAACGGGCGCACAGCCACCCGAACAGGGCGAACTGACCGGCGCTCGCCAGGCAGAAGGCTGCGAACAGGAGCACGGCGACGACCCAGTGGAAGCCCGAGAACGTGGCGATGGTATCGACGATCCAGTACCCGGCCAGTCCGTAGAACGCCACGCCGGCACACGCCCCGCCCACGGCCGCCGTCTTCGGCTCGCAGCCCGAGATCGCGGCGATCAGCAGGGCCAACGCCGGCCAGGCTGCCCAGCACAGTTGCGGAAACAACAGTGCCGTGGCCAGCAGGATGCCGCTGAGCGCCGCCGCGCCGCACCCGGCAACGGCCCGCCGGCGGGTTGCCGGCGGCAGGGCCGACGCTCCGCGGGACACCTCACGGTCGCGCTGCCGACTTCGCGAGCGCCGTGCCGTGGAGACTCTGAACTCCTCGGCTTTTTCCAGGGCACGAAGATCCCCCTTGCGCAGATATAACAACCGCCCAGCCCTTCCTGTTTCACGGGAAGCGAATCAAAGCATACCCCAGCAACGCAACTCCGGAACGCCGACGGAGCGCTGTCGGAAAATCGCTCAATCAACTTCGGCGCCGTCACCGGCCGGGCTCGATCGCGGCGTCAGCGTGGACGGCTGCTCGTGGGGGCCGCCTGGAGCGCGGCCTGCAGCGCCGTGGTCAACTTCTCGCCCAGCGGCGCTTCGCGAGACCCGAAGCGTCCAACGACCGCGCCGCTGCGATCCACCAGGAACTTCTCGAAGTTCCACTTGATGTCGCCGCCGTATTCCGCGGTCTTCTGCGGATCGGTCAGGTAGCGATAGAGCGGGCAGATGTCGGTGCCTTTGACGGACACTTTGGAGAACAGGTCGAAGGTCACGTTGTAGGTCGAGGTGCAGAAGGTCAGGATTTCCTTGTTGGTTCCCGGCTCTTGGCCCCCGAAGTTGTTGGCCGGAAACGCCAGGATGCGCAGGCCGGCGTCCTTGTGCTTGCGGTACAAGGCTTCCAGGTCGGCGTACTGGGGTGTGAAGCCGCAGCGCGATGCCACGTTGACGATCAGCAGCACCTGGCCCTGGTATTCGCCCAGGTGCACTTCCGTGCCGTCGATCCGCTGGACCTGAAAATCGAGTACCGGACTCACGGCCGGTTTCCGCTGGGCGGCGTCCGATGGGTCGGCTCCGCCGCCGGCCGGCAGCAGGGCGAGCAGGACGCACGTGTGCAATAGCATGATTGACCTCCTGTGATCACCGGTGATTCCATGGCGATCAGTATGGCACAAGCGTGGGGGCGGGGCAAGCACGACTGTCCGCCGGCGCTTTACGAGGGGTAGTTGAACCGATAGGCTGGTCGCTTTGAGAGCCCTCGGGAGGCGACGCCGTTGCCCGTTCCCACGCCCGTTCATTCGCGCACCTTGGAACTGTGTACCAGTTTGCGATTCAAAGACTGGGCCGGTTGTTACGCGGTGTGTTCCTACGATACCTGCAGTGACCGGGAATACTTCGCCCTGCGGCACGCTGCCGGCTTGATCGACGTCTCGCCGCTGCACAAGTATGACGTGCGCGGACCCGATGCCGCGGCGTTTCTGTCGCGGGTCATGGTCCGGCCGATCGCAGCGCTGAAGATCGGGCGCGTGACGTACTGCTGCTGGTGTGACACCCGCGGCAAAGTGCTCGACGACGGCACGGTGGCCCGGCTCGCCGAACGACATTACCGCGTCACCTCCGCGGAGCCGGCCCTGGCCTGGTTGAGCCGCTGCGCTCACGGATACAACGTGGTCATCGAAGACACCTCGCGCACGCTGGCGGCCCTGGCGGTGCAGGGGCCGGGTGCGCGATCGATCCTGGCTGATTGTGCCGGGCCCTCGTGCGCCGGTTTACCGTTCTTCGGCGTGTGTTCGGCAACGATTGACGGTGCGGCCGTGTGGGTCAGTCGCACCGGGTATACCGGCGATCTGGGGTACGAAGTCTGGATCGATGCCGAGCGGGCTCCGGCGGTGTGGGATGCCCTGACCGCTGCCGGACGGCCGCACGGTCTGCTGCCGGCCGGACTGGATGCCATGGACATCACCCGGGTGGAAGCCGGGTTTGTCTTGAACGGCGTCGACTACTTCCCCGCGCCGCGCTGTCTGATCAAGTCGCGGATGTCCACGCCCTACGAATTGGGGTTGGGCTGGATGGTGCGGCTGGACCGGGAAGCGTTCAGCGGGCAGGCTGCCCTGCGCGAAGAATGCCGCCGCGGCCCGGTGCGATCGCTGGTCGGGTTGGAGGTCGACTGGGAGGCGTTCGAAGCCCTGTTCGCCCGGTTCGGTCTGCCGCCGGAACTACCGGCCGGCGCCTGGCGCACTGCGGTGCCGGTGTACCATTCGGGCGGTTGCCAGGCGGGGCAGGCCACCAGCGGAGCCTGGTCACCGCTGCTCAAGAAGAACCTGGCCTTGGCCACCGTGGCGGCGCCATATGAGCGCCTCGGGACCCGTTTGCAGATCGAGGTGACTGCGGAATACCACCGGGGGCGGGTTGCCGCCACCGTGGTGCGGACGCCCTTTTTTGATCCCCCCCGGAAGAGGGCCTGAGCGATGTCGCGGGCGCGCCACGATGCGGTGATCATCGGCGGGGGGCACAACGGCCTGATCTGTGCCGCCTACCTGGCCCGGGCCGGGCGGCGCGTGCTGGTCCTGGAGCGGCGTCATGTGCTCGGCGGGGCGGCCGTGACCGAAGAACTGCACCCCGGATTCAAGTTCTCGGTGTGTTCGTACGTGGTCAGCCTGCTGCGGCCGAACATCATTCGGGAGTTGCAATTGGCCCGCCACGGGTTGGAGATCATTCCGCTGGAGTGTTCCTTCCTGCCGCTGCCCAACGGTGATTCGCTGTGCCGGTGGTCCGATCCCCACCGCACCCATCGGGAGATCGCCCGCTTCAGCGCCCGGGATGCCGACGTCTATCCGGAGTTCGGGCTGGCCATGATGAAGCTGGCCCACCTGGTCAAGCCGTTGATCGATCGCCCCGCGCCACAGCCCGGCTCGATCGACCCGCGCGAAATCTGGAAGCTGCTGCGCCTCGGGCGGCGGTTCGCCGCGGCCGGACCGGACGCCCTCTATCTGCAGATGCAGCAGTTGACCATGAGCGCCGTCGATTTTCTGGACCTGTGGTTCGAGTCCGAGGTGCTCAAGTCGCCGATGGCGGTCAGCGGCATCATCGGGACCTTTCTGGGCGTCCGCTCGCCGGGGACCGCTTATGTATTGCTTCATCATTATATGGGCGAGATCGACGGCGTGTTTCGTTCCTGGGGGTTCGCCCGCGGCGGAACCGGGGCGGTCAGTCTGGCGGTGGCCGACGCGGCCCGCAGCCATGGCGCCGAGATTCGCACCGAGGCGGCGGTGGCCCGGCTGCTGATCCGCGACCGCCGGGCTCGCGGGGTGGTCCTGGAAAACGGTGAGGAGATCGTCGCCCGGACGGTAATCTCGGCGCTGGACCCGCGGCGGACGTTCCTGGGGTTGGTCGGGCCGGAACACCTGGACGCCGAGTTCGTGCAGCACATCCGCAATTACAAGATGCGCGGCAGTTCGGGGAAGGTCAACCTGGCCCTGGATCGCTTCTGCGACTTCACCAGCCGCCCGGGCGACGGCCCGCACGTCCGCGGCGATATCGCGATTGCGCCCGGCATCGATTACCTGGAGCAGGCCTACGATGACGCCAAGTACGGGGCGTTCTCGCGGCGGCCGTACCTCAACGTGGTCATTCCGTCGCTGGTCGACCCGACGGTGGCACCGCCCGGAAAACACGTGATGTCGATATTTGTGCAATATGCGCCGTACCAGCTCGCCGCAGGTCCGGAGCAGTGGCCGGCGCAACGGGAGGCTTTCGGTGATGCGGTCATCGACACCCTGGCCGAGTACTGCCCGACGCTGAAGGAGTCCATTTGCTATCGCCAGGTGCTGACCCCCTGGGATCTGGAGCAGGACTTTGGGCTGACCGAAGGCAACATCTTTCACGGTGAGTTGAGCTTGGAGCAACTGTTGTTCTTGCGCCCGGCGGCCGGCTGGAGTCGCTACCGCACGCCGGTGCCTGGATTGTGGATGTGCGGCTCGGGCACCCATCCCGGCGGCGGCGTCATGGGTGCCCCCGGCGAGCTGGCCGCCAAGAGCCTGCTGCGGGCCCGGGCAATATAAAGGGAGACACCCCGACCCGTGCCTCGCGGGGGGAGGGCGCTGCGGCTGCTGCAAAATGGTGAACGCCTACGACATCATTATCATCGGCGCCGGGCACAACGGTCTGACCGCGGCGATCATCCTGGCACGCGGCGGCAGGCGCGTGTTGGTACTGGAGCGCCGTGGCACCGCCGGCGGCCTGGCTGCTGCCGAGGAATTCCATCCCGGTTATCACAGTGCCGGTGTCCTGCACGACACCACCGCGGTTCGCCCGGCGGTGGTCCGCCGGTTGGGGCTGGCCGCCTGCGGCCTCGAATACGAGACCGCAAGCCCGCCGATTCTGATCCCGCAGATCGACGGCCCAGGCCTGCTGTTGCATCACGATGCCGCGGCGGCGGAACCGCATATCGCCGCCCACCGTCCGGATGATGCCCGGCGGTACCGCCGGTATCGCGACTTCGTCCGTCGCGGGGGCGTCGTGTTGCGGCAGGTGCTCGACCGGCCGCCGCCCGATCCGGCGGCAGGGTCCGTGACCGGCTGGTGGCCGCTGCTGCAGAGCGCCGCAGCGCTGCGGCGGCTGGGGCAGCGCGACATGATGGCCCTGTTGCGGGCGGGTCCGATGTCGGCGGCTGATTGGTTGGACGAGTGGTTCGAGTCCGATGTGTTGAAGGCCGCGCTGGCCGGTCCAGCGATCTACGGCACGTTCCTGGGGCCGCGCTCGCCGGGCAGCGCGTCGAATCTGTGGATTGCCGACGCCGTGACTTCTCCGGCGGTGCGCGGCGGCGGACCGGCGCTGATCGAGGCGTTGCTGCGGGCGGCGACGTCCGCCGGCGTGACCGTCCGGACGGCGGCGGCGGTGCGGCAGATCCGCGTGGCCGATGGCCGCGTTGGCGGTGTGCTGCTGGCCGATGGCACGCCCATCGAATCGTTGGTGGTGGCAGCTTCGTGTGATCCGCGACACACCTTGATCGATCTGATGCCGCCGGGGGCGGTCAATCCGCAGTGGGACGGCCGCATGCGCAGTTTCCGGGCCCGCGGGACGACCGCCAAGGCCTACCTGGCGCTCGATCGCCCGTTGACCTTCGCCTGCCGTCCCGAACATTCCGTCGAGCGTGCCCGCATCGGCGAACATCTTGACGAACTCGAACGGGCCTTCGATGCCGTCAAGTATCGGCGGTGGTCAAGCCAGCCGATCTTCGATATCCAGGTGCCGACGGTGCACCATCCGGCGCTGGCGCCCGCCGGTCATTGCGTGGTGTCGATCGACGTCCACTTTGTGCCGTTCGACCTGGACGGCGGCTGGAACGATCAGCGCCGTACCGAGCTTCAGGACGTGGTGCTGCACCGCCTGGAGCAATACGCGCCGCAGCTGCGGCAATCACTGGTCGCCTGCACGTTGCTGACGCCGCATGATCTGCAGGAGCGTTATGGTTTGAGCGGTGGCCACATTCATCACGGCGAGCATGCCTTGGATCAGCGGCTGATCCGCCCGGCGCTGGAATGTGCCCGCTACGCCACGCCCATCGGAGGGCTATACTTGTGCGGCAGCGGCAGCCATCCCGGCGGTGGGTTGACCTGCATGCCAGGTGCCCTGGCGGCGCAGGTGATCGCCCGCGACCTGGGCCGCGGCCGGTTTGCGGCCGGCGGACCCCGCTAAGCCGGTCGACCTGGCGATTCCGCTCGGCCGCCGGGGGCCGTGCCGCAACGTGCGGCAGGGGCAGGCAAGTCCGACCGGGCTCACGACCGGGGTCCCGGGCGGCGGCCGATCATCAGGAGCGACTGACCGATTGGCAAGTGGATGCGGCGCTCCAAGGCATCCAGCAGCGGCGTCCAGGCTCGGGTGCGCCAGGGCAGTCGGTTGCGGCGCAACACACCGCCAAACAGCCACCAGGATAGCAGCCCGATGATGTCGAAGTAGCCGCTGCGGGTGACCATCAAACCCGCTTCCTGAAATGCGCTGCGCAGCAAGGCCTCACTGTAGCGGCGGAGGTGGCCGGAGGCCTGGTCCAGGCGATTGAACAGGAACCGGCCCGCCGGCACCACCACGATGACATTGCCGCCGGCGGCGGTCAGGTCGCCCATGATCTCCAGGGCGGTGATGTCGTACTCGAGGTGTTCCAGCAAACCAAGGCACAGCACGGTGTCGTAGGCCCCCGCCGGAACCCGGTCATTGGGGCACTGCTCGAGGGTGCAGCGGGCGTGGGTGATGTTCAACTGAAAGGCGAGGTCGCGCATGCTGAGCAGGTGGTACGGCCCGTAAGGCTCGACCGCGGTCACCCGTTCGTATCCGCCGAGCAACGCGGTCAGCCGGCCGGTCCCGCTCCCGATCTCGCACAGGCGGCCACGCAGGAACGGACGAAGCCGCGCGAACAAGTAACGCGAATAGCGCTCGTGGACTTCGGAGGCCTCGCCGCGGCTGCGGACCACGCCCCGGCTGTCCAACTGGCTCTCCACCAGTACCATGGAGTGATCAATGGCTTCGTCGGCACCCGGCATCCAGACCCCTCCCCACCTCAGCTCGAAATGAAGCATCGCCTCTTGTCATTCTAGGCCGCGACCGCCCGCACCGCCGGCCCAAAACGGGATTCCGAAGCCGTCCCATAACCGTAGCGCGTTCCCAACGCAGGGAACACACCAGAGGCTGTCTTCCGGGGATGGCCGCGTCAGAGGTCGCCTTCGAGCACCGATGTGGGCGGTGGGGGCGCGGCATCGGTTTCGGTCTGGGCGGGGTCCTGGGTTCTGCGTCCGCCGCGCTTCGGAGCGCGACGCTTCTTCGACGGACCTTGAACCGCGGGATTGCCGTCGGGGGGCGGCGGCTCTGCGGTCAGCCGGTCCGCAGCGCCGCGAGTCTGCGGCGCGTTGGGCGGCGGGGTGCTCGCAGCGGTCGCGGTGCTGCGCCGCCCGGTGCCCGCCGCCGGAGGTCCGGCCGTCGGCCCCAGCGAAATCACCAGCAACACGCCAATCAGCAGGGCGGCCCCAACGGCGGCCAGGACCCAATGGTTTCGTCGTATCACGAGGTCATCCCTCCGCTGGTCAATACCAGCAGATGTTGGTGTCGAAAGCCGGAGCGGGGAAGGTGTGCTGCACCCAGTCAGGTCCGCTCCACAGCAAATGACCGATTTGCGTCTCGATCGGCGGCCCGAAGGTAAACGGTGGCCCGGCGCCCCACGCGCAACGATTGTTGCCCCCACTGACGCGCACCGGCACGGTGTCGGCGCCACGAAGTGTCCAGTCGCCGCGGAGCACCGACATCTGGCCGTTGATCAGGCGGACATCCGTGCGCACGGTGAACTCCACCTCGCTCACGTGGCCGTCGGCGAAGGCATAGTTGTGGGTCCGCGGCTGGCCGCCGTGGTTGCCATAATTGAAGTCTTGCGAGTTCAAAGGATCGATCCAGTTGTTCCAGGCGGCATTGGTCCGGTCGCGGGCTTCCGAAATGGTCAGCACCCGCGACGGCCGCGGGATCTGGGATGCCGGCCGCATCCACGGCCCGATGCTGGCCAGCGTTTCGGCGCCGCCGGGCCGTCCGATGAGCAACGAATTGGTGCCGTAGCTGGTGCCGTAGGCATCGTACAGGCTGTTGCCGAGGAACTTCTCGCGGTAGGTTTCGGGCATCTTGCCGTCTCGATCCTCAAAGCCGACGTCCGACGGGCAGTGGAACACCGCCAGGTTGAGTTCCTCGTCCTTGCGACGCTCGTCAAGGTCCATGCCGTAGCGATCTTCAAAGCCGCTGCGATACAGGTAGGTGTTTAGCGGTCGCGTGGCCGGCCCGAACCCGATGTTGGTGTGCACGTTGTAGCCGGTCGCAAAAAAGCCGTCGGCATACTTGCTGGAGCCCGCCTTGCCGCCCCAGGCCAGCCGGCAGGCCGACAAGTACTTGGACCCCAGGTTGGACACGTTGACCAGCACGTTGCGGTGCACCGGAATGAGGTTCTCGCCGGCGTCTTCCAGGGAATAGGCCTGTCCGGCGGAAGCCAGGTCGCGAAGGTTCGTCTGGCAGCGGATGTTCTTGGCCTGTTCGCGGGCCCGGGACAAGGATGGCAGCAGGATCGAGATCAGCAGGGCGATGACCGCGATGACCACCAGCAACTCGACCAGGGTGAACGCCCTGACGGGGATGGACCTGCGCTTCATTGAGATGCTCTCCTTCTGCCGGTACCCGGTGCCGGATGAAGAATTGAGACGCGCTGCGCTCGAATGATCGAGAAAGGTTCGCAAACAGATCGGCTAATGTCGCCTTCTTGACCGCTTCTACGATACCACAATCATCGTGGCCGGAAAACCAGCAAGATTCAGGTCCCGAAAATCCTTGGATTTCATCGATCAGCCCGGTGTTACTTGGACGCACTTGCCGGGCAGACGCCTTCCGGTGAGTATGACTTTAACCCGCACACCCCCATTGGACCCGTGCCGCCGAGCCCCGAGGGCAGCGCACAGGTCGGACGCCTGCCCCGGAATCTTGAAAGGAGGGCGGATCATGTGTTTCGCACGTACATTTCGGTTGTGCTGCGAGGTGGGTCTGGGCCTGCTGATCGGGCCTGCGGCATGGGCCCAGCCGGTGAGCCTGGTGGTGGAGGATCGCACGGATCCAGCCAGTCCGCCGGGGACGCGGACCTGCAACCTGGTGGTGCACTTTGACCAAGCCGGCGATGTGCTCCTGGTGCAGTCGATGGGTGTCCAGACCACCGACCCGGCGGGTTTCTACCAGGTGACCGAGGTCTTCGGGACTACCGACACTGCCCCGCAGCAACTGTGGATCAACATCGTTCCGGAGTATGCGTTCGACAGTTTTGTCGACATCGGTGTGAAGGTCCGCCCGACGTCCGGCGATCAGACCACCTTGACCCAGGAATGGGACTCGGCGGCGTTCAATTGCGTTGCCCCGCCGGCGCCGTGCGGCCAGGTCATCGGCGGGTGGTACAACGCCGCACCCGACAATGGACTGGGCCATGCCGAAGCCGGTGGGGACGTATTCATCGCCCAGTTCACCGTGGGCGCCACCGAGAACGTCAGCGGCACGGTGCGGGTCTACGTGCAGGGGCCTTTCAGCCCGCCGCTTTCGGAGTGCCCCGACCTGAACGGGGACGGCGTTGTCAACGCCTTTGATTTGCTGCTGATGCTCGGCATGTGGGGACCGTGCGACGACTGCCTGGACTGCATCGCCGATCTGAATGGCGACTGCGTGGTCGACGTCGAGGATTTGGCCATCCTGCTCTCGGCCTGGTGGCTGCCCTGTGAGTTGGTGGACTTGGGACCCCTGGCGGTGGAGTTCGCATTCCAATGCTTTGAGGCCGAATGTCTCGAAGATGAAGATTGTGCGGATGGCAACCCCTGCACCGACGACGTCTGTGACGCCGGTGCGTGCGTCCACAGCAACAACAGTGACTCCTGTGACGACGGTGACGCCTGCACCCTGAACGACGTCTGCTTGGACGGCGTGTGCCACCCGGGTGAGCCACAGGATTGTGACGACGATGACCTGTGCACCGCTGACGACTGCGACGAACAGCTCGGGTGCGTTCATCAGCCGGTGGATTGCAATGACGGCGATGTCTGCACCAGCGACGGCTGCGACCCGGGCAGCGGCTGTACTCACGATGCGGTCGATTGCTCCGACGGCAATGTCTGCACCATGGACAGCTGCGATCCCCAGGCCGGCTGCATCTACCAGGCGGTGGACTGTAACGACGACGACGCCTGCACCGAGGACCGTTGCGATGCGGTGCTCGGCTGCCAGCATGACGAGTTGGATTGTGATGACGGCATCACCTGCACGATTGACAGTTGCAATCCTGAAAGCGGTTGCGTCAACACCCCGGATGATGACCTGTGCGACGACAGCAATCTGTGCACCGAGGATGTTTGCGATGCCGGCCAGGGCTGCACCTACACCGAGGGGGTCTGTTCCGACGGCGACACCTGCACCAGCGATGTCTGCAACCCGGCGTCGGGCTGCCTGTTTCCGCCGTGTGCGGCCTGCCCCGCCGACCTGAACGGGGACGGCAACATCGATGCCGCCGACCTGGCCATGTTGTTGGGTTCCTGGGGGGATTGCCCGGACTAGGCGCCCGCAGTCGGTTCGGTCCTCAAGCGCCGGCGGTGGCATGCCGCGGGACGGGTGTGGTATCATGGCACCGGGGCACGCCCAGCGGCGGCGCGCCCGTTTCACAAACCATGGATGGATGCTGATGTACCCAAGAAAGACTCGGATGGTTCTGGGGTTGCTCGCCGGCTTGACCGTGCTGCAGTTCCCGGGCTGCGGTTCGGTCGGAGCCCTGATCGACGATTGCTTCGGCTCGGGGACCTTGTCTCCAAGTGAGTATGACGACCTGAACTTCCTGGCGCAGCTGGGCTACCAGGAGAACGGCTGCGGCCGGTACGCCCCGCGCGACAGTTCGCTGGGCGGGTTCCTGGATGACGTGGACGATTGGTTCGATTGAACGGCATGGGCAGGGGTTTCACGCCCGTGGGGTGGTGCGCCGGGGTTTGACTGCCGACAGCGTCGGCGGGATCGCTGCCGGTGATGCCCTCGTGGAACATGAGCCCGCCTTGCAGGTCAATGCGCAGGGACATCCGGCCGGCGTGGACGTCCGGCGGGCCTTTGACGGCGATCCGCCGCTGCCGGCCGGTGGTGGTGAGCCGCCGCACATCCCACTGCTGGGTCAGGCCGACTTGGTGTACCTCGTCGGAGCCGGTCTGTTATTCTCCGGACTCAGCGATACCTGCGGGATGGGGATGATCCTGGCCAGAATGCCGTGGAACCACTGCAGGCAGGATTCGTGTCCCCGTTGAGGGCTGCCACGCCATCAATCAAGGAGTCCCAATCATGAAACTACTGATTGTTGGAGGCGTGGCTGGTGGCGCTTCCGCAGCCGCTCGCGCACGTCGACTTTCCGAAGATGCCCACATCATTCTCTTCGAGCGCGGGCCGGATGTTTCATTCGCCAACTGCGGGCTGCCGTACTACGTCGGCGGCGCGATCGCCGAGCGAGCGCAGCTGCTCGTTACCACGCCTGAGCAGTTGCGTCGCCGGTTCAAGCTCGACGTGCGAACCCGTTCGTCGGTCGAAGCGATCGACCGCACCGCCAAGACAATTCGTGTTCGAGACCTCGCTTCGGAACGGGAATACCAGGAGACGTACGACAAGCTGATTCTCGCGCCAGGAGCGGCCCCGCTGCGCCCGCCCATCCCCGGCATCGACACGCCGGGAATCTTTACGTTACGGAATCTGCAGGACGTGGATCGCATCAAGCAGCGCGTCGACCAGGGGGTCAAGCATGCGGTCATCGTCGGAGCCGGTTTCATCGGCCTCGAATTGGCCGAGAACTTTGTGCGACGTGGTATCGCGACAACACTGCTCGAACTGCAGGATCAGGTTCTGCCGCCGTTCGATAAGGAGATGACGACGCCGATTGCGGAAGCGCTCTTGGCACACGGCGTAACAGTGTTGCTGGGTCAGTCGGCAGACGGATTCGAGAAATCGCCCGATGGTATCGTCGTTCGATTGAAGTCGGGCCAGCACTTGCCAGCCCAACTGGTCCTATTGGGCGTGGGAGTGCGCCCGGAAAACAAGCTGGCAGTCGATGCGGGCCTGGACGTCGGACCTCGGGGCGGCATCCGGGTCAACGAACACCTGCAAACGAGCGACCCCGACATCTTTGCCGTCGGAGATGCCATCGAGGTCAGAGACGTGATTTCGGGGGACCACGCTCAGGTACCACTTGCCGGCCCCGCCAACCGCCAGGGCCGGATCGCTGCGGACAACGTTTTTGGGCGTGCAGTCCGCTATCGGGGAACGCAGGGAACCGCCATCGTCGGCGTGTTCGACCACACCGCGGCGCTGACCGGCGCTTCTGAAAAAGCGCTGCGTCGAGCCAATCGGCCGCTTCGTAAGGTTTACGTTCACCCAACGCATCACGCCGGGTACTACCCAGGTGCGGAAGCGATGACACTAAAAGTTCTGTTAGACCCGACGACGGGCCGAGTGCTGGGGGCGCAGGCCGCGGGCGGGGCCGGGGTGGACAAGCGAATCGACGTGCTGGCGGTTGCGATCCAGGCGGGAATGACGGTCTTCGATCTGGAGGAAATGGAACTGGCTTACGCACCACAATACGGGTCGGCCAAAGACCCCATCAATATGGCGGGCTTCGTGGGGGGCGGGCTGTTGCGAGGCGATCATCCCCAAGTCGATGTCGAGACGCTATTGGCGACTCCGGCTTCCGAGCAAGACTTTCTCCTCGATGTTCGCACACCGCAAGAATTTGAATCGGGCCACATCCATGGTGCGACGAACATCCCGGTGGACGACCTGCGTTCCCGGTTGGGCGAACTGCCCCGTGATCGAAAGATCGCGGCGTACTGTCAGGTGGGGCAACGAGGCTACCTGGCGACCCGGATTCTGCTGCAGTCTGGTTTTTCGGCAGCAAACATCGGGGGCGGCTACAAGACGTACAAACTCTTTCAGCCGTCCGCATGAGTCGCCATCCCACCAGGAATGAACGTCGTAGCGCGATGAGTAGATCCCGACTGGAACTGAAGAGGCCGAAGCGGACGCCTATTGGGTCGCACGCCGCTGAATGATGCTTGTCGGGCTACCGGACGAGTGCTCGTGGTGAGGCGCTAAGTGACAATACTCAGGAATCACCAATGGAAGCGCCGACGCTTGACGCACCGATTTCGAGGCTCATCGGATGGTGGACCCACCACCGTATGCTGATTATCGCCGGCGCCACGCTGGCGGGGATCGTCCTACATCTGATTCTCCGCTTCGGCGTACACAGCGATATTTGGACGTACCAGCTCCCACTGTGGATCGTTCTGGCATTCGGCGGCATTCCGCTCGTCTACGAACTGCTGATGAAGGTCGTGAAACTCGAATTCGGCTCCGACCTCCTCGCCGGTATCTCGATCGTGACCGCCGTCATCCTGGGTGAGTACCTCGCCGGCGCTTTGGTCGTGCTCATGCTGTCGGGCGGCGAGGCGCTGGAGCGCTATGCGGTTCGCAGCGCATCATCGGTCCTCCGCGCGCTCGCGAACCGAATGCCAGCGCTCGCCCATCGGCGGCGCGACGGGCAAGTGTTGGACGTCCCTCTGAGCGAAGTGGTTGTCGGCGACACGCTGGTCATCTTCCCGCACGATATCTGCCCCGTGGATGGTGTTGTTAGCGAGGGCCGCGGGGTCATGGACGAGTCCTTTCTGACCGGCGAGCCGTTCCAGATGTCCAAGACGCCCGGCGCTACCGTCATCTCCGGCGCAATCAACGGCGAATCCGCTCTGACCATCCAGGCGACGCGGCTGGCGGCCGACTCGCGCTATGCAAAGATCATGCAGGTCATGCGCGCCGCTGAGCAGAACCGCCCGAAGATGCGGCGGCTCGGCGACACGCTCGGTGCGTTCTATACCCCGCTGGCGGTACTGATCGCCTTGGTCGCATGGGGAATCAGCGGGCAGTCAAGCCGATTTCTGGCCGTCCTGGTAGTTGCGACACCTTGCCCGCTCCTGATCGGAATTCCTGTCGCCATCATCGGCGCGATTTCGTTGTGTGCCCGTCGTGGCATCATTGTGAAGAACCCGATCGTGCTGGAAACAATCGCAACCTGCCGCACGGCGATCTTCGACAAGACGGGCACCCTCACCTACGGCCGGCCGCGCCTCACCGATCAGATCGTTGTGCCTGAAATCGACGCCCGTCACGTCCTTGAGCGGGTCGCAAGTCTGGAGAGATACTCAAAGCATCCGCTGGCGCATGCGATCCTGGCGTCGGCCGACGCCGCGGGCATTCCGCTTCTGGAGGTGACCGAGATCAGCGAACCGCCCGGCCAGGGCATCCGCGGGACCGTCGGCGGCCATTCGGTTCGGATCATGAGCCGAGGCGCGCTCGCGCAGGCCTCAATCCAGGGAGCGGAACTGGTGCCCGCCCATGCCGGCGGCCTCGAATGCTTCGTCGTCATTGACGGCCGCTATTCGGCGACATACCGCTTCCGTGATGAGCCGCGCAGCGAAGGCGTTTCGTTCATCAGGCACCTGAATCCTCGGCATGGATTCAATCGCCTCCTGATCGTGTCGGGGGATCGCGAGTCCGAGGTGCGTTATCTTGCGGAGCAGATCGGCATCAACGAGATCTACGCGCAGAAGACGCCGGAAGAGAAAGTGACGATCGTGCGCGCGGAAACGATCAAGGCTCGCACGTTGTACGTGGGGGACGGCATCAACGACGCCCCGGCGCTCATGTCCGCGACTGTCGGCGTTGCGATCGGCCAGAACAGCGATATCACGACCGAGTCGGCCGGCGTCGTGATCATGGACAGTTCGCTGGAAAAGGTGGACGAATTCATGCACGTCAGTGGGCGCATGCGACGGATTGTGCTTCAGACCGCCATCGGCGGTATGGCACTGAGCGTGATCGGAATGGCCCTCGCGAGTGGAGGCCTCTTATCCCCCGTAGCGGGGGCGTTGACCCAGGAAGCCATCGACGTACTCGCGGTTTTCAACGCCCTGCGCGCGGCGCTACCTCCGAAGGAACTCACTGATTTCGGACTGGCTGCGAAACCGTTGCCAGTGAACGCGCTTTCACCCAATCCAACCGTGAAGACCGCTCGATGAAACGGCTCCTTATTGACGGCGTGCCCAGTGGCGTGCCCAGCAGTGGAGCGTGGCACAACCGGTCCGCCGAGGACTTGCTGGCATAACTTGGCACCTCAGCAACCGGATTGTCTGCGCAGGAAGCCGCCCAACGCCTCGCGACGGACGAAGCGAACGAGCTGAAGGAAGGCAAGCGAATCAGCGGGCTGCTTCGTCACCGCCTGCGACTCGCAGGATTGATCGGAGCGGCAGACTCAGAGAAAGGCATTCCGGCGCTGAAGTCGAGAACCGTGGAGACGGCCCGCACGCCAGCCTTCACCGTGCTGGTTTTTGCCGAACTCCTGCGGTCCTTCGACAGGCACGGTTATTCCGGAGGCGCAGCAATTTCCGCATGTGAACACAGGACGGCAGACCTGGGCGCCGCTAGTGTCCTGAGTTGGAAGTTCGTTGATTAAGTCGTGCCGCGTTTCCTCGGCCTTGAAGTACAGGGAACCGCACCTTTGAGACCACACAAGCCCCTGATTCTGACCACGACTTCTTCAGCGAATCTCGGATACAGGACA
>CAZUGO010000011.1:0-43022 GCA_964619935.1 uncultured Planctomycetales bacterium | reverse complement strand
CCCGGTCCGCTCAGCAGACACCTGACGAGGCGAAGGCGCTGGGACGCCAAGTGCGGGACACTGATCCGGACGTCTGGGCGGCTAAGTGTGTCGATATCGTCGTTCAGGGCAACCGCGCCAAGTTTATCCGCTCAGAGCGATCGTTAGACGCAGGAGTGAACGTTGAGCGGGGGATCGTTCCTCGACAGAAACCTTCGGAGGGCTCGGAAAGGCTTCGCCGTGATGGGGCCCACTGCAGCGAAGGGTTAAGATTTGACGACTTGGCTTTCTAAAACCCGAAAACCAAAAAACAAAGTCTGAGTGCGCCAGGAAAGCTTGGGAAAGGAGGACCTTGTGTAACAGGAAGAAACCTTTCATTGGAACCCAGTGGGTAACCAACCCCACCCGACAAGGCTAGCCGGCCATCGGAAGCGAGTCTTGCGTGGTACAGGGGTAACCCTGGCTGCGAAGCGTAGACAGCGAGTGTGCAGGCTGCGTGATTGAGCCCCGAAAGGGGGCAACTTGTGGGAGCCGACGTCGTCCGCATTTGACGGAAGGCAGCATCGACACGCTGAGCGGCCTGGCGTGTTCGATCCCACCGGGGTCTTAGAGCCTGGCATGCACACACTGGGGTTCCACAGGAACGTGGGAGATCCTGTCGTCTCCTCGCAATCCGGATGGGGCATCCGGAGCACCCAGTCCCTGGAGCGCGACGCTCGGGATTTGCTCAATGTCGGGGACATCGAAGGCTTCGGACGGTTTGCGAGGTTGTGCGCCGGTCGCAGTGGGCAGTTGCTCAATGCTTCATCGCTGGCCTCCGACGCGGGCGTTTCGCACACAACGGTTCGGCGCTGGCTGTCGATACTGGGAGCCAGCTTCGTCGTTTATCTGCTTCGTCCCCACCAGCGCAACTTCAACAAGCGCCTGGTCAAGTCGCCCAAGCTGTATTTTGTGGACACAGGGCTGCTCTGCTATCTCCTGCGAATTCAGAATGCGGCCGACCTGATCACGCATGCGGGCCGGGGCGCCGTGTTCGAAACCTGGGTCGTTTCAGAAGCGCTGAAGAACTTCTACAATCGCGGAGCCGAGGCGGACAGCTATTTCTGACGTGATTCAGCGGGGCACGAAGTCGACCTGCTGATTGACCAAGGTGCGAAACAGATCCCGATTGAGGTCAAATCCGGACAAACAATCACCGCGGACTCGTTCGCGGAGATCGAGTTCTGGCGAAAACTGGCCGGCAAGTCGGTCGATGTCGCGGGCCTTGTCTACGGCGGCGAAGATTCCTATAGGCGCGGCGGCGTTTCGGTGCTGTCCTGGTCTGATTGGGGTTGAACGCGCGCAGAGGACACCAAATTCCGTCCCCACCCCGCTCCGCGGCTCTAAATCCAATCTCGACTTGGAGTTGAGCCCGTGGGCAATTATGGTTTGTGTCCCCCGAACTACCCAACACTGCCCAGCACACTGGGCGTGGTGGGGCGGGTTGGCGTCCCGCCCTGGCGGTCGCGGCTCTGACTGGGCGGGGCCGCGCCGTCGGGTGGGGGGGTAATCAGCGTCCGCAGGGTTGCCGGCCTCAGACGTTGAACTTGAAGTTGATGATGTCGCCGTCCTGCACCAGGTAGGTCTTGCCTTCCTGGCGGAGCTTGCCGGCGGACTTGACCGCTTTCATGTCACCGCCGGCGGCCACCAGGTCATCGTAATGGACGGTTTCGGCCCGGATGAAGCCGCGGGCCAGGTCGGAGTGGATCTTGCCGGCGGCGTCGACGGCGGTGGCATTCTGCCGGACGGTCCAGGCTCGGACCTCGTCGGGTCCGACGGTCAGGAAGGACATCAGTCCGCCGGCGGCGTAGGCGGTGCGGATCAGCCGGTTGCGGGCCGGCTCGGCAATGCCCAGATCCTGCAGGAAGGCGGCCTGGTCGGCGGCGCTGTCCAGTTGGACAATCTGGGCCTCGGCTTCGGCGCAGATGTTCAGAATGGCCCGGGCTGATGGGTAGTGACAGGCGGGCTCAGTGGCGGCCTGACCTTCGGACACGTTGATCACCGCCACCACCGGCTTCTCGGTCAAGAAGGCGAAGCTGCGCAGCATGACCTTCTCGTCATCGTGTTCGATGGCCGCCGACAGCGGCTCCAAGGCCTCCAGTTTTTCCTGGCAGCGCAGCAGCAGGGCCTGTTCCTTCTTGTCGTGGTCATGGCTGCGGGTGGGCTTCTTGAGTGATTTCTCGAGTCGGTCGAGCCGTCCGGTCACCGCTTCCAGGTCGGCGAAGATGAAATCCTCGTACAGCAGGTTGAGGTCGGCCAGTGGATCGATGCGGTCCTTGTGGGGCGGGACGGCGGGATTCTGGAAATCCCGGACCACGGCGGCGAGGATGTCGCACTGCCGGATGTGCGGCAGGTGGGTCTTGAGCTGCTGCTTGCCGCGCTCATCGGTGCTGCTGATGCCGGGATAGTCGCAGAACTCGATGGTGGCATGGGTCAGCTTCTTTGGCTGGTAGAGTTCGTTGAGGTAGGTCAGTCGTTCGTCGGGCACCTTGATCAGGGCGGTGTGCTCCTGAAGGGCCACCGCCGGATCCGGGGCCTGGCCGGTGATCGCCATGAACAAAGTGCTTTTTCCGCACAACGGCGGGCCGATCAATCCGACCTTCATTGCTGCTCCTTTCGCGCTGACTGCCGTGCCCATCCTACACGGACCTTGCACCCGACCCAAGGGCGCGGCGTCCGGTAAGAACCCCGGGAGCGCCGTCCGGTCGCGGGGGTTATTGGGGTCCGGCTGACCCTCGGCTGCGCCGTGCCTAATCGTGCAGTCCACCCCACAAAAGCCGATATGGTTAAGGATGCAAATCGCCGACAGGATCCAAGCATGAACGAATGGATGGACGCCGAACACCAGATCGAACGGGCACAGCAGCTCTGCGAGTCCCGGCGCTGGGAAGAGGCGCTGGAGCACATCAACAACGCCCTGGATATCAATCCTGAGAATGGTGCCTGGTGGAGCAGCAAGGCCTATCTGTTGGACCAATTGGGTCGCTTTGAGGAGGCCCTCGAGGCCTATCACGAGGCCATGCACCTGGAGCCTAACGACTGCGACGTCCTGATCGCCGCGGCCGTCGATTACATCCGCCTGGGGCAGTTCCACCGGGCCATCGAACTTTGCGAGCAGGTTCAGGCCATCGACCCGGCCAACGAGGGCTGCTATTGCCATCGCATCATGTTGTACGCTGAGTTGGGCCAGCACGACCTGGCAGAAGAGATGTTCTACCTGGCCCAGCAGATCGACGACGGTTGCCCGCACTGCTTCTGGCACCTGGGGGGTTCGAAGTGGGCCATCTCGGACATCCCGCGGGCCATCTACTGCTGGCAGCGCGTCCTGGAAATCGAGCCGCGCTACCGCGGCGCCCGGCGGCGGATTGCCGAGGCGTATCGTCGCACCGGACAGGTCAACCTGGCCCGCGATTACTACCTGGCGGAGTATCGCGAGGATCCGGCGGCGTTCTCGCTGCTGTTGGAATTGGGCCAGATGTATCTGGACGCCGGCCGACCCGACGAAGCCATCTCCAAGTGTCGGCAAGTGCTGGAGCTGGATCCGAACAGCGGCCGGGCGTTCGAGTTGCTCGGCGATGCCATGGGGCAGGTGGCCAACGATGAAGAGGCCCTCAAAGCCTACCAGTCGGCGGCGGCCCTCGACGAGTACCAGTTGGGGGTGCACTACAAGTTGGGGACGCGCCTGATGCGTCTGGGGCGCTTTCCGGAGGCCCGCACCTGCCTGCATCACGAACTGAGCTTGCAGCCGTCGGATCGGGCGACCCTGATGGCCGCCGGGAACTGTGCCCTGGAGCTGGGCCGTCCGGACGAGGCCCAGCAGTGGTTCGAGAACCTGGTGGCCATCGACGATTGCCTGCCGGGTGCCTTCCACAACCTGGGCGTCTGCCATTTTCTGCGGAATGAATATGAGCTGGGCATCGAGCGCTGTTGGATGGCGCTCGCCTTGAAGGACGACTACCATCTCGCCCGCCACAAGCTGGTCTTGGCCCACATGCATTTGGGCCGCTGGCGGGAAGCCCGGCGGCTGCTCGACGAGTCTTTGGCGATCCATCCGGATCATGCCGCAATGAAGGAACTGAAGCGCCGCTGGCAGGTCCTGCGGACGACTGCCTGGCTCAGGCGGCTTTCCGGGACGGTGCGAGCGCTTGTCAACCCCACCCAAAGCTGCTAGGAACACCATTCGTAACGCCCGCCCACCGCTGGTTTTGGCGGGGGAAGGCCGCAACCGGACTTTGCCCGGCCTATATAATGGGGCGTTCAGGCTGAATGACCAGCCTGGGAGGCACCGATGCGTCAGCGAATCATAGGGTTGTGTGTGCTGCTGGCCGGCTGGGGGACCCCCCCGACCGCGCCCGCCACTGAAAATCCCCAAACCGAAATCGAGCGGGCCAAGAGCCTGTGGGATCCGGAAGTCATGATGGAAGAGGCGTGCGAGGGCATCTCCACGCGCTACCGGCTTGATTCCCGCCAGAAGGCCGAAACCTGCAAGATGTTGACCACCCGCGTGACCGACTTCCTGGACAAGCACGACAAGGAGTTCTGGCCGCTGCTCATGGAGTTGACCGAGCTGTCGATGGAGGGCAAGGAGCCGGATATCGATACCGCCAAGCGCATCTCGCAGCGCGGCTACCACATCTTCATGGATGCCAAGGCCAAGATCATGCAGGGGCAGGATGATTTCCACAAACTGCTCACGGCCGAACAGCAGGAGGTCCACAACAAAGACCTTAAGGGTCTGACCATGCAAATGGACGTCATCGATCGTCGCTTCCAGGATTGGCAGGAAGGCAAGATCCGCGGGCGGAATCCGCTGCGCAATGTCAGCATTGGTCCGACCCAGAACAAGATTCTGCCGGACACGCCTTCCGACTGGAGTCGCCGGCGGATCGGCCACGAGTCCATGTGGGAGGCCTACGTCAGCCAGTTCATTCGTGACTACAAGCTGGATGAGTCCCAGAAGGCGGTCGCCAAGTCCATCCTGGCGGATGTCCGGGGCCAGGCCATCGCTTATCGCAAGTCGCACAGCAAGGAGCTGGGCGATGCCGACGAGTTCGTCGGGCTCGCTCAGCGGGCCAAGCCGTTTGACCGCACCGAGCTGGAGAACGCCCGCCGCATTCAGGCTTTGCTGAACAAGCCGTTTGACGACTGGTTCGACGAACTCAAGACCCGGTTGGAGCGCATCCCCACCAAGGCCCAGCGAGCCGACTACTACACGCGTTTTCCCTTCAAGCGCCCGCCGTCCGAAGCGGATGATGCCGAGCCGGTGCCGCCGACTGCAGCACCGCCGGCCGCCGCCGACTCGGAACCGGCGCCGCCGGGCGCCGCGACCACGCCCGCACCGGCCCCGGCTGGGCCCCCAGCCGAGTCCAGGCCGAAATCGACCCCTGAGCAGCCGCGATCTGCGGGTCCTGAGGGCCGTGGCGTCGCCACGCCGCAGGACCGATAACATTTCGGCGGCTTTTGCATTTGCTGGGGCGTCTTTACGATCCTAGAATCCAATTGGAGACTAGGCACCGGGGAAAGCCTTCGAAGTCGGGGAGACGAGTTGACGTCGAAGATTCCGCCAAATCACCCATTGCGCCGGTTCTTTGCCGGCACCATCGAAGCCGCCTTCTACTCGGAACTGGGCTTCTGCGCCCCGGACGTGGTGGCCTACCTGACCGATCTGCTGACCCATTTCATCCACGTCGGCGACATTTACGCCTTCAAGAGCGCCGGCGGCGACGTGCTGCAGGACGTCTTCGAAATGGTCGACAAAGCCTATGTGGGTCAGCAGGTTTCGCAGGAACGCCGCGAGCGCCTGGTGCATCGCCACGTCGGCGATTACACCTTGTATTGGACCGGGCTGTATCCGGAGAGCCTTCGTCGGGGCAAGTCCGCGACCGGCTATTACACCGAGTTTTGCGAGCAGGGCAAAGAATCGTATGCCATCGCATCCCGGTTGAGCACCGGATCCGACACGCCGCCCGCCGATGTATTGCGCCGCCTCAGCGATCACTTCGAAGACTGTGCCTACGGATTGACCATCGTCCGGCAAAGTTGGGACGACACCGAGCAGACCGGGCCCGAGATCATCTGACCTGCCGGGTGGGTCCGAAAATCTCAGGCCTTCGGGTTTGCGGCGGTGCCTCAATTGTAGACTGATGGTGCAGCATGAATGCCATTGGGGACCGAGCGGACCATGAGCCTGACCGACTCCGACAAGATCGGCGACATCCTCCGCCAGATGGGGGTGCTGTCCAGCGTCGACATTACTCGCATTCTGCTGGAGCAGCAGCGCACCGGGGCCGCCTTCGGCGAGGTGGCCATGGCCTGGAAGCTGGCCACCGCTGAACAGGTCTGCGAGGCCTGGGCCCGCCAACTGGTCGAGGAGCAGCGCCACGTCGACCTCAATCAGTTTGAAATGGACGATGAGGCGCTGGGCGTGCTGACTGCGGAGCAGGCCCACCGCTTCCGAGCCGTGCCGCTGCGCCGCTGGGGCGGGCACCTGGTGGTGGCCCTGGTCTCGATTTCGATGGACGGCCAGGTGCTGGAGGATATCGCCAGAGCCGCGGGCCTGCGCTATGTCTATCCCTGCTTCTGCACTCCCGAGCAACTGGATCGCTGCCTGAAGGACTACTACCCGGGGGGTTCCGCCGCCCCGGCCGGGGCCGGCGGCCTGGCGGTCGGCGGTTAGTTGGGAGCGGTCCGCCCGCTCCGCGATCACAGTGACCATTGACCGCGGTAGTGCATCGCGGCCAGGTCCATGCTGACGGCGACGGATACATGAATCAGAACGCCCAGCCAGATGGACCGGGTCCACAACGACAGCCCGCCCAGAAAAACGCCGGCGATGATGGCACCCAGGGTCTCCGGCAGCGGCTTCTCGAAGTGAATCATGCAGTAGGGAATGGTCATCACCAAGATGGCATAGGCACCGAATGTTCGCTTCAGGCCGTGGATCATGAAGCCCCGGAAGAAAAACTCCAGGGCAAAGAACTGCAGGGCGTAGCCCAGTTCCCAGGCCAGAAAATCGAACAGGCTGGCGTGGGCGTTCTTGTAGAAGGGGTAGGTCCGTTGAAAGGCGGCCATTCCACGGACCATCCAGACGCAGGGCAGCACCACCGCGAAGGCCGCCAGGTAGATCCACAGCCGCCGGTACCAGCCGGTGGCCTTCAAGCCGTAATCGCTGAGCCGCTCGCGGAACAGCCCCTTGACCAGCAGTGCGGGAATCACGAAGTACATCACGGTGTGGGCGGCGACCCAGTAGTGCAACCGCCAGAGGTGCGATCGCGGATTGGTCGGATCGAAGAACCGCTTCGAAAGCACGCTGCGGGCCTCCTCGACCCCGCAGGCGTCGAGCGCCCAGGCGAGTCCGGCAAGGGTCTGCGTGTTGATGCTGCCGAAGTATTTCGACCCGGTCAGCAACACCGCGGTGCTGAGGAGGATGACCACCACGCGGGTGTCAAAGGGCCTGGGCACCAGTTGGGCCAGGGTCGGCTCAAGGTCGGGTTCGGGGGAACTCATGCCAGGTGTTTTAGAACGCAACTATCTTTATTTCAAGCGGATAAGAGGAACTCCCAGCACGCGGCCGGGGTGGTCCTTGCAGAATCCCAGGGCTCTGATATACTGCCCCATTCTGTTACTATTATTTCCTTGAGCGTGGGTTAGTGATGTCCAGAGTCTGCCATTTCACCGGAAAGCGAACCCGGGCCGGTCGCAAGATCTGCCGCCGCGGCAAGGCCAAGTATCTCGGCGGCGTGGGTATCAAGACCACCGGCGTGACCAAGCGCAAGTTTAAGCCCAACATCCAGAAGGTGCGGGCGGTGATCGATGGCAAGATCTGCCGCATTCGCGTCTCCGCCAAGGCGATTCGCATGGGGCTGGTGGTCAAGCCGCTGACCCGCGATTGGTCCGCGCCCGCTCCGGCGGTGGCCGAGGCCTGATCCGGTTCTCGATCGGGCACCGACGCCCACCGATTCTCGAGGCTCCCCCGAGCCTCTTTTTTTTGGGGTTGCCGTCGCACTGTGGCCGAGCCCATCAGCGCACAAACCGTTGAGCATATCGCCCGGCTGGCCCGGTTGCAGATGGATGCCGACGATGTGCGGCGTTGCCAGGGCGATTTGTCGGCCATCCTGGACTACGTCGCACAGCTCAATGAGATCGACACCGCCGGTGTCGAACCCACCGCTCATCCTTCGGCCCGGCATTCGGTATGGCGCGACGATCGCCCCGGCGAATGTTACGAGCCGGATGTCGCCCTGGGCAATGCCGCCCGCCGCGACGGCCCGTTTTTCGCCGTGCCCAAGGTGCTCGACACCGAGGGCGCGCCGTAGTCGCCAGGGGATGTTGCCATGGGCGCAGCCCACCAGATCCAGCAAGCCGTGTCCGGGGGCCAACGGTCCGCGGTCGAGGTCGTCCAGGAATGCCTCGAAGCCATCGGGCGCTGCTCCCTGAATGCCTTCGTCAGTGTCAGCGCCGAACGGGCGCTGGACCGGGCTCGGGCGATCGATGATGCGATTCGCCGAAGGGTTGCGGTCGGTCCGCTGGCCGGTGTGCCCGTGGCCCTGAAAGACAACATCTGCACCGCGTGGGGCACCACCACCTGTGGCTCAAGAATGCTTCGAGATTATCGCTCACCGTTCAGCGCCCACGTGGTGGACCGCCTGGAGGCTGCCGGAGCGATCATCGTCGGCAAGACCAATCTCGATGAGTATGCCATGGGCAGCAGCACGGAGAACAGCGCCGTCGGCGCGGCGCGCAATCCTTGGAACCCGCGCTGCGTGCCGGGCGGTTCCTCCGGCGGCTCGACCGCAGCGGTGGCGGCCGGACGAGTCCCCATCGCCGTCGGCAGCGATACCGGTGGATCGATCCGTCAGCCGGCGTCGTTTTGCAATGTGGTGGGGTTGAAGCCGACTTATGGTCGCGTGTCACGTTACGGCCTGGTCGCGTTCGGCAGCAGTCTCGATCAGATCGGGCCCATTGCCCGCGACGTGCGCGACGCAGCCCTGTTGCTCGAAGTGCTGGCCGGACCCGATCCCCGGGACTCCACCGCCCTGGATGCGGCGGTTCCGCCGTACGCGTCTGAGCTGGAACGCTCGATCAAAGGGCTGCGCATCGGGGTGCCGGCCGAATTCTTCGGCGACGGCCTCGATCCCGAGGTCCGCCGCTGTGTCGAGGACGCGATCAATGACTACGCCCGGGAAGGGGCCCAACTGGTCGACATCCACATCCCGCATCTCAAGTATGCGGTGGCCTGCTACTACCTGATCGGTACCGCGGAGGCCTCCAGCAACCTGGCTCGTTTTGACGGCGTGCACTACGGCCATCGGGCGGCGGCCGACGAGATTGTCGATCTGTACAGCGCGTCGCGTTCCGAGGGCTTCGGCACCGAGGTCAAACGCCGCATCATGCTGGGAACCTACGCGCTGAGCAGCGGCTACTACGATGCCTATTACGGCAAAGCGATGCGCGTGCGCACCCGAATTCGCCAGGACTACGACGCCGCGTTCGAGGCCGTCGACCTGATTGCCTCCCCGACCTCGCCGGTTCCGCCTTTTGAGTTCGGCGCGCGCACCGCCGATCCCCTGAAAATGTATCTCGCCGACGTCTACACCGTGTCGGCCAACCTGGCGGGCATCTGTGCCATCAGCCTGCCGTGTGGGTTCACCGATCAGGGCCTGCCGGTGGGGCTGCAATTGCAGGCTCCCGCGCTGCAGGAAACGCGCCTGCTGCAGGCGGCCTGGGTCTACCAGCAAGGCACCGACTGGCATCTCCGCCGGCCGGAAGCAGCGCATGTCGCCTCCTCTTGATTGTTCGCCGGGGATCAGGATGGAGCGACCGCTGTTGCAGCATCGCCCCCGGCAGGGCAGCGGCCCTTGATTCTGCTGCTTTTCGAAAGGGACCCCATGTCGGATTGGCCATGGATTGAGCGGACCTTTCAGTTTGGCTATCCGCCGGCGAAGTTTCCGGAGTTGCTCGAACGCCTGCGCGGGACGCCGGCGCGGTTGGAGGAAATGCTGGCCGGTCTCGCCCCCGAACGCTTGACCGACAACTACGGATCCGGCTGGTCGATTCTGGAGAACGTCGGGCACCTGATCGACCTCGGCTATCTGCCGGCTCAGCGCATCGAGCAGATCCTCGGCGGCGAGGAAGTGCTGATCGCCGCGGACATGACCAACCGCAAGACCCACCAGGCCGATCACAATTCCCGGTCGCCTGCCGAACTGCTCGCCGAGTTCCGGCGAGAGCGCTCACAACTCGTCCAGCGGCTGGAGCACTTGCCCGAATCGGACTGGGGAAGGGGGGCCCTGCATCCGCGAATCCGAGTCCCCATGCGCATCGTGGACATCGTATGCTTCGACAGTGAGCACGACGATTACCACTTGGCTCGCATCCGCAAGCTGATTGCCAAAGGAGCAAGCGCGTGTCCGTAGTGGGTCCCTGCGGGGCGAGCACCAGCCCGCAACCACCGCCGTGACCCGCCGCACCCGGCCCAGGTCACCGCAGGCCGCCCACGGGAGGCGGTGGCGTCCAGACGTGGGCGCAGCCGCTCAGGTTGCGTCCGGCGGGTCATGGGCGATGCGCTCGAACTCGACCAGTTGTCCGCCGGCCTGCAAGCCGCAGGATTTCAGGAACGCGATACCGGGGGCGTTGGTGGCGTCGACCTTGCAGCAGACGATCTTCATCATCAGCCGGTGAGCCAACTCCAGGGTGGTGGCCAGCAGGGTGCGGCCGATGTGTCGCCGGCGAAACGGTTCGGCGACATACAGGTTCCGAATGTTGGCGATCTCACCGACCTGCAGCAGGCCGCAGCGGCCGGCAGGGTGGCCATCGAGGGTCGCCACGAAGACGTCGAACTGGGCGTAGTCCAGCCGCCGTTCTTCGAGGTCGGCGTGGTCCGGGGGGGGGTGCAGGTCGCGAAACGCCTGGCGCATGGCCCGAGCCGGCAGGACGCGGACGTCCGGTGCGCTGGCCAATTCGGGCCAGTCGGGCAGGTACATCACGGTGAAGGGTTGCCGGCGGAAGTTCGCCCGCTGCAGGAAAGGTGCCAGGAGTTCCGCCGGCTGGCCCAGGGCCGGCACCCAGCGGCAACAACACAGCCCGCGGGACTCGTAGAACTGTTCGGCCTCGGCCCAGGCATCGGGCAGTGCGGCCGGGTCTTCGATGAGCACTTCGCGAAAGGCGTTGTCGTCCGTCGACTGGGGGTATTCGACGTCGTGGAAGGCGATGCCGTGTTGCAGGGTGGTCTTCTCGCCGACCTGCTCGTAGAACACCTGATCGGCCCGCCGAACGCCGGATGTGATGGGGTCATGCATGGTCGGTCTCGCGGGCGGCAATGCGGCAGGCGCTGCCGCCGGCCTTCAGGATAGCCGACACCCCTGGAACTCGAAAGCCCGACGGCCGATGATACCAATGGTGAGGCGTTGTCGGAGCCGCCGCCGAAGAAGGTCGAAGATGAACATCGAGCACATCAGCGCGGTGACCTTGGCCGTGCGGGACATGCAACGATCCGTGGACTTCTACCGGAAACTCGGGCTGGAGCCGACCTACGACGCTGTTGACGGCTCCTTCGTCAGCCTGCGGAGTGCCCAGGCCTACGTCAACCTCATCTTGACCGCCGGCCACAGCCCCAAGTGGTGGGGCAGGGTCATCTTTCGGGTGCGCGACGCCGACGCCCAATACCAGGCCCTGCGGGCCGCCGGACTGCACCCCGATCGTCCCCAGGATGCCCCTTGGGGCGAGCGCTACTTTCATCTCACCGACCCCGACGGTCACGAGTTGAGCTTCGCCCAACTGCGCTGACGGGCGACGGCAAGGGGCCTCAATCCAACTGCTTGCGGAAGCGTTGCAAACTGATGGCCAGAATGACCCCATTGCACAGGCCCAGGCCGACGATGTGCGGGACCAGGTCGAAGCCGTCGGCACCGCGCAGGATCAGCCCGCGCAGGATCTCGATAAAATAGGTCACCGGCAACAGATGGCTGAGCAGGTAGATGGGCAGCGGCATCTCCGCCCGGGGAAACATGAAGCCGGACAACAGCACCGACGGCAGCATGATCATGAACGAGAATTGCACGGCTTCCAGTTGGGTGGCGGCCACGGTGGAGATCAGCAGGCCCAGGCCCAGCACGGTGATGATGAACAGCACCGCCAGCAGCAGCAGCAGGCCCAGGCTGCCGTTGATCGGCACCCTGAAGACCTCGACCATCAGCACCAGCACCAGCAGCAGCTCGCCAGTGGCCAGCAGGGCGTAGGGCAGCAGCTTGCCGAACAGCAAACCGCCGCCGCCCACCGGGGTGACGAACAACTGTTCGAGGGTTCCCCGCTCGCGCTCCCGGACGATCGAGAAGCTGGTCAGAAACAGCAACACCAGTTGCAGGATGATGGCGATCAGCCCCGGCACGAAGAAATGGGCGCTCTTGAGATCGGGATTGAACAGCAGCCGGGTGCGAACATCGATGGGCAACGCCGGCTTGCCGCTGGCGTCGGTGGCCGGGAAGAACTGCCGGGATTCGCCGACGGCCCTGGCCCGGCCGAGTGACAACTGCGTGACCAGCAACCCGACGGCATTCATGGCGGTGGTCGCCACCTGCGAGTCGCTGCCGTCGATCTGGACTTGGACCACCGCCTGGCGGCGGTTGAGCAGGTGCTCCGAATAGTTCGCGGGGATCAGCACGCCCGCCTTGGCCCGCCCGGACGTCAGGGCCCGGCGAAAGGACTCGAGATCCTGGACCCGTTCGACGATCTGAAAGGTGCGTGTGTTGCACAGGGCTTCGACCAGGCGGCGGCTGTCCTGGCGGCCGTCCAGGTCCAGGACCGCCAGCGGGATGTGCTCGATGGTGACGTCGATGGCGTATCCGAAGATGGTCAATTGGAGTGCCGGCACGATCAGGGCAAAGAACAACGTGCCGCGATCGCGCCGGAGATGCGCGAACTCCTTGATCAATATCGCCCAGAAGCCCGACATGGTCTATCTTCGTCCCGCTGTCGACTCAGCCTCCGCTGCCCGGCTGAGCGTCACGAAGACATCCTCCAGTGATGGGTTGATGGGGCGGACCCGGGCACTGTCGTCGTGCGGGGCGGTCTGCTCCTGCAAGTGCCGCGGCTGGGTGTCGGCCGCACAGAGCACATGCAGGCAGTCGCCGAACAGGGTGGCATCGTGGACCTCCCGGAGGGCCCGGGCCCGCGACAGTGCGGCCACCAGATCGCGACAGGTCATTTCGTAGCGACGCGTGCCCTGGGGGGTGACCGATGGCAGGGCCTTAAGTTCATCGGGCCGGCCGGCGACGATCAGGCGGGCCGCCTGAATATAGCCCACGTGGGTGCAGCGCTCGGCTTCATCCATGTAGTGCGTGGTGACGAACAGGGTCACGCCCCCATGCACCAGGTGAAACAAGAGGTCCCACAACTCCCTGCGAGCCACCGGATCGATGCCGGCCGTGGGCTCGTCCAGGAAAATGACCTCCGGCTCATGAATCAAGGCGCAGGCCAGCGCCAGGCGCTGCTTCCATCCGCCAGACAACTGCGAAGCCAGCTTGTGGGCGTGCGGGGCGATGCCGGTCAGCTCGGTCACCGCCTGCCGGCGGGCTTCCCGGGCCGAGGGGCTCAGCCCGTAGATGCGGCCGTAGAACTGCAAATTCTCAACCACACTGAGGTCGCCGTACAGGCTGAATTTCTGCGACATATATCCGATGCGGCGTTTGATGGCTTCCGGATCTTCGGTGACCTCGACCCCGAGCACGGCGGCGGATCCGGCGGTCGGCCGCAAGACGCCGCACAGCATGCGGATGATGGTGGTCTTGCCGGAGCCGTTGGGGCCCAGCAGTCCGAAAATGCTGGCCCGCGGGACCCTGAAAGACACTTCATCGACCGCCACCTGGTCACCGAAGTGCCGGGTCAACTGCCGGGCGCAGATCACGTCCGCGTTCATGACGCCGCCGCCCCTGTACCCACGCCGGTGCTGCGGCTTGGCGCGGGTGCATCGGTCATCGTGGCCCGCAGGGATGGCTGCTGGAACATCGAACGGAACCGGGTCACGAGTCGACCGCCTCGTCGAAATGGACGTCGGCCGACATGCCCACCCGCAACCGGTCGATCCCGTTGCGCAGGGTGACCTTGATGCGGAAGACCTGCTTGCTGCGCTCTTCAGGCGTTTGGATGTTGCGGGGCGTGAACTCGGCTTCGCGGGCGATGAAGGTGATCTCGCCGATGAAACGGTCGTCAGGAAAATTGTCGACCCGCACGGCGACGCGTTGTGCCAGGCCCACCTGGCCCAGCCGGGCCTCGGGAACGTAGGTGCGAACCCACAAGTTGGCAGGGTCCAGCAGCGAGACCGCCGGGGCGTTCTGTCCGACCAGATCACCGGCGTGCAAATCGATGGCTTCCACAACACAGTCGCAGGGCGAAAGCACGTCCAGTTCGCGCAATTGAACTTCGATGGCGGCTGCCCGGGCTTGGGCGGCATCTACCTCGGCTTGGGCCTGGGCGATGTCCTCGGGGCGGAAGCCGCGCTCCAGCAGGGTCAGATTGCTCTGGGCTTCGGCCAGGGCGGCCTTGGCTTCGGCGATGTCCTCCACCCGCGTGCCCTCCTCGAGCAGCGCCAGTTTCTGAGCGGCGATGGCGGCGGAGGCTTCGGCGGTTGCCAGATCCCTGGAGCCCCGATCGATTTCGGTGGCGGCTGCCTGGTTCTCGGCCCGCAGGCGGGTCAAGCGTTCGTGTTCCGAGCGGGCCAGTGCCAGATTGGCCTGGGCGATTGCCAACTCCTGGCGGGCAACCTCGATTTCTTGAGGGCGCGGGCCGCGGCGCAGTTTGTCGAGTTCGGCTGCCGCCCGATCGCGTTTGCCGAGGGCCTGCTCGACCTCTTCGGTTCGGAACCCGGCGTGCAGCCGGCTCAGGTCGGCCTGGTGCGCGGCCAGCTCGGCCTGGGCCTGGGCCTGCCGCTGTTGCAGATCGAAGGGGGCGATGCGGAACAGCACCGTGCCTGTGGGAACCTGCTGGCCCTCGGCAACGCAGGTTTCGGCCACCCGTCCGCCGACACGCGAACCGACGCGCACGACATCGGCCTCCAGGAAGCCGGAGACGATGAACGGCGTGGTCTGGGCTTGCCGCCAATACAGCAGGCTCAGGGCTGCGGCCCCGGCCAACACCGCTAGTCCCGCAATCCGACGCATGTGTTCCCTCGGCGGTTCTACGAATCGTCAGGGCTCATCTTGCCCGTGTTCCAGTCCAGTCCGATCTTGCGGCAGATCCGGCGGGCCTCCGCTTGGGGGATGTCCACCAGTTCATTGACCGGGTACCGCGACGGCTGTCCGTTGGCGGCAGAAACCAAGGCATCACGGACGGCGTGATTCAACTCGGCAACCTGGGCGGGGTCGAGGTGGCGGATCATGTCGAGCAGGCGCTGCTTGATGTCGGTGTTTTCGTCCATGGCGGTCGTTACCGGCCTATCGTAGCGTGCCGCTGCGCTCAAGTCTGCAAGGAATTCCGGGTGGATCGGTCAATTTGCCCACCGGCCGGCGGCCGCTGCCTGGGGAACCGCCACGACCAAGAAAAGAGGCCGGAGCTGCCGCATGCAGTCCGGCCGAGTGACGGCTGTGATTGTCGGGAGCCTACTTCTGTGGCTCCATCGGCATCGGCTGGGCGGTGTCGATGTGCCGGGCCATCTGCGGTGAATGGCTGAGCAGCAGAATCTCAACGCGGCGGTTGAGCGTCTTGTTTTCCTTGGTGTCGTTGGGTGCGACCGGGCGGTACTCACCGTAACCCATCACGCCGATGCGCTGAGGATCGATGTAGCCCTTGAGTTCAGCCGCCACCGAGATCGCCCGGTGGGCCGACAGATGCCAATTGGTCAGGTGGCCGCGATTCATGGCGTGTTTGATGGGATCGTTGTCGGTATGTCCCACCACGATGATATCGAAAGCGACCGCGTTCGGCGTGTTGACCACATCGCCGAAGCTGCGCAGGGTGCTCTTGACGTCGCTTCGTAGCACGTCGCTGCCGGAGGCGAAGAGCAGGTCCGACTTCCACTTGACGGCCCCGCGAGCCGGGTCGTACTCGACCGCGTTGGGATGGGACGCAGCGAAATTGCGCAAGGCACTGTCGAGCGCCGGTGGCAACGGGCTGGAGACGATCACCGGGGCCTGTGGCTCCATCGGAATCCGGTTCATCAGGTCCTGGGCGTTCTTGAAGGCCTGATCCAGGCGGGTGTTCTCCGCCTTGAGGTTGTCGGCCAGGCGGCGCTGCGTCTCCAGATCCTGTTGCATGCCGCGGAGCTGGTTGCGCAGCGCGTTGGCCTGCTCCTCGGCATCCTTGGCGGCCTGATCGGCGGCCAGCTTCTCGGATTCGAGCGTTTTGTTCAGAGTCCACAGTTGATCATAGTCGGAACGCGGGGCACACCCCATCAGATTGGCCACCAGCAGGACCATCGCCACCATCGATGCTCGTTTCATCACAATCATCTCCTTTTCGCGTTCCCACAGGACTCGAGGAAGCCGGCGTGCTGAATCGGTGTCGGGAGCCGCATCCCCATCGGGAGGGTCTTGCCGAACCGTTGGTTCCATGCAGTTAGGTTCAGATTGGGGACCTGATTCGCACAATCGCCAAGTGTGTTATAACCAAGGCTATTTCAATTCTCAACGCGTCCACCGGCGATTGTGAAAATAATTTCCAGCCGGCAGCCGGGAGGCTCCACTGAGATGTGAGCAAAGTTGTGGTCGCGGTGTAACTCTATGATCGAATGATGATTCGCAGCGTCGGCATGATTCCGGGGAGCCACGGGGCGGCGCCACCACGGCCTGGGGGGGTCTGGCTAGCGGACGCGCTTCCCCATGAAAAAGCCGATGACGAAGGCGACCAATACAACGCCGACGAACCCGCCGCCGAAAACCAGTAGTTTCTGGTAGATCGACTGGATGACGCTCGGCAGCACGCCCTGGGCATTCGCTGAAATGGCGATGCCCGCGATGGCCATGGGGACGGCGGCACCGACCAACGCCGCGCTCAGACCCCAGTCCACCGGGCCGGCCAGCCCCGTGCTGACCGCGCTGGGGGCCGCGATGGTCTGTAGTTTCTCGGGCTCGGGCTTCTCGAAGAGCGCTTCGGGTTCGCGTTGCTCCGAAGCGTCCATGGCCTCCAGGCCGGCGCGGGTGGCGTCACCCATCTCGGAGATTCCGGCTTCCTGGTCCTCGGTGTAGATCTCGTCAAGCAGTTCTGCGCCCAGCGAGGTGTCATCGGACTCGCGGGACAGATCCAGTAATCCGCTGCCGCTGCCGGTACCGCCAGCGGTGTCCAGTGCCATGCTGCTGGCACTGGTGCGATCACGATCGGCCATGACCGTCTTGGCACCGGGGTCGGCCTCGGTGACCTCCTCGTCGTCAAACACGCTGATGCCCACCGAGGTGATCACCGTGTCTTCCTTCTGATCATCGACCACCGTGCCGTCGGCGTCGCTGCGCTCGGCTTCGTCAAGCGTCAGCATGTCACTTCCGGTCAGGCCCATGGAGGTCTCATCGGCCGGTTCGAGCACCAGCTCGCCGGAGGTGCCCGACAGGCTGCCGCTCAGCGTGCCCAGGTTGGAGGCCAAGCCGTCGACTTCTTCGATCTTGTATCGAACATTGCTGCCATCGCGGAACTCGCGAAGCTGGCCGTCACGAACGAGCCGCTTGAGCTCCTCCTCGCTGATCCCCAGCTTGTCCTGAGCCTCTTGGGCATCGTAAAACTGCTTCGCCATGCCTGATGCTTCCTAGCTGAGCCGCTGGTTAGGGTTGAGCATTCTGCTCCCCGACGACACCGTTTCGTTCGCGGCCGACCATTTCCTTGACGTCGGCTTCGGTCGGTCCTTCAATATTATAGTTCTTCAAGTAGCGATCGAAAATCCACGAACGGGCAGAGACCAGCCGCAACCGCTTGGTGCCGGCGTTGCCGGCGATTTCATAGCACCACAGCGTTCCGGCGTCGGTGTCCACCACGTAGACGCCGTAGGTCGCCGCCGTAAGCTGCCCGCTGAAGGCGAAGATGCCGCGGGCCCCGGCACTGCGGACCGCTTGGGCTTCGGCCACCGGCAGCAGCGGCTGGCCCCGAAAGGTCAGATTCAACGCGATCGCCGCCAGGCTGAGGGCGATGACCCACCACACCGGATGCGTGCCGTGCCGACGACTGGATTGGCCCAACGAATCCTCGCTCACTGCCGGGGAAGACCTTCGGGGAGAACGAACCAAGGCGACCAATTTTCATTATACACCGGCGGCAGTTCCGGACAACAGGGCGCCTCAACCGCCGGATTGGGTCCTCGGGAGGCAGCCCGCGGCCCTCGGGCGGACCGGCGGGGGCGGCCACACGCAGCGTCCGCTGGCGGGTCGCCCAGACTTGGGGCCACGACCGGAACGCTGATCGCGGATGCGACTCGGCCGACGGCTCGCGACAGACCGATCCACCCAGATGCACCCCATCCGGGTGCCGCGCCGCCGGCAGGAGGAATCCGGACGCCTTTGGCCCGCCCATTGCCGCCGCCACGTTTCCGCCGAGGCCCGGTGCGCCGTTTGCCACAGCCGCCGTCGCCGCCCTGGGCGCGTTGAATCACGCGTTTGTTTGTGGGAAAATGACGGCGATCATCACGTTCCGGATGGAGAGGCGAGGCGAATGCCATGACCGCTGATTTCCTGCCCATCAAGGGCTACGACCATCTAGAGTTCTTCGTCGGCAACGCCAAGCAGGCGGCTCATTTTTACGACAAGACCCTGGGCTTCAAACCGATTGCCAGGTTGGGACTGGAGACCGGCTGCCGGGACCGGGCCAGCTATGTGATGCAGCAGGGCCAGGTTCGGTTGGTGTTGACCAGCGCCCTGGGTCCAGATCATGCCATCACCCGCCACGTCGCCTTGCACGGCGACGGCGTTGCGGTGATCGCCTTGGCCGTCGACGATGTCGACCAGGCGCTCGCCGAGACCCGCAAACGTGGGGCCACCGTGCTGCAGCCGGTGCAGGCCTTTGAAGACCAACACGGCGTGCTCCGCAGCGGGGTGATCAAATACGCGGGCGATACCACCTTCAAGTTCGTCGAGCGCCAGCGCTACCGCGGCCCGTTCGCCCCGGGCTACCAGGCCGTCGAGGCCCACGGCTCGCTGCCTGTCGGGCTCGCGGCCGTCGATCACATCGTCACCAACGTGTATCTCGGGGAGATGAACCACTGGGTCCGCTGGTTCGAGGAAGTTCTGGGCTTTAACAACCTGCTGCACTTCACCGACAAGGACATCAGCACCGAGTACAGCGCTCTGATGAGTAAGGTTATGGAGAACGGCAGCGGCAAGGTCAAGTTCCCGATCAACGAGCCCGCCGAAGGCCGCCGCAAGTCTCAGATCGAGGAGTACCTCGATTACTACTACGGGCCTGGCGTGCAGCATATCGCCATGAACAGCAGGGACATCTGCGAGACCGTGGAGCAGTTGCGGTTGCGCGACGTCGATTTCCTGCGGGTGCCGGACAGCTACTACGACGACCTGCCCAAGCGCGTCGGTGAGATCGACGAGGACGTCAAGCGGCTGCGGGAGTTGGGCATCCTGGTGGATCGTGATGCCGACGGCTACCTGCTGCAGATCTTCACCGCCCCGGTCCAGGATCGCCCGACCCTGTTCTTCGAGGTCATCGAGCGCCACGGCAGCCGCGGGTTCGGCGTGGGCAACTTCAAGGCCCTGTTTGTCAGCCTGGAGGCCGAGCAAGCCAAGCGCGGCAACCTCTAAGCCGGGACCCGGGGGCGGGCGGCTGGGTGTTGCGCTTCGTGGGGCTCACGGGTACCGGCAGGTGATGGTGCTGGAAATTCCGCCGCGGGCGGTCCAGGTGCTGGTCAGCGTCATTTCACGCGGGCGGCATGCGGCCACCAGGTCATCCAGGATGCGGTTGGTCACCGCTTCGTAGAAGATCCCCTGGTTGCGATAACCCTGCAGGTACAGTTTCAGGCTCTTCAATTCGATGCAGGAGGCAGCGGGCAGGTAGCTGATGTGCAGGGTTCCGAAGTCCGGCTGACCGGTCTTCGGGCACACACTTGTGAACTCCGGGCAGTTGATCTCAATGCGGTACTCGCGGGTCGGGCAGGGGTTTTCGAAGGTCTCCAGCGTTGCCGGTGTCATGGCCCGATTACCCTCGGTACTCGCAGGCGCAGGTGCAGGTTTCGTGCACGATGACGGCGCTAAGCTGCGTCAGTTGCGGCTTCACCCGGGCGTGGATCCACATGGCCAGGTGTTCCGACGTGGGGTTGTCCAGGCCCTCGAGGTCGTTCAGGTAGTGATGATCCAATTGCTCATGGAACGGTTTGAACGCGGCCTTGATGTCGGCGAAGTCCACCAGGATCCCGCTGTGCGGATCGGGGTGCCCTTCACAGACCAGGTCCACCCGGAAGCTGTGGCCGTGCAGCCGGGTGCACTTATGTCCGTCAGGCATGTGCGGCAAGCGGTGGGCCGCCTCGAAGGTGAAGGTCTTGGTCAGGCGCACGCTGCCGGCGGTTCGCTCCGCGGAGGGCGGTGACTGTCGGGGTGTCGAGTGCACGATCATTTCAAGGGTCCATTCATCGGGCTGGCCCGGCCGCGCCGGGTGCCGCCGCAGCATGATACCGCGTGCAGTCGGGCAGCCCTGCTTCGGCAAAGCCTTGCCGCCGCAGCCGGCAACTGTCGCAACCGCCGCAGGCCCCGCCGTCGGCGTCGGGATCGTAGCAACTGAGCGTTAATTCCAGCGGCAGCCCCAGGCGGTGCGCTTGCGCCATGATCTGCGCTTTGGTCATCTCGATCAATGGCGCCTGCACGGTGAGCGGTCGACCCTGCACGCCGTCGCGGGTGGCGAGGGCGGCCAGTTCCTGGAACTTGCGGAGGTACTCCGGGCGGCAGTCCGGGTACCCGGAGTAGTCCAGGGCGTTGATGCCCAGGAAGATGTCGCCGGCGCCGCGGGCCTCGGCGTAGGCCAGGGCGAACGACAAGAATATGGTATTGCGGGCTGGCACATAGGTGCTGGGGATGTCGTCGGGTCGTCCGATGGCATGCCGGTTCTTGGGCACGGCGATGTCCGCAGTCAGGGCGGAGCCGCCGAACGCCCGCAGGTCGATGGTCTGCACGATGTGTTCTGCGACCCTCAAGAAGCGGGCCACCCGGCGGGCGGCGTGGAGTTCGGCGGCGTGCCGCTGGCCGTAGTCGAAGCTGAGGACCAGCAGCTCGAAGCCACGTCCGCGGGCGATCGCCGCCGCGGTCGCCGAATCTACTCCGCCGGACAACAGCACCACTGCCCGAGGCATATCAGACGCCCACCGCCGAAGGTTCCCAGACAATCTTGTGTAATTGCAACTGGAAGCGTACTGCCAGGCGATCCTGCAGGATCCAGTCGACCAGCAGCCGCGGCTCCAGGCAGCCGAAGACCGCCGACATCAGCACCGTGCAGCGACGGGTCAAGTCGTGGGCGCGGATGACCGCGGTGGACCAGTCGTAGTCTTCGCGGCTGCCGACCACGAACTTGACTTCGTCTCGCGGTCCCAGGCGATCGATGTTGGACCAGTCGTTCCGCTGGGCCTCGCCGGACGACGGGCACTTCAGGTCCATAATGCGAATGACGCCCACCGGCAGGCGGTCGATGGGCAAGGCGCCGGAGGTCTCGCACAGCACGGTGCAGCCGCGTTCCAGCAGCAGGGTGCACAATCGCCCACAGTCCGGCTGGAGCAGCGGTTCACCGCCGGTGATCTCCACCAGCGGCGTGCCCAGGGCGGCCACCTGCTGCACGATGTCGTCGAGGGTCATCCAGGTGCCGTCGTAGAAAGCGTGGGCGCTGTCGCAATAGGTGCAGCGCAGGTGGCATCCGGTGAGCCGCACGAAGGTGCAGGGTAGCCCGGCCCAGCTCGACTCGCCTTGGATGCTGCGATAGATCTCGTTGATTCTCAAGCGCTGGGGCATCAACACACTCGCTGCGTGGCTTCTGGGGACCATGGGCCGCTGACGGATGGGGTCGAACCCTACCCCACCCGATAGGGTAGCGAATTCGACAAATGAACTCAATTCGGGCCCGCGCGGCCGGCGCGGCCGGGTAGCCGGGCGGTGCAGGGACGGCGACTAGCCGGGGTCGCCGGCGCGGAGCTTGCGCGCCCGGACGAACCAGGTGACCCCGATGCCGAACATGCCCATGAGCACGCCGTACGCGATCAGCCCGAGCACCATCACCCCCGCGAAGGCACCCTGGGTCAGGTTCGACTCGGGATCGCCGTAGCACACCGAGCAGGCGCTGGCGACTGGTGGATCGAGCAGGGTCGTGATCAACAAGGTGGTGCCGATGGGATGCAGCCGGCGGCGCCGGCGCTGCCATTGGGCGGGTGCGGACTGGCGGGGAGACATCACGCGACCTCCTTCAGCTTACGAAGGAACCAGCGGCCGTACCCCAGCAACAGGCCGGCGAAGAGCAGCCCGCCGACGGCATACACCAGGTTCGCGGAGCCGTCGACGCGGTGGTACTCGCGAGCGGCCCACCCGGCGAAGCCCAACGACCCGAGGGTCGCGACGCTGATGAAGAAGATGTGGAAGCCCTTAAGGGACACGTTCGATCAACCGGGCTTCCTCAGTGGTCAGCACCGGAAGCAGGACCAGCAGCAGGAAGAAAAAGCCGCACAGCAGCAACAGTCCGTACAGCCACTTGTGTCGATCATAGAGCAGGTGCATGAAGAAGCCGGCCACCAGCGACCCCTTGATCGTGGCGATGAGCAGGGCGATGACCAGGCCCACGACGAATCCGGCGTCCAGGTTGGCCGAGGACACCGTGACCACGGTCAGGATCGCCAGGGTCACCAGGACGACCCAGTAGACCTTGATGTGTTTTCTGAGTTCTTCGGCGGTGTGTGCCATGGGTGACTCCCTACAGCAGATAAAAGGTCGGAAAGAGGAAAATCCACACCAGGTCGACGAAGTGCCAGTACAGCCCGGTGCACTCGATCCGATTGGTGTACCGTTCCGGGTCCGTGTCCCACATCTTGTGTCCGATGAACACGAAGTAAGCGATGACCACGACGCCGGCCAGGACGTGCAGACCGTGGAGTCCGGTCATGGCGTAGTAGATGCCGTAGAACGTGCTGGTGTCGGGCTTCAGGTGATGCGCGAACTTGGGGATGTATTCCAGCGTGATCTTGATCACGAAGAAGGCGATTGCCAGGAGCATGGTCACCGCCAGCAGGCCCCGCGCCTGCCCGAGCTTCCGCATTTTCAGTGCCGCCCAGGCCATGACCACGGTTACGCTGGAGAGGATCAGGACCAGGGTGTTGATCATGCCGATCTTGACGCTGAGGTGGGTCTGCTCGGGGCCGACCGGCCAGGTGCTGACCAGGGCGCCGTCGTCGGCCGGGATTTCCGGCGCCCCGACCCGCAGCAGCACATAGGATGAGAACAGGGCTCCGAAAAGCATGACCTCGGAGGCCAGAAACAACCACATTCCGAACTTGCCGCTGTAAAACCCGGTCAGCGGGTGGGGTTCGACGGTGTAGGGCAGTACTTCGCTGGACACGCGATTAGCTCTCCAAGGGTTGGTGTTGAGGGCTGAAGTCGGAGGCCTGCCCCGGGACGCTGTATTCGTACGGACCGCAGTGCACCACGGGCGGCGTGGTGAAGTTGCCGTGCGGCGGCGGTGAGGGGGCGGCCCACTCCAGCGTGGTGGCATCCCAGGGGTTGTTCGAGACCTTCTTGCCGTTGCGGATGCTCCAGAAGAAATTGACGATGAAGAACACCTGGGCGATACCAAGCATCCAGGCGCTCCAGGAGGACATCACGGTCAGCCCCTGGACGTCGCTGCCGAGCATGTAGTTGGTCTGGTCGTACAGCCGGCGGGAAACGCCGCGCATGCCCACGAAGAACATCGGCATGAAGATTGCGTTCATGAACACGAACGACAGCCAGAAGTGGATCAATCCCAGCTTGCGGTTCATCATCCGGCCGGTGACCTTGGGGAACCAGTAGTACACGCCGGCAAACAGGGCCATGATGGTTCCGGGGGCCACCACGTAATGGAAGTGGCCGATCACGTAATAGGTGTCGTGCAGGTGGATGTCCGACGCCGGCAGCCCCAGCGGCAGTCCGGTGAGCCCGCCGATGGCGAACATCGGCAGAAAGGCGATGGCGAACAGCATCGGCACGGTGTAGCGGATGGCGGCACCCCACAGGCTCAGGATGAAGCAGGTCAGGATGATCACCGACGGGATCGAAATGATCATGGTGGTGGTCGCGAAGAAGGCGCTGATCGTGGTCCCCATTCCGGTGATGAACATGTGGTGGGCCCAGACCACGAACGACAGGAAGCCCAGGAAGATGATCGAATACACCAGCGTCTTGTAGCCCCACAGTGGCTTGCGGGTGTTGTTGGCGATCACCTCGCCGACGATGCCCATGGCCGGCAGAATCAGCACGTACACCTCGGGGTGGGCCAGGAACCAGAACAGGTGCTGCCACAACAGCGGGCTGCCACCGCCGCTGTACTGGTCCTGAACGGCGCCGCTGACGACCAGGCCGCTGGGCATGAAGAAGCTGGTGTGGAACAGGCGGTCCATCAACTGCAGCACGCCGGCAGCTTCGAGCGGGGGAAAGGCCAACAGCAACAGGAACGCAGTCACCAACTGGGCCCAGACGAAGAACGGCAGCCGCATCAGGGACAGCCCCTTGGCCCGCAGGTGGATGGTGGTCACGATGAAGTTGACCGAGCCGAGCAGCGATGATGTGATCAAGAAGACCATCCCGATCAGCCACAGGGTCTGGCCGGTGGTGGCGATGTTGGCCAGCGGCGGATAGGAAGTCCAGCCGGAGTTGGCCGCCCCGCCTCTGACGAAGAAACTGGACAGCATGGTCACGCCGCCGAGGAAAAAGACCCAGTAGCTGGCCATGTTCAGCCGCGGGAAGGACATGTCCGGCGCGCCGACCTGCAACGGCAGGACATAATTGCCGAAACCACCGACCGCCAGCGGCACCACGCCCAGGAACACCATGATGGTGCCGTGCATGGCCCCCAGCGAGTTGTAGCCCTCGGGCAGCAGCAACCCGCTTCCCTTGTCGAACAGCGACAGTCCGATGAGCTTGCCCAAGATCGGCACCGGCTGATTGGGGTAGGCCAACTGCCAGCGCATGATCAGCATCAGGCAGAACCCGAACAACAGGAACGCCAGCGCCGTGATGGCGTACTGCACGCCGATGACCTTGTGGTCGACGGAGAACACGTACTTGCGAATGAAGCTGAGGTCGTGATCGTGGGCATGGTCATGGTGCCCGGCATGAGCTGCTGCTGTGGTCATCGGTTATCCTTCATACTGCTGGACCGCGTGTCTCACCGAACCCGGTGCCGTCAAGCCCGCTGGCTGACTAGTCGAAGAAATCGTCTTCGTCGCCGGGCAGGAACTGGGCCTGTTCTTTCAACCAGGCGTCAAAGTCTTCCTGCGACTCGACGGTCAAGAACCCGCGCATGCTGTAGTGCTGCAGGCCGCACAGTTGGGCGCAGTGGATCTCGATCGGCTCGCGCGGCGCGATGTCGACTTCGGCGGCGCCCGCCGAATGCAGGGCGGCGAGGTGTTCGGCGGTGATCGTCGTTCCGGCCGCATGGTCGCCGTAGGGCTTCATCGTGGCGTAGTGCTTGTACGTCCGCAGGAAGCGGGCCTGCCCGTCGGAATCGGGCAGCGACACCGTCCGAG
This sequence comes from uncultured Planctomycetales bacterium, assembly GCA_964619935.1. Taxonomy (GTDB): domain Bacteria; phylum Planctomycetota; class Phycisphaerae; order UBA1845; family CAIVHJ01; genus CAZUGO01. Next base: position 17,347 of record CAZUGO010000011.1, on the reverse strand, counting down.
TCATGAGTGCTCTGACCTGGGCGCTGGTCGAATTGGCTTCGAACCAGATCGGAATGTTCATCCCGGGAACGGCGTCCTGCTTGACCCGCAGCATGGGGATCCAGAAGCTGTGGATGACGTCCTTGGAGGACAGCCGGACGATGACCTTCTGGTTCACCGGGATGTGCATGATGTTGATGGTGGTGACGTCGTCCTTGGCCGCCGGATGGCTGCGGTCCAGGCCGATGGGGTTCAGCGTCTCGTCGGTCAGCGCCGGAGCGCGCGGGCCGAACACGCCGTCCGGTCCGGGATAGTGCACGTTCCAGGCGAATTGCTGGGCCACCACCCGGATTTCCATGGCCTCGTCCGGCTTGGGAAACTGGTCGCGGTCCTTGGTGCGGGCCCACACCGGCATGGAGAAGAACACCAGCAGCACCACCTCGACGATGACCACCAGGATCTCACCGTACTTGGACACCTTGCCCTTGATCGGGTGGTACACCGCCCGATGGCCGCTGCGCTGCCGGAAGCGCCACAGGCATACTGCCATGAAGATGCCCCAGGCCACGAACAGAAAGACCATGAAGTAGTGGAGGAAGTCGATCAGCAGATCCACGTCGGCTCCGTGGGTGGAGATGTCGGGGGGCAGCCAGAATCGGGATGCAAGAATCATCATGTCTGTAGTGTCCTGCGTCGACAGTGTCGCGTTCGGGGTCCAGCCGGCAGGGTCGCCGGCTCGGAATCATCGGGACCGCACATGCAATCGGATCCGTATTCTATTGGAAGCCGGGGCGGCGTCAATCGACCGTGCCGCTGGAGGTCCAGTGGTACAAAATCAAGTAGATCAGAACGCCGGTCAGCGACACGTACAGCCAGATCGGAAAGGTCACCCGGGCGATCCGGCGGTGGCGCTCGAACTGGCCGCTCCAGGCCCGGTAGAGCGTCACCAGGCACAGCGGCGGGACCGCCGCCGCCAGCACGACGTGGCTGACCAGCAACGCCAGGTAGGCCGGCTTCCAGGCGGCGGGCCCGGCAAAGCGGGTCACCCCTTCGGTGTTTACATGGTAGACCACGTAGCTGACCAGAAAGGCCACCGAGACCCCGAAAGCCGCGACCATGACATTGCGGTGCGCCGCCCGCCGCCCGCCTTTGATCAGCGTCAGGCCCACCACCAGCAGCACCGTGGCGAGCCCGTTGAGCGTGGCGTTGAGCGCCGGGAGATCGGAGATGGACATCACGGCTGCGGCGCTCCGGCCAGGGTTCGGGCGTCGCGACGCAGCCGAGCCAAGGCCGCGGGATCGGCGCTGTCGTAGTAGCCGCGGATCCGGCTCCGGGCGTCGACCAGAATGAAACGGGTGTCGTGAATGATCTCCTGGTTCACGCGGGCCTGCTCCACGGCGATCTTGAATCCGGCGATGGCCAGGTCGTAGGTCCGCTCCAACGATCCGGTCAGAAACAGCCAGCGCTGCGGGTCCGCCCCGAAGCGGTCGGCGTATCGGCGGAGTACCTCCGGCGTGTCGCGTTCGGGGTCGACCGTCAGCGACACCAGCTTCAGGTCGCGGACCGCGCGCAGGTCGTGCTGCAACTCGGTCATCAAGCGCGTCATTTCCGGACAGGGCCCCGCGCAGGACGTGAAGATGAAGTCGGCGATCCACACCGATCCGCGAAGCGAGTCCCGGGTGACCGTCTGCCCGCTGCGCTCGGTAAAGCGAAAGTCCGGCAGGGGCAGCCGCGGGTCCGGGCCACTCAGCGTGACGGTGCTGTGCTGCCGGTGGCTGACCGCGTACGCCAGCGCCACCCCGGCCAGCACCAGGATCACCAGGGCCCACCAGGTCCGGCTGGATCGAGAGGAGTGGTCCGGAGTCACGGTGCAGAGCCCCCTAGAGGTCGGTGGCGGTGACCAGCCACCCGCCCAACAGCCCGGGCAGGTAGATCAACGATCCGAACATCACTTGGCGGGCCCGCTGGGCACTGCGCCGGCTCCAGAAGCGAATGCCCAAACCCAGAAAGGCCGCCCCCAGCGTCAGCGCCAGCCCCAAGTAGCCCGGGCCGGTCAGTCCGGCGACAATCGGCAACAAACTGACGAAGATCAGGTTCAGCGTGCACAGCACGATCTGCTGGGCGGTGCGCACACCGCTGTCGTCCAGCAGCGACATCATCGGCATGCCGGCGGCCCGATAGTCGTCGCGGTAGATCCAGGCGATCGCAAAAAAGTGCGGGAGCTGCCACATGAACAGGATCGCGAACAGCATCCAGGCCCCGGCGTCCAGTGTGCCCGCGGCGGCGGCCCAGCCGATCATCGGCGGCAGCGCTCCGGGAATCGCCCCGATCAGGGTGCACGCCGGCATCCGTCGTTTGGCCGGGGTGTACAGGAACAGATAGGTCACCGCGGTGATCACGCACAAGAAGGCCGCCAACAGGTTCACCGTCGTCGCCAGCAGCAGCACGCCAGCGATCAAACAGCCGCTGCCGAAGGCCTGGGCCCGGGCCGGGCTCAAGCGTCCGGCGGCCAGCGGTCGATCGGCCGTGCGCCGCATCAGGCGATCGAGATCCTGCTCCAGGACCTGGTTCAAGGCTCCGGCGCCCACCGCGGCCAGGGCAGCGCCCGCGAGGGTGCACAGACCGCGCAGGATCAGCGGCGGGCCGTCGGATGCCAACAGATAGCCGATTCCCGCGGTGACCAGCACCATCAGGTTCAGGCGCGGCTTGGCCAATTCCAGATAATCGCGCCAGGCGCCGACCCCGGCTGCCAGCGGTCGATCCGCCAGCGCCACCTGATTTACGTCCGCCATGATGGGGGGGCCTCCGCGGCAGGCACGCGCCCGGCCTGCAGGAACAGGATCCAACTGATTGCCAGCATCAGGGCGCCGCTGCCGACGTGGGCGGTGGTCAGCAACAAACCCCGCTGTGACCACAGGGCCAGCGGGCCGAGCATGACTTGCAGCACCAGCAGCGCCGCCAGCAGCACGGCCGGGATGACCACGCGGCGCTGGTCACCCCACTGCCGCAGGACGCGGCGGGTGATCCACAGCACGGCGATCGCTACCACAATAGCGCCCAGGCGGTGGGCCGTGTGAATCCAGATCTGGGCCAGGGTGGTCGGCGGCAAGGCCAGCGGTTCCCAGACGCGCTGCCGATTGATGTCGTCCACCGCGGACGCCGACAGCGGCGGCAGCACCTTGCCGTAGGTCAGCGGAAAATCGGGGACCGCCAGCCCGGACCCGGTGTGTCGCATCCAGGCGCCCAGCAGGATCTGCAGATACACGCACAGCACCACCACGCCGGCGAGCGTTCGCAGGGCGGGCCGGCGGGCCGGCGGATTTGCCGCCAGTTGCCAGCGGGGCGCGGTGGCCACGGCCAGGGTCACCATGCAGCACAAGAACAGCTCCGCGGTGCCGGCGTGGGCCACCGAAATCCAGGTCGGCAAGAGGTACTTGACGGTCAGGCCGCCAAGCAGTCCCTGACCGCAGACCAGGATCACCGCGGCGGTGCCCAGCCACTTGAGCCGGCGGCTGGAGGGCGACAGCCACAGCCAGAGGCACAAACCCACGGTCAGCAGTCCGACGCCGGCGGCCACCAGTCGGTGCAGATGTTCATAGTAGATGCCGCCGACCCACTTGGACGGCGGGAAAGTGAACATGTTCTGCCCATAGGTCGTCGGCCAGTCGGGCACCGCCAGCCCGGAGCCGGTGGTGGTGACCATGCTGCCGAGCATGATCAGGGCCAGGGTGCACAGGGCGAGGGCACAGGCAAAGCGGTGCAAGGCCACCGTGCCGCCGCGGCCGGCCGGAACATCGCAGGAGAGTGTCGCCAAGGTGCTGCTCATCAGCGGATCGTCTGCGGACGCGGATCAGCGGAAGGACGGGCTCACGTCCCGAGGTTAACGAATGGGGCTGCCGGCAGCACCGGCCCGCCGGTCCGGGGGGAGACCGGCGGGCCCGGGTGGCCGAGGTCGGTTACTTACTGGGGCGGCTGAATACGAATTCAACCTTCTGGGTGGCGCCGCCCTTGATGCTCACACTCATTTCTTGGGGGTCGAGGCGGTCTTCTTCCAGCCAGGTGGCCAGCACGTAGTCGCCGTCGGGCAGCCCGGTGATCGTGAAGCTGCCATCCGCGCCGGTGGTGGCGAAGAACGGATGCGGCATGACTGCGGCAAAAGCGCTCATCCAGGGGTGCACGTCGCATTTGAACGGCACCATCATCTCGGCGGCCTCGAAGGCGTGGCCGAACTCCATGCCCTTCTTGGGCTGACCTTTGTTGAAGCCGGTGTTGGTCTTCGGCGTGGTGTTGATGTTGTGGGCGGTGTCGTCGCTGTTCCGCACCAGCAGTTCCTGACCCACCATCAAGCCGAAGACGTGCGGCTCGTAATGGCAGCCATGCTGGTCGAGGACTTGCGGCTTGGGCATCGGCCAGGTCTTACCCTCGGGCAGCCCGCTCTTGACGAAGACCAGCACGTTCTTGATCGTACCGTTGTCGTTGATTACCAGGCGCTCGCTGACCAACGGCTTGCTGCTGTACAGCCCGGCGCAGTAGGGATCGGCGGCGGTGTTCAGCGGCTTGCTGGGGCGCGGCTTGTCGTCCCATTTCGCGGTGCCGCTGATGGTGCCGCCGTCGGCGAAGGCGGCGGGCGCCCGCCAGCTCACCAGGGCCAGGGCCACGGTTGCCAGGATCATGGTTCGGGTTGCGGACATGTGCGTTACTCCTGTCTTGCGGTGTGTTTGATCCATGAAAACGGTTGCGAAACTCAATGTAACTGCAGGATGACCTCGGCGGTGGCGTCGCCCGCGAGGGTCACCGTCCCGCCGACCACCCGCGGGGGCTCGAAGTTGACGGCCGGCATTCCCGGTTCACCGCCGCCCGAGGTCATCGGGTGGATGCCGGGGTGCCAGGCATGCACCGTGTACTCGCCCGGCGGAATGTCGGTCAGGGTGAAGTTGCCGTCGGCATCGGTCACGGCATAAGCGCCATGGTCGACCACCCACAGGTAACAGGTCATCCAGTCGAACCCGCTGCCGGAGCGGGCGTCGACGATGCCCAGGCGCTCCAGGGTCAATTCCGCCTCCTCGTCAGGCGCCAGGTTCTTGCTCCACAGCAGGGTGCGACCCTCGCGGGCCCGGACGTTATGCGGCAGGGCATCGTGATTGGCGAAGCGGACCGTGCTGCCGCGGGGTACGATCTGCACCCGCGGTGAAAACTCGCAGGCTTCAATGTCGATCACCAGGCTGTCGTTCGGCGGCGGGAACGCCTGCTGGGCGCCGGCGTCGCCGGCCAGGTAGACCACGCAGCCCGGCACCCCGCCGGTGTGCTCGCTGATGGTCAGGCGGTCCAGGGCCTTGCTGGCGCTGCCGGGCGAACACGCTTCCCGGTAGGCCGGCCCGACCGGCAGGTAATCCACGGTGGGCGTTTCGGCCGTCCAAACCACCCGCCCGCTGATGGCCCCGCGCTGTTCCGCCGGAGCGTCACCGGGCGACGGACGCGGCCCGATGGCCGCCGGGTCGATGATCCGCTCCTTGAGCACCACGGCGCTGACCGGGCGGGTCACCGCCGGCGGGGCGGAGGGCGATTCGATGGGCGGGACCGGCTCCGCCTGGGCCTGCGGTTCTGCTTCCGGCGGCGGTGGCAGCCGCGCCGGATCCAGCACGGTGCTGTGGGTCAGCCCCGCCTGCCAGACGTAGTCCATCAGCAGCGACATCTGGTAGGGGCCGTTGTCGCTGTACTTGGCTTCCAGCGGGACGCGAAGATCGTCGCCGTAGCCCATCTCCTGGGTGAACGCGCTGCGTCCGCCGGGGAACCACTGGGGCATCTTGGTGCCGGGCTGCATCTTCTGCGGCTCCTGGAGCCACTGATGGAACCACTCGTAACGCAGCCGGCGGTGGGCCAAGGCCAGGTTGGGGGCGCTCGGCGTCGGATTGGAGCCCGGCACCGCGGGGTCGCCGAGCACATGGCAACTCAGGCACTTCAGCTCCTGGAACAAACCGGTGGCGACCTCGCGGCGCTGGGAATCCAGCGGCGTGTAGCCGTCCGGTTCGAACGGGAACTGGGTGTCATACAGATGGGCGAAGAACTCGACATTCGCGAGCACGTCACGGAATACGGCGTCGACCGCGGCGGCGTCGCTATTGCGGAAGTCAAATGCCCGCGGCTTGATCAGCTCGTTGACGATGGAGTAACTGCTCAGCAGGGCGGCGGTATCCTGCAGGGCCCCGTCGGCATGCCATTGCGGTCTGGCCGTCGCCGGATCATCCGCCGAGGCCACCGCCTTGTGGATGTCCTTCAACTCGTCCTGCAACCATTCGGCTTCGTGTTCGGTCAAGGCATCGAAGTATCGCACCAGCTCCGAGGCATCCTGCGAGGTCAGGTAGAAGCTGGGCATCCGGACCTTCAGCCAGGGGCGCAGCGGCTCGACGTTCAACAGGAAATTGTGGAACCACGCCGGCTGGACCTTGGCGCCTTCGCCGCGCAGCCACGGCGGACCGTTGACCAGGTCGAAGGGCCCGCCGAAGCGGTCGCCCAGCGGGGTCAGGCCGGAATCCTCCTTGGCGGGCGCGGCTTCCAGGCTGTCCTCGCCTTCGTCGGCGTCCCAGTCGTCCTCCCAATCATCGGTGGCCGCCGCCCCGGCCGACGCGGTGATGAACTGGTGCACGGTAGCCACGTTCTGTTCGATCTTGTGGCAGCCAATGCAGTTCAACTCGCGGACCAGGTGGCGGCCGCCGGCCAGCGGGCCGGCGGGCCGACCGTCGTATTTGACCTGCAAGGTCTCGGCGACCCGCGGTGGCCGCCGCGACAGCAGGTAAGTCACCACGGCTTCCGCCTCGTCGCCGGTGAGGTAGAAGTTGGGCATCCTCAGTTTCTCGTAGGGCTTCTTGAACTTCTCGCGATCCCAGATTCGCGGATTGAGCAGTTTGTGCCGGGCGAATGACCCATGGGTGTGCACGATGTCGAGTTCGAGATTCCCGCTGTTGGACCAGCCGCTGAGGTCGTCGCGACTCTGCGGAAAGAGCGTCCGGAAGGATTCCTGTTCACCGAGGGTGTGGTGCCAGGCCCCGCCGAAAAAGGCGAAGTCCAACTGGTGGATGCTCTTCTCGGCCCAGAAGGTCAGCTCGGTGCCCGGCCGGGCGGCGCCCTCGAAGCCGGTGATGCTGTGGCAGGCATAGCAGCCGTAGTGCGTGATCATCTTCTGGCCGAAGAACACCATCTGCTTGGCGTGGGTGTCCATCGACTCGACCAGCGCCCGGTAGCGCTGCTCGCGCTGGGTGGCGATTTCTCGATCGGGGTGTTTGCTGATCGTGGACACCAGCATGTCGCTCAGAATCCCGCCGCTGTCGCTCTTGATCCGCTCGACCGACTCCTGCGAGTGCTGGCCGCTGAGCAGATCGGTCAGCCCCTGGTCCAAGGCCGCGGCGGCCGGGGCGTCGAACGCGAAGGGTTGCTGGTCGAAATCGGCGTGCTTCAAGGTCAGCAGGTAGGTGGTCAGGTCCAATGCTTCCTGGTCGCTGAGCCGCAGTCGCGGCATCTTGGTGTAACTGGAATAGTGCCGCGGCGCGCGCAGCCAGGAGTACAGCCACTCCGCGGTGACCTTGGACCCGATGCCCGAGAGATCCGGCGCGAACCGCGTGAACACCGGCGGCACGTACAGCTTCAACGGGTCGGCCACGCGGCCTTCGGCGGCCGCGCGCAGCTCCTCTTCGGTGGCGGCGTCGCGGGCCAGGGCATGGCGGTCTTCGGTGAAGTGGTTCATGGCGTACTGGGCCTGGGCGTTCAGGTCCATGGCCTGGGCCCCGGCGGTGGCCTGCTGCAGCAAGGCGTCTTCATCCGCCCCGGGCGACTGCTGGCGCAGTTGGTACCACAGGTCGGTGGTAATCCACTGCGGGCCGTACTCCGCCAAGTTGCCATGGCAGGCCAAACAGCCCACCGCCGCGAACAACGACTGTCCGCCGGCGGCGTCGCCGGTCAGCCCGGCGGGCAGCGGCTGCGGCTCCCACGGCGTGCTGACCGCCTTGAGGTAGGCGGTGATGGCCTGGACCTCGGTGCGGGTGCGCTGCACCGGGTCGGGGTCCCACTTGTTTTCGGATCCCGGACCGTTGTTTTCCTGCATGAAGAAATGGGGCATCAAGGTCGCCGGCCGAAAGCGCTGCGGGTTCAGGATCCAGTTGTGCATGAAGCCGTCGCTGAGCTTGGAGGCCACGTGCGACAAGTCGGTGCCGACTTGCCGCAGCCCGTCCATGTTCTCGACCTTGTGGCAATTGATGCAGCCCAAGCGGGCAAAGGTTTCCAAGCCCTGCTTGACCTTGGTTCCGTAGGCCCGGCCGCGGAATTCGCCGATGTCGTTCAGCCGGGTGTGGCACTTGGCGCAACTGGCCTCGCTGTACTTCGGCGGGATCATCGGGAAGTCCCAGAAATGTTCCAAGGTCGACCAGGTCATGGTCGGCACGCCGAGGTTGCGATCGTAGTATTTCTCGGTCCACTCGTGTTCCTGCTGGTGGCTGACCGGCGTATGGGCCGCAAACACGAAATCGGTTTCCGAGCCGTTGCCCTCGTGGCACACCGTGCAGCCCATCTGGCTCATGGGATGCGGCGAGTCCGCATCCAGGAACAGGTCCAGATCCGGATGGGCCAGCAGCGGCTGGCTCAACTCCAGCGCGGGAATGCCCACATGCTTCAGATAGGCGTTGATCTGCTCCTGAAGCTGCCCGAAGTAACGCCGGCGCTCTTCCTTGCCGACCCGCGCCCAACGCCGGGCCACCTGCCCGAGCATCTGCTCGGCGGTGAGTCCGTAGACCGGCGGTGGATTGGGCAGGCCGATCTGCGGTCCGCCTTCGCGGGCCATGACCTCGCTGATCGCCGGGATGGCCTCCTCGAACAAACCCACCAACCGCTCCTCAGCGTAGCTGCGGTCGGCGATGACCACGTGGCAGGTGTTGCAACGGTCAACCTTGTATCCTTCCAGGAAGTTGAGCTTGCTCTTGACGTCCTGGGCGACCACCTGCTTGACCTCGAAACGGCCCGGCGTGGCTTTCGGGGCCGTGAAGTCCAGCAGCGGCATGTTGAACACCGCGCGGTTGGCGACCGAGAGATACTGGTCGCGTTTCCTGGCCGCGTCGGCCACCTGGTTCTCGAGTTCCTGGACCTTGCGGGTCGCCTGGCGATAGCGGTTCTCGATGTCCCGCAGGCTGTTCTTGATGCTGCGGAGGTGATCCTCGGCCCCTTGCTTGGTCAGGCGGGTGGCGGCCAGCGCGGCTTCGTCTTGCTCCAGCTTCTCCGTCAGTTGACGGGCCCGCTCGCTGTCGGTCCCCTCGAGGGCGACGGCCTTCTCGTACTCGCTGCGCGTGACCACGATCCAGGCATCTTTCTGCTTGAACTCCAGGTCCAGGCCGTACAACTGATCCTGGGTGTCCCGCAACTCGGCGAGCAGGGCGTCGTACTCGGGATTGAGCTGGCGGTCGACCGTCTTGGCGGCCTCCTGCACCTCGGCGCGGGCCGCAGCGAGCGTGTCCTGGAAGGACTCCTTCTGCGTGATGACGTATTCAAGCTCGGCGAGTCCGCCCTGAGCATTCATGTAGTCCTGCTGGTGGGCCTTCCAGGGACGATCCCAGTCGACCCAGACGAGCCAGAGCGTGGTCACGATCAACGCCAGCGATGAGATCGCGAAGACCACATTCATGCGGCTGACGTTCCGATGTGTCTCTACTGGAACAGGCATATGGAAAACCGCCGAAGCCGGACAAGCCAGTGCATGGTCCTGGAGCCCAGATAAATTCTCTGGATTCTAGACCATGCCCCTCGGACATCAAACCGACATTGTGAAAAAAAGCACCAACTGTATCCGTAGACATTCCGGAGAGTTACGTCGAGCGCAGCGGCCCGACCCGCGTAGCATAATCCGCCGGGCCGCAATTTCAATGTCTTTGATCCGCACTTGAACGGCGGCGGGCGCAGCGGGACACTGCCGCCAGCGCTAGAATGGTCCGACCCCAAACGGCCCCGCGGAGGGCCGCCGCGGGTGCGAAGGGCTCCTTCAACTGGATTAACACTATGCAAAACAATGGATTACGCCTCTGGGCGGCGCTGGGGCTGGTCCTGCTGTGGGGCTGTGGGCCCGGGCCCGACGGCAACGCTAATGGCAATAGCAATAGTAATAGTAATGGCAATGGCAACGATAACGGTGGCACCGGCAACACCGTCGACGACTTGCCCGACCTCAGCGCCGATGATGCTTTCGGCACCGGCGAAGGGCCTGATTCGCAGATCCTCGGTTTGATCCTGGTGGGCTACGATTCGCAGGTCAGCGACATGTTGTTTGCTCAACTGGTGGACAGCACCGCGACCGCTTTGGGTGCCGAGGTGCAGGACGTCATTTCGGATATTCGGGTGGCCTCGTTCCGGGTGGACCCCGGTGGCGAGGACGCCGCCATGGCGCTGGTCGAGCAGTTGGGCGACGTGGCCTACGCCGAGATCGACGTCGCCGGCGAGCTTGCCGGGGTCGAGGAGTTCATTCCGGAGGCCGCCTCGGCGGAGTTCGCCCAATACCAGTTGTTCAGCACCAATGCGTTGCGGGCCCGCGAGGTGGTCTCGCTGGGATCCGGGGATGTCACGGTTGCCGTGCTGGACTCCGGTTGTTTCCTGGCCCATCAGGAGTTCGCCACCTCCGACGTCATTACCGGAACCAACACCGCCGACGGCGGCACCAACATCAGCGACCTCCTGGGTCACGGGACCGCCGTGGTCAGCCTGCTGGCGGCATCGACCAACGGTGGCCAGATGGCCGGTCTGCTGCCGGGCTTCGGCGTGAGTGTTTACAAGGTCGCCGATTCGGGCGGGTTCGTGCGGCTGGACGCGGCGGTCACGGCCATCATCGGGGCGATCAACGGGGACGGGGATGGTGATCTGACCACGGCGGAGATTCCGCCGGCCGACGTCTTGTACCTGGGATTCAGCTTCTCGACCGATTCACAGTCGTTGGCCCGGGCGATCTTTGAAGCCAACAGCCGCGGCGTGATCGTGGTGGCGGCGGCCGGCAATAACGGTCGCAGCGACCAGGCCCGTGACGCACGCTTTCCGGCGGGTTACTCGACGGTCATCTCGGTGGGGGCGACCGACATCCGTGATCATGCGGCGCCGTTCTCGAATCGGGCCGCCAGCATCGACCTGGCGGCGCCCGGCGTGGACCTGCTGGTGGCGGTGTCCGGCGGAACCCATGCGTTTGCCGACGGAACGTCATATGCCGGCGTCCAGGTGGCCGCCGCCGCGGCCTGGTTGTTGGAGCGGGAAGGCCCATTGACCACCACCCAGGTCCGTGAGCGCTTGACCAGTCGGGGCGATCCGTTGCCGGCGGACAGCGGGTTTGGCGGATCGCTGCGGCGGTTGAACCTGTCCGCGGCGCTCCGGGACGCGATCGACCCGCCGTGTCCGTATCTCATCCCGGACCCGCGTCTGGTGACCAACACCGGCGTCAGCCGGCCGACACTGGTGTCGGAACAGGCGGGGATGTCATCCCTGGGAGCCACGCCCGAAGCGTTCAGCGAGGAACTGACGTATTGGTATGGTTACTTTCCGGCCGGCCCGGTGACTTTCGAACTGCTCGACGGCGACCAGGTGCGCCCGGTGACGCCGCAGTCGGTGGTGCCGTCGTCGATGGATCAGTTCCTGACTTTTCTACGCGGCATTGACCTGGGAACGCTGCAATCGTTTTTCGGCATCCTGCAGCAGGCCATCCTGGAAGTGCCCGAACTGGGCGGACAGCGCCGCACGGTGCACCTCCGCGCCGTGGTCGGAGGTTTGGCCTCAGAGACGCGCCCGTTGATCTACAACCCGCTCCAGCGCGGCTACAACGTGGTCGCCTATAAGAACTTTGACAGTGTGCAATGGCATTTCCTGGAGGCGGAGGGTGAGGCCTTCGATCCCGGCGATGCTGACGTTCGGCTGCTGGGCTCCGGCCCCCGTCCCGAGATTGCCTGGAGTCCGGCTGATCCGGCGACGCGGGTCCAGGTCGGGTCCGGCCTGTCACCCGATTATTACGTGGTCGAGTCGGGCGCCGATACCGCCATCGAACCACCGGTGGGGGTGGGCGCCTGCGTTGGCGGCGAGGTTCCCGAACAACTGTGCGGCAGCGCCATTGTCCTGCCCGAAAACCAGATCACCCGCATCCTGGTTGAACTCGTCGACGAAGCTGCCAGCCGCTTCGCTGCGGTCGACGTAATCTATGTTCCCTAATAGACGTCCACGCTGCACGTGAGCAGGCCACCCGGCACGCCTCGCGTGCGCAGGGTCGATCGGGGTGCTCCGACGGGGGGCCGTGTCGGTCCTACGGGGTGACCAGGGAGATGTTGAAGTTGATCTCGGTGGTGGTGTCGTTTTGCACGACGGTCACGGTATCGGGATAACTCCCGCAGAAATCGGCACCTTCGCAGAGGGCGCCGTCGCCGTCGTTGTCGGTGCCGGCGATGACCAGGTAGGCGCCGACCGGCACGTCGCCGACCGAGTACGCCAGGCCGTCGGCGGCGCTGGTCTGGGTGCTCGCCACGACCTCCAGGGAAGCGGCATCGATGATTTCGATGATCACCGCCACGGCGAGGTCGGGGACTTCAACGTTCAGCAAGACGGTGATCAACTGATCGGGCTGATCCACGGCACGCACCCGAATGGCTCCAGCGTAGGACCCCGCGGGCAGGCCGTTGCGGTCGACGGTCACCACGATGTGCGTGGCGCTGCTGGTGGCGTCGCCTCCGCTCAACTCGCCGCTCAGCCAGGCGCCCTCGTCGACGGTGACGATCAGTTCAGTGACCTGCAACATTCCACCGCTGAGGTTGGTGATGTCCACCACCTGTTCGGTCGCCTCTGCGGCGAACTCCAGATGGTTGGCGCTGAGCGCCATCAGGGGTGCGTCGGGATCGAATCCCTCAAGGACCCGCAGGACGGCCGCCTCGGCGTTGATCAGGCCGTGACCGTATTGCAGGTCCTGGCCCGCAGCCCCCAGATCGGTGGCGGTGTCCTGGAGGATGGCCCGAATGTCCGCCGGGGACAGGTTCGAATCGATGCTCAACAGCAGGGCCGCCACCCCGCTGACGTGCGGGCAGGCCATGCTGGTCCCCGAAAAGAAGCTGTAGGTGAAGCTGGTGGTATCGCCACTGCCGCTGCCGAAGGTGCTCAGGACCGCGTCCGGATAGCCGTCGCCATTGAGATCGCCGGTGGAATCACCCCCCGGCGCCACCACGTCGATGGTGCTGCCGAAGTTGGAGTAGGAAGTCAGACGGTTGGCGACGTCTACTGCACCGACCGAAATGGTTTCGGGGTAGGAGGCCGGCGGGGCCGGCAGGTCGGACCCTTCGTTGCCGGCGGCCGCCACAATGGTGATCCCCGCGGCCACCAGTTGTTGCATGGTTGCCTGTTCGGCCTCTGACACCGGGTCGCCCGCCAGGCCACCGATGCTCAGGTTGATGACCTTTGCCGGCGTGTCGGGCACCGTGCCGCTGGCGTTGCTCAATCCGCCGGCGTAGCGCAGGGCCTCGATGATGTCGGCCACCGTGCCGCTGCCGGTCGGCCCCAGGGCCCGGAGCGGCATGATCCGGCAATTCCAGGTGACGCCGGCCACGCCGGTGTTGTTGTCGGTAGCGGCTCCGAGGGTGCCGGCCACATGGGTCCCATGGAAGACGCTGTCGTCGTCGGGCGTTCCGGGATCGTTGGGGTCGTCGTCGAGGCCATCGCCGTCGGCGGCGGTGGTTGCATTGCTGATCAAGTCGTATCCGGCAACCAGGCGTCCCTGCAGGTCGGGGTGGCCGGTGAGGACACCGGTGTCGATCACTGCCACGACGACGTTCGTGGTGCCGGTGACGTGGTCCCAGGCAGCCGGCAGGTGGATGGCGTTGTAATGCCATTGCCGGTCATACAGTGGATCATTGGGCACGGCGTGCACATACCGCAGGTAATTCGGCTCGGCCATACGCACCCGCGGATCGCGGCGGAGCAACCGTGCTTGATGCAGCAGCGCCAGGTAGCGCTTCTGAGCGGTGTCGGCATACGAGGGTGTTCGGCAGCGATAACGGCGGATGCCCGACGGTGAGGCGCTCAGTAAGCTGAGGTCGGGGTCATGATCGAAGGCCTGCCGCTGGGCCTCGCTGACGCCGGGCTCCAGGACCACCAGCAGTTCATCGGCGCGACAGGCCGCCCGCCGTCCGCCGAAACCCGGCGTGCCGCCGGCGGTGCTTTGGGCGCCGCGGCCGGCGGTGACGGTGATCTGACCGCTGATGCGGCCGCTGGGCGGTTCGCAGGCGTCGCCGATGCCGTCGGCGTCACTGTCCTGCTGCGTTGGGTTTGCTTCCTCCGGACAGTTGTCGCAGAGATCGCCGACCCCGTCGCCATCTTCGTCGGCCTGGTCTGCATTGCGGTCGTCGACGCAGTTGTCGCAGGCATTGCCGATGCCATCGCCGTCCAGATCGCCCTGGCTGGGGTTGGGGACGACCGGGCAGTTGTCGGTGGTATCCGGGTGATCGTCCCCATCGCTGTCTTGCCCAGGTTGGGCATTATTGCCATCCGAGCCTGAGGCATTGCTGCCGCCGTCATCGCCGGTGGGCGGCTGACAGGCCGGCAGCAGGGTTGCAAGGCCAAGGCCTAACGCCAGGATTCCAATGGTGCAGTGTGTGTTCACACCGGTCAGAAGCATATCCCATGCCCGCCACGCTCGGGATCGGTCCCGGGCTCGAATACACCATTGTAGCTCAATTGGAGACGGGTGTACGGCTTGGATATCGGTCAAGTGCGCGGGCGGCAGTGGCTGCAATTGGGCTGGAAGGAGCGATAAACGACTCGAAGTCGCGGAGGTGCCGGGCGGCTGTGGGTCAGGCGCGATGGCTCTTGGCCTTCCCCAGGGCGATGCGGGCCCCGGCCGACAGGTTTTGCGAACCCTCCCGGAAGATCTCCGGGTGGCAGCGGCCTTTCCACTTCTTGAGGAGCGCCACGGCCAGGTCTTCATCGCTGCGGCTGACTTGGCGGATGGCCTTGGCCACCGCCTGGTGCACGTGGGCCGAGGGATCGAGCATCAACGGTTCGACCAGTTTGAGCAGCGCTTTGGGTGTGCAGCCTTCCTTGGTCAGTACCGTGCAAGCGGTCATCACTGCGCACCGCCGCCGGTATTCGTTTTCCGAAGCCAGCCAGCCTTGCACGACGCGCAGGCGCTTGGGCTCTTCAGCGACCAGCCGACCGATGATGTTGACCGCCAGCAGGTCGCCGATGACCGTGCTGTCCAGCCGTTCGGTCCAGCCGGTCACGGCCGGCCAGGTCGTCTCTGGCAATTGCCTTTTGAACAGCGTCAGCAGCAGGATGCCGAACACGATCTCATCGCGCTGCCCATCGGCAAGGACGTTATCGAGCAGCGCCAGGGCGGTCTTGGCGGTCAGTTGCCATTGGGTGGCCCTGAATCTCTTGACGGCGGCTTTGAGGTCGTCAGGCGAGTTTCCGGTGGGCCCAACCTGCGTGAGCAGCTCGCGAATCTCATCGCGCCAATTGTCTGGTGCCGAGCCGGGCATTGCGGCGTCCTTTTGGGGGGGGCTGCCGCCATCATATCATGTCATGCCGGGAGGGGCCTGGGGTCTGCGGGTCGGGTCGGGCCAATCGCGGGGCCAGGGGTCATTCGCCGGCAGCGCCACCGCCGGGGTTTGGACCGGGCAGTGCGGCGGCGGCGGCCTCGGAGGCTGCGACTACGACTGAAACGGTGTCGCCGGCCATGTTTCCGGGCTCGGCTTCGGCGGTCAGCTCAAACAGCAGCACCACCGCACTGTTGCTGGCCACCAGCGGCGCGTCGAAAGTGGTCTGGAGGCTCCGCGGGTTGGTCAGGTGCACACTGGGCCCGTCGATCTGAACCCATTGGGTGGCCAACTCGATATCGGCGTCGATAAACGCGTCGCCGGCCAACTGGACCGGCGTTCCCGAGATCACGGTCATGTCGGCTCCGGCATCAACCAGTGGCGCGGGGTTGGGCATGACGGTCACCCGGGTGATGTCGGTGTTGGGCACTTCCAGCGGCAGTTCACCTCCCAGCACCGGCAGTTCGACTGACACCAGCGCGGCGAAGGCGGTCACCTGGAACGCCAGGGTGGTTTCTTCGTCGACATACGGGGCCACGAAGTTGGCGCTCTTGGAATCGGCATTCAAGATCATCACCGCGGGCCCTTCGACCTGCTCCCAGACGTAGGCGCTGATGACGGCGGCCGAGCGGTTGATGGCGGTCAGTTGGACGGCTGCGCGCTCGGCGACCTCCTGATCCAGACCGGCATCGATCACCGGATACCAGCCACACCCGGCACACAGCAGGACCACGGGCCCCAGCCACCACAGGGTGGGCGGGGGGATGCGTCGGTTCTCGTGGGTCATGTCAACAAGCCCTCGTGCTCTGTTTTCCACTTGGCTACCGGGTCAAAGACGGCTGACGGTCATCTGCTTTATCGGTTGGACCGTGACCGGACCTGACTTTCGCAGGCCCGCAGGGCTCGCCGCCACCGTGCGCCGCCGCGGTTATGGGACCCTGGGGGTGGGACCCCTGCCCGGCCGCGCGAGTGCCGCGCCGCTGCCGGGGGCGATGAAACACCAACCCGCCCCTAATCCCCCAAACAGGCCCACGCACGCCGCGAAGTGCCGCCGCCTGCTTGCAACTGGGGTTCGCAGCTTGGCGGGCTGGGGGGCTGGGGCGCGTCCCGACAGGAACGTTTCCAGCCCACGGGAGGATTACAGATTAAATGGTACCACCATTTTTACCAAATGAAGATACCATTTATATCAAATGGTATCTTCATTTGAACCATTTGGTACCACGATTTGACAATTCTGGTACCACCATTTGGATTATTTGGTACCACCATTTCCCCTCAAGTCCGCGGCTCCAGGGAGAGGAAAGGGGACAGGAGAGGAAAGGGGACAGCCCCCTATCGGGTCGCAGCCCCCTATCGGGTCGAATTGGCCGCAGCCAATGTCGACCTGGTGTCGGTGGTCGACGGCGAGCACACCTCACTGGCCGGCGCTTCCCATTTGGGTGGGGGCAATTGGGTGTCCCTGAAGGTCAAGGCCAGCGGCACGACCCTCAAGGTCTGGCTGTCCGGCTCGCTCAAGATCAACAAAGACCACCAGCACCGCCACCAGCGGCGGTATCGGCCTGACCGGCGAGGATCCAAAGTTCAGGAACATCACGGTCGGCTACGACAACAATGCCGATGATGACATTGCCGACGCCGGAGATGACATCGTCTACGCCGACGATTTTACGACCACGCAGGTCAGCTCTACCCACGATAACAACGGTAACCTAACGGACAACGGGACTTTCAAATACGTCTACGACGCCTGGAACCGCCTGGTGGAAGCCACGACACAGGAGGATGGGCTG
>CAZUGO010000010.1:0-41480 GCA_964619935.1 uncultured Planctomycetales bacterium | reverse complement strand
TAGGCCGGCGGTTGCTGCTGCGCGCTGCGCAACGCCGCTCCTCCCAACGCAGCTGGATGAAGCCCCTCCCCAGCGACTATCCTCGATAACTCTAACAGAGCAATTGTCGTGCCGAACAGGATTGTTTGTGTCCCCCGAACTCCCCCTTATCTGACCCGTCGCGCCGGACTCAGCAAGCGGGTAAGCCCACACACTTTCCGCCACAGCTATGCCACGCACATGCTGGACGCCGGAGCGGATCTGCGAACGATCCAGGTGCTCCTGGGTCATCAGAATATCAAAACCACGGCGATCTACATGCATGTGTCGCAGGCTAAGATCGCCGCGGCTCCTAATCCACTCGACCTGTTGTACGCGCCGCAAACACCGAATCCATGACGATGCCTTGCCCAGCAGCGAGCCCGGCACGGCCTCCCCCCGCGTTGGAGCTTGCGGACGTGATCCGGCTGCACGCGGGTCGGCTGGCCAACATCACCTGCGAGCAGCGGAAGGTTCTGCGCGCCCTCGCATCATGCCGAACGGCAGCGCTGGGCGGACACGTGGAGACCTGCGATCATTGCGGGTGCCAGCGCATCGCCTACAACTCTTGCCGCAACCGTCACTGTCCCAAGTGCCAAGGGTCCGCCTCAGCGCGGTGGATGGAGGCGCGGGCCGGGGAACTTCTGCCCGTGGAGTACTTCCACGTCGTCTTCACGCTGCCGGACGAATTCAACAGGCTGGCGCTGGCCAACAAGCGGGTTGTCTATGGCGCGCTGTTCGACGCCGTCGGACAAACGCTCCAGGAGGTTGCGGCCAACCCCAAACGCCTCGGCGCCAAGATCGGTTTCCTGGCGATCTTGCACACGTGGGGCCAGAATCTCTCGCTCCATCCGCATATCCACTGCGTCATCCCCGGCGGCGGCCTCTCCCCGGACGGTCAGCGATGGATTTCCTGCCGGCCCGGCTTCTTTCTTCCGGTTCGGGTCCTCTCCCGAGTCTTTCGTGGCAAGTTCGTCGCCGCGTTGCGGGACGCCTTCACGCACGGCATGCTACCGCAAGTGTCCAATGCGAGCGCGTTCGAGACGATGATCGATTCGGCCGTGCGGACCGAATGGGTGGTCTACGCCAAGCCGCCGTTCGGCGGACCCGCCCAAGTGCATTCGAGACCTACGTGCGCGAAGGCCGCAGGGCTAACATCGCCGAGGATCACTTGCATGGCCCCCACGAGCCAAGGACTTGAGCCAGGTCGGTTGGATTCACGATGCCGTCGTCGTTCAAGTCGATCGGGCCGGGCGGATTCGGACCCCAGGCGCCGAGAAGCGGCGCCAGGTCTACCGAGTTGATCTGCCCGTCGCCGTTGAAGTCCCCCGGGCACTGCCCCGGAATCACCAGAACCGCCGGGTTGCTCGTCTGGCTGCATCCCGTATCCATGTTCGTGGCCACGCTTTGGTAAACCCCAACGTCCGAGGATTGGATGTTCAAGATGGCCAGAGTGCTGGTCTGGCTGCCGACGATTCGCTCCGAATCCTCCAGGGGCACTCCGTTCTTCTGCCAGGCGAAGGCATGCAGAGCCGCAATGCCCTGCACTTCAGAAAATAAGAACACGTAGCCGCCTGACTGCGCCTCCGCGTCGTCGGGATGCACACTGAATACCGGCAGACCGTCGTTGCAATCGTCGGGGATGCCGTTTCCGTTGCAATCGCCGCTCGCGCCCGACGCGATGTCGCACTCGTCGGGCGTGGCGTTGTTGTTGCAGTCGGCAGCGCAGTCCTGAAGCTCCGGATCGCAGAAGAATGGCCCACCGTTCGCATTGCTATCTGACAGAATCTCGCATTGGCGAGTGTCTGCAGCCGCATCAGGAGGACCGCGCCTCTCCGCTCAACCCGGGTGATCGTTCGACTCGACCCGCTCGGCCAGGCATCGCTGGATGCCCTCGATCACGCCGTCATAGCCGGTGCAGCGACACAGGTTGCCGCTCATGAACTCGCGCAGGCTGATCTGGTCAAGGATTTCAGGGTGGTCGCGCACCCAGCGGGCGGTCATGACGATGCCGGGGGTACACGCCCCGCACTGCGCGGCACCCGCCTGGTTGAGCGGCCGGGTCATGGCGGGGTCGGCGGACTCGACGGTCTCGACCTGCCGTCCGGCCGCCTGGAAGGCCGGCACCAGGCAGGAGTTGACCGGCAAACCGTCGAGCAGCACGGTGCACGCGCCACACTCGCCTTCGCCGCAGCCCTCCTTGGTGCCGGTGGCGGCACAATCATACCGCAGCACATCCAGCAGGCGGGCATCCAGCGGGACCGCCCGGGTCAGGGCGTTGCCGTTGAGCACGAAGGTCAATTGAATGGTTTCAGGCACGGCCGGCGGCCTCCAGATGTTCGAGCAAGCGCTCCGGCGTCAGCGGCACGGTGGTGACGGCAAGGTCCAGCGCCCGGCACACGCCGTTGATGATCGCCGGGGCGGGCCCATCCATCGGCAGTTCGCCGATGCCCTTGGCCCCGCCCGGGCCGAACAGCGAAGGCTGCTCTTCGAAGTAGACGCGGATCGGCGGCAGGTCGCCGCTGGCGGGAATAATGTAATTGGTCATCTGGTTATTGATCATGGCCCCCTGCTCGGTCCGGACCTCTTCCAGCAGGGCCCAACCGATGCCCTGCACCACGCCGCCGGCGATCTGCCCGGCCGCCAGGGTCGGGTTGACCACCCGACCGACTTCCTGCAGCCCCACATAGTCGGTGACGGTCACGCCGCAGGTCCGCAAGTCGACGGTGACCTCGGCTGCGTGGGCCGCCCAGGAATAGCAGGCGTAGGCATCGCCGGTGTAGGTCTGTTCATCCCAGTGGATGGACGGCGGCTTGTGGTAAGTCGCCCTGCCCAGCAGGCGCCGGCCGCGATGGTTCAGATGCCACTGTCGGAGGGCGGCCTGCAGCGCGGTGCCGCTGAGCCCGCCGGCCCCGACCTGCCGGGTGAGATCCAGACACGCGCCCTCCACCAGACGCCCGACGACCATGGCCGTGCGGCTGGCCACCGTCGGGCCGCTGTTCGGGACCTGCGTGGTGTCCGGCACCGCCACCCGAATCTGATCTTCGCCCAATCCCAGGGCGTCCGCGGCGATCTGGGTGAAAATGGTGGTCGTCCCCTGGCCCATGTCGGTGCTGGCGGTCAGCACCTCGACGGTGCCGTCCTCCAGGCCCTCAACCCACACCTGCGAGGCCAGGTGGGTTTCACCACTGCCGGTAAAACCGGCCCCATGATAGAAGGTGCAGAACCCGATGCCGCGCCGGAGGTAGGGATGGGTGGCGTTCTCAGCGGCAAACCGCTGCATGCGCGGACCATACTCAATCAACTCGAGGGCTCGATCCAGCAGCGCCGGCAGGTCGACGGCGTCGGGCATGACCTGGCCGGTGGCGGTGGTCTGCCCCGGGCGCAACAGGTTGCGGCGGCGCAGCTCCTGCGGCGCGAGCCCCACGCGGTCGGCGATGACATCCATGTGCCGCTCCACCGCGAACAGCGTCTGGGGCGCACCGAAGCCGCGGAAGGCACCGTTCGGCGGGCTGTTGGTCAGCCGGACCTCGCCGTGAATCTTGACGTTCGGACAGGCGTACGGGCCGGCGGCATGAATGACCCCGCGGCTGAGCACCACCGGCGAGAGGGTGACGTAGGCACCGCCGTCCAGCAGCACCTCGATGTCCATGGCCAGCAGCCGGCCGTCACGGTCCAGCGCCGTACGATGGCGGACCCACGACGGGTGCCGCTTGGTGGTCAAGGCCATGTCTTCCTGGCGATCATAGATGATCTTGACCGGAGCACCGGCCTTCTCCGCCAGCAGCGCCGCGTGGATCGCCAACAGCGACGGATAATCCTCCTTGCCGCCGAAGCCGCCGCCGGTCGGGGTCTGCACCACGCGGAAAGCCTCGGCCGGCCGACCGAACAGGTGCTGCAACGAATTGAGCACATAGTAGGGACACTGCAGGGTCCCGCGAATCACCAGCACATCGCCCTGGCGCTCGGCCAGCATGCCCTGGGTCTCGAGATAGACGTGTTCTTGCGACCCGGTGTGATACGCGCCTTCGACCACCCAGGCCGCCGCGCTGAAGGCCGACTCGGGATCACCCTTGCGCACGTCGATCCGCTTGAAGACGTTGTCGCTGCCGTACTGCACCAGCTCCGGCGTCAGCGGCCGCCGTGGATCGCTGACCGCCGGCAGCGGGTCGACCTCGACCGTGATCGCCGACCGGGCATGCCGCAAAGCCGACACCGAGCGATGGGCGATCAAGACGATCGGCTCGTAGCGGTGGCGAACTTCCCGCGCGGCGAGCGCCGGCTGGTCCTTCTCCAGGAATAAGACTTCGTTGGGTCCGGGAATGTCGCGGTGATCCACAATGACGAACTGATCCCAGTCGATCGCGGGGTCGAAGTGAACCCGCCGGATGACGCCGCGGGCCACCGGACTGGTGATGGTGGCCCCGTGCCAGACGCCCGGGACCCGCAGGTCGTCGACGAAGCGCGCGGTGCCTTGGAGCTTGGCCCAGCCGTCGACCCGGGGAATGTCCGCACCGATGCCCATGTCAACCCAGGGTATCCCGCGGGGCGCCGCGAGTAAACCGCGGTGGCGGTTCGGGCCCGGCGCTCGGGCCCTCCGGGGACCCCCCGCCGGCCGCCGGCCGTCGACCGCACCAGGTGCACAATCCCGCGCACAGCGCATAGCCGGCAGCCACCCCGTAGGCCCGGTCGCTGAAGGCGCCGGCGGCCGGCGGGGTCAGGACAAAGAGGACGTCCACGGTGTTGCCACGAAGTTGGTAGGCATGCATCAACCCCAGCACGGTCAGTCCACACCCCACCCCAGACCAGACCGCCGCAGACCGGAAGCGGCGATCGATCAGGCAGGCGGATATCGCGGCCAGAATCATGCATGTAAAAATGTATCCGCTTTGCAGGGTGTTCAGGGCATGCACCAGAAAGCCGTTCACCGCCGTATTCACCCCGGCCTGGGCGTGGTCCATCTGCAGCAATTGCTGCATGGTGTTGGCCGATCCGACCGCTGCCAGACGGCCGCCGGCAACCGGCACCATGGCCGCCTGAGTAAACGCGCCGGCCACCAGGGTCGCCCCCCAGGCCGCGATTGCCGGAAACAGGCCCACCGCCACCGCCGGAGCGTGGGACGGCGGTGTCGCCTGGAAGGCCTGGGCGGTGATGACCACCCCGATCCACAGCACGATGGCGATTCCGGCCTCCATGGGCACGATGCTGCTGATCCAGGCCACCGTCCCGGTGAGGCACATCGCCGTGATCACCAGGCCGTTCAACGTGGAGTAGCCGGCGCGGGCCCCCATTTTCTTCCACCCGGGATGGCCGATGTAGATGGTCGTCGGAAAACAACTGCCGAACAGCGCCGCCGCGATGGTTCCCAGCCCATTGACCGCCAGCGAAGGGCGGGTGGCGTAGGCATCGCCACCGGCGGCGGCGGATTCGATGTTCTGGAGGCTGCCGATGATGTTGAACAACCCCATGGCCACGATGATCGACAGGTAGCCGATCCATTGGCTGACCGGCCAGCCCAGCGCCTGCCATAGGGCGTCGCCGGCCCACAGCGGCAGGCGCCAGGCCCGCAGCGCCCACTCCGCACTCACGGTGGCCGCGCTCAAGTTCAGATGGGTCCAGTCCGCCGGCAGCACCCAGGCCAGCGCCGTGCCCACCACGACCGCAATCAAACCGCCCGGCAGCCCCAGTGGGAATCGGACGCCCGCGAAGTAGGTCACCAGGATCACGCCCAGCGGCAGCATGGCCACCAGCGGGCGGTGGAAGATCTGCAGGGCAAAGGTCATGGCGATGAAACCGATGGCGATGCCGGCCAGAGTGGACAACAGGGCCGCCCGCGGCGTTCGCCGGCGAACGGCTTCGGCCACGAATGACCCGCCGAATTCAATCAGCCCGCTGCCCAGGCAGGCCAAAAGACCCATCTGCCAGGCCAACCGGGCGCTGTGCGTCGCCTGGTACACCGGTTGCATCACCAGGAAGATGTAGACCAACAACGAGGGCGTGTTGATCCCGTACGGCAATGCAGTGACATCGGCACGCTGCTCGCGGCGGGCCAGACGGCGGGCCTGGAACGCGTAGAACACATTGCCGATCAGGATCGAGACCGCGGCCCCGGGCAGAATGTGGGCGTAAATGAAATGCGCCTGGTCGCCGGTCATGCCGCACAGCGCTGAACACAACGCCACGATCAACAGCAGTTGCACCAGGTTGTCGACGAACAACCCGAAGAAACCGTCCAGATCGCTCTTGACGAACAGCGGGTAGCGGACCTTCATGCCGGCAGCATCCCCTCGCGGGAAGACAGCGCCCGACGGCGCCACGCCGCCGCATTCTAAGGCAGGCCAAAAACGCAGGCAATCCACGGCGCCGGCCGCGCGACCGCGTCAGGCATCGGCGAAGGATAACCAGCTCTCGGCATCCAGTTCCGAGAGGAAGACATCGCCGTTGATCAAGGCCTGGCGAACGGCGGGGTGGTTGGTGTGAAACACGGTTCCGGACAATGAGTGCTCCAGACGGGCCCCGTGATTGACCAGCTCGGCGGTCATTTGCGGGGTGGTGCACCGGCCCCGGACCCCCAGCAGACCGCAGTCGGCCGCATGCCGGAAGTAGCGCCCGACCACGTCGCCGATCCGCCCGGGCGCCGCCGCCAGTTCCAGCACCTTGGCGTGCCGGTCGCGGGCCACGAAGTACAAGACGTAACCCGCCGCCCGCCCTGGGGAGTCTTCCACCACGCACGACGTCCACGAACCGCGCCGCCCGGTGTCAGCCAGCAGGTCCCAGACCCAGCAGGCGTGATCGTGATCCAGTTCGGGCCGCAACGCCACGCCCTGCACGACGGTCGCCCGCAGCGCGCACAGTTCGGCGGGCCCGTTCATCGGACGGCCCAGCGGGTGACTCCGCCGCGGCGACATCCACCAGCGCAGCCGGCGCAGGCGGCCGCCGATCCGTCCGGCCCCCGGAATGCGGCGCAGCGAACCGGCAGGATGCAGGGCCTTGAACCAGCGCAGACCGGCGTGCGTGGGATTCAGGAAACCCAACTGGCGAAGCAGGCGGTTGGATGGCAGTACCGACGCGGTGGTGGTATAGGTCAGCTTCTGCGGACCGGCCAGAATGGCGGCGGTCAACTGCCGGGCGATGCCCCGCCGTCGATATTGCGGATGGACCATCAATTGCCCGAGCAACACCGTGGGAATGGGCTCGCCGCCGCACACGAACCGCCGAGGATAGGCTCCGAAGAAGCCGCTGAGGTCGCCGGTCTTCGAGAAGTAGGCCATCGACGGCGAAACCTCCAGCCCGGCCCACGGATCCGAGAAGAACAGCCGCCTGAAATGGGCACACAGCCCCGGCGAGGGCCGCTGATCCTTGGCGCGATACACCCGCAGAAACAATTGGGCCAGCGCTTCGATGTCGGCGATCTGCAGGGGTCGCAGGTAGCCCGCCGGCGGGTTGGTCGGCAGCGGCGGTGCGGGGCGCAGCGTTGGAATGGTGACCGATGGCATGGCAGTGCTCCGAAACCCACGCGGGGTGGTGCGGTGTGTATCGGAAGTCGCCGCGGCGATCTGAATCGACCCTGCGAGAATCCGCCCAGCCTGATGCGACAAATCCCCCAAGATTGGGCACAATGCAGCAGCCGGCGGGCAACCGGAATCCGAGGACGTTCCAGGTCCCGGCCGCCGCATCTGCATGGCATTCAAAATGCTTGAGGCACTGCGAGGCGACCGGGCGGCGGGCCCGGCAATGGGGAGCCCGGCAATGCGACTGACCGTGTGGTTGATGACCTGGGTGGTGCCGGCCGCGCTGGCCGCCGGCGACCCGTCGCAGCCCGCCCCGCCCGCACTCGCCGCGCCGCAGCCGGAACGGTTGCGGTTGACCGGCGACTGGGGCGGACTGCGCACCGCCGCCCAGGACCACGGCGTCTCGGTCAGCGCCTTTTCCACCCACTACTATGGATTCAACCTCCGCGGCGGCGCGGACACCCACAACGCCCAGCGCTACAGCGCCACCTACGACCTGATCGTGCAATTCGACCTGGACGCCATGCGGCTGATCCCCGGGGGCGAGATCCTGCTGCACACCCAAGGCTGGTTCGGCCGCGGAGGCAACATCAACGACAAAGTCGGCGCCCTGGGTGACCCCATCGATGATGCCGACGGGCACAAGGACATCTACATCGACCAACTGTGGTACCAGCAGACCTTCGGCAAGGGGCTGGCCCAATTGCGCTTCGGCTACCTGGACATGCAGACCATCCTGGATCGCAACGCTTTTGCCAACGCCGAGGACAAACAATTCTTCAATACCTACCTGGACAACAACAACGCCGTCGTGCCTCTGACCATCGGCCTGGGGGCGACCGTGTTCCTGCAACCGACGCCGTGGCTGGGTTTCGTCGTCGGTGCCGCCGACGGCAAGGGCCGGGCCTTCGACGATGGGTTCAAGACCACGTTCCATGACGAGGCCCACTTCTTCGGATACTTCGAGACCGATCTGCGGTTGACGCTCCCATCGCCGGCGGGCCCGTTACCGGGCACCTACCGCATCGGCCTGATCTACGACCCCAACCGCCGCCGGCGCTACCACCCGGACCAACCCGAGGACGCTGAATTTCGCAGCGGTGATTACGGGTTCTACCTGAGTTGTGATCAATGGGTCTATCGGGAACGCCCCGGCGAGGACCAGGGGCTGGGGCTGTTCGCCCGCTATGGCTTTCGTGACGGCCGGCGCAATGCCATCGAGCACTTCTGGTCCGCCGGAGCCCAATATGCCGGCCCGCTGCCGCAGCGCGATCGTGATGTCCTGGGGTTCGGGGTGTACTCGGTGCATGCCTCCGACGAGTATCAGCAGGTGGCGGACGCCGACTTCAGCCGCGAGACCGGGTTTGAACTGTACTATGCCATCCAGGTCACGCCGTGGATGACGCTGACGCCCGACATCCAGTACATTGTCCAACCGGGCGGATCGCGGGACGCGGCTGACTCGATCGTATTCGCCGTGCGGGCGCGCTGGACGTTATGATGACAGGGTGCGTACCGAGGATCATGCGAGTGTCCGCCCCACCCCGATGGATGGGCCTGTGCGCGGTACTGCTGGCCGGCGGCAGTTGCCGCCCCTTGCGACCGCCCGATCCCCAGCCTGACGCTCCCCTGCCCAGCGCGGCACTCCACGCGGTGCACAGCGAGGACCTGCGGCGCTCCATGGCGAGGATGCAACGTCTGGTCTTCGATCGCATGCCCCAGGAACTCGATCCGCGGGTCTCGCGCCGCCTGCAGGCCCGCCGGATTGCGGACATCGCGGCGAACCTGGCCGACGCTGCCCGACACCTCCCCGAGGCGCTGCCCGAGCGGGCCCTGGACCCGGCCGAACGCGATGCCTTTTTGCGCTTCGCCCTGGACCTGCAACACCAAGCCGAACAGCTTGAAACCCTGGCCCGCGACCATCAGCTCGACGCCTTGCCGCCGGCAGTGGACCAGCTCACCGCCACCTGTGTCGCCTGCCACAACGCGTTTCGGGACCTGCCCCGGCTCCAGGAAGAAGAGCGCCGCCAGTGGTGGCGCGGGCGCCGTCCCTGAACCCCTCCCCGTCGCGGCGGTTTCAATTCCCCCCCTCCCGTCCGGCCGCACCACGACCACCCGGATGGCGGGTTGTCAATTCACCTGCGGATGGCGGCCACCGACAGATGGCTCGACCATCCGAAGCCGGCCAGGAACTGTTGGAATGCCGTCCCCCAGCGCGACCAGTCCTCCAGCAGCACTTGCCGCAGGAAGGGGTCCTGCAGTTCCAGCGTGCCGGCGCGAACCTCCTGCCGCACCAGCTCGGCATCCAGCGCTCCGGGCGTCTGTGACACTGCGACCGCGAATCCGCAATCGGTCAACAGGCGGCCCAGTGAGGCGGCGTGGAAGTAGTTGAGGTGCTCCGGGCCGCCGAAGGTCCGCGAACGCGGCCCCAGGGCCAGAACCTCGAAACCCAGCACGTTCGGCGTCGTCAGCAACAGTAGCCCGCCGGGCCGCAGGGCGGCGGCGCAGGACTCCACGAAGCGTCGCGGCTCGAACAAGTGCTCGATCAACTCAAAGGCGGTGATCACGTCGGCCGCTGGAAGCGCCACCCGCTCGACCGCCGCCTCGATGACCCGGAACCCCTTCTGGCGGCAGGCCGCCGCCATGCCTGCGGCGACCTCGACGGCCAGCACCTCATCGAAACCGCCCAGCGCCCGGACCTCTTCGCAGAAGGTGCCGAACCCGGCGCCGACGTCGATCAATGTCCCGGTGGTAATCTCCAACCGCGAACACAGCGCCGCCAGTTGGCGGGCCCGGGGGCCGAAGAGGTGTGCCCGCCGGTTGGCTTCCGTCCTTGGAAAGATGACCTCCCACCAGTGCCGCACGCTGGCCGCCGTGGTGTAGAACGTCATCAGGGAGTCGAAGGGCGGCCGTGGGCTGATGTACACGGTCGCACAGAGGGCACAGCGCACGAACGCAAAGCCGTCCTTGTGAAACGGATCGATCGGGCGGTCGCCGCCGCAGGCCGAGCAGGACACCGCCACGAAGTCGGCGGCCGACGCCAGCACCCGGGCCAGGTCTGCCCGCCGCAGTTCGGCGTTCGCTCGCCGGAGCGGCTGCGGTCTGATATCATCCTCATTCATCGTGGATGCCCTTGCCCAAAACACGCAGTTCTATCGCCGCCGCTTTGACGACGGCTACGGGCACCACCACCCCGAGAGCCACGTCATCAAGCTGTACAACCGCGTGCTCAAAGGCCGGCTGGGGATCACCGGGGCCGCCGGCGAATCGCTCCTGGATTTCGGCTGCAGCACCGGCATCAACGCTATGTACTTCGACACGCTGGGATTCGACGTCTACGGGGTGGACATCAGCGAGACCGCCATCGCCCGCTGCCGCCGGTCGGCCCCCCACCTGGAAGATCATTTTGCGGTCATCGATCCCAAACCGCAATCCAGTCGCGTCTATTTCACCAACGCCTTCGATGTGGTCTTCTCCAACCAGGTGCTGGCCCTGTTCTCGGAGACCGACTTTGCCAGCGCCACCGAGTCGCTGCATCGTGCCCTCAAGCCCGGCGGTGTGTTCATCGCCAGCATTGCCGGAACGGGGCACTACTACCACGCCCGCTCCGAACCCGCCACCGCAGGATTGCGCAAGGTCACCCCCGGCGACGATCCCCAGGACGTGTTGTTCATGCGCTTCGCCGAGTCGCAGCAACAGGTCATCGACCTGTTCGGCGGCTTCGAACCGCTGGCGGTCGGCTACTACGACATCAACCTCATTGGCGACAGCGGCTTTCACTACGTGTTCATCGGTCGCCGCAACTGACCGGCGCCGCACACCGCCCGCGGATCAACGCCGCACAGCGGGTGATCGCCGCTTCTGCGTCGTCCCCCAGGTAATCGTTCACCGCCCGCCGGGTCTGTTCCAATCGCCGGCGATACAACGCCTCGGAGGCGAACAGGGCCTGCAACTCGGCCTCCAGCTCCGCCACCGAATGAACATGGTGCCAGCCGGCAAGTCCCCAGTCCTCCGGTTCATACCAGCACATGGCGGCGTCCAGCAGAACCACCGGGCGGTCCAGCCGCGAGACCTCGATCATTGCCGAGGTCGTGGCATTGGACACCACGACCACGTCGGCCAGCCGGGCGATGGGCTCCAGCGGCATTGCCGGCAGCACCGCCATCCGGCCGCAGCCCTGGGTGCGGCTGACCCACTCGTAGAGCTGCGGATGGTCGAATCGGGGATGGCACCTGACCACCAGGCGCCACTCGGCTCGGCGGCGGCAGACCTCGCCCAGGGCCCGGGCGCATCGGACCGCTTCGGCCCAATCCACCACCGGCATGCCGTCCATCCGCGAGTACAGTCCCAGGTTTCCGGTCAGCAACAGCACCAGCCGCTGGGCGGGCTTCAGGTTCAGCCGCCGCCGCAATGCGTCGGTCTCAGCAGGCGCCTGCCTCATCCGGACCATCCGCTCGGCAAACCACGGATCTCCGGTCACGGGAACGGCTGCCGCCCGGGCCCCCCGGGCCAGCAGTTTCGCCTGGTGCGTGGCGCTGAGTGCTCCGACGGCCCATGGCGACAGGCACAAGGTGTTCAGCACATGACCCATGACGATCATCCCGTGTCCCAACTCCAGGCAGGGAATGCCCAGGTGATGGGCCAGTTCCAGCGCGGGCAAGGCAAAGTTGCCCAGGACCATTTGCGGGCGGCAGGCACCGAACAGCGCCCGCCAGGCTCGGGCGTGCCGGCCCACCCGGCAGGCGTATTCGCCGAATACAAAATCGAAATGGATGTCTGCGGGGCGATTGTTAAACAGGTCCCCCAGCGGCCCGTCGAGGGTCCGGCGGGCGTCGTCGAACCGCCCGCGGGCGGCGGCGGCCGCCGGCAGGTCCAGCAGCGCCGGCGTGCCCTGGGTCAGTTGAGACTCGTGGCACACCCGGTGACCGGCGGATCGCAACGTCTCCAGGATTTCAGGATCGGCGGACTTGTAAACCTGCAGCACCACCGGATCGGCGGGGCGGTCCAGGGCCCGGATCACCGGCAGTTGCCGCAGCAGATCCGCCCCGTTGCCGCAGAACAGCACGTAGTCCCGGCCACCCACCGCGGCGGCCAGGTCGACCGCCGGATGCACCGCGCGGGCATCGAGCGCCACTTTGTCCACAAATCCCAGGTCTGCCTGCCCGGGTCGCTGCAGCAGATCGACCGTACAGCCGCAGCGCTCCGCCATGCCCCGCAGCAGGGCGAAGAACATCGGCATCTTGCGATAGCCCGGCGGCTGTTGCAGCCCGTGCCCGGAGCGCACCTCGAACACCGCCACCCGCCGCGGGCGACAGGTCTCCAGCGCCCGGCGAATGACGTAAACCATCCAGGCCATCTGCCGCAGGCTGCAGTGGTGCCGGTAGCGGGCGACGCCGAGCAAATCCAATCCGTGGTCGTCGATGGCGGCATGTCGATCCCAGAAGCCCAGCACCTGCCGGCAAAAACGCTCGAGGCGCGGGCGCTCCGCCGTCGCCACCAAGTCCCAGGGGGTCAGGTGGGTGATGCCGCGCTGCAGCAAAGCCACGTGCGCGTTGACCTCGAAGGCCACCACCCGCCCACGGAGCGCGTCCGGGCGGAGTACCTCCAGCCAGCGGAGATCGTCTGAGTCGTACACGAAGCTGAGCATCACCAGAACCCGCAGCCGCTATTCGCAGGTCTCGTGCACCGCGCCGGCCGCAACCGGGTTGGTACGGCACAACGATTCACTGACGTGCCATTCGCAGCGATGGCAGATGAAATTACGGTCGCCGGGCAGATCGCCGCGAACCCGGGCCCGCATCCGGCGATACGCGTCGCTGTTCCAGATGTCCTCGATGGTGCCGTCCGCCAGCTGGCCCAGGATGACTTCCTGGCCGTAGTCCATGCAACACAAGGTCACGCGGCCGTCGCTGAGAATGTGCAGCCAATCGGTGTCGTGATGGAAGCGGCAGGCGTACGGAGCTTCGCGCTTGCCCTGGCGATACGCTGTCGGATCGGGGCTGCCGGCGCCGAAGACGGTCAAGTCCACCAGCCGGGCCCGCGACACCACCCGCCACTTGCTGAGTGCCACCCCCTGCGCCTCCCAGAAGGCGGCGATCTGGGCTTCGCGATCCTGAGGCCACAGCCCCCACAGGCAGACAATGCTCAACGCGTAAGGCCGGGTCTGCTTCCAGCGCGCGATGAACCGCATGATGTTGTCCATGGCGCTTTCGAAGTCGACGCCCGGCATGGTCCGGGCATACTCCTCGGCGGTGATGCCGTGGCTGCTGATGCGCAGCTCGCTCAACGGGACGTGCAGCAGCCGGTCGGCCAGAGTCGGCCGCAGGTACTTGCCGGTGGTGCTCATCTCGAAGTGCGTCTGCGGCAGGGCTTCGCGCAGCCGGGCGACGCGCTCGAAGATCTTGCGATCGGACAGCGGATCGGCCATGAGGTACGGCGTCAGATACTCGACCGGGCGGCCGCGCAACTGGTCGACAATGTCCTCGAACAGTCCGTCGGTCATCAGACGATTGGACCAGCCGGCGAAGTGCTGCGGGTGGGGACAGATCGTGCAGTCGGCGCCGCAGGCGGACGTCGTTTGAATCTGGACCCTCGGTGGAAATGGCCATTCACGCACGGTGGCACGATTCCTTGCAGGGCTCGAGCGGCCATCCGGCAGGCACGACGACCATCCGCCCGCCCGGACGGTCAACGGCCTGCAGCCCGCCGCCATCAGTCCGGTACACGCGGTACGCCGCTTCGGCGAAACGCCGCCGCAACAACTCGGTCCCACCGCCGCGGACCCGTTCGATCCACGGGTGGTACTCCACGAACAACCGGACCGTGCCGCGCGACAGCACCTGCCGCAGCCCGTTGATCACGCCGGCCTCTCCGCCTTCCACGTCGATCTTGATGACGTCGACCGCCACGCCGCTCAGGTGCTCGTCGAGCACGACGGTCGGCACCTCGAAGGTCGCACCGGGCACCTGCGCGGCGGTCGCCGAACACCCCGGCGGCTTGGCCAGGGTCTGCCGGCCGCGATGGTCGGCGGCCGCGGCTTCCAGAATGTCGACCCGATCGCCGGCGCAGCGCTGCCGCAGCAGGTCGGCCCACAGCGGGTCGGGCTCCACCGCCGTGACGCGACCGCCGGCAGGCATGTGGCGCAGCGCCAGCAAGGTGTAGAACCCCGCACCGGCGCCGACATCGACAAAGTGAACGCAGTCGCGGATCTGCTCCACGAACCGGGCGGTGAAGCTTTCCGCCCAGGGCCGTTCGGGCCAGTCACCGCGCGCGACGCTATCGGCAATCGCCTGCTGGGTGACGCAAGCGTGGGCCCGCAGTTCGGTGTTCGAAGGCTGCGGGCGGCCCCGGGCCGCTCGGGCGGCCCGCTCGTAATAGGTGCGGTCGGTCAATGGCGGCTCCGATCGGCTGCCGCAGGCGCCGTGGACCCGGTGCGATCAGCGATCGTGGAGCAGTTGCTCCCACCAGGGATCGAACGGCGCTCCTACATAGCCCCGACAGAAGGCCAACCGCTTGAGCGGCAGGTGGGCCAGGTAGGCGGCTTCCTGTTCTTCTTTCGTCGGCAGGCGCGGCGATTCTTTTGCCCACAATTCCAACAATCGGCGGATCCGACCCGCGGCAGGAGCCCACAGGCGGCCCAGCGTGCGGCCGGTGTCCTCGGCGTCGGCCAGCCAGCCCCAGGTCTCGTCGTGGAACGGGCGATTGACCTGGCGCGCCTGCCGGGCGGACCGGCCCGAACGGTATTCCAGGTGGAAGTAGTCCCGCGGGGTCATGGCGTGATCGTGCCAGACCCGCAGGTGCGGCAGCCAGCGCAGGGCCAGACCCTGCTGCCGCTCCAACCGCCAGCCGATTTCCAGGTCCTCGTGGCGGTCGCTCAGCCCGGCGGAAAAACCGCCCACCGCGGTCAGCAGATCGCGCCGAATGCTCAAATGGCAGGTCCAGAAGTGACGATAAGGGTAATGGTGGCCCGGGCGCATGTGGTGATAGAAGAAGAGCATGGAGGTGTCGTTCAGCAGGTGACGCCACGGCGAGTTGAGCAGGTCCGGCCGGAAGCGGAAGTCGCCCAGGTAGGCACTCCGGCCGCCGGGATCGCCGCCGAGCTGCTGCAGGTGGCCTGCGATGACATCATCGTCACCGAGGACGGCGTCGTCGTTCAGGAACAGGACCCAGCGACCGGCGGCGCGGGCCAGCCCCTGATTGCGGGCACCCCCCGGGCCGCTGTGCTCATGGGTACTGCCGTCAAATCGAATGGAATCCGGAAGCACATCGGCGGCGGCCAGCGGGCGGTCATCGGGGGCGTCGACCACCACGATGATCTCGAAACGCGGGTGCGGCACCCGGGTGCGGCCCAGGCCTTCCAGCAGACGGCGCAGCTTGGCGGTGCGATCGAAGTACGTGGGAATGATGATGCTGAGTTCACAGTTGTGCATCGCGCGCCAGCCTGCCGCTCGGAAGTGCCCCATCGTAACCGCTGCGGGTGAAAATGCCACTCCGCCGCGGCCCGCCCCGGCGTGGAGCACCGTGATTTCGTCATGAAGATCGCCACCGTCGGAAGCTACTGGTCCGCCGCCGTGCGTGCCGCCGGACACGACTGTATCGAACTGCCCCCGCCGCCGAACGCCCGCGGATTCTTGACCTCGCTCGACGATCGCGTCGCCCACGGGACGCGCGTGCTGTCCGCCCTGCAACGCACCCCGGTGGACTTGATTCTCGACACCCACGGCACCGGACTGCTGTTTGTGGCCCGACCGCCGAAGGACATCATGTCGGTGGCCCTGCACCGCGTGCTGCAGGTTCCGCTGCTGTCATTCTGGGGCGAGACCCTGCGGATCTACTTCAAACACATGGATCCGGCGTTCATGCAGCAGGCCTTCCAGGCCCCGGACTGGCACAAGGCGGTGTTCACGCGGGCGCACCTTCGCGAAATGGAGTGGCTGCGCATCCCGGGCTGTTTCTATCTGCCGCTGGCGGCAGCGCAGCGCCGCTATCCGACCGCACCGGCAGTACCCGATTCCCGGGGGCCGCTGGTGCTCTTTGCCGGCAGTCAGCAGTCGCGCTACTTTGCCCATGGCGACGGTGTCGACACCCGAGCCCAGGTCACCGGCCTGACCGCGTTGGCCGCGGTGGCCGACGGCTCGGCGAGCAGCTTCCTGGAGGTCTACCAGCGGCAACGCGGCGGACCGCGCCCGCCGGCCGACGACGACTATGAGACCCGGGCCCACCGCACTCAGACCTATTACGGTCAGAAGCTGTTCTATTCGGCGGCCCGCAACCTCTGCCAGCGCGATCGCTTCGTCCGCCATCTGAAGCGGGCACTGGGTGAGGGCTTCTTGCTGGTGGGGGATTCCCGCTGGCGAGACTACTACCACCTGGAGGCCGACCCGCGGGTTGACGACGACGAATACTTCAAGCTGCTGCGGACCGTACCGCTCTGCCTGTGCGTGGTCAACGGGGACAACGAGACCGGCCTGAACCAGCGACACTTCGAGGTCACCGCCGCCGGTGGGTTCTTGCTCAGCTACGCCCAGCCGGAGCTTGCCGAACACTTCCAACTCGGCCGAGAATGCGACGTCTTTCACAACGAACCCGAGCTGCTCGACAAGATCCGCCACTACATCGCCCACCCCGAACAGCGCCAGGCCATTGCCAGCGCCGGACAACAGCGGACCTTGAAATGCCACCGCATCCGCAACCGCCTGGACACCGTGTTGCAGTCCTTGCGGGACGACGGGACGCCGCCGGGTTGACCATGGGATTCCCGTTCACAACCACCAATCGTTGGGAGGATCTCAAGCACTGCTGCCCCGATCCGGAGATCATCCTGGACTGCGGTGCCCACACCGGACAGACGGCGCGCCATCTGCGGCAAGCCTATCCGCGGGCCACCATTTACTGTTTCGAACCGGTGCAGCGCATCTTCGAGGCACTCCTGGACCACGGCGGCCCGCTGAACATCCGGCCGATCCGCAGCGCCGTGTCCGACCACACCGGCAGCGCCGAGATCTTTTTGACCGCTTCGACCGAGTCCAACTCCCTGCTGCCCTTTCTGGAGCACCACAATCCGCTGGCCGACCCGCACCGGGTCATCGGCCGCCAGAGGGTACCCACCTGCCGGCTGGATGACTGGATCGTCACCCAGCAGATTGCTGCCCACCGGGTGCACATCCTCAAAATGGATGTCCAGGGCCACGAACTCAGCGCCCTGCGCGGCGCACCGAGGTTGCTGCAGCACACCCGCGCCCTGCTGCTGGAAGTGTCCTTCGTGCCGCTGTACCAAGGGGCACCGCTCATCGGCGACATCGACGCGTTCCTGGGCAGCCGGGGCTATGACCGGGCGGCGTTGTATCCGTCGATCAAACCTCAGTGGTGGGCCGACGGGCTGTACCTCCGCCGCACCTGACTTCAACCCAGCAGATGCTCGATGAACAGCGCCCCGCGGCGTTCCGACTGGGGGGCGACCTGGGCGTTGAACCGGTAGCGGCACTCGTCGTGC
This sequence comes from uncultured Planctomycetales bacterium, assembly GCA_964619935.1. GTDB lineage: Bacteria > Planctomycetota > Phycisphaerae > UBA1845 > CAIVHJ01 > CAZUGO01. Next base: position 23,459 of record CAZUGO010000010.1, on the reverse strand, counting down.
GGCAGCAGGTCGGCGATCATATCCAGAGCGCAGGCCACGCCCTTGTAGGTGTCGTAACCGAAGTCGCGGCCCGGGACTTTGAAGTCGTGCACCATCAGCACCTTGGGCCGGCGAACGCTGAGCAGGATCTTGAGCTCATCGCGCAGCGGCCAGTCGTCGTGGTTCCAGTGGGCATCCAGGTAGGCGAACAGCGGGTACTCGAAGGAGTCGACCAACCGCACCAGCACTTCGGGCGAATGCCCCTGCAAGGCCACGATGTTGGGATGCCCCGAGAAGCGGGCGGCATTCTGAGCGACCCGCGCCGCATCCAGTTCGATGGTGTAGACCCGAGGAAACAGCGCCGCCAGGGCGACCGTGGTGTGGCCCTTCCAGGTGCCGGTCTCGCAGGCGCAGACCAGCCCATGACGGCGCTGCAACGCCTCGATCTGGCGGCCCAGAAGCACGTCGCGATTGAACGCCCAGGCGCTGGACGGCAGCGCACACGGTTGCTGGGACACGGGCATGGGGTTGCTCCTCGCCGGGCGCGGGTTCATGCGGGCTGCGCCGCCGGACGGCGCCCAAGCACTTCCTTGATCCGGCCTAGAACCGTTCCCAGGACCACGGCGTAGGTGTGATGCTCGCGAACCACGGCGACGCACGCCCGCTGCATGCGATCGCGCCGCTCATGATCCCTGAGGGACTGTTCCGCCAGCCGATCCAGACCGGCGGCGTCACGGAACAGCAGGTCTTCCAGGTTGCCGAACAACCGGCCCGCTCCTTCCACCCGCTCGCCGAGATCCTGCCGGCGGCGATACTCTGCTTCCGGCAGCACGTCGTAGGAACCATCGTCGTGGGTCAGCACGAAGTCGCGCGGACAATAGCGGGCCAGCACCAGCGCGCCACAGCACAGGGCCTCGTAGGTCCGCTGGTGTTGAAACCCGCTGGGCATGGTTTGCAGCACCAGCCGGGCACAGCGATAGGCCCGCCGCAGGGGCTCGCCGTGTTCCAATGGACCGGCAGCGAACCGGGCCAGGGTGGGGTGCTGCTCCCAGCCGCGGCCGTAGATCCGCAACCGTCGGCCGCGACGCTCGGCCCAGGCCGCCGCCCACTGCAGGGTCTGGTGGCGGTAGCCGATGTCGAACAACCGATAGGTATAGTTGTCGGCCAGGTTGCCGACCTGTTCCGCAGGCAGCCTCACGCCCACGGCGGCGGCGCAGCGCCGAACCAGTTCGGCATGGGCGGTCAGAATGTGCCGGCCGTGTTGTAACATGGCGCTGACCTCGCCGTAGAGTCGCTCCAGCAGCGGATGCAGGACACCCGGGCAGCGCTCCAGCCATTCCTGGCGACAGTGCTCCATGGAATAGGACATGTGCCCGACGTACATCAGATCACAGTCGTGCGCCCGGCGGATCTCGTCGCTCACCGGGGCATCGTGAAAGACCCGCTCGGAGACCGGCAGCACGCAGTCGAAGAACTGCTCCGGCGGATACCCGTGATGATCGCGACACTGGTGACCGAAGTAGCCGCACACGAAGTCCGCTGGGCCGATCGAAGCGCCCGCCTGGGCGCACATCAAGTTAGGCAGCGGGTCCTGAATCCAGGTCAGCATGGGCACGTTGTAAAACAAATCAACCTGCTCGTAGCGCAGGTGGTCGATCATGACCACCAGGACCGGATCATGCTCCTGCAAGGCACGGGCGATGCTCAGTGCGGTGAGGGCGTGATGATCGCTCGCCTCGATGAGCAACTGAAACGTGTAGCCGAATCGCCGCAGCGTATGACCGATGTCGCGCATCGAGTACTGCAACATGGTGGTGGCACGCGAGGTGACCCCCAGCACCGTCCCGCCCGCCAGCAGGCGCCGTTCGTAGTCCTCCTCGCTGCGGGCGGCATAGCGGCGGGCCAAATGCGTGCGGATGTCCTGGAGTTGGGTGAGGCGGTCCTGCTGCACGCGACCGTGCAGCGCTTCCAACTCGGCCTTGGCCCCACCATTGCCGGGCGCCTGGATGACGCAGCCCGGCGCGGTGCCCAGATCGTGGCGCTGGTCCAGACAGCCGTGCAAGGCAGCGAGGGCCTGTGGACCGGCAAACACATACAGCCGTGGATCGGCCAGGAGGTCCGGACGGTCCAGCAGGTGCAGCCAGGCGGCCAAGTTCGACCACTGGCGATCAACGACGAACAGGGCCAGCGTCTGGTTCAATCCCACCCGGGCGGTTTGGTCGTAGACCTGTTCGAGTAGCGGCCCCAACGACAGTCCGTCCAGGTACAGCGGCGTTCCGTAGGGCAGGTCGGGGACTTTGAATTCATCATCCAGGCGGGCATCGCGGATCCCCGCCAGCCATTCGCGGGTGCCGCCGGCTCGCTTGCGCGACAGCAACGGACATCCGTCAATGGTGCGATAGAGGTGCACGCCGCGGACGGCGCGGTCCAGCTCCGGCCCACAGCCCTGCAGGTGCGGCTGTCCTCGCAGGAGCTGCTCCAGGTTCTCCCGATAGCGCCGCTGAAAGCGGCTCCAGGCCACCCGCCCGCTGGGCGCCTCGCGAGCCGCCGCGTGCCACTGCGGCGCGGCGGCCGGGCTCAAGTCCGCCCGAGCCTGCAGCAGTTCACGGGCCGGACCGCCCAAACCCAGCCGCAGGCAACAGTCGACCGCCGCCGCGGCCACTTCCGGATCGTGGGGCACGGCCGTCAGGTAGCGCCACGCCGGATCCAAGAAGGCGTAGGCACTGGCGGCCCCGTGCAGGGCGAGCAGCCGCTGGCGTATGAATGCAACAGACATCAGCCTCAAATCGCGATGAGCACCCTCAAGGAGACGACCCTGCCGAACTTCGTCCATTATCGGCCAAAGTCAGGGGCGCGATTGACCCCGATGCCGCAACCCGTATCATATTCGGATGATGCGCCCGGGATGGATCATCGTGATCGCGGTCGTGTCGGCCGCAGGCGGCTGCCAGCAGCCGGTGGTGCCGGAACAGGCCAGCACCCTGGCCATGCGTGCGGACGGCGAACTGGCGTTCACCCGCCTCTGGGAATCCTGTCTGGACGTCCTCCGCGCGCAGCGCTTCCGGATCGACCGCGAGGACCTCCGCGCCGGAGTCATCACCACGTTCCCGGAGACCTCCCAACAGTTCTTCGAATTCTGGCGACACGACGTCGACACCGCCTACGATTTCGCTGAGGCGTCGTTGCGGACCGTGCGACGGCGGGTGACGGTCCAGCTCACCCCGGCGGTCCAGCCCGGCACCTATGAACTGACCGTGACGGTCGACAAAGAGCGGATGCACTTGCCGGAGCGGCAGGTCACCAACGCCGCCGCGGCCCTGCGCATTTTCGGCACGGGGCTGCCGTCCACCGCGGGTCTGCCGGTGGGCAAGGAACCCGCCACCTGGACCTTCGAGTCCCGCGACTACGCCTTGGAGCAGCGCCTCTGCGGCCTGATTCACGCGCAGCTCGCGTCCTGACTGCCGTCTGCCGCACCTGCCTCGGGTTCGTGAGCACTACAGCAACGAGACCGGATCTACATCGACAATGACCCGTTCGGCGGTTGAGCGCAGGCGGTGTTCCTGGCGCAGGTAGTCGAGCAGGGCGCTGCGCTGCTCCGCGGTGGCGGTGCGCAGCAGGATGTCCTGGCGATATCGGCGGCGGAGGCGCTCCAGCGGGCAGGGGAACGGTCCGCTGACCCGTGCGTCGCTCAGCCCCAGGTGAACGCAGGCTTCTCGAATGACGCCGGCGAGGTGCGCTGCCGCCAGCTTGAGGGTGGACTCCGCGGCATCGGAGAGCACCCAGCGCACCAACACCGAGAACGGCGGCATCCCGGTCTTGCGCCGCGCCGCCAGCTCGGTTGCGGCAAAGCGGTCGTAATCGTGTTGTGCAGCAGCCAGCAGCGCCGGCAACTCGGGCATGGCGGTCTGCACCACCACCTGGCCCCGGCCGTGGGCCCGCCCGGCCCGCCCGGCCACCTGGGTCACCAATTGAAAGGTCCGCTCATCCGCCCGGAAGTCCGGCAGGTGCAGGGCGGTATCGGCGTTGAGTACGCCGACCAACGAGACCCTTGGGAAATCCAGCCCTTTGGCCACCATCTGGGTGCCGATCATGAAGTCGTATTCGTGATTCTCGAAGGCCCGGACCATGTCCTCGTAATCCGCCGTCCGGCCCATGGTGTCGCTGTCGATCCGCCGCAGTCGGGCCTGGGGAAACTTGCGTTGCACTTCCTCCTCGGCCCGCTCGGTGCCCAGTCCGAATCGGATCAACGGCGTCCCGCACGAGGGATCGGCACACCGTCGCGGCGCTTCCATCTGCACGTAACAGTGGTGGCAAACCACGGTGCCGCTGATCCGGTGGAACACCATCCCGGCCTGGCAGTTGCGACAGCTTACGCCCAATTTGCATCGCGGGCAGTACAGCACTTGGGCGTAACCGCGGCGATTCAGGAGCAAGACCGCCTGCTCGCGGCGCTGCAGCACTTCGGCCAGGCGCTGCTCCAGCAGCCGGGACAGCAGATGCATGCCCGGGCGGCGGTGTGGTTCCGCGCGCATGTCGACGATCGCCACCTGCGGCATCTGCAGTTCAGCCACCCGGCGGGTCAGATGGATGCGGCGACCGTCGGGATCGCTGCAGCCCTGCCAGGTCTCCAACGCCGGCGTCGCCGAGCCCAGCACGATCGGAATGTTCTGCAGGCGGGCCCGGGCCATGGCCGTCTCGCGGGCGTGGAACCGTGGTGCCTGCATGTTCTTGTAGCTCGGCTCCTGCTCCTCATCGATGACCACCAATCCCAGATCCGGGCACGGGGCGAACACGGCGCTGCGCGTTCCGATGATCACCCGTTTGTCACCGCGGCGGATGGCCTCCCAGGTCAGCGACCGTTTGACCCCGGTCAAGCCGCTATGGATCACGGCGACATTGCGGAAGCGCACGGCAAACCGCCGGACCAACTGGGTGGTCAGGGCGATTTCCGGGATGAGCACGATCACCTGCCGCCCGCGGTCCAGCACCCGGCGCATGGCATTGATGTACACCTCGGTTTTGCCGCTGCCGCTGACGCCGTAGAGCAACCGCACACCCCAGCAGCGGCGGTCGATCAAGGCGGCGATTTCGGCGCACGCCCGCTGTTGCTCGTCGTTGAGCGAGAAGCCAGGCTCCTGCGGCGGCTCATCACAGTTGGGCGCGGGCCGGGCCTGCTTCTCGACCTGCTGGGTGATCCAGCCCTTGCGGATCAGGCCGCGAACGGTGGCGCTGCTGACACCCAAGTCACGGCCCAGGGTGTCGGCCGGCACGGCGGCCGGCGCGGCGGCCAACGCCTCCAGCACGGCTCGCTGAGCCGGTCCCAGGCGGGTCGCCGTTTGCACGATGTGGCCCAGCGGCAGGGCCAGCCGCAACCACCGGACGCTGCGGAACCCGCTCTGGTCGCGCACCGGGGCCGGCACCATCGCCGCGAGGGTTCGCCCGAGGGGCGTCCCATAGTAGCGGGCCATCCACCGGCCCAACTCCAGCAATTCGGCGTTCAGGTAACTGTGCCGATCCAGCAGCGAGTCGATGGGCTTGAGCGTGGTGGTCCAGGACCGCTCGGAAACGTCCAGCACGAACCCGTCGACCCGGCGGTTGTGCCGACCGATGGGGATGCGCACCCGCTGGCCGGGTGCGATCTGATCCGCCAACGCCTCTGGGACCTCAAAAGCGTACACGGTGTCGATGGGCTGCACCGGAACGACCGACGCCACCCGCCGAATCTCCGGGGCGCGCTCTTCGCTCCACAGCAGCGGCGTGGTTTGGCTGGCGCGTTTCACACCCCTCCCGTCCGGCCGCAGCCGTCCGCGGATCAATCGTCAGCCTTGCGGTCCTCGTGGCGTGATGCCGAACGAAACCCGGTGATCATCGGTTTGTTCTCTGGCTTGTCGGTCGGGTGCACGGCATAGACTTCAACCCGGCAGATATCCTCAAACAGCACCGTAACGACAAAGGCGCCCACCTTGTAGAGATCGTCGGACGGTTCGCTCTCGAAGGTCAGATGGACTTTGGACGATACATCATCGGCCAGCGCGCCGATCTCGTAACTGAACCCGTCGCGGAGATAGATCAGCGTACGGCATTCCAACGCCTCCATGAACGCCCGGCAATCGGCATGGTCCGAGACCGCGTCGGCAGAGACATCGGGGTACTGCCGCAAGGCCACCCGCCGGCGGGCCGACTGCTGCTGCTGCTCATAGGCTGGACCATGGAACCAATCGTAGTCGAACATCGGGGTCTCCTGTACAATCCCATCGTGAGCCCGTCGCGCACCGCCCGCAGCGGGTGACCGCGCGCCGCCGGATCCGGACCGCCGCTGGGTGCGGGGGATCGGGAATCCGACGACCACAACACCCGGTGCGTGGAGGCACTAGGGTACCGCCATCCGGGATTCCGGTAAACTGAAGGCGAATGGACCCAGCCGCCCGGACACAACTCTTCAAGACGCTGGTGCTGGAGCAGGGCTTCGATCAGGTGGGCATCGCTGCTGCAGGCCGCTCCGCACACGCGGATTATGCACGCCGCTGGTTCACCGAGGGCCGCGCCGGGGAGATGGCCTATCTGCAGCGCCGGATGGACGCCCGCCTCGATGCCCGCCGGTATCTGCCCGGCGCACGCAGCGTTGTGGTGGCGGCACTCAACTACCATCAACCCGAACCACCGGCCCCGGACGATCGGCCGCGGGGACGGATCGCTCGATACGCCTGGGGCAACGACTATCACGAGTTGATCAAGACCCGGCTGTGGCAGGTGATCGACATCGCCCGACAACGCCTGGACCAGCCCTTCGAGGCCCGCCCGTGCGTGGACACCGCCCCGCTGCTCGAGCGCGAGCTGGCCATGCAGGCCGGGCTGGGGTGGATCGGCAAGAACACGCTGGTCCTCAATTCCACCCTGGGCTCCTATTTCTTCCTGGGGGAAATCGTCACCACCTTGGAATTGACCCCCGACGCCCCGGCCGCCGATCACTGCGGATCGTGCACGCGGTGCCTGGAAGCCTGCCCGACCGCCGCGTTTCCGCAGGCCTACCAGATGGATGCGACGCGGTGCATCTCATATCACACCATCGAGCTGCGCCAGGCCATCCCCACGGAATTCCACAGCGCCATCGGCGAGTGGGTATTCGGCTGTGATCTCTGTCAGGAAGTCTGCCCTTTCAATCGGCAGGCGCCGACAGAAGTGGATCCGGAGTTGGAACTTCGGGCGCCCGGTCCGCGACCCGCCCTCCAGGACCTGCTGCAGTGGTCAGCGGAACACTATCGTCAGACCGTGCGCGGCAGCGCCCTGCGGCGGGCCAAGCACGACATGATCCAACGGAACGCCCGCATCGCCCTGGACAACCACGAGCACGGGGGCGGCCCACATCGGACCGCCCCGCCCTCCGGGCACATCAAGGATGAGGCGTGACGCTTTACTTGACTTCGATGTGCCGCGGCCGAACTTCTTCGCGTTTGTCCAGCGTGACGTGCAGGATTCCGTCGCGCAGTTCCGCCGTCACGGCGGAGTCGTCAACGACCGACGGCAGCGCCACGCTCCGCTGGAAGGTTCCGTAACGACGCTCCCGCAGGTGGTAGTGCTCGTCGCACTCCTCGCGCTCCTGCTTCTTCTCGCCGCGGATGGTCAGGACGCCCTTTTCCAGCGTGATGTCGATGTCCTCTTTCTTGAGCCCGGGCAGTTCGGCTTCCACATAGACATGTGTGTCGTCTTCCCGCACATCCATGCGATAGCCGACGAATGCGCCGCGGGCTTCGCCCCAGACGTCGCCGAGGAAGCGGCCCAACTCGTCCTGAACATCACCGATCGGTCCGAGGAACACTCCTTGCGGTCGATATCGTGCCAACATCGGACACCTCCTTTCTGCCAAAGTTCACGATGCAGCCTCCGCCGGTCGTTGGTGCAAGATCCGTACCAGTCTCCGGGCCCCATGAGATCCATGATTGGCAACCGTTGCGGGATGGTCGGACCGCTCTGGCGGCCCCGCCGAATGCCAGTTTGGCAGCCGGTGCCGGCAGGCCGACGGTGGGCGCGGGCCCCGTCACGCCGATGGTCCGCCATCCGGGGCGAACACCCGCCAGGGATTTTGACAGCGGCGCCGCACACCGGTTAGAAGGTCAAAGGATGATGCTTCGCCCTACCGGGCAGCCGCAACGGCCCCCGGCCGGGCGAATGCTCCAGGAAGGGCGACGCCCATGAGCACCTTGAACCTGACCTTCGTGATCGGCTGCACGGCCTGCGGGAAGTCTTCCGCCGGATTCGAGCTGGCCCGCCGGATCGGCGGCGAACTCGTGGTCTGCGATTCCATGAAAGTCTATCGGCGGATGAATATCGGGACCGCCAAGCCGTCCGACCGCCAACTGGCGGCGGTGCCCCATCACCTGGTCGATGTCGTGGAACCGTGGGAAGAATTCAGCGTGGCCCGCTACGTCGCCCTGGCGGACCAGGCCATCCAGGAGATTCACGGACGCCGCCGACCGGTGGTGGTGGTCGGGGGCACCGCCCTGTACCTCAAGGGTCTGGCCGAGGGACTGTTCGAAGGCCCCGGAGAAGATCCGGCGTTTCGCGAACAGCTCCGCCGGCGGGCCGAGACCCACGGCACCGAGCGGCTGCACGCCGAACTGCAGCGCATCGATCCCGAAGCCGCCGCCCGCATCCATCCGAACGATTACCGCCGGGTGGAGCGGGCCCTGGAAGTCTTCGAGCGCTCGGGACTCCCGATTTCGCAGATGCAGACCCAGTGGGCCGCAGGCGCACGGCGCTACGACTGCCGCTTCGCGGGGCTTCGCCGCGACAAGGACGAGCAGAGCCGTCGGATCAACGCCCGGGTGCGGCGGATGATGCAGGACGGCTGGCTCGACGAAGTCCGCGGGCTGCTCGCCGGCGAACGGCCGCTGTCCAGAGCCGCCGCCCAAGCCGTCGGCTATCGGGAGCTGATCGATCACGTCCGCGGAACCCTGCCCCTGGCAGAGGCCGTGGAGCAGATTAAGATCCGGACCCGCCAGTTGGCCAAGTCGCAGCGCACCTGGTTCCGGCGGTTTCCCGCCGTCACCTGGTTGGATCTGGACCCGGATGATCCGCCCGACCGCGTGGCGGACCGCCTGGGCGACTGGTATGCCGACCGCCGCCAATAGAACCCCGATGCGTAGTGCTCCAATCGAAAAGGGAGCGCTGCACCACGGTCCGCCGCCCTGACTCGTCACCGTCATCCTGCTTTGTTATGATGCCGCCGATGGAACCGAACGGCTGGGTGATCGATCTCCAGGAAGTCCACAAGACCTACAACCGCAAGATTCGCGCCCTGCGAGGCGTGGCCATTCGCGTCGGCGGCGGCGAGGTTTTCGGGCTGCTGGGCCCCAACGGCGCGGGCAAGAGCACCCTGGTCAAGATCATGATGACGGTGGTGCGCCCGGACCGGGCCTGCGGCACGCTGCTGGGCCAACCGCTGGGGCACATCGCCACCCTGCGACGGGTCGGTTACCTGCCCGAGGGCCGGCGGTTTCCGTCGTACCTCACCGGCGGCCAGGTCCTGGATTTCTACGGGGCCCTGTCCAAACTGCCGCGCCGCGAGCGCCGCCGCCGCCGGGCGTACTGGCTGGACCGCCTGGGCCTGAGCAAGTGGGCGGGCACCCGCCTTCGCGAGTATTCGAAGGGCATGTTGCAGCGCGTCGGCATTGCCCAGGCCTTGCTGCACGAACCCGAGCTGGTGTTGCTCGACGAACCGACTGACGGCATCGATCCCCTCGGCCGCCGCCAGATTCGCGAAATCCTCCAGGAGCTGCGGCACTCCGGGCGCACGGCGTTCATCAATTCCCACATCCTCAGCGAGTTGGAGATGATCTGCGACCGGGTCGCCGTGCTGGTCGATGGCCAGGTCACCCGCCAGGGCACCCTCGACCAGCTTACCGCCCACACCAGCACCTACCAGATCACCACGACCCAGCCGGCGGATGCCGTCGCCGCGACCATCCGCGAACTCGGCGGCGAGTTGGACCACCGGGCGATCCGAATCAAGCGCAACGACACCGCGGCGCTCAACCGAATCATCGACGCCTTGCGGGCCAGTGACATTCTGATCGAGTCGGTCCAACAGAAACGCTGGTCCCTGGAGGACGTGTTCCTGGATGCCGCCGGCCGCAGCGAGGACACCTGACATGCAGGCCTGGGCGCTGATCGTCGACACCCTACGCGAATCCATCGATAAGAAGCTGTTCTGGATCAACCTGCTGCTGTCGCTGTTTCTGGCCTCCGCCGTGGCCTGCATCGGTTTCGACGACCAGGGCATCGAACTGTTCTTCGGCTGGTACCGCATGCCCAACGCCCCGCTGTCCACCGCCCACCCCGACTACCGGGCGATCATCGGCATGATTCTGAACCACTTGTTCGTGGACTGGTACGTGGGGTGGATCGTGTGCCTCCTGGGGTTGGTGGCCACCGCCGGGATCTTCCCCAGCCTCACCGAACGCGGCACCATCGATTCGGTCCTGGCCCGCCCGCTGTCGCGCTGGAGCCTGTTTTTCGCCAAGTACGTCGGCGGGCTGTTCTTCATCGCCATCCAGTCGGCGGTGTTCGTGGTGCTGCTGTTCGTGGTGGTCGGCTGGCGCTGGAAGGAGTGGTTTCCGGGGCTGCTGTGGGCGGTGCCGCTGATCATCCTGTTGTTCAGCTACCTGTTCTGCATGTGTGTGGCCTTCGGAATCTGGACGCGCAGCGCCATGGCCAGTTTCCTGCTGACCGTGGCCGTGTGGTTCCTGGTGATCTTCGCGGCTCAGACCGCCTACGAGTACACGCAGGGCGACCTGCGCATGAGCCAGTGGCAACGGCTGCGGACCGCGACGGCGGTGGTGCGCTGGTTGCTGCCCAAGACCGGCGACATCCCGCGGCTCATGAAGGGGCTGACCGGCACAGATGAACTGGAGATCATTGAACAAGGACTCGACGATGAGCGCCTGATGACCGTGGAAGAGAAGCGCTACCTGATGGCCCACGAGCGCCGCATGCTCGAGATTCCCTGGTACTACAGCGTCGGCTCGTCGCTGCTCTTCGAAGCCGTCGTGCTGCTGCTGGCCGCCTGGCGGTTTTCGCGGAAGGACTTCTAGCGGGCATCCTCCCGGGGGGCGGTCGCCGCGCCGGAAGGATGCGAACCCGCCCCCGGAGACCACCGGTTTCCACAGGGCGGCAAGGATGGGCTTGGAGCGCCTCGCCGACGCGGCGCCCCCGGACCCGCGGTCCACCTCGGGGCGGTTCGCAGACGGCCCACCCCCCGGTTTGCCCCGCTGCACTCCTTTCGCTACATTCATGTTTTTACCGCGCAGCGCCACAGGCGCATGGTCGGTGTGTTGCTGGATTTTGCCCTGATGAAAGGATCTCCGATGAACTTCTTATGGATCACGGTGGCTTGGTCGGTATCCGCCGGCTTGGTGCCTGCCCAGTCGGCGGCGGACGCCAATCCGCTGCATCCGCGCTATCGCATGGAAACGTCACTGGGCAGCTTCGTACTGGAACTGGACGCCGAGAAAGCCCCGATCACGGTCGTGAACTTTCACCGCTATGCCACCGACGGGTATTACAACGGCTTGGTCTTTCACCGGGTCAAGGCCGAGTTCATGATCCAGGGCGGCGGGTTTACCCCCGAACTGGACAACAAGACCGACGGACTGCGACCGGGCATCGAGAACGAGTCGGGCAATGGGCTGTCCAACGTCCGCGGCAGCATCGCCATGGCCCGCCAAGGCTGGCAGCGAGGCATGGAGAGCGACAAGAAGCTCGAGGCGGCTAACTCGGCCACGTCGCAGTTCTTCATCAACGTCGCCGACAACCCCCGGTTGGATCAACCGCAGGCGGACGGCTTCGGCTACGCCGTCTTCGGCAAGGTGGTTGAGGGCCTGGAAGTGGTCGACACCATCAAGGACACACCGGTGCAGGCCCACGACAAGCTGCGGGCCTTGGGCAAGGCGGTGCCCGTCGAACCGGTGATCATCAAGTCGGTGACGTTGATCAGCCCCTTCGATGAGACCCAGGCCCAAGCCAAAGCCGACGCCGCCCGCAGTGCCTTCTGGGCCCAGGTCGAAGCCGAGAAGAAGGCAATCGCCGATGCCAAGGCAGCGGTCCAAGCCGAGATCGAGGCAGCGGCCGACAAGGCCAGCAGCACCCCGTCAGGCCTGAAATACGTGGTGATCAGCGAAGGCGCCGGAGCCAGCCCCAAACCGGAGGATACGGTGGTGGTACACTACACCGGCTGGCTGATGGACGGCACCAAGTTCGACAGCTCCCATGATCATCCCGGTGGCAAGCCGGCCCGCTTCAGACTCAACGGCGTCATCCGCGGATGGACCGAAGGGGTCGGCATGATGAAGGTCGGGGGCAAGCGCAAGCTGATCATCCCCGGCGACCTGGCCTACGGTGCGAAAGGCCGACCACCCCACATCGCCCCCAACGCAACCTTGTGCTTCGATGTCGAGCTGCTGGAGATTGTTCCGGCCCCCTGAACCGGCGGCAAGTCGCCGGCCCGCGTGGGCGGGCCGGCACCTTTGCATCCAACCCCCTGAAAGGAGCAACCATGCGCACTCGAATCCTGTGGTCGGCCGCCGCGGCCCTGGCCGCCGCAGCCCCATTGGCCGTCCGATCAGCCCCTCCCGCAGCCGAAACCTACCGGATCGATCCGGTGCACTCCAGCGTCGTGTTCCGGGTCAAGCACTCGAACGTCTCGTACTTCCACGGCCGGTTCAACAAGATCGCCGGAACCTTCACCTTTGATCCCGATGCGGCCAACCTCGGCTTTGACGTCACCATCGAGACCGACAGCATCGACTCCAACAACCCGGGCCGCGACAAGCACCTCAAGAGCCCCGATTTCTTCAACGCCGTCGAGTTTCCGACCATCACCTTCAAGAGCAGCAAGGTCAAGAGCACCGCACCCGATCACTTCGAGATGATCGGTACGCTGAACCTCCACGGCGTCAGCCTGCCGATCACCGTCGCCCTGGAGCACACCGGTGCGGGCGAAGTTCGCGGGGGGTACGCCCGTGGGTTCGAAGGCGTGTTCACCATCAAGCGCAGCGAGTTCGGAATGACCGGCTATCTCGATGGCCTGGGCGACGAGGTCCGCGTGACCGTCAGCCTGGAAGGCATTCGCCGCTAGTCGCTCGGGCGTCGCGGGAGCACCATGCAGACAACCGTCATCCTGGGGACCGTCCTCACGGCCGTGACTGCCGCGGCTGCGGCCCTGCTCTGCCGTCCGGTCGGGTTGCGCGGGCTGGCCCTGGCGGTCGGCGGCGGACTGCTGGCGGGCCTGATGGTCGTCCGCGGCTGGCCCGGGCTGCCGCCCGCGGAATCCAGCGCCTGGCTGCCGCACTTTGCCATCGCGGCGGCCATCCTCGGCACCGTGGAGGATGCCGGCAAGACGCGACCGGCACTGCGGTGGACCTTGCGGCTGATGCTGACCGCGGCCTTGATCTGGCTGCTGCTGAAACCCCTGCACACCGCCCACTGGCAGGGGCCGCAACGCTGGATGTTTCCAGCAGCGCTCTTGGGCGGGACCACCCTGTGTTGGATCATCGTGGAGCAGCGCACCCACCGCATGCCACGGATTCTGCTCCCATTGACGCTCCTGGCTTCAGGGACCGCCGCCGTGGAACTGTTCTCCGGCTTCATGAAGTTCGCCCAAATCGCCGCAATGCTCGCCGTTGCGTTGGGCGTCTGCTGGCTGTTGTCCCTGGTGGTCCGCCTGCCGGATGTGGCCCCCGGTGGCCTGACGGTCGCCATCGTCGTGCTGGCCGGATTGTGGATCGGTGGTTTCTTCTACGGCGACATGCCGCCGGTTAGTGCGGTGCTTCTGGCTGTGGCTCCGGTGCTGCTGTGGCTGGCCCCCGCACCCCGGACCGGCCGCCGCCGGCAAAAGCTCGCCGCCCTGCAAGTGCTGCTGGTCGGACTGCCCATCGCCATCGCCGTGCTGGTAGCCTACCGCAGCTACGTGTCCGACCCCTATCGCAGTTAGCTAAAATCGCAGCGGCCCAAGGTCGGGCGCGCTTCCGAGGACCTCGCGGGGCTGAGGCGAGCCCGTGGGCCCCCCCGGAAGCAACACCCGGACCTACTGCTCCACAGTTCGTCGCCTGGTGCACCATGGCGCAAGATCCGGAGCCGACCGCCGGCAGCGAGTCACAAACACCCGCATCCGATGCTTGCAAGCATCAAGCCAAACAGCCACAACATGCCCCAAGATCTGCGCCAGCGGTCGTGTGAACAACATGGTCCTTGATCTCCCATCGCCAATCCCCCATTCCGGGTCACCCGGAGCACGCGCCTCCACTCGCCGCTGCGGGGCGAACCGCACGGCTGCAATCCCAGGTCCGCGTGCCCCTTGGAACCTCCGGACAACCTGTCAGCAACGCCGGTACCCCCGGCGTCCCGGTCGCCACCCTGAACGCGACAACGCCGCCGAGGGTCCGCAGCAAGCGCATCGCCTGGTCGCGAGACCCGCTGCAGAGAACCCAGACCCATTCGCACCGCGATCGCCAAAGCCGCCACGGGAGGGCAACCAGTGGCCGACAAGTGTCGCACCTCCCGCGGCGGAGCGTGGCTCAGGGTCCTCATGGGCTGGGGATCTCATCCAACAAAGGACCGAACAGCGGAATCGGGTCCAACTGCTCGATGGCATCGGTCACCGCCTGCCGCACCACCCCTTTAACTGACTCCTCAGCCGCCAGCCGGGCCGGATCCAACACCAAGTGCTCAAGCACACCGCACCCACTCACCCCAACCACCAGCATGGCGAGCACCAGGCTCGCCCGTCTCATCATTACGCGCGTCACGGTTGTTCTCCTACTCGCCGCGGCCGCACCGGACCGCGGCAGACCAGATCTAATGACTATTTGTCATTTTATGACTCCCGGTCACAATATCGGCTGCGTACCAGGCTCATCGGGGTCCTCCGGCGTTAGTTCAGGAAGGCAAGTTGCTCGCGCACCCGCCGGCGGGTTTGGGCGAAATCATGGCTCCCGGAGAGCGGCTGCCAGGCGAAACCGTCCAGCAGGCGGTCCAGGCTGGCGCTCGCCGCGACCCCGGGTTCGCGGATTCCCCAGGGGCCGACGTCCGAGCCGCCATGGGCGGCCGGTGCCGCCCCGAACATCAGGGCCCAGACCCCGAAGGCCAAGTGCTGCGGATCCCCAACCGTCCCCTGGTTCAAGTCACCGTGCGCCAATCCGTCATGCACAATGCCGACTACGGCATTCAGCGCAGAACTCTCAAGCTCGGTCAGCAACCCCCGACGCTTTCCCGAAGCCTTTTGCAGAATCGAGTCCAAACGAATCAACGCCATGCTCCCGATGGTGTCGGGGTTCTGCTCGACGAACACGCGGTTGGCCTCGCACACCGCCACCATGCGTTCCCGTGACCCCCCGCGGAACGTGGTCCCGACCTCGAGCACGTGGCGCCGACGCTCCAGTTGTTGTACCACCAGGGCCACCAGCAGATCTTCCTTACTTTGAAAATGTTGATAAATCGTCCCCTTGGAGTACTCAATCCGATCCGCGATGTCGTTCATGTTTAAGCCGAGATAGCCCTTCTGCTGAACGATGCGCCCGGCTGTCGCCACGATCAGCGCCTCACGGTCCCGGCGCTCCTGTGCTTTGCGACTGCGTGTTCCCACGCCGACGAATTATGACCGCGGGTCAAGGCAAATCAAGGGGAGAGCCGCCGTGGACCCGGCACCGGGTTCCGGAAACCGGCCTGAGACAGCCATTTATGATGTAGGGAAAACCTACGGCAGCCGGAAGCAGGAGCCGGCCGGACACTTGTGCACAGGGCTGCCGTCCGGTGCCCGCGAGGCTGAACCGGGGCGACCGCCGGCCTGCGGTCGCCCCATGAACCTCAGCACGGACCCCAGGCACCGAGCAACAAAGCCAGATCGGCGGCGTTTACCGCACCATCGGAATTGAGGTCAGCCGGCAAGCCGACACCCGGACCCCAACCACCCAACAGGAGCGCCAGGTCGGCGGCATCGACCGACCCGTCGCGGTTCAAATCCGCGGGGCACGGTCCGGCGGTGGCGATGGCGATGTTGTCGATTCGCAGGTCGAACGCGGTGAACCCGTAGAAGAACCCCGGCTCGAAGGTGGTGAAGACGATTTCATCAACGCCGGCCAGCACATCGCTGAAGGTCCGGTCGGCAGGCAGGATCGGTTCGCCCAGCCCGGTCTCGGCGCCGGTCCCGCCCCACCCCGGCGGCAGGGCCGCCGCGCGGGTATCGTCGATGGTCACCGAGAGGACGGTCCAGTCGGGCGTGTTGGCCTCCGAGACGTCGGCAAACTTGTACCACACCGACGTGAAGGGATACCCGGGTTCCGGGTCATCGTAGTCCCGCAGATCAACCAGCCAGGGCCGTGAAACCGGTGAGCCGAAGAAGTTGATGTCTTCAACTTTCAGGTCGATGCTCAGCGTGACGCTCGGGGTCGCGGTGTAGTCGCCGATGAATTCAGGATTGGTGTTGTTGGTGATGGTGATGCCGAAGGTATCGGGGTTGACGACATGATAATGGCGTCCGGGATTGCCGCCCGCGGGTTCAATGACACCGATGCCGGTCCAGCCCGCCGTGCCGGCGTCAAAGGTCACCACCGTGTCCGCCGCGGCGATTCCGCAGAACCCCAAGATCAGCAAGGCGGCGGTCATGCCCGACCGCCCGGGGACGTTCCAATTCATCTGGTGAGTCTCCTTGAGCAAGGCGGCCACCAGGCCCGGGGCGGCGCGGAGCCGCTGAGCCGGGAGCGCCGCGAGGACCTGGGCGCAAACTGCACTTCCACTGTGCTACTTTACCCGATTGGGAGCGACCGATTCAAACCTGCCCTTGAGCAGCGGCTGGTTCCGGCCCGGGAGGCCGATACGAATAGCGTCACGCCATCCCGGGTTGCCGCCCTGAGGAGCCCGCCATGCCTCCCTGGCACGAACAGGATGAGTTCTGGGCCCACGACAAACCGAGGGCGACGGTCACGGCGCGGATGACTCCGGGTGCTCCTCCGGCCCATGATCGCTGCTTGGCGCTTCCGGCGCGGGTTGCAACCGGAACTTGCGAACGGCCTAAACCTCATCATACGCCCCTACAGCGGTCTCGCAATCAGGAGGTCGCGGGCAGCGCGGCAGCACTCCCGCTGGATGGAAACCCTGAGTCAATGACTTCGCCGCATGGTTTGGCTGGGGTCGTCGTTTATACCCATGACTGGGGAATGGCCGTGGGCGAAGCCGCCCACCTGCCGCCGCCGGAAAGGGACCCGGCGATCCTGTAACTCGTTGATCGGCACGGGGCTGCACAATTTCCCGGTGACTGGCAACGGTTTTGCTCTGCTTGCGCGCACCACAGTTGGGGCGCGGCCGCAGATCCCGCCCATGGGACCAGCAGAACCGTCGCCGCCGCCAGCAGGCCGGCGGCTGACCTTGTTGGAAGGAGGACTGCCGATGTTGTCCATGAAGTTGGCTGCCGCCCTGTGCGGCGCGATGATGGCGTCTGACGACACGGTGCTCAATCGGGGTGATTCCGCCGCCACCGTTCGGGGTGCCGAGCAGCGCCTGGCCGCCCTGCATCGGCCTGACCATACCGGGTCCACCCTCGGACCGCAGTGGACCGCCGACCCCGACAGCCCTCCCGTCGGCAAGCACTTGACGTTCAGATTGAAATTTGAAGGCCTCGAACCCGGACCCACCCAGCCCGACGGGTCGCCCGGCCCGCTCAAGCTGGTGGGATCCTTGAACGCCGCGTTGTCCAAAGTGTTCACCCTGGAAGACATCGATCCGCAGGCGGCCGACGAGATCCGGCAGGCCTCCGCCGAGGTCGAGATCCTGAACCGCCGCCTGGACGACAATCGCGACCGGTTGAGCGACCTGAAGGGCCTCCAACGCGATCAACGGCGGATTGGAAGCTACCGGATCACCTACGGAACGCATTCGCCGTGCGGACATTACGGGCACTGCGATTGTGCACACCACGGGCACGACCGGTATTGTCAGCAGCGCTTTTGCGGGTACGGCCGGCACGGCTGCCGGCATGCCGGGCCCTGCCCACCGTGCACCTGCCGGTACTATTACCGGGATTATTCCGACCTGTTTGCAACCGAGCGTGAAATCGCGGAACTCGAGCAGCAGATCGACGACGACCGCCTGACCCGCGACCGGCTCAAGGGCGAGATCGGCCAGGCTCGCCGGGCATTCCGAGAGGCGCTGGAAAATGCCCGGCACACCGTGGTGGTCGTGCCGCCGGCGGATTGGGCCGCCCCGGCCAAAATGCCCCGGAACTTCACGGCGAAGGTGCGTATCGACCGGGTGCTGTGGGACGCATCGGCAACGCTGCCAACCCTGCAACTGGAGGGCCTGCTGCTGCAACTCCAATAACCCCGGAACCCTGACCGTGTGAACGGCTGCGGTGATGATGTGAATTTTCTCGGCGTGACGTCGCGGTCGGCGCAGATTCGTTCGGGCAGGGTGATCCCCAGGGCCGCGATGATCTCCGCCTTGCTCCGGGTTGGGGCGGTCGACCCGCCCCGAAGTTCACAGTCGGAAAATGTGCAGTAGGCTGAAGTAGATTCCGACGGCAATGAATACGACGCCAGTAACGCGACGTGCCCAGCGCTCGAATGCGGTGATGCGATTGAACGCCTTGGCCATGGCGTTAGCGCTGGCGACGATGAGGATGGCGAACAGCACGACCGGTAGCCCGGTGCTGATGCCGAAGGCGAGCGGGAGGACGACGTTCGACTCGTACTTGACTGCCATCGGAACGAGGCCGGCGAAATAGAGCGCTGCTGAAGCCGGGCAGAACGAAAGCGCAGAGACGATACCGAGGGCAAGTCCGGCCCAAACGCCCCAATCCGCGACGCGCCGGCCCGCGCGCTCGCCGAGCGACGATCCACGAGCGCCGAAACGGATCAAACCGAGCAGCACCATTCCGATCAGAATAAGCAGCGGACCGAGCAGCTTGTTCATGTACTTCTGAAGCGCTACCGACATGGACGGCGCAGACAGCAGGCTGGATACAAGAATGGCCGCGATGGCGACATACACGACGCTGCGGCCGAATGTGTAGAGTAGGCCCGTGAGCAGGGCCGCACGGGGATTCGTGACGCGGCGGCTGATGAATGAGATGGCCGCGACATTGGTCGCCAGCGGGCACGGGCTGATGGCTGTAAGAACGCCCATCCACGCCGCGGAGCCAACCGCAAGCCACCATTCGGCGGTCATGTTCAAGACCCCAGGTACGCCCGGACCTGTTCGGCGACGTAATCCGTGAATGCGGCTTCACCGTCGTGCACGAGCTGCCAGACGCGCTCCATGTGGGTCCAAGCGCGCTGCCGACCCTCGTGAAAATCGACGATCACCAGCGAACTCGTTACGAGGGCGTAGTCGCCGACAAAATGCTCGTTGGGCGCTTCTTCGGTGTTGCGTACGCGCCATTCAAGCTCGCCGCGCTCCAACTCGCCGGCGAATTCGGACTTCAGCGCGTCCCCCGCGAGCCGCTCGATCTTCCTGCACGTCGGACAGCGCTGCGTGTTGTGAAAGTAGTATGCGACGACTTTGTGGGCGGAAGCATTATCGTCAGCATCGCTTCGATTGGCTGCGCGTTCATCAGCGGCGCGTACCGCTGCGTCGTCAGCAGTTTGCGTCTCGCTGACGACCAGATAGCCGACGCTGATGGTGACGAACGCCAGTAACGCTACCGTGACGATCGTTCTGAGTTTCATGTGGCCCTCCGCAGGTGCGCTCATGCCAGCAACTTCTCGATCTCTTCAACGGTCGGCACCTTACCCGCGGACTTCACCTGGCCATCGACCACCAGTGCCGGCGTCATCATCACGCCGCGTTCGGTGATCTGCATGATGTCGGTGACCTTGGCGAACTCGGCGTCGATGCCGAGTTTCGCCGCGGCCGCCTTGGCGTTCTCGGTCAGCAGGTTACACTTGGGACAGCCCGTCCCGAGGATCTCGATCTTCATGGCACTTGCCCTCCGCCATCTGGCTTCGGCATGAGTTTCCGGTGCAGAGAATCAGCACGTGCTTCTTCATTTCGGTGATCCTTGGTCGACTCGTCGTTTTCCGACCCGAAGTACCGCCGCCGGAAGAACAAGGCCACGTGAACCAGGCCGATGAGTACGGGCACTTCCACCAGAGGGCCGATGACGGCCGCAAAGGCCACTCCGGAGCCGATGCCGAACACCGCTACGGCGACGGCAATGGCCAGCTCGAAGTTGTTGCTTGCTGCGGTGAAGGCGATCGTGGTGGTCTTGCCGTAGTCGGCCCCGAGCTTCTTGCCCATCCAGAACGAGACCAAGAACATGATTACAAAGTACACGCACAGCGGAATCGCGATGCGCACCACGTCTAGCGGCAACTGGACAATGAATTCGCCCTTGAGGGAGAACATGACCAGGATGGTGAATAGCAGGGCGACCAGCGTGATCGGCGATATCTTTGGAATGAAGGTGGTTTCGTACCATTCACGGCTCCGGACTTTCAGCAGCACGAAACGGGTGACCATTCCGGCGATGAATGGAATACCCAGGTAGATGAACACGCTCTCGGCGATCTGGCCGATGGTGACGGCCACGGCCGTGCCCTGAAGCCCGAACAGCGGCGGCAGAACCGTAATGAAGATCCAGGCATACACCGAGAAGAAGAGCACTTGGAAGATCGAATTAAACGCAACCAGACCTGCGGCGTATTCGGTGTCGCCGTCTGCCAGGTCGTTCCAGACGATGACCATGGCGATGCAGCGGGCCAGGCCGATCATGATCAGGCCGATCATGTACTCCGGATAATCGCGCAGGAAGAGGATGGCTAGGGCGAACATCAGAACCGGCCCGATCACCCAGTTCTGCACCAGCGACAGACCCAGTACCTTTGCATTGCGAAAGACGTCGCCCAGTTCTTCGTACCGCACCTTGGCCAGCGGTGGGTACATCATGAGGATCAGGCCGATGGCAATGGGCATGTTGGTGGTGCCGACCTGGAATCGATTGATGAACCCTTCGACCCGCGGGAAGCAGTAGCCGCCGAGGACGCCGACCCCCATGGCCAGGAAGATCCACAGCGTCAGCCAGCGGTCGAGAAAACCCAACTTCCGGGCGCACCCGACGTCTGCAGCGGTGCAGCCACCATGCGGTTCCAACGGTCGTCGCATTGTCTTTTTTTCAGCCATGCAGTTCGACTCCCGGATGCGAGAAACTGCCATATGCCAAACCCGTGATGGTGGCCGCAATTACGATAATAATGCAAAAGGCTGCGGTCTTCTTGCCACCCATCACCTTGACCAGCACAAGCATGTTGGGCAGCGACAAGGCAGGCCCTGCGAGCAGTAGGGCCAGGGCCGGCCCCGGCGCCATGCCGTGTTCCAGGAGCGCCTGCGTGATCGGGACCTCGGTCAACGTCGCGAAATAGAACAGCGCGCCGACGACCGAGCCAATCAGGTTCGCCCGGAGACCGTTATCCCCCACGAGTTGCGCAATCTGCTTGTCGGGCAACAGCGCCGAGACAAAACCAACGACGACAACCCCTCCGAAGAGCAGCGGGATCAGCAGCTTGGCGAAGTCCCACGTGTTGTGCATCCACTGCTTGAACTCCTCCTGCTCCACCCAGCGCCAGACCATGAGGGCCACGAGCAGGCCGCAGGCGCCCGCCAGCCACCAGCGGATGTGATGCACATCCATCACCCAAGTCTTGGCCTCGACAATTTCCGCGATGTCCGTCTTGGGGATCGTCAATCGCCCACCCGCGCGAACGCCGGCCGTCGATTCCTGAACTTGCACCATGACCTCGTCGCGCATTTCCTGGAGCACGACGCCGCGGACCTCGCTGCCGTCGATTCGCTGGATGATGGCGTCCCCGGGATTGAACCAGTCGCTGAACACCAGAAACGCAATCATGCCGGCCAGTAACAGCCCGTTCTGCCAGGCCCGCCGTTTCGGCTCCGGCGGATCGGGCATCTGAGCCGCCGCAACCAGCTTGGCCTGCTCTTCCCGACGAAACAGACCGGCCATGCCGAGTCCGACCAGAAATGAAAAGACAATCGCGCCGACGGCCCGCCACAAGCCGATGTCCAGGCCAAGCACGCGCGCGGTCAGAAAGATCGCCAGAATGTTAATCGCCGGACCGGAATAGAGAAACGCGGTCGCCGGTCCAAGGCCCGCACCGAGCTTGTAGATGCCGGCAAACATCGGCAACACGGAGCAAGAGCAGACGGCGAGCACGGCTCCGGCAACAGACGCAACCGAGTACGCGGCGAGCTTGTTGGATTTCGGCCCGAGGTAGCGCATCACTGCGTCCTGCGACAGGAACGTGATGATCCCGCCCGCAATGAACAGGGCCGGCACCACGCAGGCGAGCGTGTGATTGCGTGCGTACCATTGAAGCAGCTTGAAGGCTTCAACGATCGCTGACTCGACCTTTGGATTGGCGAGGGGCAGGTAGTAGGTAACGAGGAAGATGGAAACAAACGCAGCCAGAATCTTGAGTTGCTTGCGGTCCATCGGAAGCGGTCCTTCAGCCGATAGATTCGTTCATGGCCATTGTGTCATGGATGCGGCGAAATAAAAAGCGCCGCTGGTCGCGCTCATTGCAGCATCGCCTGGTGCGCCTTGAGGTTTTGGGCCAGCACCGTTTCGATGCATTCCCAGAAGCCCTGGAGGCAGCAGACCTTGACGCGGTAATAGGCCATCACGCCTTCTTTCCGATCCTCGACCAACCCGGCCTGTTTGAGCACGGCGAGGTGCTTTGAGACCGTCGATTGATCCGCGCCGACCAGGTCGGTCAGGTCACACACGCACATTTCCTTGTGTTCCAGCGCCTCCAGCATGATCAACCGCGTCGGGTGGGCGAGGGCCTTGGCAATCGCCGCCCGGGCTTCGTAACGCTGCTTCGAGTATCGCGGCTTTCGTTTCATGGCTCTAGGGCAATTATAGCATGAATCTGATGCCAGTCAATTTTGGGGCTTTGTTTGACACGACCTGGCCGGAAATTGAGGTTCAGTACCCCAAGTGCACGACGGCTTTTCGAGCTGGCGTTCTCGGTGGATCCGCGTTTGCGGCACGTCAAGCGGTCTTGATCGCCGGGCCGGGTAGCATATTGGCCTTATCCGGCGGCGCTTTGTGGAAGAGGGGCTGGAGTCGGCGTTGGAGCGCAAGCCGCAGCGTCGACCTTCCACGCCGCGACTGCTGGACGGCGCGAAGGAGGCGAAGCTGGCAAGTCGACCGGGTCGTTCTGGCAAGTCGACCCGGTCGTTCTGCCAAGTCGACCCGGTCGTTCTACCAGGTCGACCAGGTCGTTCTGCCAGGTCGACCCGGTCGTTCTGCCAAGTCGACCCGGTCGTTTTGCCAGGTCGACCCGGTCGTTCTGCCATGTCGACCAGGTCGTTCTGCCAAGTCGACCAGGTCGTTTTGCCAGGTCGACCAGGTCGTTCTGCCAGGTCGACCTGGTCGTTCTGCCAGGTCGACCAGGTCGTTCTGCCAAGTCGACCAG
>CAZUGO010000009.1:0-63676 GCA_964619935.1 uncultured Planctomycetales bacterium | reverse complement strand
GCCAAGTGAATTAACGTTGAAGATCCCGTCCCAGCAGCAACGATGATGTCGCCATCGCAATCATCGTCAATCTCGATGGATCCGCTACCGGACAAACTGCCAATGTCAATGAATGCATCTGACGATAGACCGGCATTTTCGACGAGCATTGTCCCCGCGACATCACCACCGAACGATGCTGGTGAAATCGACGTCCACATCCCCAACGGTGTCCTGAGGATCCGTTATTTCTCCAAGAATGTTCAACGTAGTCGTATCACCAACTTTTCCAACCACGAGGGCTGCGGACACGTCGCCTGTAATCGTCAGGATGCCGGTTGAGCTTGGGGGCGTTCCGTAGGGAATAAGCTCGTCGAACTCGAACGTTGGGCCAGTGATATCGCCCCCAATCACATGGTAGAGCCCTTCAATGTCGCCGGTTATCTCAAAATCGTCTGTGATATCTCCGCCGATGTTCAGTCCGGTAGAAATACCACTATCGATGCTTCCGGTTAGTAAAAAGTCAGCAGTTATGTCACCCCTAACGGTATCAATTCTGTTCGGCACTCAGGTTGCTTGAACGTGTTCGCAGACCAGGAACGGGTGGCACGCCAGCAGCAATTCTGCAAGAAAGCACCGTAAGTCAAGGACGCACGTTCAGTGCCGAACAGTATTGGTACATAATCCGCGGCTTCCTGGAGGGATTGCCCCCCCCCAGCCTGCGTGGTGAGAGTCGTCTTCCGGTTTCGTATCTCCAGAGCTTGGAAGTGTGCATGGCCGAACCGGCGAAATGCGTATTTGTACCCGGATCCAGCTACTGTGCCGAGTGCCGGTCAGGGTCAGGCGGCCCTGGGAGAGAACCATGATTGTCATGATTTGCGCGTTGATCGCCGGAGCGGTGATTCTTCAAGGCTTCAAGGATTGTCTTGCGGTCCCAGGCGAGGGCTTCCGGCCGGCAGCGCCGCCGCGCTGGGTCGATCACGGGCGGTGCTGGACCTGGCCATCATCGTCTGCATTCTGGTGCTGGGCTGCCTGCAGCGCAACCCGGGCATCTTCGCCCTGATTCCCGTCGCCGTCCTGTTGTGGTCGTCCGACGGGGCCCCCGATGACCTGCCGGCAGTACCCGCGGCTCAACCCGCCGCGGTCCTCGATGGCGGGAACCCACCTGACGAGTCCCGCACATCCATCAGCTCGGGTCGCAGCCCGCGCTAGCCGGCATGTTGCATGAGGATCCGTGAAGTTTCGGACTTGGGTCTGACGGCTGGCTTCACTGGGTCAGACAGGCTGGGGCCTGTGGCCCGGCGCCGACCGCCCCCCTTGCCGGGAACCGGCCCTACGCCGCTGCGGCTCTCAAATGGTATCACGAGAAATAGCAAATCAAGATACCGTTTTATTCAAATGGTACCACCGTTGTGACTAAATGAAGATACCGTTTTCTATAAACCGTGGTACCGTTTGATTGAAATGGTGGTACCATTTTGGTAAAATCCCGGCGGGCTTGGGGGTCGGGGCCCCGCTTGGGCCCGGTCAGGTCGCCAGGAAGCGACAGTTGGGTCTGCCGCAAACGCCGTACGGTCAGCTTGAGCATCGCCCAGTCTGTGCTTGGTGCTGGAGAACAACAGCCCGGTGCGGTCATGGTCGATCCTCCGGTGGATGGCCGCGAGTAAACCGATTCTGGGCCGGGGCTGAAGGTCAAGGCAATCCTACAGCGCCGAGGGGCTTTTCTTATGCAGATTCTCTGGCAATCTCATGCAGTATCCGGGCTAGCTTGGTGGAGGAACGCCGCCGCCCGGGCCACGGCATCCTGTGGGTTGGCCGCGGTGGCCAACTGCCCGCTCTGCCGAAACTCCGCGAACAGCCCACCAGGGTCGAATCCGAGCAAGATCACGGGTTTGTGGTGCTTCAGGGCCAGGGCAACTTCAGCGGCGGTACCGGCGCCGCCGGCGCAAGCGATCACCACGTCGCTGGACAACACGTTGATCACGTTGCGGGCATCACCCATTCCGGTCACAATGACCAGATCCAGATCGGGCGCGGCGTCTCGGCGGTCGCGACCCGGCAGAATGCCCACCACGGTGCCGCCGGCCTGCCGGGCTCCTCGTGCAGAGGCGGCCATCACACCGGCATTGCGACCTCCGTTGAGCAGGATCCAGCCACGAGCGGCGATCTCGGCACCCAATTCGGCAGCCTGGGTAACGGTCGCGGGCTCCACGGTTGCGCCCCCCATGACTCCAATGACCGGCCGTCGGGCCATCGCGCTCCTCTTGTCGTGCCGACTGCTGCCGGCCGCCGGTCGGGACGACTGCCGCGGTCCGGCGCCTGCCTGCGGAACGGAATTGGGGTATGTGACGCTATGATTATAATATGAGCGGCGGGTACGAGCTATTCGATCACACCGCGGACATGGGCATCCGGGCCCGAGCCGAGACTCTGGCCGGTCTGCTGCGGCCGGCCGCTGCCGGGCTTTATGCGGTGATTGGCGTTCTGGTGGCCGGTGCGCCGGCGGGCCGCGCCGTCGTGGACCTGACCGCCGCCGATCCGGCGACTCTGCTGCGCGATTTTCTGGATGAGTTGTTATGGCGGTTCGAGCGCGATTCGCACATCGCCGGCCACCTGGCCGTCCGGACGTTCGATGGCTGTCGGCTGCACGTCGCGGTCGACCTGCACCAGGTCGATCGTCGCAAGAGCGTCTATCATCATGAGGTCAAGGCCGTCACCTATCACCACCTGAGCATTCGGCAGGACGCGGCGGGCTTCGAAGCCACCGTCATCGTGGACATTTGATTATGGCCCAGCCGTACACCGGCCCATTACAACAGATCGACGACTACCGCTGGCGGATTCCCCGGTCCTATAAGCAGGGGATGTTGGTGGACGGCATGATCTACGCCGACCGCCGCCTGGTCGAGGCCCTCAAGGAGGATCAGTCTCCGGAGCAAGTTGCCAACGTTGCCTGCCTGCCCGGGATCGTCAAGCACTCGCTGGCCATGCCGGACATTCATTGGGGTTACGGGTTCTGCATCGGCGGGGTCGCGGCGACCGATCCGCGGCAGGGCGGGGTGATCTCGCCCGGAGGCGTGGGATACGACATTAATTGCGGCGTGCGGCTGATCCGCAGCCAACTGACGTTGTCGGAGGTGCAGCCGCGGATTGAGCCGCTGATCAACCGCCTGTTTCAGACCGTTCCCTGCGGTGTTGGCCGTGGCGGTCGGGTGAAGTTCCAGCGCAAGGAATTGGTCCAACTCATGGGCGAGGGCGCTGCGTACGTGATCCGGCGCGGACTGGGGTGGGAGTCGGATCTGGAGGCCACCGAGGCTCGCGGATGTATTGCCGGAGCCCGCCCGGACCTGGTGTCGCAGCGGGCTCTGGATCGCGGCGCCGATCAATGCGGGACCCTGGGCAGCGGCAATCACTTTCTGGAGGTGCAGGTGGTCGATGCCGTGGAGGATCGTCGGGCGGCCACCGCCATGGGGTTGGCCGAAGGCGGCATCACGGTGATGATCCACTCCGGCTCACGCGGGCTGGGCTACCAGGTGTGTGACGACGCGTTGCGCATGCTGCGCGACGTGCCGGGCAAGTATGGGATCCGACTGCCGGATCCGCAATTGGTGTGTGCGCCGCTGGATTCCGCGGAGGGCCGGCACTACCTGGGCTGCATGTCGGCGGCAGCCAACTTTGCCTGGTGCAACCGCCAGATCATGACCCACCTGGCTCGCGAGGTGTTTGCCGAGGTGTTCGAGCAGCCCGCCGAGCGGCTGGGGATGTCGCTGGTCTACGACGTGGCCCACAACATCGCCAAGATGGAGCCCTACGATGTCGATGGCAAGCGGCGATCACTGTGTGTGCATCGCAAAGGGGCCACTCGGGCGTTCCCGGCGGGTCATCCGGAGCTTCCCGAGCGCTACCGGGCCATCGGCCAACCGGTGCTGGTGCCCGGAGACATGGGCCGTTGCAGCTATGTGCTGATCGGACAGCCCGGATCGATGCTGCATACCTTCGGCAGTTCCTGTCACGGTGCCGGCCGGCGGATGTCGCGCGGGGCGGCAATCCGGGCCAGCAAGGGTCGGTCGATTCGTCGAGAGCTGCTCGATCGAGGAGTGTTTGCCTTGGCCCGAGGTCGGACCGGACTCGAGGAAGAGCAACCCGATGCCTACAAGGACGTCACCCAGGTGGTCGATGTCCTGCACAATGCGGCCATCTCCAGTCGCGTGGCTCGGCTCCGCCCGATCGGCGTCATCAAGGGATGACGCGGAAAGAGGTCGCCGCCCGGGGACGAAATGGGGTCAGGATCGTTTGATTGACTCGAACATCGCGGAGGCTTCGTCGGGAACTGGAACGGCTGCGGCGCTCGGTGAACCGCAATCGTCCTTTCGGGAGCCCGCACTGGCAGGTCCGCACCACCTGGCGGGACTCGAATCCACCATCCGCCCACGTGGTCGCCCCAGCAACAAGAAGCCCAAGCCCAATAAACGGATCCTGACCCCGTTTTCTTCCCGGACTTCGCCCCGACGCTTGGCGGAAGACTCATCCCGAGGCCATTCGTGACTACCGCGCCATCGAACGACGTCAGCGCGTCCAGCGGAAGCAATACCGCCGGGCCACACGCCGACGAGCACTCCGCAAGCCCAGCAAATAACCCCCTGACCCCACCGTTGCCGTTGCCGGTGCCGCTCCCTATGGTGCTCGTGCGCGCTTACAGTACGAGAACCTGCCATACTTGAAAGCCACTCATGGAGACGATGATACACTACAACACCGGTCTCCGCATCGCCCCGGGTGCCAATCAACTACGGTCGTTGCAATACTTGAACACTACGGGGTGGCTATCTTGACAAGTGAAGTGTACGATATGCCGATGTGCATCGATTCGTTGAATGAGTGAACAAGAGCCTGCTCTTGAAGGAGCATTGCGTGATCAGTTTTGTGCGTCTTTGCTTATTAAGCCTGACTCTCCTGAGTCTCCAAACGGCGTGCGCCAATGGCGAAACAACCGGCGTGTCCATTTTCAACCGAGTCAATTTCAAGCAGTTTCGGCCATACAGGACTTCCTTAAATGGACTCCCGGCAGGGCAAACTTGGAGTAACATCAAGGTTTATCAAGTTATGCTCATTGGCAGCGGCAACAAAGGAAAAGATTCTTGGGGCTGGTCTGCGGGTGGCGACTGGCAAGTCATCGGTCCGAATGGCAAGGCCGTTCGCCGCAATGATGCGAGTACATGGATACAGGTCGGCGCTAATGGTGAAATCACGTTCTCTGCGAAGGGCTCTAAATCTCAATTCCTATCAGGTTGGGCGCGTTGGAAAGTGAATGGAAAGGAAATCCACGGCGTCAGCTGCCTGGGCCTAGAAGTCAAACATGGCAGGGGAAACTCGTATCCTGGAGTCCCCAAGAGAGTTTCGCTTCAAAGAGACAAACGGCGTGGATTCAACGTTCAGCTTGAAAGGCTCCCTGCTAATAAGCAATGGAAAGACATACAGGTCTATCAAATCATGGTTGTCGGCGGTGGCAATAGGGGTCGTGATCATTGGGGATGGTCACCGAGTTGGCCCGGCAACTGGCACGTCTTTACGAATTATCAAGAGCATCGCGCTGTGGATCGTGATGATACAAGCAGTTGGTTATCAGTGAGCGAAGGAGGTCACTTGGCGTTCTTTATTGACGATTCACGATCCGACTACATCGCGGGATGGGTCCGATGGAAAGTCCGCGGTGAGGAAACTCACGGAACCAGCAGTTTTGGCGTTCCCTCCGCCGAGGGTATTCTGGCTTCCGACTTGCCGGCAAAGCGAGGCCTCCAGCGCACGTCTAAGCCTGCTGACGTGAGCCTTCGACATCCCGAAGGAGTTGCCGGATTGACGGATGATTCCTGTATGCTTGAAGCGAAATTCGATGTTGAAGTTGACGTTTATTGCGAGAACGAACAAGGAGGAAAGGGCCGGCCAATATTCTCGGATTGGATGGACAGAAATGAGTCCAGGCGCATTTCTGGATGCGACGATCGCATTCGCTACGACTATCGTTACAATTCGAATGACCCGTTTGAGGGCAATATAGGTGCGTGGTGCCATCACGGTGACACTGTTCGCGTTCCATAGCAATGGTCAGCGGGGGAAAGGGGGTCAGGGACGAAATGGGGTCAGGATCGTTTGACTGACTCGAACATCGCGGAGACTTCGTCGGGAACTGGAACGGCTGCGGCGCTCGGTGAACCGCAATCGTCCTTTCGGGAGCCCGCACTGGCAGGTCCGCACCGCCTGGCGGGACTCGAATCCAGCATCCGCCCACGTGGTCGCCCCAGCAACAAGAAGCCCAAGCCCAATAAACGATCCTGACCCCGTTTTCTTCCGGATTGGAATCCACCATCAAAGACCCAAGAAGAACGGCAAGAAAGGCTCCTTTTTCCCGAAGTACCCACCCATACTGGGCAGGGTTGCTCAGGAGGGCGTCCGGACGACAGGCGTTTTGCCCGTCTTGGTGCTTGAATGCTCCTGAAAACGGCCTTCAGACGGCCGGCTGCAGCGCCGGGCACGCTGCGGCACGGGAACTGCCTTGGCCCAGTGGTGGCGGACGCGTAACCCGCCCGGGAGCATGGGTGACGAGGGCTTGAGGAGGCAGACCATGGAAAACCAAGGATCGACAAAACGGTGGCTCAAGGCGTTGTGCGTGGGGGCGGTGATGGGCGGGCTGTACGCCTCGTCCGCCAAAGCGGCGGATGACCTTCCGCTGAGCGGCCGAGAGTTCTGCCGCCTCGCCGGCGGCACCTACACGGATCTTGGCAGCGGCAGGTCTCGCTGCTGCCTGGCGAATTGGGGATGCTACGTGTGCAACGGCGGCGATAACTGCGACTTCGAGTGCACGACCCGGCGGTGCTGTGTGGCGAACGATATCTCCAGTGACAGCCACTGTTGGATCATCTACGCCGTGGCCGAGGTCGACGGCAGCGTCGATGGCAATCAGGACGGTCCCATGAACGCCGACCTGCACGGAGACCTGGCGGATGCCGTCCTCGTCTCTGACGCGGACATGGACCACTTCACCGACCATGAAGCGTTGCTGTTGGAGCAGATCGATCTGCTGGAAGCCGCGGAGGCCGGGTTGCTCGAAGAGGATCAACCGGTCGATACCGATGGGGACAACCACGTGCGGGAGGTGCAGTTGTGCGGCGCCGGCATGTTGTTCCCGATGATGCTCGGCGTGATGGGCGTCGGCCTGGTCCGCCGCCGCAGTGCCGCAAGCGGCCGCCCCGAATAGCCGCCCAACAACAATCCGGACACAAACACAGGTGGACGACCCGTCTTGCGGCCGTCCACCTGTGTTCATTCCAGATGGAGCTGGATCCGGGTACATACGCATTTCGCCCGTTCGGGCATGCACAATTCCCCCCCCGGCTCAGGAGCCGCAGAAATTGAATCAGCGAATGCGAAATGGGGTCAATCCTGTTCGGCACTCAGGTTGCCTGAACGCGCTTGCAGAGCAGGAACGAGTGGTGCGTTGGCAGCAATCCAGCGAAAAAGCACTGTAAGTCCAGGACGCAAGTCCAGTGCCGAACAGTATTGGGTCAGGATCGTTTATTGGGCTTGGGCTTCTTGTTGCTGGGGCGACCACGTGGGCGGATGGTGGATTCGAGTCCCGCCAGGCGGTGCGGACCTGCCAGTGCGGGCTCCCGAAAGGACGATTGCGGTTCACCGAGCGCCGCAGCCGTTCCAGTTCCCGACGAAGTCTCCGCGATGTTCGAGTCAATCGAACGATCCTGACCCCATTTCGTCCTGACCCCATTTCGTCCCTCAAGCTGGAGGGTTCTCTTCAGGCTCAGCTTCCCGAACAGGCCCCGTTGCAGGCCACCTCGGTATCGTCGTACGGGTCATCGCAACTGGAAATTGCAAGAGAAACGGTGCCGTTTATGTCGCCATCGGCACAGAGCTCGAAGTCATTCGTATCGTCGTCGCACACGGCAATACGAACCCGTCCTTCCAGATTTCCATTTCCAGAAGCTCCATCATCGTTGATGTGGATGCACCCGTCGTAATCTCCGCTCACAGGGCTTCCACTCACCGTTCCTATTGTGATCGATCCGTTGTGGTCGTAGCTTCCTTCGCTATCGTTGATTAGGATCAGGCCGTTGCTTCCAAGTCCATTGGCACAGTGGATTGATGAGCCAAGAACCGTCTCCTCGCCAATCTTGATGGTGCCGTTGCAAATGCCAGCATTGATGTCGCCGGACAGGGAACCGCCAATGTCCAGGACGCCAGAGGATGTAAAGTCGGAGCCTGACTCGAATGCAATCTCTCCGTCCACATCACCTTCGATGTCGATCAACCCAGAAAAATCATTAATCAGAACACCAAGATCCCCTGTGCTCGTTATATTGGTGAACCGAATCGTGCCAGTGACGGAAAACGCGGTAACATATCCAAATAGACAGTGCCCAGACAACTCTCCAGGGTTCAGGATATCCGCTCCCGATCGAACGGCACCAACAAGGAAGTTTCCGGCAACCGCTTGGTCGTTCATGTCGATAGGGCCTCCCAGGTAGTACACGAACACCTCTGTACCCGCCGGAATCCCGTTTGTGAGCAGCATGTCCCCATAGAAGGAGCTATTTGCAAGGTTTAACTTTCCGCTCCCGTCAAGGTCGTTGACCGTGAGCTCCTCCCCGGTATCGAAATCGCCCTCGAGATAGAGCTCCCCCTCCAGGGTCCCACTGAGAGTTACGTCATTGGTGTTTCCGTAGACTCGAAGCTTTGCGTTCTCCTTGATATCGCCAACAGTAATGCTGCCGGTGACCTGGCCACCAATATCAATGATGCCAATCGGCAGCGAGGGCGAGACCACATCGAGAACGGGGATGACGATGTTCCCGTTGACGTCTCCATTAGATATTACTGTAACCGATCACTTTTCCGTCTCCGCCGCCGGAGTCCTGGACCACAACGAGCCCGCCGTTCACATCGCTTGTGATACTCATTCCGGTGATGTTGGAGCCGCCACTCCAGTTTGTCGCTCCGGCGCCGTCCAGGACGATGGACTCGACCGTGGTAGCACCCTCTCCGGAAGTGGAATCCGGGTTCTCGATTTTCAGCGAAAAATCTGCCGATGAGCTGGCTGTAGGCTCAACACTGATATCTCCAAGCGAGTCCGCGTCGTCATCGGACTCACCCTCTTGAGACCACACGGTCCACGTTGTGCCTCCCGTTACGAGCTTGATATCCGGCTTGTGGATGTCGGTGAAGGTAAAGGTGAAGTCCGTTCCCTCAAGAGGATCGCCTGTTCCGCTCCACTCCACGCACACATAGCTGCCGGAGCCGCTTTGTTCACAGCACCGTTTGGAACCACACGTTGCTGCCGCCAGCGCCGAATCCACGCCGACAAACGCCAGCCCCATGGCACACAGCACCATGGACATAAAACCCGTTCTTACTGATTTCATTGTCCAACTCCTTCTGTTAGAATGACTTGTGCCGGTTGGGCACCACAACCTCTGGTTCGGGAGACGTCATGATGAAGACCGCCTTGTTTTCCGCCCTCCCTGTGCTTTGTGTCGCCACAAGCACTTTCGCGCAGATCGTTTCCTACGACGCCACGTCTTCTGTCTTCCCGGAAGCCCAGGGATGGGAGTATATCACGTTTTGCACGCCAACGCGGTGGTTCGAAACCGGATTCTTGCACGAAGACGTGGATGTCGGCGAATGTGGGCCGCCGCCTGGGGGAGACACAGATCACTATCGCCTTCCGATCGATGAGTTCATTGGAGTTGACGAGTTTTTCGTGGAATGGAGAATGTCCACCACCGCGACCGAGCCATGGGGTGGCAGCCCCGGGGCCGTCCTCACTGCGTGGAACCAGGGCGGCGAGCAATGGTGGTTTGGCTTCACTCGTGACGAGATCAAATTCTTTCAAGACAATTTCGTTGTTAACGAGTATTTTAACATTGAGTCCGACGTGCCTCATACTTATCGGCTTGAAATTTTCGGTGAATCGTCCTACACGATTTTCATTGACGGGGATGTGGCTTGGGAAGGAATTCCAGGCGGCCCTTTCCTTTCCTTCAATCCAAACGTCGCGTGGACAACGCGAGCATGGACAATGGACAGCGAGACCCAGTGGGCCTACGTCCGCTACGGCGTGATCCCGGTTGACAGCAGCGGCGACTTCAATAGCGATGGCCAAGTGAACGAGAATGATGCTTATTACTTTCAAGAGTGCCTCGAAACAGAAGCCGGCAACTGGGCAGGCTGCGCCTGGGCCGATTTCAGCGATGACGGCGACGTTGATTGTGGAGATGGATTGCAATTCCAGCTTGCTTGGACAGGGGCCGGAGATCCGCCCACGTTTGAAGGCTGCACGGCCGTCTTCTGCCAGGAAGACCTTAACGGCGACAATTCGGTCAACGCGGCCGACCTCGCCCTGCTTCTCGGTGCCTGGGGCCCAAACCCCGGACATGCGGCTGATTTCAATGGCGACACCACGGTCGACGCCGCCGACTTGGCCCCACTCCTGGGAGCCTGGGGGCCTTGCGAGTTGTAACCAATCCCAAGACCCATAGCGCCTGCCCATGTTGGTGAGTGGATTCCGGAGCCCGTGGTTCTTTGCCGTGCAGCGCGCACATCGCCCCCAATGCCGTTGCGCCGTGCGCGCAACAATTACGAATAGGCCCGAAAGGACGTTGCACTTTGTTCGTCAAGAATAATAAGAGCGTAGCATGCTCCCCGTCCCCAAGGTTCTACGCCGCCATCAATCGCGCCTCGCGTAGTGTCTGAGCCTGACTCGTACGTCACCTTCTCCACTTTCGAAGACCACGCCTCCGCGAGGCTCGCCAGCCTCGCGCCCCAATCCACTCGCCCATTAGACGAAGGATACGATTTCCGCTGTAGGGAATCGCTCGGCGAGTCGCGTGCCCCGGACGGCTCATCGGCGACAAGGGTGTTCTGTTTATGGAAGCTTGCAGGATAAGAGCGGCCTTCCCGCAGGAAAGAGGGAGACGAAATGGGGTCAGGATCAGTCCTGTTCGGCACTCAGGTTGCCTGAACGCGCTTGCAGAGCAGGAACGAGTGGTGCGTTGGCAGCAATCCAGCGAAAAAGCACTGTAAGTCCAGGACGCAAGTCCAGTGCCGAACAGTATTGTTTATGTCCCCCGAACTCCGTAATCATGGCGACACATCGGTGCCCATGGAGCACGCGTGGGACGATACGCGCAGTGGACCCCGATCGAAGGCGCGCGATCCAGCCCCCGTAGGGGGCGGCAAATCGTGGCCCACGGCGCCAGCCGTGGGAACGGGATCGATCTTGAGAAAGTCCAGCCCCAGCGGGGCGACAGAATTCAACCCGTGGGGCGCAATGACCAGACGAGCGCAGAACGGCCGGCGCCCAAGCCGAGTCCCGTCGCTTTCTGCCGCCCCTGACGGGGCTTGATCATTGGGCCCATCACGCCGGACGAATCTGAGTCTCGACTCGCTTGTGAATCGAGCCGCGTGCTCTCGGCACACCGCAAACGTGCGTTGAGCTTCAAAATCCAGGAAACCAGCGAGGTCGTCGAACTTCCTGCGGTCGTCGTCCATCTGCTAGTCTCAGTACTTTCGGAGATGGCCGAGGGCAATGCCGTGACCATCGTGCCTATCCATGCTGAACTCACAACGCAACAGGCTGCGGACCTTCTCGGCGTTTCTCGCCCGTTTGTGATCAAACTATTAGACGACAACAAGCTGCCATGTCGCAAGGTTGGCACGCACCGCAGGATTCTGTTCCGTGATCTCATGTCTTACAAGCAGGGAATCTGAGTCTAGAGTTGAGCGCGGTCAAGCTTCGCTAGTACAAGTACAACACCAGAGTTCGCGATCGGGCAAAAGGTGCGTGCGAGAGCTTACCGCATCCGTGCGAACGCTTCCCGCAGGCCATGCGGAAGCATCCCACAGTCCATGCGGAAGCATCCCACAGTCCGTGCGAAAGCTTCCCACAGACCATGCGAAAGCTTCCCACAGACCGTGCGAAAGCTTCCCATAGACCGTGCGAAAGCTTCCCATAGACCGTGGGAAGTGCTTCCCATGAACAAAAGCGCACGCTGGGAGGAGTTCGGGGGACATAAACAACCCTGTTCGGCACTCGGGTTGCCTGAACGCGATTGCAGAGCAGGAACGAGTGCTGCGTTGGCAGCAATGCAGCGAGAAAGCACTGTAAGTCAGGACGCAAGTCCAGTGCCGAACCGTATTGTTTATGTCCCCCGAACTCGTCCAACATCCGAAGAGGCGAACGGAATTGTTTGGGTCCCTGGAATTCGCCACGAGGGCTCACGAAGCAGCCGCGGCAGCGGCGGGAAATTGTAGCCCACGGCGCGAGCCGTGGGTTCACAGGCCCACCAACCCTCGAGCCCTGGCAAGGGCGACATATTTTGCCCGCGGCGCCAGCCGTGGGCGCGCGACGTGAGTTCGGGGGACACAAACGGGACACAAACCACAATTGCCGCGTCGCAGTGGAGTGCCCGCGCCCAGCCGCATGAATTGTGGTTTATGTCCGCGAGCTCACCCGTTTTTCGGAAAGGAAAATGCGGATGATTAGAAGCCTGCGGAATCTTGCCCGGGGTTCGGGGGAGACACACCCGTGCGCGGATGCGTCGCGATCCCACGGCTGGCGCCGCGGGCAAGAATATTTCGCCCCTGCCGGGGCTTGACGGTTGGTATGCGAGCGTACCCACGGCTGGCGCCGTGGGCTAGGTTCTGCCGCCGCTGCCGCGGCTGCGTTTCAGGTGTTCGTGACTTTCCCGCTGCTGTGGCGAACAGTCGAACAGTCAACAGTCGAGCGGGAGTTCGGGGGAGACAAGCTGGGACACGAACCACAATTACCACGTCGCAGTGGAGTGCCCGCGCCCAACAACATGAATTGTGGTTTATATCCATCATGTCCCAATCCTGTTCGGCACTCGGGTTGCCTGAACGCGATTGCAGAGCAGGAACGAGTGCTGCGTTGGCAGCAATGCAGCGAGAAAGCACTGTAAGTCCAGGACGCAAGTCCAGTGCCGAACCGTATTGGGACATAAACCGCAATTCATGCGGTTCGACGCCGGTTACTCCAATGCGACGCGCTAATTGTGGTTTGTGTCCCAGTTTGTGTCCCCCGAACTCCGTCGAGCACAACGCAGCAGGCGCAAACAGATGCGGCCCGCAGCAGGAAGCGGGTGAGAAATGCCGCCTAGCGCCCGCGAACCACTGCCGCGACCGTTCTGGTCAGGCCCTCGGGGTCTGCGGCGCCCACGATGCGGTGCAGCAACTCGCCGTCCCGAAACACCAGCAGCGTCGGCACGGAGTCGATGGTGTAGCGTTTGACCAAGGCCGTGTGGGTGTCGTAGTCCACGTCGATGATTTTCAGCTTGCCGGCATGGCGAGTGCGAAGTTCGCTGAGCACGGGTACCAGCAGCTTGCACGGCACACACCAGTCGGCGGTGAAGTTCAGCACCACCGGCAGTGATGACTCGAGCACGTCGGCGGTGAATGCCGAATCGGTCAGAACCGCCGAATCAGAAGGCGTTCGGGGTAACCCCGCGACGGGAGCCGGTGGTTCGTCGAAGCCTTGGCGGACCCAGGTGCCGTTGATCTTGAGGTAGACGACTTCCCGGACATCGTTCCCGCGGACTTCACGAATGATATGTCGCTCGGGCGGGCGCTCGGCGGTCGGACCCGAGACCGTGGCTACGGTCGGAGCCGGCGTGGCCGGCAGTTCAATCTCCGGTGGATCCGCGGCAGCGCGGGGCGCCGAATCTTGATCGGGATCATGCGGGGCCGTGGGCTCGCCGGGGACGGTCGCCGTGGCGGGCGGGGCGGGAATCGGTTCGGTGAACACCGCCGGTTCCGCTGCCGGAACGGGCGGCGCGGTCGGAATCCGCCGGATCGCTTCAGTCGTCGGGCCGACCGGATCGGGCCGGGCGGCGGCGACCTCCTCCACCGGCGGCGCGACCACCGGCCGCGGCGGCGGTGTGGGCTCCGGCACGGTCTCGACCGCGTCCACGCGAATGGGGTCGAGATCCGACTGCACCGCCGCGGGTCCGGGTTGGGCGACCTGGTTGGTGCTGAGCAGCACCACGCCCATGCCGACGGCAATGGAGACCAGACCGGCCGCTAAGATCACTGTCCACGTACGCATGGCACATACCCCCGAGGTGCTGGAATTCGGAGCACGCGGGCTCCACGTGCTACTCTTGAGTATATGGCAGCGAGACGGCCGCCCTCAACCGCGTCGCGCTTCGCCGAGGTCCCATAGTTCCCGCGGCCCGGCTTCCGGCGTCGGAATCGGGTCTGGCGGGCGTCCGCGGGCGGTTTCCCTGGCTGCCGTATCCCTCTATATTATGGCACCTGCACCCCTTTGAGCCGGCGAGCCCGATTCATCGAACCGTTGCGAGGAGCGTTGCCCATGCGCGAATTCACCCCACTGGCCGTCATCCTGGGAATTCTCATCGGAGTGCTGTTCGGCGCGGCGGCGGCGTTCATCGGCCTGAAGGTGGGCATGACCATCAGCGCGTCGATTCCCGCGGCGGTGATCTCGATGGGGGTGCTCCGCGGGGTGCTGCGTCGCGGCACGCTGCTCGAGAACAACATGGTGCAGACCATCGCGTCGTCCGGCGAGAGCCTGGCGGCGGGCATGATCTTCACCATTCCGGCGCTGTACATTTTCGGCTTCGACGTGGCGTTGACCGAGATGATGTTGTGGGGGGCCATCGGCGGTCTACTGGGCGTGTTGTTCATGGTCCCGCTGCGTCGCGTGCTGATTGTCAAGGAGCACGGCGTGTTGCCGTATCCGGAAGGCGTGGCCTGCGCTGAGGTGTTGCGCTCGGGCGATTCCGGCGGCGGCGGCGCTGCCGCGGTCTTTCGCGGACTGGGCGTGGCGGCGCTCTATCAACTGTTTCGCGGCCTGGGCTTCTGGCAGGACAAGGTTCGGCTGGACATTCCGCAGGCCCGCACCGCGTTCGGTCTGGATGCCTCTCCGGCACTGTTGGGCGTGGGCTTTATCCTGGGGCCGCGGATTGCCGGGTACATGCTCGGCGGCGCGGTGCTGGGCTGGTTTGTCATTATCCCGGCGATCGCCTTCTTCGGCGCCGACTCGCCGGTGCCCATTTTTCCGTCGGATACCTTGATTCGTGAGATGGGTCCCGACGACATGTGGGAGTTCTACCTGCGCTACGTGGGGGCCGGTGCGGTGGTCCTCGGCGGGCTGCTCTCGCTGCTCAAGAGCACGCCGACCATCGTGTCGTCGATGTGGCACATGGTCGGCGGGATGTTCGGGCGCTCGCGGCTCAGCGGAGAGCGCACCGATCGCGACCTGCCGGTCCCATTGCTGGCGGTGCTGATCCTGGGGCTGGGTTATGCGATGGTCCATTTCGACGCCATTCGGCTGGGAACCTGGGGCGCCATCGCCGTGCTGGTCTTCGGGTTCTTCTTCGTGACGGTGTCGTCCCGGCTGGTGGGGCTGGTGGGCAGTTCATCGAATCCGGCCTCGGGGATGACCATCGCGACGTTGCTGGGCACGGCAGTGCTGTTCGTCTACGGGCTTCATCTCAACGACGACGCCGCCAAGTTCACGGTGGTGTCGGTGGGCGCTCTGGTGTGCGTGGCGATCTGCATCGCGGGCGACTGCTCTCAAGACCTCAAGACCGGCTACCTGGTTCAGGCCACTCCCTGGAAACAGCAGCTCGGCGAGATGATCGGCGTGCTGTCGGCCACGGCGGCGATTGCCTGGGTGATTTTCGCAGTGAAAGACACCTACGGTTACGTCAAGACGCCCGAGACGCCGATGCCGGTGATTGCCGCCCAGGCCAACATCATGAAGCTGCTGGTGGAAGGCATCATGGACGGAACGCTGCCCTGGATTCTGATCGTGGTCGGCATGGCAGTGACGGTGGTGGTCGAGTTGCTCGGCATTCCGGCGCTGCCGGTGGCGGTGGGGCTGTACCTGCCGCTGGAACTGTCGGCGCCCATCATGGTGGGCGGGATCGTCTGCTGGATCATCAGTCGCCTGCGGCACAAGGATCCCCAGGGTGACAACCCCGGAATCCTGGCGGCCTCCGGAATGGTCGCCGGTGAAGGCCTGGTGGGGGTCGCGATGGTCGGCGCGTCGGCATTCATCGGCTGGTGGTGGGGGGATCCCTTGTTCGACAACCCGGTGAGCGGACACGCGGAGCGGGTTCTGCCGCATCACCTGACCCCGTGGCTCAGCGAGCAACTGGGCATCCCGGTGAACTACGGATTGGGCCCGATCGGATCCGGGTTGCTCCCGGCGATTCCGTTCGGATTGCTGGTGGCGTACTTGTTCCTGGCCGCCTGGAAGCGCGGCCCGCAAACCCGGCCCCCTCTGCCGCCTCCCGGTCGCGGCGACGTGCGATCGGTGGTGATGCCGGTGCCTTTGACTGAAGGGGATATCGAACTGAACGAGCCGTTGCTCTCAGAGACCCCGCTGATCGACCTGGCCGAGGAGGACGTCGATCGCCAGGAGCCGCCCGACCCATCATGACCGCCGGCGGAGCGGTTGGGGCGTCTGGTCCAACCGCGGCTTGTAGCGGCCCATGAAAACCAGCAGCAGGATGGTCAGCAACCCTGCCGGCAACAGCACGCTGAACCGCAGACAGGGGGATTGCATGGCGGCGTGGTCGAACGGCAGGCCGTCATCCAGGAACCCGCGCTTGACTTCCAGGAACGCGCGCCGCGCGGCAAAGTGCAGGATCGGCAACAGGACGGCCACCAGCAGCAGTTTGACCTGCAACCAACGGCGGCGGATGAACACGCCCGGGTATTGCAAGAGCAACAACCCGCCAAACAGCAAGGTGGCGCTCAGGCTGGGAATGACCAACCAGCGGAAGATCAGCGAGACGCCCTCGATCGGCCACAGCGTGCCTGCCGAAGCCCCGCCTCGAAAGTAGAACCACAGCAGCGTGGCCGAGCTGTAGCTGCCCAGAAAGACGGCGACGCAGATGACCTTGGGGATCAGCAGCCAGGGGCGGAGACCCCGTCCGCCCTTGCGTCCGTGGGGGTGGTGCTCCTGGATTGGGTCCATGGCGATACTCAGAGATGAAGGGCCTTCGGCGGATGCGCGGTCATGACGTTGCCGGATCGGGTTTGTCGAGGTTGATGTCCAGTGCGGTGACCGCCTTGCGCACGGATCCTTTGGGCAGCGCCCCGCGCTGCTCCAGGGCGCTGACCGCGGCCAGGCTGACGTTGGCTGCATCCACCTCGAAGTGGGCTCGCAAGGCCTCTCGGGTGTCGCTGCGGCCGAAACCGTCGGTGCCCAGGCTGGTCAGTCGGCCGCCCAGCCAGGGGGCGACTTGGTCGGGCAGGGCCCGGACGTAGTCGGAGGCGGCGATGATCGGGCAGTCGTCACCGCCCAGTTGCTGCAACAGGTGGCAGGGTTCGGCCGCCTGCCCGGGATGTCGGAGGTTGTGGCGCTCGGCGGCCATCGCATCGCGCTTCAGCTGGGTGTAGCTGGTGACGCTCCAGACATCGGCGGGGATATCGAAGTGTTCCGCGAGCCAGTCCTGGGCCTGGATGACCTGGTTCAAGATCGCCCCGCTGCCCAACAGGTGAATGATGGGGGCGCCGCCGCCAGCCGGCCGCAGTCGATACATGCCCCGCAGCACATCGGGCCCGCAGCCGGCAATCATGGGCCTCTGGGGGTACGGTTCATTTTCCAGGGTGATGTAATAGAAGACGTTCTCCCGGTCCTGGTACATCCGCTTGATGCCGTCCTGCACGATGATGGCGATTTCGTAGGCGAAAGCCGGATCGTACGAGATGCAATTGGGCACGGCGGAAGCCAGCAGCAAGCTGTGGCCGTCCTGGTGTTGCAGTCCCTCGCCGGCCAGGGTGGTCCGCCCGGCGGTGCACCCGATCAAGAACCCCTTGGCCTGGTTGTCGGCGGCGGCCCAGATGCTGTCGCCGATGCGTTGAAAGCCGAACATCGAGTAAAACAGGAAGAAGGGGATGGTGTTGATGGCGTGGGTGGCATAGGCGGTACCGGCGGCGGTGAACGAGGCCATGGAACCGGCCTCGGTGATGCCTTCCTCCAGAATCTGGCCGTCGGTGGCCTCACGGTAATACAGCAGCAGGTGGGAGTCCACAGGTTCGTAGAGCTGGCCCATGTGGGCGTAGATGCCGTACTTGCGGAACAGGGCGTCCAGCCCGAAGGTCCGGGCTTCGTCGGGAACGATTGGCACGATCAACTTGCCGATCTCGGAATCGTCCATCAGGCGGGCCAGCATGCGGACGAAGGCCATGGTCGTGGACGCCGGCCGATCCCCGCTGCCCTCGGTGAATTCCTTGAAGGTGTCCAGCCTCGGCGCCTGCAGCGCTTTGCTCAGCACGGTGCGGCTGGGAACGAACCCGCCGGCCTCGGACCGCCGGTCGAGCAGGTAGCGGATCAGGTCACTGTCCTCGGCGGGCCGGTAGAACGGGGCGTCGGCGAGGTTGTCGTCGGTGATGGGGATGTCGAAGCGGTCGCGAAAGCGGCGCAGTTCCTCTTCGTGGAGCTTCTTTTGCTGATGGGTGATGTTTCGCCCTTCGCCGGCTTCGCCCAGACCGTACCCCTTGATGGTCTTGGCCAGGATGACGGTCGGCGAACCGCGGTGCCGCACGGCCTTGGCATAGGCCGCATTGACCTTGATCGGGTCGTGGCCGCCGCGTCGCAACTTGTAGAGTTGCTCGTCGGTATAGGGTTTGGCCAGTGCGAGCAGCTCCGGATACTTGCCGAAGAAATGGGCGCGCACGTAGCCGCCGTCGCTGACGCTGTACTTCTGGTATTCGCCGTCGATGACCTCGCCCATGCGCTGCACCAGCAGACCGGAATCGTCGGCCTCCAGCAGCGGGTCCCAACTGCTGCCCCAGATGACCTTGATGACGTTCCAGCCGGCGCCGCGAAAGGCGGCCTCCAGTTCCTGGATGATCTTGCCGTTGCCGCGCACCGGACCGTCCAGGCGCTGCAGGTTGCAGTTGACCACGAAGATCAAATTCTCAAGTTTCTCGCGAGACGCCAGGGTGATGGCACCCAGGGTCTCGGGTTCGTCCATCTCGCCGTCGCCCAGGAAGGCCCAAACCTTGCAGGGACGGGTGTCACAGATCCCGCGATCGTGCAGGTATTCGTTGAAG
This sequence comes from uncultured Planctomycetales bacterium, assembly GCA_964619935.1. Lineage (GTDB taxonomy): Bacteria > Planctomycetota > Phycisphaerae > UBA1845 > CAIVHJ01 > CAZUGO01. The sequence goes on along the minus strand of CAZUGO010000009.1, from coordinate 44,584 downwards.
CGGGCTTGATAGATGGCGCTGATCGAGCCCAGTCCCATCGACACCGTCGGGAACTGCCAGAAGTTCGGCATCAGCCAGGGATGCGGGTAAGAGGTCAGGCCGCCGCCGCGTTGCAGTTCGCGGCGGAAGTTCTGCATTTGCTGGGTGGTGATGCGGCCTTCCAGGTAGGCCCGGGCGTAGATGCCCGGCGAGGCGTGACCTTGGAAGTAAATCTGATCACCGTTGCCGTCGGCGTCGGGGCCGCGAAAGTAGTGGTTGAAGGCCACTTCGTAGAGCGTCGCGGCCGAGGCGTAGGTGGAGATGTGTCCGCCGATGCCTTCCGCCTGGCGGTTGGCCCGTACCACCATGGCCATTGCATTCCAGCGAATGATGCTCTTGATCTTGCGTTCCAGTTCGCGGTCGCCCGGGTAGGGCGGCTGCTTGTCGATTGGGATGGTGTTGATGTACGGCGTGTTGGCGGTAAACGGCATGACGGCGCCGTCGCGGTGCCCGCGATCGACCAGCTTCCTGAGCAGAAACTGGGCCCGCTCCGGACCGCCGCGCTGGACCACGGCGTCGAAGGACTCCAGCCACTCCGAGGTTTCCTGCGGATCGGGATCGACGTTGATTCGCTGAGGGGCGTTCATAAGCAAAGAATAACACACCCTCCGAATCCTGCCCAATACTCAATATGAATGGCCTGCCGGGCGGCATGCTCAAGACCGCCATCGGGAAGCGCTGCCGGCCGGTTGAGCAGGCCCTCGGCGGACGCGTCGCCGATCTGTACAGTCCCGGGGCGGTTGGCTATAGTGAAATCGTATGTCATTCTCCGAGTGAGCGATAGGTATCGTGGACGATGGTTCGGCGGCCATGACCGTCATGACGACGCTGCGAGATTCCGACCGCAACGAGGTCCAGACCTTCGTGCAGCAGCACTGGCATGCGCCTTACGTTTGTGTCCGTGACACCCGTTACTACCCGCATCAGGATGAGGGCTTCGTGGTCCGTCATCACGGGAATCTGGTGGGGCTGGCCACCTTCCGGCAGGAGGGCGACGCCCTGCTGATGATCACGTTGAACAGCCTGGCGCCGGGTCTGGGAATCGGTTCTTCGCTGGTGTTGCGGGTCATCGCCGAGGCCCGCCGCCGCCGGGTTCGGCGGGTCTGGCTGACCACCACCAACGACAACCTCAAGTCCCTGGGGTTCTACCAGCGAATGGGGTTTCGGCTGGTGGCGGTCTATCGCGATGCGGTGACCCTGGCGCGCCGGGGCGGGCTCAAGCCGGAAGTCCCGGAGTTCGGTCTCAACGGCTTGCCGATACACGACGAAATCGAGCTCGAGCTGTTACTGCAACCCTACCTCGACGAACCCACCGGTGATTGACCCGGGCGTGCCATTGGTTTATCCTCAGCAGGCTAACCGGTTGATGGAATTGATCTTACTGGCCGGCCGGCCGTCGCGGACCTGACCATGCCGAATCAAATCACAGGTGATCTGGTGGTTCGCCAGCAGCGCTTCGCAGTGCTGGTCAGCCGCTTCAATGACTTCATCACCGCTCGGCTGAGAGATGCCGCCGTCGATACCTTGCGACGGCATGGCGCTGCCGCCGAACACATCATCGAGGTGTGGGTGCCGGGGGCCTTTGAGTTGCCCTTGGCGGCCCGGCGGCTGGCGGACGGCGGTAAGGTGGACGCCATCATCGCCCTGGGTTGCGTGATTCGCGGGGCGACCCCGCACTTCGACCAGATTTGTCAGGCGGTCACCCGGGGTCTGTCGCAAGTGGCGCTGGATACCAAGACGCCGCTGGCGTTCGGCGTGCTGACCACGCACACCATTGAGCAGGCCGTGGAGCGCGCCGGTACCAAGAACGGCAACAAGGGTGCGGATGCCGCCTTGGCCGCTATCGAGATGGTCAACCTCCTGCGGTGCATCGATGGCCAGCCGCAATTGTAGGGATCGGTCGGGCTTGTCGGAGGCTGATGCGCAGGCCCCGGGGGCCGCATGGCAATCCTTGTTGGATCCGGGGTCACCACGGTGAATCGCCGCGAACTGCGCATCATCACCATTCAGACGCTGTTTCAGCTGGATGCTCAGGGGGACGATTACTACGCCCAACTCGATTCCTTTATCACCGATCGGGAACTGAGCGCCGCCGGCGAAGACTTCGTTCGGGCTCGAATCCGCGCCTGGTCCGCGCACCGCGCGGCCATCGATCAGCAGTTGGCCGACGTTTCCGAGCACTGGGAGATACCGCGCATGCCGCCGATCGATCGCGCCATCCTCCGCCTGGCGGTCTGCGAGCTGTTGTACCTCAAAGACCCGCCTCGAGTGGTGATCAACGAAGCGGTGGAGCTGGCCAAGTCCTTCGGGACGGCCGAGTCGTCTCAGTTTGTGAACGGGCTGCTGGACGCGATCTGGAAAAAGCACAATAATTCGAACTGACGAGAAAGTCGCCTCCATGGGATTGTTCGACCGCTTCAAGAAGGGACTGAGCCGCACCCGCGACCGTTTGGCCGAGGGCTTCAGGACCATCCTGACCGGCGGGGCGGCCATCGATACCAACGTTCTCGAGCGGTTGGAATCCCTGATGCTGGCCGCCGACATGGGGCCGGCGGTGGTGGGCGGCCTGGTCCAGGATCTCCGCGAAGCCTGGAAGCAGGGCAAGATCACGGCGACCGACCAGATCGTGCCCTACTTGCAGCAGGACTTGCTGAACCATTGGCCGGCGGACGATCGGGCCTTGATCCGGGCGCCCAGCGGCCCGACGGTGGTGCTGGTCACCGGGGTCAACGGCTCCGGCAAGACCACCAGCATCGCCAAGCTGGCCAAGTACCTGACCGTCCGGGGAGATCGGGTGATGCTGGCGGCCTGCGACACCTTCCGGGCCGCCGCGGTGCATCAGCTGTCCATCTGGGCGGAGCGCATCGGCGTTCCGGTGATCAAGCACGATCAGGGTTCCGATCCCGGGGCCGTGGCCTACGACGCCTGCGAAGCGGCACTCGCCCGCCAGGTGGATGTGCTCATTGTGGATACCGCCGGCCGGCTGCACACCCAGGACCATCTGATGCGCGAATTGGGCAAGATCCGGCGGGTCATCGAGCGGAAGATCGAAGGTGCTCCGCACGAGGTGCTGCTGGTGCTGGACGCCACCATCGGGCAGAACGCCATCAATCAGGCCAAGATCTACGGCGCGCACGTCGCCGTCTCCGGCATTTTTCTGGCGAAGCTCGATGGGTCGGCCAAGGGCGGCGTGGTCGTGGGAATCCGCAACCAGTTGGGTGTGCCGGTCAAATTCGTGGGCCTGGGTGAAACGCCGGACGACATCGAGCCTTTTGATCCCGAGCAGTTTATCGGCGCGCTGTTCTCATCGAGTCCGTAGGTGGTGGTTTGCCCGGGTGTGGGCGTCGTCCGGCGACTGCGGCTGGTGGCGATTCGGGATTGCGGAGTGTGGACCGATGGGTCGCTGTATCACCCACCTGCTCGACTCGCAGCAGCCCATCGCCGGGCATCCGTGTTGCGTCCTGCCGGGGCTGTTCGCGTTTCAGCGAAGCCGGGGTTGGGAAGTCGAGATCATCGCTCCCGAATCGTTGGACCGCGGGCTGTCGGCGGTCGCCCGAGCCGACATCGTTCACGTGCACGGCGTATCGGACTGGACGTGCACGATCGCCTGGTCCCTGCTGAAACGCCGCCCGGGCAGCTACGTCGTGTCGACCTATGCCATGACCATGCCGCGGCCGTTCCGGCGGCGCGGCTGGCCCCGGCCATGGGGTCCGTCGGCCGCGCGGCGCAAACTCCTGCGGCGGGCCTGGTGCCTGCACGCCCTCAGCGAAATGGAATCCGGGCATCTCAAGAGCACGGTCAATCGCCGGGTCAAGGTCTTGCCTCTGGGGGTCGATCCGCTGCCCCGGACTTCCCACCATCCAGCCGACGGGCTGCGCACGCTGCTGTTTCTCGGCCCACTGCATCCCAGTGAAGGGATCGTTCCATTTCTGAAGGCGGCGGCTTTGTTGGCCGACACCTTCGACGACTGCCGGTTGGTGTTGGCCGGCACCGAGGACAAACACTGGACACCGGCCATCCAGGCCGGCATCCGCCGCCAAGGGTTTGCCGATCGTGTGACGGTGATCGGCGACGCCGACGCTGCGACCATTGAACGGTTGCTTCAGCAAGCGACTCTGGTGGTGGCGCCCAGCGCCGGTGAGACCTGTCCGGTCGGGCCGCTGATGGCCCTGGCCCGCGGCAAGCCGGTGCTGATCTCGCCCGGGTGTAATCTGCCGGACGTGCCGCTGCGCAAAGCTGGTTGGGTGGTGCCCGCCAAGCGGGTCGAACTGCACCGGGCCTTGCAGAAAGCCTTCGAGTGCAGTGCGGCCGAACTCGATCTGATGGGCCATTGCGGGCGCGAACTCACCCAGGAGCGCTACGCCTGGGAGCGGCTCGGTCATGAGTACCTGAACCTCTACGAAAAGGTACTCCAGTAGGGCCGGCGGAAGACCGACACCGCCGCCCACGGACATGCACCCCTGCTCGTGCCGCCTGGCTAGCAAGGAAAAGGCGCCGGTCCAAGCGGGCTTGTGCCCGGGGCATCAACTTCAGACGGTGCTTCCCTTTCGAGGGCACAGGTGTATCGTCGCCCATGCGGGCGGAATAATATCTCCCATCACTGTCTGCTCTTTTTTTTTTCCTTCCTTTGGGTAGAGCGGGCCACAGATGCCTCGAGCTAGGGGCCTGCCCTTAGCTCGGGGCCGCGTGGCGTGCCCATTCGTTCTTCATTCTGGTTTTCATTCCAAACCGTCCATCCGAACGGAGGTGCAATGCTCCACAACGACAGAACGTGGAGCGTGGTCGGCGTGTCGTCTCCCGAGGACATGGCCGCCATGCTCGCCGAGCAAACCTGGTGCGGCTGCAACGGGTTTCGTGTTCACGACACTTGCTACCTGTTTCTCAACGACGCCACCGGACCAGACGGGGCTCAGGAGTATGCCGTCGTGAAGGAACTCGGCGGCGGCAAGCTCCGGCAAGTCGAAAGCCTGACGCTTGGCAGTTGGGTCACGGTGGCTCGTGCTGCCGACCTTATCCGCCAGGCCCTTGCCGGCGAGTGTGATGACTCGGAGTTTGCCACGATGTGACCGCCGTGATTCAAACCCCAGAAGCTCACGGGCGATGCCCGCTGTGTGCCTGAAAGGAGGCTTCATGCGGAAGAAGACGTTTCGAGTTGGTGACCGTGTTGCCTACGCAGCAGCGTGGCTTCGCTCGGCTCAGGCCGGCTACGAAGTCGCCCAGTTTCGCGGCGACGTGGTGGGCCTGAAGCCGATGAGCGGAGTGGATTTCGTGCGGGTCGATTGGGGCGGCGAGTTCGGCGAGATGCTGGTCCATCCAGGTCTACCAGTACGGAGAAGTCCTGGCACACCGTCCAGGTCAGTCGGCTGTATAAGAACGGCGAGAAGTGGGAGCGGACGACGAGCTTTGGCCGCGACGACCTTCCGCTCGTGGCCAAGGTTGTGGACATGTGCCACACGTGGTGCTTTGAGCATCCGGCGGGCAAGGACGAAGGCAGTTCGTAGGCTGTTCCTGCCGGCAACACCCGCCGGTGTTGAGGCCACAGGTTTCGGCGAGCACGCCACCCTGGGCCTCACTCCCAAATCTCTGGAGCCATCTGAAAGCGGAGGGTATTCTGAAGCCATGCCCAGTCTGCGGTTGAAAGAGGTGGGCGGTGTCTTGCGGCATGTCCTCGATGAGCGGCTCGTGCATGCTGGCAACGTCCTGGAGTTCTACAGCATGGGCGAGGGCGTGTGGCTGCTTGGTCGCTACGAACTTGGCTGGGGCAGCGGCCTTGCCCGCGCCCCATTCAACTGAATCAACTTGCGGATCTGCACGCTTGCTTCTGCCAGCGACGCGACGATATGCGTCTCCGGGCCGCAACCGATGCGATTTCTCGCCTGGCTCAGATCGCCTTTGTTGTCCCATAGTCCAACGACCAGATTCGCGTCTGGAAACTGCCCACGAAGTCGCCGGTACAGATACCGCGCGTGCACGACGGCGGCGGGCGGGGTGGCGCAAATACAGACGATGTCGGCATGGCGTTGTTCGACCAGATCAACCCGCTCGCTGACCAGGGCCCCAACCGAAACGACGTGCACCAGGCACCCCTGCTCCTCCAACAATTGCGCCAGCATCGTCCCAGCGATCTCATCCGCCTCGTCGTGCGCAGGCAGGCAGAGGATGCACACCTTCGACGAGTCGGCCGAAAAAGCGTGACCGGGAGCTGCGTCCTCCTGCGCCGTCACCGCGGCGATCTCCCTCGCCCGCATTGCCTGCCGGCGTTCGCCCAGTTCCTCGATCGAAGCCCTCAGATTCTGAAAAATGAACGTGTGCCGGCGCTCCTCAAGCTCACCGCGATTCCAATGAATCCCGGTGAGCGCCAGCGCCGGTATGAGCACCGTGTCGTACACTTCGACAAGGGGTCGCTTTTCAAGATCATTCAAGAGCAATTCGGCGGCCTCTTCCTGATCGCCCGCGAGCAGCCGCTGATAGACGCGCTTCTTCAGCTCAAAGACCGGTTCGTTTCCCAGCAAGGTCTCCAGGAAGGAGAGTTCTGCAACGTGTTTGCCGATCACCAGGAGGCACACGGTCAGCGGGGTCGCCAGAAGCAACCCAACGGCGCCCCACAGCCAGGTCCAGAACAGCGCGGCGACCAAGAGCGCGGCGGCGGAGATGCCGGTGTTCCTACCGTAGAACCAGGGCTCCAGGACGTTGTTAACGAACAGCTCCAGAACCACAAACAGGCCGATGGTCAGGAGGGGCGCTACCCAATCCGTGGACATGGCCAGGGACAGGACGATCGGCGCCGCCGCGGCGATCCACGGGCCAACGTATGGAATAAACCTCAGAATGGTGGCTAGGATTCCCCACAACACCGCGTTGGGCACGCCGATGAAGTAAAGCCCGACGGCGACCGGAACGCCGAACATCACATTCGTGACCAATTGCATCAAGAGGTAACGGCTCACGCGCGTGGTGGCGTCTTCAAGCGCTTGCGTGGGCAGAGTGAGGTGATCCCGCCCAACCAGGCGGATGAAGCGATCGCGCAAGTCCTCACGCTTGATCAGGAAAAACACCACCAGAACGATGACGATGCCGGCCGAGCCCATGGCCACGAGCATCGAACCAAACATACCGCCGATGACTTCGAGCGGACTTTGCGGGGAGGGAACCACGCGAACCAGAGACGGACGCTCCTCGCGATTACGGGAGTCTTCGATCGGATCGGATTGCGGCAGGTTCTCGTCAGCGCCTTGACCGGTTCCTCGCACCTTGGTCAGTGCGGCGCTGAGATAGTCATTCACTGCATGCAGTTTTGTTCGAATGTTGCTCTGATACTCCGGCACTCTCGGTGCCAGGTCCATCACTTGAAGCGCCGCGGTCCATGTCCCTGCGCCCAACAGCGTGAAAGCGATGATGACCGTAACTGATACCGACGGAATGCGACCCAGCTTCCGCCGCTCCAGCCAGTCACACACGGGGACCAGCAGGAAGCTGAGCAGCAGGGCCAGCGCCAAGGGAACCAGCACGGCCTTCGCCAGGTAAAGAACAGCAACCACCACGGATAATGACGTCAGCGTCAACATCCATGGAGACTTGGCGAAATGGTCCGTACTGGTCATTCTGTTCTCGACGGCTGGTTCATTGATTCGCCAGGTCTATACCACCCGCCGCCCCTGAATCACCCGGAGCACCACGCGGTTGAAGATGGGAACCTGAGCTGGCCTCGCGAGGTGGGCGGCACAACACTGAACGAGCTCCAGCGCAACGAGATCCGCTGGGAGACAACCAGATCCACGGCTGGCGCCCAGGCAGAGAAAACCAGATCGGCGCGACCCCGCGCATTCAGATCGCCTCCAACAGGGGCAATCCGCAGGCGAATCCTAGGAGATTCGTTGAAGATTGACAACCACGAGCCGGCGGGAAAACACCGCTGGCCGGCCCGGATGACCTTTGCCACGGGCTGCTAGCCTACCAAGGCTCTAGCGCTGCTCGAAAAGCACGGTGGTCCCCGGCGGAGCAGTCCGTCACTGCTTGATCTCGATGATCTGTTTGTCCTTATCCCAAAAGCTCTCGCGGCAGCTTATCTTGGTTCCGAGCAGCCACACGATAAGAGCGACTACCAGTGCTGTGCCGATGATACCAAGCCAAGTCTTGTTCATGTTTGTTCCGTCTTGGCCAATGTGCCCTACCCTATTATTTCCACACAAGACCACGGATGCCCTTGTGTATCAATCAGCTCCCGCTTGGGCAGGAGTTGCTGGACAATGCGTGTCGGCCAGTGGCTGCTCCTGGGCGGAGACCGTCGGAGCGAACCAACTCTGAAGCAGAGGCGGCAGCACGGCGGCCAGAACAGTTCCCGCGATTGAGAACAGGAATGACTTTGTCGTACGCGACGTTTCCTGCTCCCGTCGCGTGGACGGCGCTTCGGATGCTGGCCGCGATCGCGTCTTTTTTGTTCTTCGGAGCTTCTTGCGCGCCGAAGGTGCAAACACGGCGCCAGCCACAGTGCCAGCCGCGACGGCTGAACCGGTCAAGATCCACGGATGCCGTGCTGCGCATGAACGGACGTCACCAAGAATACACAGGGTGTGCTTCATGTCGCTCATGCTGCGGACCATTGCTCTCTTGGCATCTGCCGCTTGGTGCGCCAGAAAGCAGCACTCACTCACTCTTGGAGACCGGGGTTGGCGCGCCGTCATGGGCATCCCGCCCGAATCGCGCTCGCTGATGAGCTTGTCGTGCTTCATACTTCTCAACCGTCCTTTTCCGGGCGCTTTCCCTACGTGTGGCGGCCACGCACCGTACTCCGGCTCCGATTCCCACCAGCGCCCCAAGCCCGGTCAGCAGAGTACCGATCCACGATCGATCGCCAAAGAACGTGCCGAGTCCTTGTGCCATGCCGCTCAGCACGAACCAACTCGCCATGACGACGAGGCCCCCGACCGTGACGAACCCCACTGCCGTCGCCGCCACCCGAATGATCGTGTTCCGAACGGATGCCTTTGCACTGTCCAGCCGGGCGGCTGCGTAGGACGACGCGTATTCGCGTAACTCGGCCAACTGCTGAAGCAGCAGTGTCAGCGACTCAGGTCCCGCTAACTTCTCTGGTGCGGCATCCGCCGAAACATCCGCTGGCTGCGCAGCGTCGGTCGCTGCGCACGTTGGGCTGTGTCCATTGCAGCGCTGCTCCGAGGCTGCTCGTTCGCAGGCTGGAAGCCGGAAGTGTTGTTCCGCGCTCATGGCAATGCTCGCTGGTTTCGTCCGGCGGTCAGCGACGCATCCAGAAGCGGCCGAGCACCAAGCCGACGCCTGCTGCGATCAGCATGGACGTGAGGGGCTTCTCACGGATGTATTGCTCGATGCTGTGCTCCGCCTGTCGAACCTTCTCGCGGCCGTCCCTCACAAGATCAGCGGCACCGGCCCGCACTTGCTCGACTTTTTCTTGGGCCATCTCCCGCGCCATGCTCCCGAGTTCCTGAAGGTCCTGAGGCACGGTTCGCGGCGTCTTGCTTGCGGCTACGGGTTCAGCAACGGTTCCCATATTATTCCCCTTGTAGTTGTAGGTGTCGGTGTCGGTACCGACCGCCAAACATCACCAAGTGCGAAAAAAAAAGCCGACGTGGACGAACACCAGAAGGTGTCCAACCACGTCGGCATACTGTTTAACAAGCCCCCCGGCACGGCCGAGTTGCCCTTTAACTAGTCATCCTACGACTAAAGATACCTCGGCGGAAGGAAAATAGCCAGGAGAATCTTCTGACCTTGCAGGAAAGCTTATCCGGTTCGTCCGTAGGTTCAAGTGCTGCCAGAGGTTGGTTACAGAGTCGCGAGGGCCACGCCAAGCAAGGGAGGCTCCCGGCAGGGGCAGCGGCGGTCGCGCTCGCGTCAGGCGATGGGGGGCGATGCCGAATGCTGCGGCGTTGAGCGTGGTGTGCAGGTTCAATTGCGCCCCGCGCGGCCGGGATCAGCTCGGCATGAGGCTGAATCGGAGATGGGGGCGCACGACTCCTGGCTAGCTCCCCAACCAGCTCATCAGCACGAAGATCGGGATCAGGATCAATCCGCTGTAGAGCATATATCCGAAGAACGACGGCATGCGCACGCCGGACTGCTCGGCGATGCTCTTGACCATGAAGTTCGGCCCGTTGCCGATGTAGGTGTTGGCGCCCATCAACACGGCGCCCAGGCTGATGGCCACCAGCAGCGATTCCTTGACCTGGCCGCCGGTCAACAGGGTCAGGGTGCCGCCGTCGGCCGGCAGGGTCTTGGCGGTCTCGAAGAACACCACGTAGGTGGGGGCGTTGTCCAGAAAGCTGGATAACATTCCGGTGGCCCAGAAAAACTTGAGGGGAGAGTCGATGCCCATCGCCGACCCCTTGAGGTTCAGGATTTCGACCGGCACCTGCATGCAGATGAAGATGCCGCAAAACAAGGCGCCGACCTCGGCGATGGCCAGATAGTCGAACCGATTCAGCACCCGGGTGTGCGGGTGGGTAAACGCCAGCGACAGGATCACCAGCAGCAGCATCAAGACCTCACGGAAGAACTGCGGCGGGTGGAAATTGTGCCCGAGCAGTGATTCCAGGCCCGCGCCGAACAGCGGCTGATCCGGCACGATCAGGGCCACGCACAGCACCACGCCCAGCAGGAACAGCAGGTTGATCTTGCCGGACAGTTGCAGCGGGGCGATCTGCGTTTCATCGCGGGTCAGATCCCGCACTGCTTCCTTGCGGTAGGCCCGGCGATCCCAGAAATAGTAGATCGCCAGCAGCAGCAAGTTGACCCCCAGCCAGTACTTCCACAGCCCCAGGGTCCACATGAACGGGACGCCCTTGAGGTAGCCCAGGAACAGCGGGGGGTCGCCGATGGGCAGCAGCAGGCCGCCGCAATTGCAAACCATGAAAATGAAGAAGATGACGGTGTGGACCTTGTGTTTCCGTTCGGCATTGGTGGCCAGCAGCGGCCGGATCAGCACCATGGCGGCGCCCGTGGTCCCGATGAAGCTGGCGAGCACCGTGCCGGCCGCGATGAACACACAGTTGGTGCCCGGGTGGGCCGGCAAGTCGCCGCGCAGGTTGATGCCGCCGCTGATGACGTACAGGCTGAACAACAGCACGATGAACGGCGTGAACTCCGAGAAGATGGCGTTACTGAAGGCGGCGAACACCGTCTCCCACCCCGGGGCGCTGTCCAGCGTGTGGGTGAAGTGATTGGCAATTCCGCCGGGGTGCACGGCACCGTAATACAGCAGCGTGAGCGCACCCAACGATGCCGCCACCAGGAAGCGGTTGCGGTTCAGGTGCCACCAGTGTTCCGTGGACTTCAAGAGCGGCAGGATGGCGATGCTCAACAGCAGGATCGCGAAGGGTAACACCGCCCAGTAGTGCGGCGTGAACCGCGTGTGATGGCCGGCGCCGTGGACCGGATCGCCGGCGTGACCGCCGTGGCCGGGCTGGGGAATGAAGCCGCCCCATAGCATGGCCAGATAGAACAGGATGACCACGATCAGCGAGTGGGTCACCAACCGCGAGGACTCGCGCATTCGTTCGCCGCGGGTTTCGCCTCGCGGTCGACCCAGCGCCGGATCGTATTCCAAACTTGCGTGTTCGGGACCGCTCATGGGGGTTCCATCATGCTCGGCGTTGTCGGGTGGCGTGGCGTCGGGTGTACATCGTCGCGATTTGGGCGGCTCTTCGTTCGAAAATGGTCCAGTCATCGCCAATTGCAATCTGCCGGGAGCGGATCTACCATTTGTGGAGGAATCATTGTAGGGGACGTTGCCGGCGTGTCGATGGGATACGACATTATTTTCTCGGGCCTCATTTGCGGACTGGGGCTGCTCGTCTCGGGAACCTACTTTCTGGGACGGCTGCCGGCCCAGGCCCAGCGCGACGGTTGGTGGACCCGGCTGGACACCGCCGAAGGGACCTCGCAACGGCAGCACCGCCGCGGGCTGGGCATGGCCATCGTGGCCACCGTGTCGCTGGCGACTTTTGCCGGGACCAACCTGATCAACCCGGTGCGCTTTCCGCTGCACTTTTCCGCCTACTGGTTGTGCATCGCGGCGCTGCTGGTGTGGCTGTGCGGCCTGGCACTGGTGGACATCCTGCACACCCGCCGGCTGCTGGGCCGTTGGCGCGCCCAACGTGCTGGCGCCGTGCCGCAAGACCGAGCCGTCGGCTGGATCAAGGCCCCCGGGGCTGCGCGCGACAAGGTCGGACCATGAAACCTCGCGGTCGGCGATGGTGGTGGCCGGTCATGGTGCTGATCGCGGTCGTCGCGGCGGCGGCCGCCTGGACGCTGCTCGGCGGCCTGCCGCCCACCGAACGCAATAATCTCAGCAATATGCGTACCGCCACACTGGGAATCAAGGGTCAGCGGTTTGCGACCTGGATCGCCGAAACTGAAGAACAGTGTCGCCGTGGCCTGATGTTCGTGCAGTCCGATCAGATGGCCACGCTGCCCGACGGAACTCACCGGGCCATGCTGTTCGTCTTCGACCGCGAGGAGCCGCGCAGCTTCTGGATGCACAACACGGTCATTCCGTTGGATATCGCCTACGCCCGCAGCGACGGAACCATCGTGAAGATCCACACCATGACGCCCCTGGATACCGCGTCCTGGAAGTATCGCTCCGGTCGGCCGTCACGATACGCCATCGAGGTCAATGCTAACCTCTTTGCCCGGCTGGGCATCCGCGAAGGCGACCGCATCGAGTTACCGCCAGGCGTCGGCGGGCGCGCGCCTTGACCGGCGGATGGCGCGCCGTCTCGCAAGCGATCCACAGGGCCAGACCACCGATTGCGACCTCATCCGGGTGACCGGGTTCCGGCTCGAAGCGCGCTTCCCGCGATTCCGGGTTGCCGGTCACCTGGAGCCGCCCTAAGCTAACCGGGTGTGCAGCGCGCCGGTGACCGCCGGCGCCGTGCCGGACGAGCCACGGAGGAATCGCCAGTGAACGGGCAGTGCGGTCCGAATTGCGGCCGGCGGAGGCACCGTGGTGTGCTGGTGCCGGCCCTGGCCGGAGTTCTGGCCGCCGCGGCGTGCAGCGTCCCGCAACCGGACAACACCAACACCAACGCCAATCTGCAGCCGCCGGCGGGCTCGGCCGGTCTGGGCAACGACTTGCAAGCCATGGACACCCTCCGGATCGCCATCAACGGCACCCAGTTTGAGGTCTGGGTGGCCCGCTCGCTCGACGAGGTGTTGAGCGGCCTGATGTTCGTCAGTGCCGAACAAATGGCCCCCACCGCCGATGGCGCCCATCGGGGCATGCTCTTCGAGTTTCAGCCGCCGCGGGACCTGGATTTCTGGATGAAGGACACCTACATCCAGTTGGACATCGCCTTCGCCCGCTCGGAGGGCACCATCGTGCAAACCTACACCATGCAGCCGCTGGAGACGGTGTTTGGCAAGTACATCTCCGGCGAGCCTGTGCCCTTTGCTCTGGAGGTCCGCGGCGGTCTATTCTCGGAACTGGGCATCAGCCCGGGCGACGTCCTGCAGATTCCCGACCACGGGCTCAACGGCACTCCCTAGAATTCCGATCATGATAGCGGACGTGCGGCCGGCTGCGCCCCGCCGTCCGAATTGCACACGCATGGGTGGTCGGGGTTGGCCTATCGAGCGTGTTGCGGGCGCCTCTTCTAGCATCGCGGCCCGCCAATCGGCGGCCCGCCCGGATCGCGGGTTCATGGGATCGGAAGTGGTCATCGTCGGCGGCGGGAACACCCTGGCGGAGGGGTTGGCGGCGTTGCTGGAGCACAACCGGGCGTCGGCCTGCCTGACCGAGTCATGTGCTGACGCCCTGCGGCTGGTGGAGCAGCACGGGCCCGCGCTGGTCATCGTGGATTGCCCCGCCGGGAAGCCGCCCGAAGGAGAGGCCGCCTTTCGCCAGTTGATCGACGCCCTGGCGATGCGCGGAACTGCCTGCATGGTCCTGGAGGCCGCCGGCAACGCCAGGGTCGAGGCCCCGGAGTGGGTCCAGCGGGTGGACGATGCGGTGTGTGCCGCCGAACTGCGCGGCCGCATCGCAGCGGTGCACCACTGCCGCGAAGTGCTCCGTCGGGCCAGTCAGGAACTGCACCATATGCAGCGTCTGGGCCGGCACCTGAACCGCCAGTTCGTGGAGGTCGATCACGACATGCGCCTGGCCGGCCGACTGCAGCGGGAGTTCCTGCCGCGGTCACTGCCGGAGGTCCCGGGCATCCGCTTCGCGGTGTTGTACCGGCCGGCCAGTTGGGTGTCAGGCGATATTTACGACATCGCTTCGGTGGACGAGGACCACGTGGGTCTGTATCTGGCCGACGCCGTAGGTCACGGCATGGCGGCCAGCCTGCTGACCATCTTCGTAAAGCAGGCCATCTGCACCAAGGAGATCGAAAATGGTTCCTATCGCCTGGTGCCGCCGGCCGAGGTGCTTCGGGCCCTGAACGACGCCTTGGCAAGCATGGACCTCCAGAATTCGCAGTATGTGACCGCGGCGTTCGGCTTGCTGAATCATCGGGACCGGACCTTCAGCGTGGCCCGCGGGGGCCACCCCTACCCGGTGGTGGTCGACGTCGACGGCAGCCTGCGGGAGATCCGCACCGAAGGCGGCCTGCTGGGGCTGTTCCCGGGCCAGGCGTTCCCGGCGACCCAGGTGACCCTCCGCCCGGGTCAGAAGTTGATTCTGTACAGCGACGGCATGGAACTGGCGTTCGTCCAGACCCGCGACGCCCGGACCGGCGAACCCCGTTATCACCGGGAGTTCAAGGAGGTCGCCCACCTGCCGGCCGACGAGTTGATTGCCGAGCTGGCGCGCCGCATCGACATCGAAGAGGGCAGCCTGAACCCGCAGGACGACGTCACGGTCATGGTCGCCGAAATGGCGGCGTCCTAGCCCCGCCGATCTGGGGGGGGGGCCGCCGCCGCCGCCGGCGGGGCTATTGTCATCCCCGCTGGGCGGGTTATAATCTGGTGTTGGCATTGCTCCTTAATCGATCCTTTTCAAATGGTGCACCGATGAAAGCGGATATCCATCCTTCCTACGTTGATTCCGAGGTGACTTGCGGTTGCGGGCACAGCTTCAAAACGCGCAGTACCCTACCGACCATCAAGGTCGAGATTTGCTCCAACTGCCACCCCTTTTACACCGGCCAGCAGAAGTTCGTGGACACCGCCGGTCGCGTGGAGAAGTTCCAGCAGAAGTACGGCGGCGAGTACTTCAAGAAACCGCAGAAGAAGTCCAAGGCTTAGCTGCGTTACGACACGAACCACGATCCGCGGGGCCGTGCGCTGGGCCCACCGATCGTGGTTCTTGTGTGTCCACACCACGGACTGGGGAACCCCGCCATGAGCGATCTGTCGTTCGACAAACACCTCCAGGGCAAGCTCGAGGAACTCCGCGGGCGGCAGGAGGTCCTGCTGGCCCAGTTGAACGATCCCGAGGTGTCCTGCAAGCCCAGCCGGGTGATTGAGATCAACAAGGAGTATGCCCAGTTGCGGCGGGTGGTTGATCCCTACCGGTCGTACTTGAAGTTCCAGCGGCAACTGCTCGAATCCGAGGAGCTCATGCACGACGCCACCCAGGACCCGGAGCTGCGCGAGCTGGCCGAATCGGAGCTGCCCGAGATCAAGGAGCGCTGCGCCGAGCTGGTGGACGCCGTCAAACAGGCCCTGGTGACCGGCGAGGAGGCGACCATCAATTCGGTGATCATGGAGCTCCGGGCCGGCACCGGCGGCAACGAGGCGGCCCTGTTCGCCGGTGATCTCTACGAGATGTACCGCCGGTTCTGCGACCGCCGCGGTTTTCGCATGGACGTGCTCAGCGCGTCGCCCGGTGAGGTCGGTGGCTTCAAGGAGATTGTGGTCAACATCAAGGGCGGCGGCGTTTTCGAGGCCCTGGGTTACGAAAGCGGCGTCCACCGCGTCCAGCGAGTGCCCGAAACCGAAGCGCAGGGCCGTATCCACACCTCGGCGGCCACCGTCGCTGTGTTGCCCGAGCCAGAGGAAGTGGACATCAAGATCGACTGGGACAAGGACGTCGAGGAGTACACCAGCCGGGCGGGCGGGCCCGGCGGGCAGAACGTCAACAAGGTCGAGTCGGCCATCCGGCTGGTGCACAAGGAAACCGGCATCACCGTGTCGATGCGCGACGACAAGTCGCAGCACAAGAACCGGTCGAAGGCCCGCCGGATCATGATCAGCCGGGTGTACGACCACTTTCTGGCGGCCCAGACCATGGCCCGGGCTTCGTCCCGGCGGGCCATGGTCGGGTCCGGCGATCGCAGCGAGCGGATTCGGACCTACAACTTCCCGGACAACCGCTGCACGGACCACCGCATCGGGTTGACCGTTCACCACCTGGATCGCATCATGCTCGGTGAGATCGAGGTGGTCATCGAGGCCTTGCAGCGCCACGATCGCTCCGAGCGGCTCAAGAATCTGTCATTCGGCTCGGCGGGCTAGCGGCCTCGGGCCGGTGGCAGTTCGCTGAGGAGGACATCGCCCTGGACCATTTCAAGTATTTTGACGGGCAACTGTTTTGTGAATCGGTGGCCATCGGCACACTGGCCGAGACCACCGGCACGCCGGCGTATGTGTACTCCACGGCCACACTGCTGCATCATTACGAGCAGTTCGTGGCTTCTTTTCGCGAGTTGAACCCGATCATCTGCTTCTCGATCAAGAGCTGCCAGAACCTGGCCATCTGCCGGTTGTTGCACCAGCACGGGGCCGGGTTCGACGTGGTCAGCGGTGGTGAGTTGCACCGGGCCCTGCAGGCTGGCGCCGATCCGGCCAAAATCGTGTTCGCCGGAGTCGGCAAGACCGACCGCGAGATTCATGAAGCCATCGATGCGAACATCGGCTGGTTCAACGTCGAGTCCGAGGCCGAGATGGACAACCTGCGGCGGATCGCCGCGGAGCGCCGCCGCCGGGTGCGGGCGGCGTTGCGGGTCAACCCGGACGTCGATCCCAAGACCCACCGCTACACCACCACCGGCCGCAAGGAAACCAAGTTCGGGGTCGACCTGGAACGGGCCCGGCGGTTTTTCGAATCCTACGGACGGGCGGAATTCGTGGCGCTCAGCGGACTGCACCTGCATCTCGGGTCGCCGGTCAATGCCGTCGAGCCGTACGTGGATGCCATCCGCAAGGCCCTGATCTTGATCGACGACCTCCAGCGGGCCGGTTTCCCGATCGAGATGCTGGACATCGGCGGCGGATACGGGGCCCACTACCAGGCCCAGGAGGCCCCGGCGGCGGCGGTCTATGCCGCCGCGATCATCCCGTTGCTGCGCGATCGTGGATTGCAGATTGTCCTGGAACCGGGCCGCGCGATCACCGCCAACGCCGGCATCCTGGTCACCCGGGTACTGTACACCAAGCAGTCCGGCGAGAAGCATTTCGTCATTGTGGACGCCGGCATGAACGACCTCCTGCGGCCGTCCCATTACGAGGCCTATCACTTCGTCTGGCCGGTGGCCGTGCGACCAGAGTGGACGCCGACCGGGCGGCAGGTCGGCCCGGAGATGACCGGCACCATTGCGGCCGACGTGGTCGGACCCATCTGCGAGACCGGCGATTTTCTGGCGTTGGGTCGGCACCTGCCGCCGGTGCAACGGGGCGATCTGCTGGCCGTCTTCACAGCCGGGGCGTACGGCTTCGTGATGAGCAGCCAGTACAACTCACGCCCGCGACCGCCCGAAGTGCTGGTCGACGGGGCCGGGTTCAAGGTGGTCCGCCGCCGCGAAACCTATGCCGACCTGTTGGCCCCCGAGCTGCCGGAAGCATCCGGCTGATCCAGGGCCCGCAAGTACCGGAAGTCATAAATCCCGGTGTCGTGCCCGTCGGTCCATTTCAGGTGTACGGCATAATGGCCGACCAACTCCGCGTCGATCACCGCGATGGGTTGCCCGGCGGCTGCGTTGCTGAGGATCGGCAAGCGGGTGGACGGCGCCGCTCGATCGCGGCGGCAGGTGGCACAGGGACACACCCGCCGCAAGCGGCCCAGTTCAAACCGACTGCGCCGGCCATCCTGCCAGGTGATGACCAGCTCCTGGGCTTTCAGGTTGAGGTGCAGATCGCGTGGCCGGACTTGCGCATCGCCCTCGGGTCCCGCCGGCGGCGGGTCGGCGTCTGGCTTCGGATTTGAGGGTTCGGGCATCGGCGCGATGTACTCAACAGGTGGGTGCTTCCGCCGGATTGTAGTGGCCCGGCCGGGTGCGGCACAATATCGGCGGCAACGACCACACGCCGGTGCGACCGGGCGGCTGCTCGACCTGGGTTGCAGGCATGGCTATAATTCTAATTACCTTCGTTCGCCGGGAACCCGTCTCGAACCCTTCGATCCCCGGGCGGCCCAACGCCGGGCCCGCAAGGAAGCGGAACTGGAACCCAGGCGGATCGGCAGTGATGCGCGTTCGCAAATCGCGGAGCAGCGCTGTAATATTGGATGGGGCATGAGTCTTTTCGGTGGTTCCAAGAAGAAGAAAGCGGCCCAGTCATCGGCCGAGAAGGACTCATCCGAGCCGGCCGCCATCGTCCCCGGTGAGCGGCCGCCAACCTTCAGCGAGAAAGACATCGCCAGTGCCCGAAAGTGGTTCGCCCAGGGCAACAAGCTGCGTGAGGACCGCAACTACGACTATGCCATCGAGAGCTATCTGGGCGGTCTGAAGTTGTGGCCTGAGGCGGTGGAGGAAGGCCATCAACCGCTGCGGGCCGCGGCATTTGCGCGCCGCGAGACCGGCGGCAAGAAGCCCGGCACCATGGTGGTCATGAAACATCCCATGAGCGGCAAAGATCCCGTTCAGGCGATGATCAACGCCGAACGGTTATGGGCCCACGACCCCGGCAATCCGGCTTACATGGAAGGCATCATCAAGAATGCCGCCAAGAGCGGCTTCGAGAAGACCGTCTTGTATATCGGGCCGATTCTGTTCGACGCCGCCAAGAACGAGAAGAAGATCAGCAAGGATCGGTTTGCCCTGCTGCACACGGTCTACCAGGTCATGGGCGAGCGCTGCGAGCGGCGGGGCGACTTGGCCGAGGCCATCAAGTTCTATGAGGGCACGGTCACCGTGCTGCAGGTCCTGCAGCAACTCAGCGGGGCCAGCATGAAGTTCACTCAAGAACTGAAGAACATGTCCACCAAGGTCACCATTATTAAAGGGAAGTACGATTCCGATACCGACTTCCGGAGCAGCTTGAAGGATTCCGAGGTCCAAAAGAACATCCACGATCGCGAGCGCATGGTCATGGATGAGGACCGTCTCGAAGTCTTGATCGATCAAGCCCGTAAGAATTGGGCCGACAACCCGCAGGTCTCCGCCAAGCTGCTGGCCCTGGTGGAGTTGCTCTGCCGTGGGGAACGGGCCGACGGGGAGCAGGAGGCCATGCGCCTGCTCGACGAACAGTTTCAGGCCACCGGGCAGTATCCCTTCAAGCAGCGCGCCGATGACCTGCGCATGAAGCAACACCGCCGGGCGGTTCGCGAGCAGGCCGCTGCCGGCGACCGCGAAGCCCTGCGCCAGGCCCAGGTGGAGCAGCTCAAGTTCGAGCTGCGGGTGTTCAAGGAGCGGGCCGCCCACTACCCCACCGACAACCGGATCAAGTATGAATACGGCTGGCGGCTGTGCCGGGCCCGAATGTACGATGAGGCCATCCCGGTGCTCCAGGAGGCCCGCAATGACCCCAAGGGCCGAATCCGCTGCATGAACCTGATCGGACGCTGTTTCTTCGAAAAGGGCTACCATTCCCAGGCCATCCAGACCTACGGGGACGCGATCGCGGAGTACGAACTGGGCGGGGACGAGTTGTCGCGGGAGCTGCACTATTGGCTGGGCCGGTCCTGCGAGGCGGCCGACCGTAAAGAGGAGGCCCTCAAGGCCTACGGGCAACTGATCCAGTGGGATTATAACTACCGGGATGTCCGCGACCGGCTGGCGGCCTTGAAGTAATATTGATATAGTATGGGGCTCGCGGGAGACTCGATAGTCCGGCCCCGCAGCCCACAGCTCAAGAGAACTGGAGATCAGGACGTGGCCCATTCGTTGTCCGCCAAGAAGCGCATCAGACAGAACATCAAGCGTCGAATGATCAATCGGGCCCGCAAGAGCAATCTCAAGGGCCAACTGCGCCGCTTTGATGACGCCCTGCACGCCCGTGACTTTGCCGCCGCCGCCGAGCAGCTCAAGCTGGCCAGCCGGGCGTTGGACCGGGTCGCCGCCAAGGGTGCCATCCATCGAAACGAAGCCTCGCGCCGCAAGTCGCGCCTCCAGAAGAAACTCAACCAGTTGCACGAGTCCGCCGCCGCCTGATGGCCCCCCGGGGAGCCGTTGCTGATGTGCCGCGGTTAATTGCACTCGCACGGGATGCCGTCTCCCTCCGCGGTCGGCGCGCTTGGAGGCCGTGTCATCCTTGATGGCGATGCACGCGCGGCCATCTGTCTCGGCGATACGCCACGGCGTGTGGCAGGCGCGGTTCACCGCACCAGCAAATTCAGCGGGCTTGCAGTAAGCGCCACCCATGGCGCTGGCGGGTCATGGATTGGGGGCGGTTCTCACCGGCGGGGTCATGAACGCCTGTTCTGAACGGGTTCGGGTTCGTAGAATTCCGGTATGCCGGATGGACCGCTATTCGTGGCTGCGGTGCTGTGTGCCAACGTGCTGGCCAGCGAGCTGCTGGTCCAACGGACTTTCTGCCGGCACCTGGGCACGGCGTTGCTGGTCATCGTGGTCACGGCGGTGACTGCCAACCTGGGCGTGATTCCGACCGGCGGTTCAGTGGTCTACGACGGGGTCTTCGATGTCGCCGCCCCGATGGCCATTTTCTGGTTGCTGCTGCGGGTCAACCTGCGCAGCATTCTGCAGGCCGGGGCGCCCATGCTGGTCATGTTCCTGGTGGGCTCGGTTGGGACCACCCTGGGCGTGATCGTGGGCATGCGTGTGATCGGCGGGCCGGCCGCCATCGGCGAATCGTACGCCGCCTTGGGCGGCATGTTCGTCGGCACCTATACCGGCGGCAGCGTCAACTTCAATGCCCTGGCCCTCAACTACGGTGTGGTCGAGAACGGCACGCTGTACGCCGGAGCGATGGCCGTTGACAGCATCATGACCACGGTGTGGATGGTCGCCACCATTGCACTGCCGCGGCTGGTGGAACGGGTGTGGCCGCGACCGGTCATGGGTGCTGCCGGGTCGATGGTGCACGCCGACGGCGATGCGGCACTGGCACACGACACCGAAACGGTCGGCCCGGTCGAGTTGAGCCTGTTGTGCGCCGCCGGGTTTGCGGTCCTGGAGCTGTCCAATTGGCTGTCAGGTCTGGCAAAGGCTGCTGGATACACCATTCATCCGATGCTGATCATCACCACGTTGGCACTGATCATTGCCCAGGTGCCGGGCATCGGCCGCCTGCGCGGCACGCGGCTGCTGGGCATGTTTGCCATCTATGTGTTCCTGGCGGTCATCGGTGCCTACTGTGATCTGGCCGCCCTGGGCGAATTGCGGGCGCTGGGGCTGACCCTGATGGCGTTTGTGCTCTGCGTGGTGGTGGTCCACGGCCTGGTGTCCTTCGGCGTGGGGGCACTGCTCCGCTGCGATGTCGATGTGGTTGCGGTCGCCTCACAAGCCAACATCGGCGGCGGCACCACCGCCCTGGCATTGGCCCGCAGCCTGGAGCGCAATGACCTCGTTTTGCCGGCGATCCTGGTCGGGTCGGTGGGCACGGCCATTGGGACGTACCTGGGGCTGGTCACTGCCGAGTGGCTCTTGTGAGCCGCGGCGAGCGCCGCTGGCGTCGACCGTGTCGGTCTGCCGGCGGCTGCTGGGTAGGAAGCCGCGGCCGCGTGCCTGGTCGCGCGGCGATCAGGCAGCGGCTCCGGTGCACGTCGGAACCGACTGCGGGTCAAGGCATTTGGCCAGGTGGCGGGCGCAGCGAACCACTATACCTTATTAATGGGCGCATCGGGCGTTTAGCGGCAAGGCTTGGCACGGGCGTGGGTGGCAGGAGGGTGGCGTGCGCTGGCATGGGCCTGCATTTCAAACCACAGGTTCCCGGGGCAGGTGTTTCACGTCCGGGCGTCGGTACGGCCTGCGGTTATCCGCTGCCCGTTCCCTGACGGTCTTCCGTGACGGGGCTGACCGGGTCGGGGGCAGTGAGATACAGACCGCTGTGAATGACCCGGGCCGTAGCCCGCAATACCGTGAACAGCCGGGCGCGGCGGCGGCGATAGCGTTCGGCGTCAGGCAACTCGGCGCAGGCCAAAGTGGGTGCGCCGGACGACCCGGCGGCAAACTGCACCACGGCACCAGGGCAATCATGAGTGATCATCAGGAAACGATACGACGGACTGCTCAGCGGTCGGGCGAAGGTGAAGGTTAGACGCGAAACGCCGCCCGCGTCCAGTTCATCGATGCACACCTCAAACTGCGGCCCACAGATGATCTCACCTTTGCGAAACGGCTGGCCCGGGCGCAGGGCGTCGGTTAGAAATGCCCCGAGCACGCCCGAAAAGTAAGGCCGACCGACGGCCTTCAGCGCGAAGCGATGATCATCAAGTTGCTCAATCCGGCAGGACCGCGGCCCCTGCAACACATCCGGGGAGAAGGTCAGCACATGGCAGGGCAGGTCCTTCGGCAATCGGTCCCAGGCCTCTTGCAGATTGAGCGGCAGGTAAATGTTCGCCAACGGCAGATTGATCAGGAAGACGTGCGTACCGGGATCGGGGGCCGGTCCGCTGGTGGACTGGGCGATAGTATATTGCTCGGCGGCAACGACGCCCTGCCAGGACACCCGGTACAGCACCAGGGCTACCACCGACGTGGTCATCATCCACAGGGCCGCGGCGGTGCTCCAGGGGGCGCGCCGCGCGGTCACGGCGGCCGGCTTGAGCACCAAGGCGATCGCGAACCCGACGGCCGGCAAGTAGGCGCTGTGCGGGGTGGCCATAATGGGCAGCACCGGCAGGATGGACAACACGATCCACAGCGGCCAGACCCAGAAGCCGCGAACCCGCCCGCGGCACGCCAGGACGTACGCCGTGCCAAACCCGGCGACGATTCCGAACATCAAGAGCACGTCGCCCGGCGTCTCGGTCAGCGGATTGTGGGCCGTGGGCCCGATGACCATCGGCGCTTCCCAAACAACGCAGGCCAGGTAGTGCAGCAGCTTGGTCAGCAGCCAGGCGACCCCGGCGGCATCGGCCGGGCGCCGGAAATACACCACGGGGATGTGACTGTCGAAACGGGTCATGCGCCAGACCACGTAGCCCGCCGTCAGGGCGGCGATCAGCAGGTGGGCCGCACGGCGGGCCCGCAGATGGGTCCATCCCCCATAGGCCAAGTCCAAGGCGACCAACAGCACCGGCAGAATTACGGCGTTTTCGCGGGCGAGCATGCTGCCGACTCCCAGCACCGCAGTCAGTGCCAAGTCGCCGCGGCGCAGCGGCGGGACTCCCGCAGGCTCGCCGGGCGGCCGGGGCAGCCCGGTGGCCCGCAGGTAACAGCACACCGCCGCGACGGTCAGGGTGGTTTGGATCACCACGTTTTGGGCGGCCAGCCAACCGACGGTGTACGCGTGGTGTGGATACACCGCGAACAAGACCGCCCCGAACCACGACCATCGAGGGTTGGCGGTGATCCGCAGACACAATCGGTAGGTCAGGAGGCAGCACAGCAGATGCCACAGCAGAATCCCGGCGTGGCGGAGGGGCGGCCCGGCACGCGCCGTGGTCTGAATGGCCTTCATCCAGGCCATGGTCAGCGGGCGGGCGTAATCCCAGCGCACCTCGGCGGTCTGCCACCAGGCCTGCAACCAGCGCTGAGGTTCAATCGTGGTGCTCTCGACCAAGTCGCGGGGTCGCCAGCTCGCTGTCCGCAATTGGGCTTGATGCAGATGGTCGTCGAGAAACAGGCCGTCGCCGAGGCTCCAGCCATGGGCCGCGAAGGCGATGGTGGCGAGCGTCAGGCCGGCGATCCAGGGTCGTGCGCGAGGGCCGGGGAGCGAATCGTGCTGGTTTGACGTAGTCGTCATCGGATCCTATAGTAATCGCTGTGCACCCGCCCGTCATCGCACGTCCCATTCACGCCGTTCTCAGTTATGCTGTGTTGCTGTTGTTGGGGTCGGGGTGCTTCTCCGAACGATCTCATCCACTGACTGCGGTGCAGATCATCGGCGTTGCGGCGGAGGAGCGGGCCCCCGGCAGCACCCGTGACTGGCTGGAGCACGCCCACCGGCAACTGAGCCGCCTGTTGCCGCGCGCTGCGGACCCCGCGCTGTTGACAGACGACCTGGTCGACGATCACGGTCAGCCGGTTGATGTCGCCCGGCACTTCGGCCACCGGTTCGCGAACATGGACAGCCTGGTGGGCAATTTCGGCGGCCTGATGCACACTGCCCAGTTGGCCTCGGCCAAGCCGCCCAACGCCGATCCGGCGCCTCATTGGCGGGGCTTCCGCGACGTCTGGATCCCGGTGGACGACGGTCTGGAGCTGTCCGGCCGGCTGGCCTTCGCACTGCAGCCCAACGGTCGCCGGGCCCAGGCCGACTGCATCGTGATCCTGCCCGGCCTGCTGGGCGACAATCACATTCTGCGAACCCGCGACTTGGCTGTGGCCCTGCGGGGCCACGGGTTCCACGTGTTGTGCCTGGAACTACGGGGCTGCGGTCAGACCGAGGCCCGCTTTCCGCGGTTCACCACGGCCTGGGGCATTCTCGAGACCGCTGACCTGCTGTTGGTTGCGGAGTGGCTGGAAGCTTTGCCGGAGGTCCGCCGCACCGGCCTGGTCGGCTTCTGCTGGGGGGCGAACCTGGCGTTGCTGACCGCCTGGGCCGACGGTCGGTCACCGGACCACCCCAGCATCACACCCACCGTTCGGCCGCTCTTGCAGCGGCCGACCTCGCCCGCGGCGCACTACTCGGCCGGGGTGCTGGCGTTCTCGCCGGTGTTACGGTTTGAGCGCGTCCTCGATGCTCTGGAAGCGCCGCGCTTGGCCTTGCAGGGACCGTTCCTGGCGGCCCTTCAACAGGTGGTTCGCGATCGCCAGGTGGCCAAAGGGCACCAACCGGTGAACGGCAGTCTGCGCGACTTGATCGGCCAGGAAACGGCCTTCTACCAGTTCGACCCACCGGTGCCCATGAACGACCGCCTGCGTTACTTGCGGTTGATGCCTGACGGCGATCTGCCATCTGGCGACAAGCTGGACAGCGCCCGGATTCCGGTGGTGGTGGTGCTCGCAGCCAACGACCCGCTGATTCCGGCCCAGGATCTGGCCGACTTCGTGGCACTGACTTCCAATGCCCAGGTTGCCGCCCTGGTGCTGCCCGGTGGTGGCCACGTCGGGTTTGCCGCTTATGCCAGCGCTTATTACCTGAGCCTGATCACCAACTTCTTCAGTCCGCGAGGTGGTCCGGGGATTCCGAGCCCGTCGGATCGGCCCGTGGTGCGGTCGGTTCGATGACGCCTGGGCCCCGGCGAATCATGTCGGCGAAACTGCGGCCGTCGATGGGCTCGATGTTTCGCAGGCGGTGGTGTTCGCCCAAAAGATCGAGCACCGTGGGCATGATGTCGACCCCGCGAACGGCGGTGGGGTAGGTGGCCTGCGGGATGTCCGGTCCGGCGAGGAAGATCCGCACGCGCATGTCCCGGGCCAGTGCCGAGCCGTGGCCACTGCGGTCATCGTCGAATGACGCTTGTCCGGCGGCGAACAGGACCACATCGCCGGCCCGGGGGGAGTCGAACATCTCGACGATTTGCGGCACGCAGTCGGGGTAGTCGGTGTGATCGGTGGCCCGCAGCCAGGCGCGCGAATCGTGCCATCCATCGGCCACGAACCGCCGCAGGTCGGGGTCTGCCAGATAGCCCAGGGCGTCACCCAGTTCGTTCAGCAGTCGATAGGCTTTTCCCGATGCCGCCCGGCGGCGTTCGATGCGACAGCACCCGCTGCGGGCGAACACCAGCACGGTATCCGGTCCGCCGCGGGTGGCCGCCAACGCCACGGCCGGTTGCACGATGAGGTCGCCGATCACCTGGCGGATGACGTCGGATCGCGGGCCGACGGTCCAGTCGTCGCCCCGCAGGTGCAGGACGGCACGGCGCCCGGCCTCGTTGATGACGATGGCATCGGCGTGCCGCAAGGCCTGCAGCCGTCCGCGGCGCGAACCGGCCCGCAGGCGGCCGTTCCACACCCGCAGACCGTTATTCCGAGTCAGCCATCGGCCGACGTCGAACCGCAGTTGCTCGGTGGCTTGGACGTGGTTGTGGTCGGTAACCAGGGCAAAGGTGGTGGTCTCGGCCAGGGCGGTGCCGCGGATGGCCGAACACACCGTGTCGATGGCCTGGTCGGCGACCTGTAGCGCCGCAGTGTACTCGTCGGACTCCGACCCGAAGCGGTGGGCCGTCGCGTCGACTCCGGGGAAGTAGAATACGGTCAGCACCGGCCAGTTTCGCCGGCGGTTGGCCTCGGCGGCCACCTGCCAAATGCTTTGGCCCACTCGGCGATCCACGCCCGAAAAATCGTGCAAGTACCAATCGACGCCGGCCGGAATCAGGTTGTCAAAACTGCGGGTCACACCCCGGCGGGTGTGAAACTGCACGCTGCAGGTCAGGCGATCGGAGAGCAGCTCATGGATGGTCGGCCGGAGGATGTGCCGGTTGACCGTGAAGAAGCTGTCGAGATGGAGATACTCTGCGAGCTGCGTGTCCGCGCGATCGAACCAGGTGTTGCCCAGCACCCCGTGATGACCGGGAAAGCAGCCGGTCAGCAGCGATGCCGAGTTGGGGTAGGTCACCGCCGGCATGGACACGATGACATTCGACAGTTCGGCCCCGCGATCGACGAAGTGCTCCTGGATGCCCGGCAGCAACCCCTGTTGCAGCATGGCCGCGCTGTGCTCCCGGTCCATCCCGTCCACGAAGAACAGCACCAGGTTACGCGGCGGGAGGCGCGTCGCGGGCTGCAGGTGCAGCCGCTGCGGACCGGCACAAGCGGAATGGAGCAGTCCCAGGCACAGGCACGGCAACAGCAGGGCGGTGGGGCGCGTCACTCGGGATCAACATCCATTACCATCATATTCACCCGGTACCAGATAACTCACCCGATGGTGGGGGGTGCAGGCGGATGGCGTCATCACGATCCGCGCGTGCGGGTCACCTTATCCCGCCGGCGGCCGCCAGACAAGCACCGCCTGGACGTTGGAACGGCGCCGGTCGCGGTTGCAGCGTCCTATAACGCTGCCTGGAGGTTGGTGATCGCCCTGCGAGCCGGGCGCCGCCGCAGGGTGCCTTCCAAGATGTGCCGGCAGCGCTAACAAACTTGCTGTTAATAAGTTACGCGCCGCTGGACCGGCGACCGGCAGGGGCTGGGGTGTGGTCCCTTTCTTGGAGTGCCGGGTTGACTGGGGTTGCCGGTTATGGGAATTATCCGGGGGCGCTTTCAATTCCGCTCAACTTTGCGCCTAATAATGAAGGGTTGTCGTGTTTGCAGGTGTCGTGGGGCAGGCGTCGGAACCTCGGGCAGGCGGGTTCGGCGGGGGAGGACTTCATGGATCGTTCACGTACACGGGGCCACGTCGCGGTTCTGGTTGCAGTGTCGCTGGTGTTGCTGCTGGGGTTCGCAGCGCTGGCGATCGACATCACCCGTCTTGGCTTGATTGACGGCGAGTTGGTGGCGTTGGTGGACAACACCTCGATGTCGACCATGCGCATGATTGCCAACGAGGCGGCCGACACCGAGGTCGCGACCCTGGTCGCGGATGCCCAGTCGTACGCCGCCGGCTTCATGGCGGGCTACCCGATTGCCGGAGTGACCCTCGCCCCGTTGGAGGTGGAAATCGGAACCTCGTTGGAGGAGAGTTCCGGACGCTATGCCAGCTTCACGCCTGTCGCCGCCGACAGCCTGTACAACGCGATCAAGGTCACCGCACGGGTCAGCAATCAGGAAGGGACCGGCATCAGTTCCAGCCTGGCTCATCTGCTGGGGATCCACTGGCTGGAACTGTCGCGGACTTCTTACGCGGTGCTCCGCCCTCGGAACATCGTACTGTGCGTGGATGGTTCGAATTCCATGCAATACGACAGCCAGTTACAGCGCTTGCCCGAGGTGATGATCTTGCGGGCGGCCAACTTCCCGGACGCCAACATCAACGCCCAGGAGGTCTGGGAGGCCTACCCGAAGTCGGCGCCCTATACCGGCGGGGAGGGCGGGCAGCCCGATTGGGGCCCGGTGTGGGGTGCGTTCATGCAGGCCCACGGCTACGGGACCCCCGATGCAGACATCAACATCCGGTACAACCCGCGCAGCGACCCCGGTTTGCTGTACCTGCCCAAGGGGGCTTCATGGGATTCGACTTCAGCCGATCCCGATGCGGCGGCCCAGGCGGATACCCTGAGAACGTTCTTGGAGGGGATGGGTTACGTTCCGGAAGAAGTGAACCAGATCATGGCGTTGGATGACAGTCATTGGGACCAGCGCGTCAAGGTGGCTTTGGGCCTTTCGGGATGGGGCAGCGGGATCGCCGGCGGATTGTGGCAGTCGCAGGGCTGGCCGGCCGGTGTCGACGATGCCGTGGTGACCAGGAATGAACTGGTGGCGCTGGCGGAGTTGCCCCTTGAGGTGTCCGATTGGGATAAATACGTTAATCTGGTGGTTTACGATCCGATGCATGGCAACGTGCCCGTCGATTGGTCGGCGTTTGATTTCTCACTTCCGGAGGCGCCGGCCGGCGACTACGCCGACTTCAGCTTCACTTTCGGCGTCAAGACCTTGATGGATTACCTGAAGAATCTCGTAACTAGGGACTCCCACGGCCACCCGCAGTTGGCGAGCGGATTTCGCGCCACCCAGCGGCTGGAGCCGTGGACCACCGTGCGGACGGCGATCTCCGGCTTCATGGAGGACTTCCAGCAGACCATCTTCAATCCGAACGATCGGATTGCCCTGGTGCGCTACGGGACTGACCCACAGGTCGCCTTTCTCCCAGAGATGGCCCAGTCGCTCGACAGCACCATTCTGTCGGGTCTGCAGACGACCGGCAACCTGTCCTTGCTGCAGGATGTTCTGGCCGATGACATCCCGGTTCACGGCAACACCAATATTGCCGCCTGCATTGCGGACGGCATTGCCATTCTGCGGGATCTGGATGCTGCCGATCCTGCGGCTCCCAATCCGCAGCCGGCGCTCCAGGAGTTTCCCTGTCCTGACGATTGGGGGTGTATCGACGGACCCGATGGAGCGGCCGTGGCCCCGTCGCGGACCGCGGCCGACATGATCATCGTCCTGACCGATGGTCTACCCAAGGTCCCGAAGCCTGGTGTGCACCCGGAGGTGTCCACGGCCCAGGCCTTCGCCCAGGCCTACGCCCAGGCCAGCGAAGCTCGCGGCCGGCAGATCACCGTCCATGCCATTTGCCTGGGTGTGGACTCGGACGCCGAGTTCTGCGAGCGATTGGCCAAAGGCAACCCGGACGAGCCGCCGGACCACGCGCCCTACTTCGGTCTGGACTTTGCCCCCTATGGCAGCGACAGCGTGATTGGCAACCAATTGGAACAAATATTCAACATCTTCCTGGTGTTGCGTGAAGATGCCCTGCTGGCGTTCCGCGAATGAGCGGAAGCGCACGGATGAATAAAGGGGTCACCCATTAGCCGTTCCCTGTCAATCTATTCATCAGGCCGGTTCCTCTCCCGTGGCGTTTCGTCCTATGTGCGGTCGAACACCCATTGTCGCTGATCGTGTGCACCATTGTCCGCTGGTACGCGTCCAGGTCTTCTTGTTTTGGCTATCGTGCCAGCCGCACGCTCCAGTCACCCATCAGGATCCAGGCTGCAGAGCCGATTTGCTGGTATCGTGCTTCTGGCCCGTGGCGCATCCGCGCCCCAGAAAACCGTCGGTACCCAACCGAGTCCAATTGCACAGACCACCGTGACTCATCCGTCATGATGGCCGAACAGGTACGTGGCTACGGTCACCAGGATGGTGCCAACCCCTTCGTGGTTCACGGCTGAGGCGTACCCGACTGACAATTCGCTGCCACGTCGGCGGCACCGTGCTGCTCAACGCTGAACGACGGACGACACGCGTTTTGCACACAAGCCGGCTGTTGAGATCATTTGGTACCACCATTTATATCAAATGGTACCACCATTTACTTCATTTGGTATCACCATTTGGTGCAAATGAAGATACCGAATGGTCATTGTGGTATCTTCATTTGAACAAAATGGTGATACCAAATAATCTGTAATGGGCTGGTGTTGGGGAACCCCAATCGGGAGGGGGGGGGATCCGTTCCCCGTGTTGCCACCCGCCCTTGCCTGGCCAAATCCCGCGACCCGGTCGGCACCCGACGGATCGTCACCATGTCGCTCGTCGCCTGGCTGCCCCTGCTGGTGCGGTCACTGCGTTTACGGCCCAGCCCGGCGCCATCTGCCGTCAAGAGGGCCAGCGCGCAGTTCCCGCCCGTCCCAGGTCCGTGAAGCGCTTGTAGTACACGAAGAAGATCGCCGGAAAGACCAATCAACTCCCCGAGGAGGCTGGTGGCCAGCCCGCCGATCAGCCGATCATACGGGTGAGGCGGGGGAGGGGTGCGGCATTGGATCCCCCGCGGAATTCACCTATCATATGTCGCCTGGGTTTGATCGGCTTCGCCATCGCGACCAATTTTATGAGTGAGCCACGCACAGCATTTCTGACGGGCAGCACCGGATTCATCGGACAGTACGTGCTGCGCGGGCTGCTGGAACAGGGCCGGCGGGTGGTCGTGATGCTGCGCGGCCCGGTGCGGCAGAGTGGGTTGCGTTTGTCGGAGATCATGCGCCCGCTGGGCATCGACGTGGCGGAGCGGATGGCCGCCGGGCAGCTCAGGGTTGTGGAGGGCTGTCTGCCGCAGGCCATTCCCGCGCTGGTCGACATCGCCGTCCACCAGATCATCCACGCCGCGGCCTGTTTGCAGTTGGACGCCCAGGTGCCCGGGGAGCCTTTTGCGACCAACGTCGACGGGGTTCGCACCTTGTCGTGCTGGGCCGACGCCCACGGTGTGTCGGACTTCTGTTTTGTGAGCAGCGCCTACACTTGCGGTCGGCGCACGGCACATGCCGCCGAGGTGTTTCATCGGCCCCAACCGGAGTTCCTGACCGATTACGAATTGAGCAAGTGGCAGGCCGAGGCCGTCCTGCAGGCCTGGGCCGAGCGCTCGGGTTGCCGGCTGACCATCCTGCGGCCCAGCCTGGTGATCGGAGACTCGCAAACCGGGTACACTACGCAGTACGGCGGCTTCTACCAGATGGCCCACATGATCGACGTGCTGCAGCGGTTCTTTTCGGATCAGCGGCAGGAGGGCCGGGTGCACTTGCCGCTGCGATTGCCCGGCCCGCCGCACGGCCGCCAGAACGTCGTGCCGGTGGATTACGTGGCCGCGGCCCTGGTGGAGATCGTCGGTCGCCAGGACCGGGCTGAGGGCATCTATCATCTGACCAATCCCCGGCCGCCGAGCAACGAGGACATCAAGCACTGGTTGGAAGCCTACTACCAGGTGTGGGGCGGCTCCTTCGTGAACGCCTCGGATGTCCACGGCGGCGGCAGCTTGGCGGAGCGGATGTTCTACGAAATGAACAATGTCGTCCTCAGTCAGCTCACCTTTGTGCCGGAGTTCGACTGCAGCAACACCAGCGCAGCGCTGGCCGGCAGTGGGGTGCGGTTTCCGGCGCTGAATGACCGGGCCGTATTTCGCATGCTCGACTACGCCCGGGCCGACAAGTGGGGCCGCCCGGGCAAGGCCGCCGCCTCCTGACGCCCCCGCCTTCCGGCCCATGCAGCAGGTTCCATTGAGCGACCGTGCAGGGTCCGCGGCCGCAGATTCAACGGGCGGCGCCCCCCGCTGGATCAGGGGTTGGACGAACCTGGCCGCATTCGCCTCGCCGGTCTGCTTCATTGGAAGGCGATCGTCGCCGCCCTGGGATCGGCCGCTCGTGGGCGCCCTGCAGAAGGGTCCCAAGTGGGAAGGTTCACTCGGCGATTGCCGCTTGAATCGCCGGCAGTTGTTGACCCAGGGCTTCCATACGAACGGGGTCTTGCACCGTGACCGCGGTACTCATGACGAATCCGTAGGTGCTGCTGTCGCGCAGCGACCCGTGGGCGGATTCCATTCGGATGAACAAGTCGAAGAAGGCGGTCCCGTGGCAATGGCCGTCTTGCAGCGAAACCAGCACGTCGGGCGTGTGCACCAGCAAGCCGTGAAATGCCCGCCACAGCCGGTGCAGCGCATCGGGAAAAATGTGGTCCACGGTGGCGTCCAGCCAGTCTTGATCGGCCGCGTAGTCATCGGCGTCCAGCTTGCCCTGACGGCGTAGCTCGGCAAGCACCGGCTCCAACCGCAGGGGATCGCCTTGCCGGGCGGCGTAGCGGTAGCGCGTGCCGCGGCATTCGATGACCGCTTGCTCGGTGCGGGTCAGCACGGTGATGCCCTGCGCTTCGGGGTAGGCCACCAGTTCAACGCCTGCCAGATGACGGACCGCGGCGGCCACCCGGGCCGGCTCGTGCGTGTAGATCCCGGCACACGTCACCGGCCCGAAGCGCGGGGTGACGATATCGCCGGGGCGCTGCAGGCGGATGCTGTCACGAAAACCCAATGCACCCAGCTCATCATGGATCGGCGTGGGATGGTTCATGACCAGGTTGTGACCGTGGTCGGACATCAGGGTGATCTGAACGCGGCCGCGGGTGCGCTGGACCAGGGCCCGGCAGAAACGATCGACCACGTCCAGGATGCGCTCATGGCCGCTGCGGCCTTCGACCGAACCGATTGCCGAGGTGCCCACCGAGTAGCCGATCACCACCGGCCTGCGGCGCTGCAGGAACATCTGTTCGATGCGCCACAGCTCGTGGCGGAACCCGGACCAGGGGTGCAGATAGGTGTAGGCATGATTGAGAAAGGACATGTGGTAGTCCACGTGCTTCAGCCACGCGGAGTTGTCGCGCGTCATGTAGTTCAGGTAGCCGTTGGTCATGCGCCGGCCGTCAAAGTAGCGGGCGTCGATTCCGGGGGTCGGCGACGTCTGAAACAGCTCGTTCAGACTCAAATCGGTCATGACCGGAAACGGTGCGATGACCCGGCTGGGTGGATTGAACATGCGGAAGCGGCCGTTGTTCCAGGCGTCACGGACCAGCGCATAGGGCACGCTGTCCAGGATGATCAGCAGGTCTCGGCATTCGGCGGGGTCGATATCCTGTAGCCGGACGAGGTCGTCGAGTTCGCCGTCGCGGTCGGTATCGTATTCGATGGCGCCGAGTCGCCCGGCCGGATCCTGGTACTCGGCGTAGTCGCCGCGCCCGTTTCCGGTGGTGTCGAACACCAGGCGGGTCGAGCCATCCGGGAAGGTCCGGTTCGCCAGGTGCGCCGCTGGCATCAGCCGTGGCCACACGCAGCCCGGCAAGCCCAGCGCTCCCAGCAGCAGCGCGACGGCCGCCGCGACCCGCCGCAGCGGAACCCGATCGAACCTGAACCACGATAAAATCATACACCAATTGTAGTTATGGGTTCTGAGGCGGGCAAGGCAAGCCGCGGTTGCGCGGGTCCTTGCCGAATACTTGGCCGCGGTTCGCGAATCCTTCTGTGGCAGGGTGGCCGTGGTTTGCCGCGACTGCTGCTTGATTGCTACGATAATGAACGAGCCGATCGCCACAACCCAGGAAATTGCCAGATGTTAGGTCGATTGTTCAACGCGCGGCTGAAGTCCGCCGAGCAGGCGCTCGCGGACGGGCGGATCGACGAAGCGTTCCGCCTGACGACTGCGCCGGACCTCGCCCAGGAGCGCCGCGCCACGGCGGTCCGCGAGCAGGTCGGACAGTTGCTGTTCGCCCGGGCCGAGGCGCATTATCAGGCCGGCCGCTCGGTGGAAGCACTCAACGATCTGGATCGCGCGGAACAGGCCGGCGTGGCCGCCCAGCGGGTCGCCGACCTGCGGCTGATCGTACGGGCTGCCGTCGAAGATGCCCAGAGCCGCCAGCACAGCCGCCGGCAGCGTATCGAGGCCGCCCAGCGATTTCTGGCGGACGGCAGCCTGCGCTCCGCTGAACAGGTTCTTGAAGACGCCGCCCAGAACGATCCGGACGCCAACCATCTGCGCCGCGTGGCGGCCGACCGCGAGCAACGTGCCGGCGAGTTGTTTGCTGAAGTCAGGCAGTACATTGACGATCGGCACCCGTCGGCGGCCATCGAGCGGTTTCGCCGGGCCAGACAACTGAACCTGCGCGACCCGCGGGTTCCTGAATTGGAGCGGGTGCTGGTCGATGGGGTGGTCGCATCGGTGCGGCAATCCCTGGCAGCCGGCAAGCTGAACCTGGCCCTGGAGGAGTGGGCCTTGCTTCGCGGGATCGGCGATCAGTGTTCGGCCAAGACCGACCTGGCCGCCGCCGTTGAGACCGTCGTCGCGGCCCACTCGGCGTTGCGGGCGGGTGACTACGAACAAGCCCGCCGCAAAGTGCTGGGCCTGGAACATCTGCTGGGCAATCCGAAGTGGCTCAAGCAGGCCGGCGAACAACTGCGTCTGATCGATGAGCAGATCACCCGGTTGCACGGCGGGCCGCTGGGTCTGATTTCGGATGCCCGGGTGCGGCCGGGTGCGGTGCCGCGGTCGGCAGGCCCGCCGCTCGGCGGCGTGGACCTGGTCGAGACCCTGGCGGTTCCGCAGGCTCCGGAAGGCGACTCGCTCCTGCCGGAGCGGCTGTTGATGCTGGTCGACGGTTCGGGCAGCTACCTGTTGATCCGCAATCCGCGGGCGAGCGTCGGGCGGGCGGCGACGGATCAACCCGCCGATATTCCGATTGTCTCGGATCTGTCGGCGCGGCACGCTGAATTTGCGCGGGTCGATGACGATTACTTTATATTCGCCCGGCGGGAGGTCAGCATCGACGGCCGGGCGGTGCGGCACAAGCTGCTGCAACACGACGACAAATTGGTTCTGGGCACGCGGGCCCGGCTGACCTTCAAGCTGCCGAGCCGCAAGAGCACGTCGGCGATCCTGGACCTGAGCGGTTCGTGCAAGCTGCCCAACGATGTCAAGCGGGTGGTGTTGTTCGATCGCTTCGCGACCCTTGGCCGGCGTTCGAATGCCCACGTGGTGGTGCCCTCGGCCAGCGAGGACGTGCTGCTGTACGAGCGCGGCGGCAAGCTGTGGGTTCGACACAAGGCCAACGGTCGCGGCGACGACGGCGAGCCCATTGAGTTGGGCAAGCCCTTTGAGTATGCCGGCGTGAGCATGGTCATCGAGCCATGGAGCGTCAAGGTCTAGCGCATCCCGTCGGCGATCGTCGATCGAGACGAGTGATTGGAGTGATGGGTGGCATTCACGTTCAAACATGGTGATCGCCCGCTGGAAGGATACGAAATCCAGCGCGGGCTGGGTCGCGGCGGCTTCGGTGAGGTCTACTACGCGGTCAGCGACGGCGGTCGCGAGGTGGCCCTCAAGTACCTGCACAGCCATCACGACATCGAGCTGCGCGGAGTCAGCCACTGCATCAACATGAAGAGCCCGTACCTGGTCAGCGTGTTTGACGTCGTCCGAAGCGCTGGCGGCGACTACTTCGTGATCATGGAGCACATCAGCGGCCCGTCGTTGCGCGATCTCATGGAACAGGACCCCCACGGCATGCCGGTCGAGAAAGCCGCCTTCTTCATGCGCGAAATCGCCCGCGGGCTGCAATACCTGCACGACCGCGGCATCGTGCATCGCGACCTCAAGCCGGGCAACATCTTCTACGAGGAAGGGTACGTCAAGATCGGCGACTACGGGCTGAGCAAATTCATCGCCCAGTCGGCCGGTGACCGCAATACGCAGAGCGTCGGCACGGTGCATTACATGGCGCCGGAGGTCGGCAGCGGGCATTACACGCGGAGCATCGACATCTATGCCCTGGGCGTCATTCTGTACGAAATGCTGCTGGGCCGCGTGCCGTTCGAAGGCCAGAGCACCGGCGAAGTGCTGATGAAGCACCTCATGAACCAGCCGGAAGTCGACGAGTTGCCCGAGCCGTTTCCCGCGGTGATCCGCAAAGCCCTGGCCAAGGACCCGCGCGACCGCTACGCCGACGTCAAGGACCTGGTGGATGATGCCCTGGGTCCCGGCCGCTTCGAGCGGCTGGATACCGATAGTCTGACCCCGGTGGCCGCCTTTGCCGCCCGGCACTTGCGGGGCGAGGCCGCGACCCTGCCGGTGGTGCCGACCCCGCCGCGGCCGACCTTCGGCGGCTCGTCCGCCCAGGGCTTCCGTCCGCTGGGCGCGGGGCAGCCGGCCGGCGACGATCGACCGCGGGTCCGCTTCGCCGGCTTCTGGATCCGGGCGCTGGCGGTGCTCATCGACGCTGTGATCCTGGTTCCGCTGTGGGCCGTGGCACCGTTCAACCTCCTGTTGTGGTGGCTGTATTCCGCCGTTCTGCTGGCGTATTGGGACGGGCAGACCGTCGGCAAGCGGGTCTGCGGCATCCGGGTGATCCATGCCGACGGCGGACCGCTGGGCTTCGGTCATGCCCTGGGGCGCGAAGCCGCCAAGGTGTTGTCCAATCTGACTCTGGGCATCGGGTATCTGCTGGCCGGAATCACCGAGCGCAAACAGGCGCTCCATGACCTGGTGACCGGCACCTACGTGGTTCATCGCACGCCGGATGCCACCATTCCGCTGCCGCACCGTTCAGAAGCAATGGCTCGGCGGCGGCGGCCCACCGCCGCTGCGCCGCAGCGGCGGGAACGAGTGCGGTCGCAGTACCGCAACGCAGGGACGGCGTGACGCCGGACGGGAGCACGTGAATGGCCTTTACCTTCAAACATGGCGACCGGCCGCTGGACGGCTACGAGATTCAGCGCGCGGTCGGCCGCGGCGGGTTTGGGGAGGTGTATTACGCCATCAGCGACGGCGGTCGCGAGGTCGCCTTGAAGTACCTGCGCGAACACCCGGAGGTCGAGCTGCGCGGCATCGCGCAGTGCATCAACCTCAAGAGCCCGCACCTGGTCAGCATTTTCGACGTCAAGCAGAACGCCGCCGGCGAGTACTTCGTGGTCATGGAGTACGTCAGCGGCCCATCGCTGCGGGACATGCTGATCGCCGAACCCCGGGGCCTCGGCCCGCAGAAGGGGGCCTTCTTCGTGCGCGAGATCGCCAAGGGTCTGGCGTATCTTCATGACCGCGGCATCGTGCACCGGGATCTCAAGCCGGCCAATATTTTCTACGACGAGGGCTACGTCAAGATTTGCGACTATGGCTTGAGCAAGTTCATCTCGGTGTCGCGGCACAGCGCCCAGACCACCAGCATCGGCACGGTGCACTACATGGCACCCGAGGTGGGCAGTGGCAACTACTCCAAGACCATTGATATCTATGCCCTTGGCGTGATTCTCTACGAAATGCTGCTCGGGCGGGTGCCTTACGAAGGGGCCAGCATGGGTGAGATTCTCATGAAGCACCTCACGCAGCAGCCCGAAGTCGATGAGCTGCCGCAGCCCTTTGCCGCGGTGATCCGGCGGGCCTTGGCCAAGGCGCCGGAAGATCGCTACCCGCACGTCAGCGAGCTGGTCGACAATCTGTTCGATGTCGCCGACGTCAAGAACAGCGTGCTCGGTTTTGAACCGGCCGGTTTGACCAGAGCGGCGGTGCGGGGAGCGGTCGACCTGCGCCCTTCGCCGGTGCCGTCCGGCGGGCCGCGGCAGCGCGTGCGCCAGTCGGCCGAGCAGTTCAGCAAACGGTTTGTGAATCGCACCGTGGGGCTGGATGCCCGGG
Source organism: uncultured Planctomycetales bacterium (assembly GCA_964619935.1). GTDB lineage: Bacteria > Planctomycetota > Phycisphaerae > UBA1845 > CAIVHJ01 > CAZUGO01. The sequence goes on along the minus strand of CAZUGO010000009.1, from coordinate 6,816 downwards.
TGGCCCGCCGCGAACCGCCCGCCGACGGCTCCGCCAAACGCAAACGGCAGGCCCCGTCGCCGGCCCGCAGGCCCGGCGAGGCTCCGCTGCTCGGCAAGGACCAGGGCGATGCCGGGCCGATTCGCTCACCGTATCACGTGGGGTTCGGCCAACGGCTGGCCCGGTTGTTTGCGGCGCTGCTGGTGGTCGCCGGCCTGGGTTTGGCGGCCCAGGTGCTGACCCACAATCCGGCGCTGATGGGGGTATCGGTCGCCATCATCATGGTGGCCGTGGTCGGTATGGGCGTCGGCAATAAGCTGGCGACCTGGATGGGACCCGACCACCCGGAACTGATCCGCCGGCTGGTGGTGCTGGTCTGTGCGGCTCCGGCCGCCGGAGTGCTGTTCGGCGCCGTGGTCGAAGCGGGCGTCGGTCGGACGTATCTGGGGAGCGCGCACCAATTGAACCTGTTGTACCTGCCCCTGCTGATTTCGTTCCTGCTGTTCGATTGGCGCGAGGATATCCACAACGGCATGCGCGGCGAGTTCAAAGTCTGGGGGACGATCCTGTTCGGATGCCTGATGGGGGTCGGCACCCGGCTGGCATTTCAAGACCTGACCGAGGAGGCGTGCATCTGGATGGGTGGCTTGTCCGCTGGGATCGCCCTGGCGCTGCAGGCGTTCTCCTGGGCGCTGGTTCCCAACCCGCGTCCGGTCGCCGACGGACGGGTCGGCGACCCGTTGTCGGCCGGGGACGATCCGGCTGATGCGGGCCATCATGAGCAGCGCTTTGCGGCTGACCCGGAGCTGGACCGCATCCGGCCGTCGCGGTGGCTCGAACAGCCGCCGGCCAACCACCGTGGCAAGACGCAGCGGACCATCGCCGGCGTGCTGGCCTTCGGGTGCGCCTTGGGGGTGATCGCCCTGGCGATCCTGCTGGGGGTCGGAGAGATCCGCGGCCGGGATGATGAAATGGGCGCCGTCGTCGGAATCACGGCCCTGGGCTTGATGTTCTTGTTCTTCGTGGGCAAGAGCCTGCTCGCCAAGCGGGTGGGTCTGTGGAACGAGTGGTTCAATCCGCTCTTGCGAGTGGTCGCCGGAGTGTTGTTTGCCATTGGTATCTCCGGAGCCGTGCTCCAGGGCCGTGGCGATCTGCCGGGGTTTGTGATCGTGGCGGTGTTGGGCGGAACGATGATGTTGCCGTTGCTGATCTTCCGGGGCGGAAGGCGTCGCTCTGGGAACCGCCAACACCAGGCGTCCGGTGCCTGGCGCGGCGCACCCGGCGCGTTCGATCCCGCGGAAGCGCGCCAAGTCGAGAGTCGCACCTAGCCCAAATTGAACAGTGCGCCGTGGAAACGCGTGCATCTGCAGCGGGTGTGATTCCCGCCCGGCAAGGGGTCGCTCCATGCGCCGATTCGTGTTGGGTTGGAAGATGCTGGGCCACGCGCGGCGCCTGGAAGCCGAGATCGTGCACGACGCCGATGACTTCGTGATCTGCTGCCGCGGCACGGCGGAAGGAGCCGCGTGCTCGAACTGGTGCAAGGCGAGACCCTCAACGGAAGAGGCCGCCGAGAAGCTCGCATGGTACACCATACGCTGGCAAATCGAAGTTTTTCACCGTACGCTCCAGAGCGGCTGCCGTATCGAGAATCGCCAATTGGCTTCGGCGCATAGCTTGAAGGCGTGCATCGCGGTCGATCTGGTCGTTGCCTGGCGGATCGCCCCGCGCGGACAGGTATGCTAAGTTCTGCATTCGGCTGTATTTGGAATGCACCGCCCGGACTCGAACCTGTAACTTTCGGTTTCCGTAGACCGATGCTCTATCCAATTGAGCCAGCGGTGCGCGAATGCACGCTCGTGCATGGGGCGACATTGCCTCCAAGCCGGCCGCAGGTGGCAACGGGGTATTGGGGCCGTGTATTCGGACCTGCGGCGGGACCGGGGGTCGTTTGCGCCTGTTCGCCTGGGGGGGGGCGGTCGGTGTGAACGCCCGAGTCAACGCGGTTGCCAACCGGCACATTCAATCGAACCGATAAGCCGACAGATGCGACGCGCCCATGCAACTCAGCGCCGGCTTACGGTCCGCGAGGTCACGGCCGCCCGCCACCTGGTGGGTACGCCGGTGGCGCAGCCGCGACCCCCGGTGGCGTTGCCGATCTTCCTGTCCGCTTTCCTGCTGTTTCAGATCCAGCCGATGATCAGCAAGTTCCTGCTGCCCTGGTTCGGAGGCTCGGCGGCAGTCTGGATCACCGCGATGATTTTCTTCCAGGCACTTCTCTTCGCCGGGTACGGCTACGCGCACCTCAGCACGCAATTGCTGTCACCGCGTGGCCAGTGCCGCCTGCACCTGTGCCTGATGGCCGCCGTGGTGCTGACCCTGCCGATCGTCCCGTCGGATTCGTGGAAACCGATCACCTCCACCAATCCGTCGTCACAGATTCTCATGATCCTCACGGTATGCATCGGCGGGCCCTTCCTGGTGGTGGCCTCCACCGCACCATTGCTGCAGAACTGGATCGGCCGCTGCCGCGGGTCGAGCGGACCGTATCACTTGTATGCACTGTCCAACACCGGCTCGCTCATCGCATTGCTGGGCTACCCGCTGGTCGTCGAACCACAACTGCCGCTGCGTCTGCAGATGTGGATCTGGAGCGGAACCTTCGTCGTCTTCGTGATCTGCTGCGCCCGGACGACCCTGGCCGCCGCACGCCTGGCAGTGCCGGCGCCGGCGGCCGACCAGGAACGGTTAGACACTGCCGCCCCGACCCCGTCCCGCGTGGCCCTGTGGGTGGGGCTGTCCGCCTCGTCGGTGGTCATGCTGATGGCGGTGACCAACCACCTGTGCCTGGACGTCGGGCAGGTGCCGATGCTCTGGATTCTGCCGCTGGCCGTCTACCTGGTGAGCTACATGATCACGTTCGGGGCCCCGCAGATGTATCATCGTGGCGTATTCGCGGTGCTGTTCATCCTGTCGGCCGGGACGCTGTTCTTCGTCACGCCGCTGAAGCCGATGCTGTTCGACGATCGGCTACCTCTGATCGCTCAAGTGCTGGTCTGCGCGCTGGCACTGTTCGTAATCTGCATGACCTGCCACGGAGAACTCTACCGGCTGCGGCCGCCGACGCGACATCTCACCCGCTATTACCTTAGCGGATCCTTCGGCGGACTGCTCGGCGGCATCGCAGTGGGGCTGATCGCTCCGCGGGTCTTCCAGGCCTACACGGAACTTCCGGTAGGACTCCTGGCCACGGCGTTGCTGATCATGGTCTGTCATGCCTATACCGCCGAAGGCACCTTCCGGCGGCGACGCTGTATCGGGCTCGGGCTCGGCTGGGCAGCCTGCTGCGTGGTGTGTGCCATCCAGACTCAGACCCAGTTCAAGAACTGCCTGGAACTCCGCCGCAACTTCTACGGCCTGCTGACGGTGTCCTCGAAAGGCCGCGATCAGCTCAGGTCACTGAATCACGGGAGCACGCTTCACGGATTCCAGATCATCGGCGGTAGCGGCAATGTGCCCGTCGGCTACTATGCCAGGGGTACCGGAATCGGCGAACTGCTGACGCACCTGGAGGTGCCCACGGGGCGGCGCATCGGAGTGGTCGGACTGGGCACCGGTACGCTGGTGAGCTACGGGACGCCAATCGATCACTTCACCTTCTACGAGTTGGATCCCGACGTCTTGGATTTGGCCCGGGTGCACTTCACCTACCTGGACGAAGCCGAGACCGATTGGGAGGTGCGCCTCGGTGATGCCCGCCGGACCATGAGCCGCGAAGCCCCGCAGAACTACCACGTCCTGATCCTCGATGCGTTCAGCAGCGACTCGATCCCCACGCACCTGCTGACCAGCGAGGCGTTCGAGTTGTACCTGAAGCACCTGGCGCCCGGCGGCATGCTCTGCGTGCACATCAGCAATCGCTATCTCGACCTGGCTTCGGTGGTGTTCAAGCTGGCCGAGCACCACGACCTCAGCGCCTTCGGAATCCAGAACGACCGCTCCCAGAAAGCGCTGCGGATCGACTCGACCTGGATCCTGATGTCCCGCGCCGGCATCGGGGAGGGAACGCCGCCAGCCGAGACCTTTCGCAAGCTGCTGTACGATGGGACGCGGAAGTTGCGCAAGGAGGGCCACATGGTGTTCTTGAGGCCCGATCGACGGCACTTGGCCGACTACACACTGTGGACCGACGACTATTCCAGCCTGCTGGAGGTCATCGACCCCGCCGCCGACGGCAGGGCCATGGCTACCTATCGCACCCCATAAGGCGCCCAGATGGCTTGCTTCAGAGTGTCAGGAGCGTAGAATCCAAAATTGGTGCGCCGAGCCCGATCCGCCGCGGGGGGGGCAAACAGGGGCCGCGACAAAGAGATCCATTCAGCATCGGCAGGGATTTCGCAAGGGCACAGATGGACTATCGGGATGGCGGCACGCCGTTTGAGAGGAAGGGCGAGCCTCTTCGCGAGAAAAGCCCGCAGCGGGTGAATGAGGCCTGAACCCTTCGCTGCTGAAATTCCGCCATCGCCTTGGTACAATGCCATCATGGTTGCGAGCCTGCATGACAACGCTGCCGAGCCCGGGCGCGGCGACGGGGTCGCTGCGTCGCCCGGCCCGCAAGTGGCGTCCACGCTTGGGCGCACCAAACGCCCCGGGATCGGAGCCATGCGACACTTCTTGCAAAGAGACCCGCTAGAGTATCGTGACTCCATGAACCTGTATTGCTATGTCAAGGCAAACCCATCAAAGGAATATGACCCGTGGGGATCATGTTGTCCGACGTGGTACTTCGGCCTTTGTAGCAGCAGGCGCGCCACCAGCCAGTTGGCCGTGTGGACCAGGTAATACGGGCGCTACTTTCACTACGTGGGGGGCATGCCAATGTGGATTTTGTTGTGTTGGCTGGCAGGCTTGCTTCCGCCTCTGGACCTGCAATGGTCCCTTCGCATGGCCGCCAACCTACAGATGGACCGGGGGAGTCCAGACGGGGTTCGGCCCTTGCTTGTAGGTCGTGGGCTTTGAGCTATTGTGCACGCGAATGATGGATCGCAAGTCAGTGACAGTTACATCTCTCATTGGACTCGCGCTCGCTATGGTCGCCTGGGGCTTGAGTTACTTGCACATAACCTACTATTCCCAGAACCACAGCTACCTTTTGGCGCTTTCCTCAGGACAAGTCATGTGGTTTGATACAGCACATGGCGCCAGCTTCTCAGTTCCCGTTGGACGTGGTTTCTATGAAGCTTTCGTGATCACCAATCCTGGGGTAAGCACCTTTGGCTTTCAGACATTTTACACACACGTAATGCCACCAGTTATTGAAAAAGACACTCTGCAATTACCATTGTGGATACCCGCAGTGATTTTCTCCACGCCGCTCTTGCTTAGGTTAGCCCCTTCATGGCGACGCAAGAAGCGGCGATCTACGGGACTCTGCATTGCGTGCGGCTATCGCCTCGAGAGCCTCATGGTCCCCCGTTGCCCCGAGTGCGGTACGCCGTTTGAACGGAAGAAGCAGGCCTCACATGAGCCTGAGGTCACGAGCTGACGGTACATGTTGCCACTACGAGACGCGTTCTTCTCGTGGATCCCGGATGTGCTGGCTGGTACGGTGCGAACTGCTTCCCGTCGGAGGCCGGGCTCCCGTAAAGACCTCCTTTCGCAGGGTGAACCTCGACCGGTTGCATCCCGTCACCGGCGCCGGATACAATGGGCGCAGATGACGGCGATGGTTGGTCGAGGACGACCCCATGACGGGCGGCCAACGGGGGCACATTGGAGCCATGCGACACTTCTTGCAAAGAGATCCGCTGGGTTACAGCGGTTCAGCTCACCAGACTTGGCCACGATCCACCATGCCACATCGAGATGACAGGTCAAACCGCGCGCCAAGTTTATCATGGTCTGACCCGAACCTCTATCTATATATTGCGTGCTCACCGGCTGTGAAAACGGATCCATACGGATTGATAGCTCCGCCCACTGGTTCTCCCTATTGTCTCTTCAGCCTCATTGAACCTATACAGTCGTGGTTTGGAGGTTGTGGTCCTTGTCTCTCTGCACAGCAAGGAGCAGAGACGCCGCAGACGTCTTGTATTTGTCAAGGACTATCGGTTGGCGGAACAACGATTTTTTGTCAGCTCTTATGCTATAAGTGCGAGAACAAGTCGGACGACCCGTGTCCCTGTATAGAAACCACATGCAAGAAGGTTCCACTCTGCCCCAATTGCATTTCGGCTTGGTGTTTATGCCGAGCCTGAATCGTTCATCATTCTTGGCTAGATTGTCGTTCTGGGTTGTTCCCTTTTGCTGCGTCGGGGTATATGCGGCGATAACCTATCGTGATCTATTCTCGTTTTCGATTGCGATGACTGCACTTGGCATTCTTATCACGATTCAGTGTTTGGGGTTCATGCTCGCACAGTTCTTAACCCCAGCCATTGTGCATCGGCAGGAAAATCGACTATGCTGGCTGGCTGCTCTTCTTGGCGTTTCCTGTCTTCTCTTGTGGTTACTCATTGCCCGCATTTTGAATCTCCTACCCAGTCGAGTTTTCGTACATAGCGTTGGGGCTTGGGGGCTTTCTTCGATTCTATCGCTGGTTGTGCTAACACTATCTCGATACATTGGTGTAATAACTGCGAATTCGCCGCATGGGTGTTGCTCAAATTGCGGGTACAACCTACGAGGTCTCAAAATGAATCGCTGCCCCGAATGCGGTTGCGCCACGAAGCCTGTGAAAGGGGGATTGCCATGACCTGAGCATGAAACCTTTCAAGGGAACCCGGCAGATAGCCTTCTGCCCGGCAAAGCTGGCCGGCAGCCGGAAGCGAGTCTTGCGTG
>CAZUGO010000008.1:0-1761 GCA_964619935.1 uncultured Planctomycetales bacterium | reverse complement strand
TCCGTATCCATCACATTCGTCCCGCAGATGCTCGTCGCCGTCGCCGTCAACGTGTCGGCCAGGAATGGCCCGCAGGCGTTCGTCGGAACCACGTAACTGCCGGCAAACCCCGCAGACTCTCCCGGCGCCAGCGCCCCTATGCTGAACACAGGCGTGTTCGCCGCCGGCTGATCGTTCACCACCACCACGTTCGTCAACGTGATGTTCCCCGAGTTGCTGACCGTACCGCTGAAAGCCAGCAACCCGCCCACAGTCACAGGATTGGTCGGACAGAACTTCCTCACGATAATCCCCGGCCGGTTCGTCACCGCGCACATCGCCGTGGCTGTCGCCGTAATGTTGCTGCCGCACACCGTCCCGGCGGTCGCCGTTAACATGTCGTTGATGAACGGATCGCAGAAGTTCGTCGGAACCGCATAACTCCCGCTGAAATTCGCCGACTCTCCCGGCGACAACGCCCCGATGCTGAACACAGGCGTGTTCGCCACCGGCTGATTGTTCACCACCACCACGTTCGTCAAAATGCTGTTGCCCGCGTTGCTCACAAAACCGCTGAAGCTCAGCAAACCGCCCACCGGCACCGGACTTGCCGGGCACTCCTTCACCACCACCAGCCGCGGCACGTTCGTCACCAGGCACATCCCGGTGTCCGTATCCATCACGTTCGTCCCGCAAATGCTCGTGGCCGTCGCCGTCAACGTGTCGAAAATGAACGAATCGCAGAAATTGCTCGAAACCGTGTAGCTGCCCGAGAAGTTCGCCGCCTGGCCCGGCGCCAGCTCCGCCACGCTGAACACCGGCGTATTCGGGGCCGGTTGGTTATTCACCACCACGATGTTCGTCAATGTGATGTTGCCCGAATTGCTGACGCTGCCGCTGAATGTCAGTGTCCCCCCGGCCGGAACCGCGTTGGGCGGACAGACCTTCACCACGGTGATCGCCGGCGAATTCGTCACCGGACACAACGCCGTCTCCATGTCCATCACATTGGTCCCGCACACGGTCCGCGCTGTCGCCGTCAACGTGTCGCTGATAAATGGATCGCAGAAATTGGTCGGCACCGCATAACTCCCGGCGAAGTTCGCCGCCTGCCCCGGAGCCAGCAGAGCCATGCTGAACACCGGCGTGTTGGGCGCAGGCCGGTTGTTCACCACCACCACGTTCGTAATGGTGATGTTGCCCGAATTGCTCACCACACCGCTGAAGGTGATGATCCCGCCCACCGCCGTCGCATTGGTCGAACAGACCTTACTGACCGTGATCCCGGGCGTTACGATCACCGGACACCTCGCCGTGTCTGTATCAAACACGTTCGTCCCGCAAATGCTCCTGGCCGTCGCCGTCAACGTGTCGTTGATGAACGGATCGCACTGGTTGGTCGGAACGGTGTAACTGCCGGTAAAGCCGAAGAAGGCCCCCGGAGCCAGCAAGGGCGTGCTGAAAACCGGCGTGCCCGGCGCAGGCAGATCGTTCACCACCACCACGTTCGTCAGCGTGATGTTCCCAGAGTTGCTCACAATGCCGCTAAAACTCAGAAGACCCCCCAGCGGCACAGCACTGATCGGACAGAACTTAACCACCGTGATGCTCGGCGAGTTCGTCACCGGGCAGAGCGCCGTCTCCGTATCCATCACATTCGTCCCGCAGATGCTCGTCGCCGTCGCCGTCAACGTGTCGGCCAGGAATGGCCCGCAGGCGTTCGTCGGAACCACGTAACTGCCGGCAAACCCCGCAGACTCTCCCGGCGCCAGCGCCCCTATG
>CAZUGO010000007.1:0-56783 GCA_964619935.1 uncultured Planctomycetales bacterium | reverse complement strand
TACGGGTTCATGGGCTGCGCTGTTGTGCAGACGTTAGCGCTTGCCGGTCATGGTGATGAGGACCTCGGCGAATGACCCGGTCGCTCGGCCGGCTGCTGCTCCAGCTCAGGCCCCCTCCCGCAAGATTGGGTTTGAATCCCTATGGTCATCCCGGGCGGAGCTTGAGACGATGGTTTCGATCAAGGACGCTTGTCCGCAGGCAACGGCGTAATCACAGACAGGAGAACGACGCGAGGCAATTTTCGGGCATCCATGGGCATGGCGTCGGGTCTTGGTCAGGTGAGTTCTGGTACACCGGCGACCTCGGTCACGCGACCACCGGCATTCTGCAGGAGGAAGATCATGAGAAGAATACCGAATGCACTCCGAACACTGGCGCACATCTCGGTACTGGCCGTCTTTGTGCCGCAGGCACGGGCTCAAGTGGAGTACGAACTGGCCACCATCGAACCCTGGAACAACACGTACAGCCTCGCCACTTCAAGCGTCGGCGGGCTCAACAATCTCAATCAGGTCACCGGTTGCGCGACTCCGATCAGCGGGACGTGCTCCTTTCTGTGGACCCTGGAGACCGGCAAGACGCCGATCAACCTGGCAGGTCCGATCAACGACCTCGGAGTGATCACGGCCGCCGGTTACATTCGCTGGCCCGACGGAACCCTTCAGGAGATGGACGGCGCGATGGGCGAAGCCGCCGACATCAACAACAGCAACATCGCCGCCGGATCGGACGGCAGCGTCTTCACCTGCCCGGTTCCGCCTCCTTGGGTGGACCGCGAAGCGACGGTCTGGAGCCCGGAAGGCGGTACCATTCTCGTGCAACAACAGCTCGGCGTTTGGGCCGCGGACCAGGCTTGGGCCATCAATAACCACAACCAATTCGTCGGCGTCCGTTCATCGACGGGGATGTGCGGGGATCAAAAGGCATTCTACTACGATCTCAACGCGAACGAGTACATCGATCTGCACGAGCTGCTGGTCGGCGGTCCATCCGGCATCACCCACGCCGTGGATATCAATGATGCGGGCAGGGTCATCGGCGACGGACCGGTGACCATCGGAGGAGGCGCTTTCCTGTGGAGCGCCGCTGCAGGGTTTACATTCTTTCCCGACCTGCCCGGAACGCTGCCCGGCTATTCCATTCCGAGTTCGATCAACAACGACGGCACGGTGGTCGGCCAGGCGATTGTTAACGAAGAGTGGCGCGCCTGGATCTGGGACGAGCACAACGGAATCCGCGACTTGAACGAGCTGACCCAGGGCTTGCCGCCCGGCTTCGTCATCGAGGAAGCGAAAGCCATCAACGACAACGGCTGGATCATCGGGCGCGGGCACTATGGCACCTGGAGCCCGGAACGCGCCGTCGTGCTCATTCCCCTGGACAGCGCAGTAACCGGTGACATGAACGCCGACGGTGCAGTCGATCCCGGTGACCTGGCCATGCTGCTCGGAGACTGGGGACCGTGTGGCCCCGATCCAGTCGGGGGCTGTCCGGCCGACCTGAGTGGCGACGGCAGCGTCGGTCCCGAGGACCTGGCCATGCTACTGGGCCATTGGGGCCCAGAGTGATCCAGCGAACGACGGATTCCCTCGTCTGGCAGCTTCAGGGCGCATTGCGTCGCGCCGGCGATCAGCCATTCCGGACGCCTGGTGGCGACTGATACCCAGGCGGGGGCAATAAAGACCCGTCTTTATTGAGGCCCAACGGTTGTGCTGTTGACCTGTCGGCGGACGAACCCCCGTCGGATTGTCGCATGCGCGGCAACAGGTCACATGAACCGTAACCGGAGTTACATGATTTGCGCTTAATCACAACCTTGTATAATACATGCCGTGGCGCTCGCGCTCCTGAGGAGCCACGGCATTCAACACGATTCCAGGTTCGTTCTGGATTGACTTTTTTGTGGTTCCTTGGTTGCTGATGCGTTCGCCAGCGCGGTGGTTGAATCATGCCGCCCCTGACGGGGCTCGAGTATTGAAGGGCGCCGCGAACCCGCGGCTTTCAGCAGGGGGTCTACCCAACCCGGCCAACCCATCGACATCCAGACCCCCAGACCCCACGTTGAAACGTGGGGCTAGACCGACTTTATTCCGGAGTGCCCCCGAAGCCCGGCTCCCAGGCCTGGCCGAGGGGCAGGCGGGTCGGGCCGCTCGGGACCGGATCGTTCCAATGCGGGTCATCAAACGGTCGGGTGGCGCCGCCGGGCGGACTGGGCGGTGCGGTCGGTCCGATCGGGGCTGCCAGCCCGCCGCCCGAAGTTCCACCCGAACCGGTCGATGGCGTCGGACCGCCGGGCGCGGTCGGCGAGGTCGGGCCAGCCGGATGGGTGGGCAACGCAGGACCGGAACTGCCCCGGCTGATCGGTTGAGTTGGCTGCGTCGGACCGACGTGCGACCGCCGTGGAGCGCCCAGGCCGCCCGGGGCCCCGGCCACGATCGGACGGGTTTTCTTGTAGGCCGTGGCCGGATCATTCGGTGGCGTCGCTGCCGCCGGAGCCGACGGGGTCCCTCCCGGTGTGGTGCCGGGCGCTCGCGGCGTGCCGGCCGGAGTGTTCACTGACTTGGTCCCCTGCACCACCCCGCCGCGCGGGATCGGCGCTGCCGGCATCACCACCGTCCGTGGCGGATACACGTAGTCGGGATACCGAATCCACAGCCCGGGTCGGATGCGAATGCGCACCCAGTTCCAGCCATAGGTCGGCTTGCCCTTGCCGCGCCAGGTCACACCGCGAACCCCCGGGATGCGCTCCCAAAACAACCCGGTGGGATCGACTCGCGTGGCCGGATTGTTGCCCACGTAGGTGTAAGCGTTGCCCAGGTTCAGCGCATCGCCCCACATGCCCAGCGGATCCCGCGTCGTAAAGCGCCCGACCCGAGGGTCGAGATAGCGGGCTCGGTAATAGGTCAGCCCGCTCTCGAGATCGTAGCGCCGGCCGGTGAAGCCGTACGGGTTGCCCGACGGCGCTGGCTCCTGGCACGGTCCCCAGGCCCCAAGCAGTTGGGCCAGGTCGGCGGCGTTGACCACGCCGTCATTGTTCAAGTCGGCCGGATGGCCCGGGTTGGGGCCCCAGGCGCCCAACAGTTGGGCCAGGTCAGCGGCGTTGACCTCGCCGCTGCCGTTGTGGTCGAACGGGCAGTGTGTGCGTGTCGCGGTGCCGTAGTCCCCATAGGCATATCGGTCCGCCACGGTGCCCGGCAGTCCGTCCTCGAAGCGCTGCAACCGCAGGTCGTCATAGAACACGCCCGATGAACCGTTGCCGTACAGATCGACCACGGCGATGTCCAGCACACCGCCGCCGCTGCCCAGCACGCCCCCGGTCCACGGATACTCGGTCACCAGGTCGTCGTCGTAGTAGATCTGGGTCCAGTCGTGGTCCAGATCGACCACGACCTGGATCTTGGCCCAGCGATCGGTGACATACGGCACCTGGATCGAATTGAGCCCGTCCCCGTGCAGCACCTTGCACAAGCCGTCGTTGGAATCGAACTGCATCTGCACCGACCAGTGGTACGGCCCGCTGGGAGCATAGGTGTTCAGCAGCATGAAGTAAGTGCCGGCGCTGGCGTCCGGGCTGCCGGAGCTGAAGTCGGACGGAATGTACTGCCAGGCACTGTACACAGCCTTGCCCGAGGTGTAGCCCGCATAGGCCCGCACGGCGTCATCAGGCCCGTCGATGGCCAATGACTGCCCGCCGTTGTGGGCCTGCTCGACCACCACCTCGAAGGCGCCGGCCGCCGGGTTGTCGTCCCACGGCGCCCAGCCGCCCGAACCGGACAGCATTCCGGGCGGGTAGCCGTCCAGATCATCGGTCCACTCGTCGGCCAGCGCGGATCCACGGGTCAAGGCCACGACGCTGTGCAGATCGTCGCCGTGATAGTAGTAGTCTTCCATCGCGCCGTCGGAATTGACGTCCCGCTGCATGGTCAACACTTCATCAAGCTCGCGACCGTAGGCGTACGTGGCCCGCACCGTGTCGCCGGCGGCCCGCTCCTCGACCACCTGCCGGCCGTCGTAGTAGTGGCGGGTCTCTTCGGCGGCGCCATCGGCATCCAGGACCGTGGCGATGCGGCGGCCGAGGGCATCGTAGGCGTAGGTGTGTCGCTGGCCGGCGGCGGCGTCCAAGTACTCGACCATCTGGTTGCGATAGTCATACCGCAAGGCTGCTCCCGGAGTCCTGGCCGTGAGGTTGCCGTTGGGATCGTACGTCCGGCTGTCAAATGGCGTGGCGGTGTACTGCTGGGTCTGGAAGTCGCCCGGTTCGGGAAGCGTGCCGTCGCGCAAGTACACGCCCGGATCGGGCATCCCAATGACCTGCTGGCGGCTGCCGGCACCGTCGAGATCGTATTGCGTGTCGCGCACGGTGGCCGCCGCAGCGTCGGTCACCTCGGTCCGGGTCAAGCGATTCATGGCGTCGTAGAAATAGTCGTGGGTCAGTTGCGGGCCGGGGTCACGCAGATCCTGCTGCTGGATCTTGTTGTACAACGGGTCCCACAAGTAACCGCGGATGTCGATGACGGCGCCGTCGACCACCCGCGAATGCGCCGTGGCGATGATCTGCCGCACACCGAAATCGCCGGCGGGGTCGGGGACGCCGCTGACGCCGTCGTAGGTGTAGTCACAGCGGGTGAGGTTGCCGAACTCGATGCGTTCGGTGCGCTGCGGGCCGACGTAGGCATAGGCGGCGATCAGTCCGGCAGCGTCGCCGATGACCGCTTGGCGCTCCAAGGCGTCGAAGGTGGTGCTGATCTGCCGCCCGCCGGGATAGGTGCAAGACCGCGGGTTCCCAACCCCGTCGCAGACGCTGATGACCTCCAGGCCGTTGAGTGTCTGGCGGGTCGTGTTGGACAGCGAATCGTAGTTCAGCAACACCAGCGAGTCATCGTCGGCGGCACTGACCAGCCGCGACAGGCCGTCGTAGGCATACGTCTCCTGGGTCGTGCCCAGCACGTCCACGGGGTCGCCGTCAGCCACGGCGGCCCGGTCCACCGAGCGCGCCGTCAGGCGGTCCAGCAGGTCGTATTGCAGGACCATTTCCGTACCGTTGGCGTCGCTGGCCGTGTTGCGGTTGTCGTGAACGTCGTAGCCGTAATCGTGAGCGGTGCCGTCGGCGTGCACCTGCCGGGTCACACGGTTCAAGGAGTCGTACTCGTAAGTGGTGGGGTGCTCGTAATCGTCCAGCGCTGCGATCAGGCGGGAGCTGTCGTCATAGATCTTGATGATCACGATGTCCGGGCCGTCGCCGTCGGCGCCGTCGCCATCGAGATCGTGAACCGTCCGGGTCAGGCGGTCGAGCCCGTCATAGGTGTGGCGGGTCTGGCGGTCCAGCGGGTCGACTTCGACCAATACCTGATCGCGGGAGTCGTAACCCAGCACCCGGTCATTGCCGCGATTGTCGATGCTGCGGGTCATGCGGTCGAGCGGATCGTACTCGTAGGTGGTCGTGAAGATCTGGTTGTCGCCTCCCAGATCCGACTGCTCCAGGTCGGTCTCGACGATAATGTTGTCATTGGGATCATAGGTGACCGTCCGGGTATTGCCCGCAGGATCGGTCACCAGGGCCCGGCGATTGGCGGTATCGTAGAGGGTGGCCGTGGTGTGCTGGTTGTCGTTGGTCAGGGCGATGACCTGGGAGTTGTCACTGTATTGCGTCTCGGTAATCGCCTGGCCCAGCTGCTGCCCGCCCATCAGCGGGGCCTGCGTGACCGGATCGAAGAACTGGGTGGCCTGGCGGGTCAGGCGGTCCATGGCATCGTACTCGTATGTCGTTTCGAACAGTCGCACATTGTCATCGGGGCCGGCGATATCGATCAGCTCGCCCAGGTGCCGCTCCCCGAAGGGATGCAACACGCCCGGCCGGCCGATGGGGTCGACCTCGCCGCCGATGTTGCCGTTGGGGTCGTAGTGGAACTCGGTGACGTTGCCCATGGGGTCGGTGGTTGCGGTCAGGCGGTCGTATCCGTCGTAGGCCCACAGGGTGACCCGGGGCGTGTCCTCCAGACCCGCGCGGGTGGCGGCGCCGTTGCCGTTGCCGTCATAGTCGTACTGGGTGGTGGACTGGCCGGCGTGACCCTCGGCGCGGGTTTCGCGGAACCGCAGATCCCGTTCATCGTACAGGTGCCGCACGATGTTGAACGGATCATTGCCGTTGGTGGCTTCGCCGTGGCGGGTCAGGGTCCGGTTGCGGTTGGCGTCGTAAGCGTACTCGGTGACCTGGTTGACCCCGGGTTCCAGCTCCGAAACGGTCCGGGTGATGTTGTTCAGAGCGTCATATTCGTAGGTGGTGGTGAACGCCGGGTTGTCCGGCACCAGGCTGCCGCTGTCGTCGCGATTCTCGATGTCGATGCGCACCACATTGTCATTGGGATCGTAGAAGGTCGTTCGTTCATAACGCACCCCGCTGCCGCCGGCGGTTTCGCGGGAGCGCTGGCGCAGCACCTGGTTGAGCTGGTTGACGTCCTGTTGGGTGTCGTGGCCGCGCGGATCGACCGTCCGCGTGATATTGCCGACCGTGTCATACTCGTAGGTGGTGGTCAGGGCGAAGCCCGGCGGGTCGATGATCTGCTGCCGCAGATAGCCGTTCTGGGGACCGTCGTCCGGAGTGTAATAGGTATATCGGTCGTTGCGGCGCGAACGGCTGCCGTTGTCCGGCAGGACGTGCAGCGTCAACTGGCCGAAGCCATTGAACTCGAAGTCCTCGACGATGGTGGGGATGCGGTGGGCGGTGTGCGTGCGGTTGCCGGCCGCGTCGTACTCATGAAGTGTCTGCTGGCCGCGGCCGTCCACGTGGCGGGTCACGAAATTAGTCCCGCAACAGCCGGCCCCGCCGTCGTCATACTCGAACAGCTCGCAGATCGCGTCCTGGTCGCCACCCAGCGGCCCGGGTTCACGGCAACGCTGCAGCAGGTTGCCGTGGGCCCGCGGGCTGGCGTGTTCAGAATCGAAGGTCTGCAGGATCTCATTCAGACTGGGCAGCACCCTCTTGGTGCACAATGAATCGGCGTTCCACTCGTAACGGGTATCGAAGAACGGCGGATCGTCGGGGCGCAGCGGATCGAGCGGCCGGTTGAGCGTGTCCGTGGTCGGGAGGTCCGGGTCGGCCCGCCCGGTGAACGCCCGGTCCAACACCAGGCGATTCAAGCCGTCGAAGCACTGCTCGCGCACGTTACCCACCCGATCGTTGGTGATGGCCTTGATCACCGCGAAATTGTTGGCGACATCGGGGGTCTGAGGCACGGTGACCAGATCGATGACCTCGCCGGGGTCGCCGAAGGTCTGGCGCACCAGGTGATCGAAATCGAGCTGGTCGGGGTCCTGGGTGGCGGCATACTCGTTGACCAGAAAGGTTTGACCCGCAGGATCGGTGATGGTCAGCAGGTTGTGGTTCAGGCGGTCGTCGGCGAACCCGCTGCTGTAGGTATAGACGGTGGTCTTGCCGCCGGGATACTCGTGGCCCGGCGGCACGGTGAACTCCGCCGCGGGCACCACCGCCGGCGTGGTCACCGATTTGAGGTCGCCCGGGGAACCGCCGCGCTCGCCGTCCTGGTAATAGGCATAGTGCACCTGCCGGCCGGCCCAGTCGGTGACCGACGCGATCTTGCCGTCGGCGGTGTAGGCCATATTGATCGGGCGGTCCAGGGTGTCGGTGACGGTGGTCAGTCCGCCGGTCAGCGGGTCGTAGTCGAAACGGAGCGTGTTGCCGTTGCGGTCGACGATGCTCTCCAGTTGATAGACGAACGCGGAATCGAACCCGAAGAAGCGCCATTGGCTGGTATCCGCGAAGGTCAGGGCGTAACAGTTGTCGTGCTCGGGGCTGGAGCAGTCCTGGTTCGATTCCAGCACCCGGAAGACTTCGTCGCACCCCCAGGTGCCGTCGGGTTGCAGGACGAAGAGATCCTTGCGGGTGTTGCCGTCCCAGATCAGAAACGCGCTTCCCTGGGGCTGGAGGCGGATGTCGTACGAGAAGTCCCATTGGTTGCCGAACCGGTTGAATCCGGTGTCGACGCGCGACCGGTACCTGCGGGTCCAGGCGAAGTCCAGCCCGCGGCCCGGAATCCACAGATCGACCCCTTCGCTGGTGAACTCTCCGGCGTAGGCCTTGAGGGCGCAGATCTTCAGCTCGCCCCGCGTGCTGCAACCGGCGTCGGGAGCCGCAGGCGGGCATTCCGGCGGCTCCAGGGCGCAGCGGTCGGAGACGTTGATCTCGAAGGCACCGCTGCCGATCACGCCGCATGATCCGGAGACCTCCACCGAGTAGATCCCGCCCTGGTTGAGCTGGATGTGATCGAGCGCCACGACCCCGGAGTCCGGCGGAAAGATGCCGCACAGATCCTCGAAGCACCAGTCGTAGAAAAACGGGCCGGTCCCATCGACCTGGACCTCCAGGGTCAGGTCGCTGCCCGTGCAGACCACCTGCGACGCCGGCTGTTGGATGATCGTCGGTGGGCTGCACGGTGGGGTGATGTGCAGCGAGAACTTGCTGATGAACCCGGTTCCGCCCGGTCCTGCGTCGATGACCTGCAGTTGCCAGAGACCGGAGGCGTCCAGGCCGTCAAAGTCGAACAGCGGATCGCTGTCCGGCAACCACTGCCCGCTGACGTTGGTGATCCCGGGCAGCGGTACGAACGGCGCGTCGTAGGGCATGCCGGCCTCGTCATCGAAGAAGAATGCTTCGAGCGTAAACGGATTGCCCAGGCGCGGCTGGGAGAACCCGTTGGGGAATTGCGGCTCGCCAGGGCGGTCCATCAGCACCGCAGAGGTGCCGCTATCGACGTGGGTCAACGCCACGACCAGGTCGCCCTGCCAGGAGTGATCGACGATGACATCGACATCAAGGTCCTCGATGAGCAGGGGCCCGCCGTCCCCGGGAACCACGATTTCGACGACCGCGCCTGCGGGGAACAGGTCTGGAATCGGTTGCACGCCTTCCCAGACGAAGACCTGCTGTCCGGCGGCGGTTGCAACGGAAAGCAGCAGCGTGGTCACAATGGCAAGGGGCTGGATGTACGGCAGACGGCTCATGGGATCCTCTCCAGTGGCCAGGTGCAGGGTGGTCGCGGGGATCCGGGGCCCCGCTCGGTCTCAAGGTCCTAGCGTCTGAGTCCGGTGAACCTGAAAGAATCCGGCATCCTTTCTTGCGGATCAGGCCCCAGCGCTACGGAAAGGCCGGTACGGGGTCGCGGTTCCCGAGTTTCGGGATCCATTGGCCCGGGCGGTTCCGGAGTAGTCGCCGGCGATGGCGGTCCCCTTGCCCCGGGCTAAAACGGACCCGGCCGGGCGGTGGGTCCGCGTCCCGGATCGCGGGACTGTACTTCCAGGCATGCAGGGCCAGCGCGGCTCGAACCAGGCCCAGTTTTACTTCGCCGGCGCTTGCCGTACGCTGATGGCTGCGTCGCGTGGCTCGCGGCGCAGCGAGGTCGCATGTCCGACTGGTTGGATCAACTGAACGCACCGCAACGGCAGGCAGTGACCCACACCGCCGGGCCGCTGTTGGTGGTGGCCGGAGCGGGGACCGGCAAGACCCTGACACTTGCGAGCCGCGTGGCCCATTTGCTGCAGCGTGGTGTGTCGCCGGAGGCCATTCTGCTGCTGACCTTCACCCGCCGGGCCGCGGCGGAAATGGTCCGGCGGGCAACGCACATCACGGGTGACGATGCCACCCGGCGGGTGTGGGGGGGCACCTTCCACGCGACTGCCAATCGCCTCCTGCGAATCTACGGCACGGCGCTCAACCTGCCGCCGGAGTTCACGGTGATCGATGAAGGGGATGCCGCCGACCTGATGAACCTGCTGCGCAATGAGCTGGGCTATGGCAGCAGCGGTCGCCGCTTCCCGCGCAAGCGGACGCTGGTGTCGATCTATTCCCGAACGGTCAATGCCGGCGAGAAGCTCAGCGACACCTTGGAGTCGCGCTTCCCGTGGTGCCGCGAGGACATCGACGGCATCGCCCAGATTTTCGACCAGTACGTCGAGCGCAAGCGCGGCCACAACCTGCTGGACTATGATGATTTGCTGTTGTTCTGGAAGGCGTTGTGCGACGTGCCGGGTGTCGGCGAGCGCCTGGCGGGTCGGTTCGAGCACATCCTGGTGGACGAATACCAGGACACCAATTCCGTCCAGGCGGACATCCTGCTCGGGATGCGCCGCGGCCACCCCAACATCATGGTCGTGGGCGACGATGCCCAGTCCATCTACTCCTTCCGGGCGGCGACCATTCGCAACATCCTCGATTTTCCGAAGCTGTTTCCGGGCTGCACGGTGATCAAGCTGGAGCAAAACTACCGTTCGGTGCAGCCGATTCTGGACGCCTCCAATGCGGTCATGGCCTCGGCGGGCGAGCGCTTCACCAAGGAACTCTGGTCCACGCGGTCATCGGCCCGGCGGCCGGTCCTGATCCACTGCGCGGACGAAGCCGACCAAGTGGCCGCCTGCTGCACACACATTCTGCGGCACTTTGAGGAGGGCACCCCGCTGATGCGACAGGCGGTGCTGTTTCGAGCCGGGCATCACAGCGACGCGTTGGAGGTGGAGTTGACCCGCCGCAACATTCCTTTTCATAAGTACGGCGGGCTGAAGTTCATGGAGACCGCCCACATCAAGGATCTGCTGGCCTTGTTGCGGTTGTTGGAGAATGCCGACGACGAACTCAGTTGGTTCCGCATTCTGGTGCTGCTGGAGGGTATCGGACCGCGCAGCGCCCGTCGAATCATGGATGAGTTGGGGGTGGGTCGGCGGATGTCCGAGGGGGCCGCCGCTGCCGGTGCGGCCGGCATGCCGCTGCGGCGCCTGATCGAGGGCCCGCCGCCGGTCCCTCCGGCGGCCCGCGAACGGTTTGCGGAGTTGCGCCAGGCGCTGGCCGATGTGCTCAGTCGTTCAGGTGGCGGCGGTGCCGCCGATGCCGATTCTGCAGAGGCCAGGTCGTTGCCGGCCCAGATCGAGATTCTGCGGCGCTTCTACGAGCCGGTGTTGGAGCGGGTGTACGACAATCCGGCGCCGCGGGTGCGCGACCTGGACCAGCTGCAGCAGATCGCCGCAGGATACCGCTCGCGGCGGCGGTTCATCACTGACCTGACGCTCGACCCGCCGGCAGCCACGTCGGACCTGGCCCAGCCGCCGCATCTCGACGACGATTACCTGATTCTAAGCACGATGCATTCGGCCAAGGGTTGCGAGTGGGACGTAGTTCACATTCTGCACGCGGCCGACGGCATGATGCCCTCGGACATGGCCGTCGGTGACGCCGCTGGAATCGAGGAGGAACGCCGGCTGTTGTATGTGGCCATGACCCGGGCGCGTGACGTCTTGTATGTCTACTTTCCGCTGCGTTATTACCACCGCCGCCACGCGCTGGGCGACGGGCACAGCTATGCCCAGCTCACGCGCTTCTTTGATGACGGGGTGCGGGCCTTGCTGGAGCAGCGGCGGGTCGACGACGCAGCGGTGGGTGATGATCCGGTTGTGGAATCCAATGCCGCCCAGCGGACCGATGACTACCTGCGGCAGTTGTGGCGGCAATGACCTCCGGCGCCCCATCGCGGGCCGGTCCCGGTTCATCCACTAACCGCTGGCGCGCAAGGTTCCCAGGCCGATGCCCTGGTCTCCGGGGCCTTCCAGGCCGCCGCGCAGCGGCTTTTTTCGCTTCTTGGGCTTGGCCGGCTCGGTCGGTTCGGCGGTGCCGGTGTATTCCGGGACGGTACTCAGTTGCTTGATGGACAACGAGATGCGGCGGCGCTCCTCATCCACGCCGAGCACCTTGGCCTGGACGGTCTGGCCGACTTTGACGGCGTCGCCGGCGCTATGCACGTGGCCTTGGGACAGTTCGCTAATGTGCACCAGTCCTTCGACTCCGCTGGCGAGTTCCACGAAGGCACCGAATTCGGTCAGGCGGGTGACGGTTCCTTCGGCGACGCTGTCGGTCGTCCAGCGAATGGAGGCACCCATCCAGGGATCCTCGCCGACGCGCTTGATCGACAGGCTGATGCGATGGCGTTCGATATCGACGGCCAGCACGCGCACCTGGACGATCTCGCCTTCCTGGACGACCTCCTTGGGGTGGCCGATGCGGCGGCCGAAGGTCATTTCACTGATGGGGACCAGGCCTTCGACACCCTCGGCGAGTTCCACAAACGCGCCGAAGGCCGTCAGGCGGGTGATCCGACCGCTGACCAGCTCATCGACCGGCCACTTGGACACGGCATCGGTCCAGGGGTCGGCCAGGGTTTGCTTCAGGCCCAGGGCAATCTTCTTGTTTTCGCGGTCGATCTTGAGCACCCGTACGGTCAACTCCTGGCCGACGTGAACCACGCTGGCAGGATCTTCGATGCGGGCGTAGCCCAGGTCGCGGACGTGCAGCAGACCGTCGGCCCCCCCGATGTCGACGAACGCGCCGTACGGCATGATCGAGCGGACCGTCCCGCGGACGTCCTGGTCTTCCTGGAGCGACTCGAACAGATGCGCCCGGGCGTCGGCGGCCTCCCGCTCCAGCAGGGCCCGACGCGAGACCACCAGGGTCTTGTCCTTGCGGCGGATCTCGATGACCTGGCAGGGCAGCCGCTTGTTGACGTACAAGGCGATGTCGTCTTCATCGACGCGATGGCGTTCCACCTGGCTGAAGGGCATGAATGCCGCCAGCCCGTCGACGCGCAGTTCCAGGCCGCCGGCATTGAAGCCGATGACCCGGCCTTCGACCCGTTGACCTTTCTTCACGGAATCCCAGGTCGCGGCCAGCACGGCATCCTTGCGTGACAGCACCAGCAGACCTTCCGATTCGTTGTAGCCGGTGACCAGCACCTCGATGGTGTCGCCGACTTCGGGCACCGGCTCCTCGCCGAGTTGCTTGATCGGCAGAATCCCGGTGCTCTTGCTGCCGAGGTCCACCAGGATGTCATCGCGTTGGATGGCCGCCACGGTGCCCCGGCGGAGATCCGCCGAACTGCCGTTGGTCGTCACCCGCGGTTCGTCGGCCATGTCCATCAGGCTCATGGTCCCCAGCGCGGCGTCCACCTCTTGTTGCAGCGCAGAGTCGACGGTGTCGCGGCCGACGTCTCGACCGGTCTGTTTCTGATCATCACCGGAGGTCATGGGTGCTCCTCGCCACACGTAGGCACAGAGAATCAACTGCTTGAAAATAGGATGGCGTTGGTTTTGAAACTCGATTCGCAGATGTATTGTGCCGGATGTGGCGGGGGCGCGTCAATGCAAAGATCGTTCAACGTCCGATCAAATGATTTTGAACCGGTGGTGTCCGCGGCGACGGCAATGCGCCCGATCCGCGGCGCGCCCAAATAGATTAGAAGGAAGGCTCAAGCAAGACTTGACATATCCGCCAACCGTGGTCTGCCGCGCTGAGCGGCCGGCACCCGCGCACCGGCTCCGGTGACGTCGGCACACCCCGGTCGCGGCGGCCTCAATCCACGCCGCATTCCCGTTGCACGGTGGCGCGATAGGCTTGCGCCAGGCGCCGGGTGACCGGGCCGACCTGCTCGGTGCCCACGGCGCTGCGTTCCACGCGGCACACCGGCACGATTTCCATCATGCTGTTGCAGATGAATGCCTCATCGGCGTCCAGCAGGTCAGCGATGCTCAGCGCCGTCTCCTGGTGCGCCACGTGCAAGGCGGCGCAACACTCCAGGATGGCGGCCCGGGTGATCCCCGGCAGCACCGGGGTGTCCGGCGCCGGAGTCTTGGCGGTGGCGTCCTTGACCACAAACACATTACTGATGCAGCCTTCCGCCAGTTGGCCGGCGTCGTTGAACCACAAGGCCTCGCCGCAGCCCTGCAGCTGGGCTTCGTGGAGGGTCTGGAGCCGTGTCCAGTAGTGGGTGGACTTGTGGCCGGCCAGCGGATCGGTGCGGCTCTGTCGCCGGGTGGTGATGGCCGCGGTGATGCCCCGGTCATAGAGTTCCTGAGGGTAGGGCTCAAAGGCCACGGCGGTGACCAGCACACCCGGGCGGGGACCCTGTTCGGTGGGCGCTCCGCCGGTGACGGTGATCCGCAGCCGGGCCTCGTGCAATTCGTTGGCCTGCAGCAGCGCCTGGATCCGCGGCTCGTCGGGCAGCGCCTTGGGATCCAGCGGCAGGCTCAAGGCCCGGGCCGACCGGCACAGGCGGTCGAGGTGGGCCCGCAGCCGAAAGGCGCGGCCGCAATAAGCCCGCAGGGTCTCGAACAGGCCGATGCCGTAGAGCACGCCCAGGTCGGTGACCGGCACCTGGGCCTCCGCCAGGGCCATTTGCCGGCCGTTAAGTTCAACCACAGGATGCATGGGTGGCGCTCGGTGATGGGGTCAGCGCGGCGAACAGCCCCTGCGCTTTGGCCTTGATCTCGTCGTACTCCGCGTGGGGATCGCTGTCCACGACGATGCCGCTGCCGCTGTGGATGTAGGCGACCGCACCCTTGAGGGTCATCGTGCGAATGGCGATGTTCATGGTCATGCTGCCGTCCAGCCCGATGTACCCGATGCTTCCACAATACGGTCCGCGGGCGACCGGTTCCAGCTCATCGATGATTTCCATGGCCCGGATCTTGGGCGCCCCGGTGATGGAGCCTCCGGGGAAGGTGGCCCGCAGCAACTCGATTGCCGAGCTGGCATGCGGGACCCATCCGCCCGTTGCCAGCGGCGGCGTGCCCAAGGTGCCCCGGACGTCGGCCACCAAGTGATGCACCGTGCGATAGCTTTCCAGCAGTGGTGGCCAGGAGGCTTCAACGGTCGCACATACCCGACCGAGGTCGTTGCGCAACAGGTCGACGATCATCGCGAGTTCGGCGAGGTCCTTGGCGCTGCCTGTCAGGCGGCGGGCCAACGCGGCGTCGGTCAGCGGGTCCTGCGAGCGTGGGCTGGTGCCTTTGATCGGCCGGGTGAGCACGTCCCGGTCACGCAGCTGCAGGAACAACTCGGGTGACGAGCACAACACCTGGTGGTCGCCGGCATCCAGGAATGCCATATAGGCGGCCGGGTTGGCGGCGCACAGCGCCCGATAAACGTCCACCGCAGCGGAGCGCAGCGGCACTGCAAAGCGGTAGCTGAGGTTGGCCTGGTAGACGTCGCCGGCCCGGATGTGCTCCAGGATCCGGCGGACGCCGGCGACATAGGCCCGGCGGCCGCCCTCGGCGTCCGCTGGAGTGGCAACCACCTGGAAAGGGGGCGGTTCGGTCTCGGCCGCCTCGCTGAGCAGGGCTTCCAAGTGTTGCAGGCGGCGGTCCAGCGCGGGGCGTCCGGGGCACTCGGGCAGTTGCACTCCGGCGACATGCCATTGGCCGCAGGCGTGATCGAAGATCGCTGCGGTGTCGTACAGCCCAAAGCATGCGAACGGAAGGTCAAGGTCACCTTTGGCTTGTCCGGGCAAGCGCTCCAGGAAGCGCCCGGCTTCGTAGGCCAGGTATCCGATCCAGCCGCCGGCGAATGGAATCATCGCGGGCAGCGCGAGTTTCGGGATGGCGGCCGCCCGGGACTGCAAAGCCTCGAAGGGGTCGATGGGCTGGAGCCGATCGCACACCAGCCGCTCGACCGGATCGAAACTCACAATGGTATAGCGCCCATAACTGTGCTGGTGGCAGAGGCTTTCCAGGACCACGGCGTGTCGGCGGGAACGCAACGCCCACAGCACCTGTTCGGGTGTTGGGCGTCTGTCGACAAGCCGCCGACTCGCGCAGGGCAACGCTGTCCTCGGAAGTGGCATGGCGGGTGCAGTATATCAAAGCCGGCGCTTCGGCACGAAATCGCTCGGGGCCCTCGCTTGAACCGCGCTGCTGTGATATTATTGGTCAGTGCGGTCCGAAAAGCGGTCAAGTCATTCGGGAACCATCGAGGTGGGAGTATCATGAAGTCGCTGCAAAGGTGTGTGCTGCTGGGGATCATCGCGTCCGCCGCCCAGGCCCAAGACGACATGACGAATCCGAAGGCGGAGCCGCTGATGGTGGCGGAAGTCACCGGCGACAACGTCTACGTGCGCAGCGGTCCGTCCACCAACTACTACCCGGTGGCCCGGCTCGACCGCGGGGATTCGGTGGTGGTTTACGAGACCACCCTGGGCTGGGCGAGCATCACGCCGCCGGAAGGCACCTTCAGCCTGATCCATAAGGAATTTGTGGACCCTGACGGCTTGCATGCTGGTGTGGTCAACGGCGATCGGGTGTGGGTGTACGCCGGCAGCACGCTGTCCAAGCAGCGCTATGCCAAGCAGTTGAAGCTCACCAAGGGGCAGCCGGTGCGGATCATCGGGCAGTGGGATCAATACTACAAGATCGAGCCGCCCGACGGGGCTCGGCTCTGGATCACCGAGGAGTACCTGCGCGCGACTGGCGCCCCGGCGGCGGCGGCGGGCGGGCGGCCGACCGCGGTTTCGCGGCCGGCGCCGGCTCCGGAGCAGCCGGCGGCCCAGCCGCAGCCTGAGCCGGCTGTCGAATCGGCCGGCGCGCCGGTGGTCCACAGCTCCGCGGACACCTTGGTGCTCGAGGCCGTGCCGGTCGATGACGCCCCCGGCGACGCCGCGAGGCCGGAGACCATTCAGGAGGTCGAGGCCGACCTGGCGCAGGAGTTTGCCAAGGAGCCGCTGCAACGTGACCTGAATCCATTCATCGAGCGGTTCAAGGTCATCGAGGCCGAGGGTGCCGACGCCACCGCCCGGGAGTACGCCAAGGTCCGCAGTGCCCAGTTGGAACGGGCGACCGAGCATATCGCAGCCCTCCGCCAGATGAACGCCCTGCGCGATCAGATCGAACAGGAGCGGCAGCGTTTCGATCAGGAGCGTGCCAACCTCGGTGCGGCGGCGGGTTCGCCGGAAACCGAGTTCGCCATTCGCGGGCGGCTGGTGCCCAGTGCGGCCTACCGCAACCCCACGGGTCCGCAGCGATATCGGCTGGTGGATCCGGACAGCCGGGTGGCCATTCCGGCCACCCTGGCGTACGTCGATATTGATCCGCAGTCGGGCATCGATCCCCAGCAATACCTCGGTCGCTATGTCGGCGTACGGGCGCGCGGTCGCAAGTATCTGGAGGGAACGGTGAACCCGGTAGTCGTGTACACCGCCGAAGCGCTGGTGATCTTGAGTGAGCCGCAAGGCGACACCCTGAGTGCGGTGACCGGCTGATCCGCCCCACGAGGAAGGACCTGTGATGCGCAAACGTGTGAACGGCTGGATGCGGGCGGTGTTCGCGGGAAGCGCGGGGTTGTTGTTTCAAGCCAGTACCTGCCAATCGCTGAGCTTCGACTCCGACGTGTTCGTGTCTGAGAGCGTCTCGATCTGGTATGCCAACACGTCGGCGTTTTTCATCCTCAACGTGCTCACCGACGTGCTCGATGTCTCGCCAGCCGATCTAAGTCTGTAAGCGGGCGCAGGGGTATGCCCACATTCCCAGGCGCGGTCCAGCGCTCCCGATCCACCTTGATGATTCATCTCCGGGCGGGTGGTGGGCATTATTGCAAGGTGATGCAGGGGGTCGGCGAATCGTCTGGCGGCGGTGCATGTCGTGCCGGTT
This sequence comes from uncultured Planctomycetales bacterium, assembly GCA_964619935.1. Lineage (GTDB taxonomy): Bacteria > Planctomycetota > Phycisphaerae > UBA1845 > CAIVHJ01 > CAZUGO01. The sequence continues at coordinate 39,313 of CAZUGO010000007.1, read as the reverse complement.
TCGCGTGCGCCCGGCAGGTGCGGTCAGTGACTCAGCGCGGCGGTGCGCATGGCGGCGGCCTCGTGATCTAACAGCCGCTGCTTGGTGGTGGGGCCGCCGGGGGCGGAGTACCCGCCGATTCGCCCGCCGCTGGCCAACACGCGATGGCAGGGGATGACCAGTGGGATGGGGTTGCGGGCCATTACGCCGCCGGCCGCCCGGGCGGCGCCGCGGTGGCCGCTGAGGGTGGCCAACTCGCCGTAGGTCAGGGTTTCACCGAACGGAATGGTCCGGCAGGCCCGCAGGACCCGCTCCTGGAAGGGTGTCGTTCCCGCCAGCCGCAGCGGAATGGTGAATTCGACCACCTCGCCGTCGAAGTAGCGCCGCAGCTGGTCCTCAAACTCGGCGAACCAGCCCGGGGGGGTTCGGCCCGCGGATGGCTTGGAGCCATTCGCAGCCCCGCGCTGCGGCAGCCGCAGCCCCCACAAGCCACCGGCATCGGCAATGCACCACACGTGGCCCCAGGCGGTCTCGACGAAGCGGTCGTCCATGCCGCTATTGTCGGCGCCGCTGCGGCCGTTGCAAGCGGTTTTTCTTGCGGCGCATTTCGATCCTCAGGAAGGTGCTGACCACTCGCGAAAGGGCTTGCAGCATGGCTCGGCCGCTGTCACAGGCTTCCAGGCCCACAAGCTGGAAGCCCAGCGACAACTTGCGCTGGGGCATCCGTTCGGCGTGGCGAAACACCGCGTCGACCAGGATCGGGCGCGATCGAGGATCGGGCTGGAAGCGGATTCCGATGGTGTCGCCGGCTTGCAGCAGCGGATCGCGCGACTGGTCGACCACCACCCGGCAGCCACCGGCGGAGAGGTCTTGGAGCAGGCCCACATGGAACGGCCGGGGTTCCCATTCCTTGGGATCGCGCTCCAGGATGCCGCCGTCCCACATGGACACCTCGATTCGCCGCCCGCTGGGCACCGCGGCGCGGTAATACAGCCGCCGCTGCAGTTCCTGGATGTGCGTCGGCCAGGGCACTTGAATGGCAGGGAAGCCGGTCCCTTCGGCCGTAGCGAAGGTCATCAGCCGGGTGATGCGCAGGGCACACATGCACTTCTTGTGGCCGCGGCGAAACGACAGACCGATTCGTTCGCCGGGGACCAGTTCCGGCGGCACTTCGCCGGGGTCGCAGACCGGCTGAGCCAGGACCAGGAAAGTGCCGCCCGAGTCGGCCTGCAGAATATGCGACTTGTAGGTCGCCCAACCCTGGTCGATCCGGTGCGACAGCAAGATCTGTGCCTGACGATCGGCGGCTTCGGTCAAAATCTGGTCGCGGCGCTGTTCGTCGACATCCAGTAGTTGGGTCATGCCTTCGCTCCCGCCGCTTCGCCGGCGTGCTGCCGCTGGTTGAGCAGGTTTCTTAATTCGCGGTGTTGGGTCGGGTCGAGGTGTTCGCGGTCGAATTCGAAGCCCAGAATGACATCCTGTGCCGACGACGAGGGCAGGATGCGGCGGACTGCTGCATCGATCTTGAACACGTGATCGTGGTCCGGGATCTGGAAGCACAGGCACCAGGTTTGTCCCAGCGCGACGGGGGTCGCATGGTCCTTGGTGAGCTTGCAGGCCAACCCATCTTCGCCGAGGTTGTACAGCCGGCCCTCGCAGCAGTGCAGGTCGCCGTCGGTCTGACGGCTGATCTGAACCGCCGAGGCGCGTGCCGGGAAGCTGCGGCCGGATTGCCGCCGCTGGGTGACGGCAATGGTCTGCGGCCGGGCCAGGATCAGCTCCACGCCGCCGCCGTTCTGGCGGGCCGCTACCACGTGGCAGTCGAAGAAATAGTCGCCGTCGTCGCGGCTCAGGAGCACGTGGCAATAGGTATTCAGCAGCCGGTCCGGATCGCAGGGCTGGGTCGGCTGCACCTGGGCGGCCACGGTGTCGCCGTCGTAGTGCTGCAGGTGGCCGCGCAGGGCGTCGCCATCGGGCCAGGCCCTGGGTTGCACCTGCACGGGTTGCTGGATTCCGCAGGCGCCCTTCAAAATGCGCTCGGACTGGTCAGAATTCAACTCGATGGCATAGTTCATCGGTATGCTCCTCGGATAACGCTCATGGACCGACGGGTCGGGCCCGCTTGTGCTTGGCTTGTCTGGCCACAAACTGGGACACCTGCCGGATGGCATGGCTTTCGACGGCGGTGGTGTCGCTGGGGTATTGCAGCCCGACAATGCATCCATTGCCGCCCAGGCTGCGCATGTGACACAGCCGGGTGCGAAACTGAAACGATTTCTTGATATTCGGCAGCGCGAAGCGCACGTTGTAGAATGCGCCGGTGCGCAGATCGTTGGGGTCGACGTCGATGGCGATAATGCCCAGGCCGCCGGCGGACAGGTCCATGACTCGGGCCTGAAAGGTCCGCCGGCCGTTGTCGCCCAGCGGTTGGACCTCGCAGACCACCTCGATGTTCTGGCCCAGCGATGCCCGAAAATCGTGACGGCGCTCGGCGCGGGACACGTGGTCGGGCATGGGCAGCGCGTAGCCGGTCAGGTGCTGCTGGCCGTCGCCGACGGGGACCCAACATTCTTCGCCGATCCACGAGCGGAAGGCGTAGCGCTCGCCGTCGCGGAAGAAATAGACGGTGGCGTACATGTCGGAGTTCAGCTCCAGCGGCATGTTGCCACGGGTCGGATGGTCGATGTACACGGCCTGGTCGTCGCAGCGAATCAGCCGCACCCGTCCGGTGTGCTTGTCGCCGTCGAGCGTCGCCAGTTCGATTTCGGCGCTGGCGCGCCGTTCGCATGCCTGCCTCAGCAAGTCCAGCGATCGCGTGTCTGCAGTGGTTGCTTTCATGTGGGTTCGTCCGGGCCGTCGTCCGCGGAACTCCCGCAGCCGCACGGCGCCCTTCCGGATCGATCCGGAACTGTCGTTCCCAGCGTCAAATGGAACAGCTACAACCTACGATTTGGATGCGGGGGTGAGCGCCTGGAGTTGGGCGATTTTTTCCGTACTCGGACGGTGGGCCCCGGTGATCGGCACCAGGATGCCGGGCAGCGACCACAGCAACTGCAGCAGGCGGACGGCAAAGCCCAGGAACAGGATCTGTGCGTAATTCCCATAAGTGCCGCCGAAGCAGACCTGCAGAAATCCGTCCATGGTGCCGCCGCCCTGGTAGCTGATCGGGATGCAGGCGATCAGCAGGGCCAGGGCGAGGTAGGTCAGATAAACGGGCAGCAGTTCGAGGCTGAAGCTCATGCCCAGCCCGTAGCCGGCGATGGACATGCTGGTCAGCGCCAGGGTCTGCATCACGAGGGTCAGGAGCAGCACGGCGGCCATGAGCTGCTTGTGATGGCGCATGCGAAAGGTGGCCGCATCGATGCGCTGGAGCTGTTCCGAGAAGGGCAAGCGCTGCAGCAGGCGATCGAAGCGGATCAGCGTGCGGACCCGCCGCGAGAAGACCACCAAGGTTCCGGCGGCCAGCACGGCCGAGAGCACCGCGATGCTCGGCCACCATTCGCGGATCTTGGGATCCTGAAACCGAATGATCATGCAGGTCAAGGCGACCGTGACCATGGAGATCAGGCCGACCGCCCGATCCAGGAACACCGTGGTCACCGCCTCGGTCTTGCGATCGGTGTGGCAGGATACGTAATAGGCCTTGAAGATGTCGCCACCGGTGGTGCCCAGAGCCACGAAGTTCAGGAAATTTCCGGCATAGGTCAGCTTGATTCCTTCCCAGTGGCTCAGTTGGATGTCTTGCGATCGAATCATCCAGGTGAAACGTACCGATTGAATGATGCCCACCGGGGCATAGAGCAGCACTGCGACCAGCAGCAGTCCGACATCACTGCTCCTGAGGACCGTACGCAGGCCGACCTGGAAGTCCGGGTTGCCGTCCGGGGTGCGGGCCAGGGCGCCGACGACCAGGGTCCGGGTCCCGCCGTCGCCAACGACGGTGACGAGGCACTCGTCGATGGGCGCTTTCTCGTCGCACTGCTGCCAGTCTGTGATCCGGACGCGGCTGCCGTCCGGCAGGGTCCCGTAATCGTTGACGGTCACGCCCTTGAGCACCCAGTACATGGCGCCGATGCACACCACCGAGCGAATCACGATCCACAGGGTTTTTCTGAAGTTTTTGCTCATCGAAGGGGTCCAAACCGCCGGGCGAATTATACGGCGGGCGGCGGCAGGCACAAACCCGCAGGCGGTGGCCGACTGCTTATGTATCGAACCCGAGGCGTCCCGGACTGTCGTTGGATCAGCGGAGATTCTGTGGATCGTCGGCGGTGCGCTTGATCCAGACGCGCCAACCATGCTCCAGTGTCTTGAGGGTCATGCCTTGGTAGCGTCGGGCGAGCGACTGCGGGAGCGACCTGCCGGCCTTGAGGTCGTTGATCAGGTCCACGAAAGCGGCGTGATCGCGCTCGATGAGAAACTGCACCAGGCTGTAGGCAATGGGATAGTAATGGCCCGGCGGGCTGTCGGTGTAGCTGAACAACGCGTCGATCTGCTTGAAGCCGGCGACGTATTCGCGGGCCACCGAGGCCGCCGTCTCACCGGTCGGGCAGCGATCGCCGAGGACCCGCTCGGCCACGTAGTCGGCGAAGCCTTCGCTCAGCCAGGGCGGCAGATTCTGCGGCGGGCCGTAGGCATGCATGAACGCGTGGCTGGCTTCGTGGACCATGGTCGTGGCGAAGCGGTTCAGATCTTCCGCGCCGTTCCCCAGCCGCCGCAGCACGACATGGACGTAGCCCGACGCGGTGGTCTTGGTGTATCCCAGGGTGTTCGGGCGGTGGTAGTCGTCGACTGCTTCGGCGAACTTCTCGAAGTGGGCCTTGTGCCAGAAAATGAACAGCGGGCACTTGCCCAGCCACACCGGTTGCTCGGGCGCAAAGCCGAATTCTTGACACATCTGGCGGTACATTTCCTCCGACCACCGCGACAGCAGATTGCGCTTGTGCTCGGGCCAGTCGGTCCAAATCAAGAAGTGGTGGGTTTCCAGCAGTACCAGCTCGGGGGCGATGCGCTCGCGGATTTCGCCGCCGAATGCGTAATTGCGATTGAGGGCCGCGGCGTGTTGTTCCGGCGTGTACTGCCGACCGCCGCCGGGTGCCGGGGTGTCGATGGCGGCCGGCGCTGCGGACCCGTCCCGCCGCGAGCGAATCAAGGTATCGTGATCCTTGCGGACGCGTTCCTTGTCGCGGCGAATGTCCAGCCAGACCTGCTTGATGCGGTCCGCGTAGGCGGGATCGCGCTGGGTGGCCTTGCGAAACTCGGAGACCGCTGCGCTGTGGTTGTTGCGGACGGCCAGAAAGCAGCCCAATTGGAAGTGGTCCTCGGCGGTGAGATACCGGGCACCGCCGCGCTCGGTTTCCAGGATTTTCTTGCGGGCCTGATAGGCCGAGGGTGTGCGGACCCGGTCCCATTCCAGGGTCACGACCTGCTGCTGGACCTCCAGAAGCACGCGGGCGTCGTCGTATTCTACGACCCGCCCTTGGACCACACCGCCGGAGTTCAAGGCCAACGACACCGCGACCTTACGACCGCTGGCCGCCGCTGCCACCGGGGCGGCCCACAACAGCACCAAAGCCCAGGCGGCGGCGCGCCGGCGGCGACCGGTGCGGGGCAGGGGAAGACCGGACGATGTGGCCATCGGATCGTGGGGCCCCTTTGCGCGCGATCAGGCGGGTGCGGCGGGCGGCGCCCCATCGCCGATCAGCACCTCGATGCCGGGCAGGCGATGTCGCAACTGGCTGAGCTTGGCATCGGTAATGCGGACGTCCAACTCGGTGGCGTCGTCGCCGTAACGCCGCTGCAACACCTGAGCATGGCGGTCGAGGTACGCCAACGCCTGGCCATTGCCCGGGGCGATGCGCACGGTGACGTGCTGGGCCCGCTGGCGGATCTCGCCCAGCACGATGTCGTGCAGGGCGTCCAGGCCCCAGCCGGTTCTGGCCGAAATCCGCAGGCAATTGGGCGTGCGGCTCTCGATGATCTGGGCGTCGCAGGGGTCGGTCACCGCGTCATACTTGTTCAGCAGCACCAGCGTCTTGCAGGTCTCGCATTTCAGTTCGGCGAGTACGCGATCGACGGCAGCCATTTCCAAGGCCGCGGTTCGTGAGGACATGTCCACCACGTGCAGCAGCAGGTCGGCGTGGATGGCCTCCTCCAGCGTGGCCCGAAACGAGGCGATCAGGTGGTGCGGCAGATCGCGCACGAATCCAACCGTGTCGGATACCAGGGCGACCATGCCGCCACTGAGATTCCACTGCCGGGTCTTGGTGTCCAGGGTCGCGAAGAGTTTGTCTTCGACGTAGGTGCCGGCCTGGGTCAGGGCGTTCATCAGCGTGCTCTTGCCGGCGTTGGTGTAGCCCACCAGCGAGAGGGTGTATTCGTTGCCGCGCGAGCGGACTTCGCGCAGCCGCCGCTGATCGATCTCGGCCAGCCGTCGCTTGAGCAGTTGGATGCGCTTGCCGACCAGCCGGCGGTCAATTTCGATCTGGCGCTCACCGGGTCCGCGGGTGCCGATGCCGCCGACCACGCCGGCGCCGGTGGCTCCGCCGGCCCCGGCGATGCGCTCCAGGTGTGTCCACATGCCCCGCAAGCGCGGCGCCGTGTACTCCAACTGGGCGAGCTCGACCTGCAGTCGGGCTTGGGCGGTCTTGGCCCGGGCGGCGAAGATGTCCAGGATCAGTTCGCTGCGATCGAGAATCTTGCGCTCAATGATCCGTTCCAAGTCACGAATCTGACCGGGCGACAGATCGTTGTCGAAGATCACCAGGGTGGCTTCGTTGGCATCCGCCCGATCGCGGATTTCCTGGGCCTTGCCCGAGCCGACGTAGGTGGCCGGATCGACGCGGCTGCGGCGTTGAATGATGTAGTCCACCACGCGGGCACCCGCGGCGCGGGCCAACCCATCCAACTCGCCGAGGGGATTGTTCAAGTCAATCTGGGAACTCGGCAGAATGACGCCCACCAGCAGGGCCTTCTCTGCCTGAACGGCGATGTCGGTTCGCAGTGTTTCTGGCAACCTCGGGGATTCCGCCATGAATAGCCTGCTCGCTGAAGCGCCGCAAACGGGCGGAACACAGCAGGCGGGTACCGGAGGTCAGTATAGAATGGCTGCGCTGGGGGGTCAAATGGGCCAATCGGCGTCTGACTGCACTGCGGAGGCCGGCATTTGCGATCCGGGACCGAAAATCGCCCGCCCGCCTCCTGGTCTGTGCCGTTCGCGGCTGGCCACGGTCGCTTCCGTGTCCACTGCCGACCGCCACGCCACGGCCGCCGTGAAGGCCCAGAAGCATTGATACATGACGAAGTAACGCGGTTGTGATTCGAACACGGCGCAGGCCGCGAACAATCCGCCCAAGGCCAGCAGCGGCCAGCGCCCGTCGGGCTCTTGCGCCGGCGGGCGGCGCAGCACCACGGTCGCCGCGATCAGGGTGCACCCGCTGAGCCAGGCATACCACAGGTCGCTGACCCCGCAGAGCGCCCGCCGCAGCCAGACGGTGGCCCAGCCGGGCAGCGGACCACTGGGCGTGTCCAGCGCGAAGCCGGCGACCTCGTGGTCGCTCTCGAGCAGCCGATGGCACTTGCGCGCCATGCGCCACAGCGCGGCTGCCGGGTCGGCGAGCACAAACGATACGCCTTTGCGGAAGCCCAGGCGGCTCATGGTCAGTTCATCGTCGTTGCCGGCGGTCCGCAATTCATCCCAGCCGACATTGGTATAGTAGCGCCCGGCCACAGGATGAAATCCGCGATAGATGCTCATGCCGCCTTGGGTACCCGTGATGATCGGTCGGCCAAGGACCTGCTGGTTGCGCCAGGCCCAGGGGGCCAGGCTGATGGCGGTACCCAGCAGCAACAGTCCCCAGAATCGCAGGCCCTCGCGCCATCGTCCCGGCGGTCGGTCGGGAACCAGCAGGCAGGTCAGCGGCAACAGCAACAGGGTCGGGCGGATCAAGCTGCCGATTCCCGCCAAGACACCGGCCGGCAGGGCGGTCCAGCCACCGAACGGGCGGGCACTGATCCAATACCAGAAACACACCATGATCAGCGAACCGATGGCGTCATAGCCCAGCAGGGCCACCGAGCAGTTGCGCGAAGGCCAACAGGTGAACACCGCCGTTGCCAGCAGCGCCGTGGCACGCGGCAACTGCCGCCGGCAGATGATCCAGAACATCGTGTTTCCGGCAATCACCAGGAGGACGTTGACCAACTGCGGGGCAATCGTGCCGCGGCCGAACACCGCCTGCACGGCTGCCAGATACAGCGCCATTCCCGGCGGCTTGTGTGCCCGAAACTGCAGGCCGCCGCTGACCGTGGAGCGGTATTCGCCAGTGCCCAGCAGGTGGTCGGCGGACTCGCGGTACACCGCCCAGTCGCTTGCCGGCCGCGTCTGGACGCTCAGCACCAGTGGCACCTGGAACAGCACCGGGGCGGTGAGCAGTACCCCCGGCAGCCACCGGGCTTCGGAAAGCGCCCCGCAACACCGGAACCCGGTGGCTGCCCGCCGGACGGTCCATAGCGCTGCCAGCAGTCCCAGGACTGCCGGGGCGGCCAGGTGCGGTCCTTCCCGCAGGGCGGCCCGCAGGCTTTCGGTGGCGATCGAAAGCACCATGGCCCCGGCGATGCCGACCACGGCCCAGTGGGTCCACGGTCGACCCAGGACCGATAACGTACTGGACTCCGTTGCGCCAGGGGCCTTGGGGGGGCTTGCAACGGGACTCCACGGTCGGACGGCGTTGCTGCTCAACCGGACGGCTCCTGGTGCGCGGCGGCGGATGGGCGGCGGCTCGGTGCCGCCGGCCAGAACTCTGCTTCAGCATTCGTCAGCGCGGGGCCGATAAGATTAGGACAATCTGCGGGAGTCGTACGAAAGAATCTTATGGTTACCGGGGATGGATGGATCGGGCAAGGCACCGGGCCACGGGAGCACAATCTCATGTCGCGCATACAGCAACTGGGCCTTTCGTTGGTGATTCTGGGCATGGGGGTCGGCATTGCCGGGTGCCCGACGCGCGGCATGATCGGCGGGCGGACCGCCGACGGCGATGACCCCGGCTCCATGATCGACTGGCCGGCCACCCAGGTCGACCCCGACGGCGAGGACACCGCCGGGTTCAATCAGGTCACCAGTGCGGACATGAACGGCGACGGGCTGGTCGACCTGGTGACTGCCGCCTATGAGTCGCAGCCCATCCAGATTCACTTGCAGCAGCGGCTGCCGGACGGCACGGTTTCGTTCCGCAGTTTTTCGGTTGCCGGCTCCGGACCCATCGTGCGGGTCAGCTCCCTCAAGGTGGCCGACATCGACCAGGATGGCAACATGGACATCGTGGTCAGCATGCTGGACAACGGGTTCGCACCGGCCGACCAGTGCGCCAACCAGCAGGGCTCGATCATTATCCTGTTCGCACCACCTGCCCCGGATGACAACCTCAACTGGGAGGAGTTCAACCTGACCTTCAACTTCCGGTGTGTGTTGACCAACGGCGTGCCGCGAACGTTTTCGGCGCCGGGCTTCGACGGCAACGCCCGGAACTATGCGTCGATGGACGTCGGCGATGCCAACAACGACGGCTTTCCGGACATCCTGGCGGCCTTCAACGGTTGCGACGAGACCGACGTTGCCACCAAGCAGGTTGAACTGTGGCTGAACCCGGCCGACGATCGAATCCGTCAGAACGATACTTTTGAAGGGTCGTCGTTGGCGGACAGCGACGGGGACGGGGTCACCGATTCCTGTATTGCCGACGTCGATCGATCCTGGCAGAAGTACCTCCTGCAGCGTGATCTGGTGGATATTTCCTCGGTGCGCTTCTCCGATGTCGACCTGGACGGCGACCTCGACGCGGTGGCGTTGCGCCCGGAATCCAAAACCTTCGACCTGACCTGGCAACAGAATCCGCTCAATCCCGACGGCATTGTGGCGGTTGACTTCTGGAACCCTGACGGCACCAGCGGCCGCCTGCGTCCCATCGGCGAAAGCGACAGTGGATACGACTTCGTTGAGATCGGCGATCTCGACGGCGACGGGTTCAACGACGTTCTGGCGCTGGGCCGGACCGATCGCCTGCTGCGCTGGTTCCGCCGTCCCCTGGATCCGGCCGCCCAGTCCTTCCCCTGGGAGGTCTACAACATGGTGCAGTACACCACTCTGGTGCCGAGCGCCATCGACATCGCCGACGTGGACGGCAACGGGCAGCTTGACGTGGTCGCCGCCGCGGACGGCCGGGTGCGGTGGTTCACCCCCCTGGGGAGCACCCCGCTGGATGCCTGGTCTGAGCAGTTCGTGGTCGACGATCCGGCCATCCCCGACGGCAGCATGCTGGAGGGAGCCCCGTTTTTCCCGATCAACAGCGTCCACGCCGTGGACATCAACAGCGACGGGCGCATGGATATTGCAGTGACCCTGGACCGCGAAGGCGTCAACAACGATGTCGTGATCTGGCTGCAGAACAACGCCATGGAGCTGTAGTCAGCCCGCGGCAGCCCCTGCCAGCGACGCCCCATCTGCAATGGGCCCATGGCCCATGGTCCGGGTAAGCCACCTTCTAATCCTTCCAAAAAACCCCGCTCGGCGTTCGATTCTTCGGGATTGCAGCGCTATCATCGTACGAGAGGGAATCGAAGCCATGCACCATCCTTATATACTGATCGATATGAATACCCAGCGCGACTTTCTGGACGCCGAGGGTTCCTTCCCGGCAGCCAATCGCGAACCGTTGCTGCGTAACCTGCGCAAAGTCTTCGCCCTGGCCCAGCAGTACCACCTGCCGATCATCTCAGCCGTCGACAGCCACCGCGAAACCGAGCCGGCTCATCATGGCTTCCCGAAGCACTGCGTCGAAGGGACGCCGGGTGAGAACAAGCTGGCATTTACGCTGCTGCAAAAACGCATCTTCGTCGAGGCGAACAACAGCCTGGACCTGCCGTTCAACCTGCTCCAACAGCATCGCCAGGTGGTGTTGCGACGGCGGACCACCGATTTTCTGGACAATCCCAAGGCCGATCGCCTGCTCAGCGGGTTGCAACCGCGGATGTTCATCGTGTTCGGCGTGGGGCTGGAGCGATCGATCCGCCGCTTGATCCTGTGCCTGCTGGCCCGCGGTCGCGCGGTTGGTTTTATCGGCGAGACCTGTGGCTACTGGAACGAGACCGATGCCGATCTGGCGACCCGCCTGATGCTGGCCAAAGGGGCCCAACTGTTGGACCTCTCCGAGCTGGACGAACTGTTTCAGGCGGCCACCCGCAAGCGGATTCGCCGGGTGTTCTCGAAGCCCGGCAAGGATCAATCCCATCGCCGCCGGTCGCTTGCGGGCTGATCCCTCAAACGCTACCCTATGGATCGGTGGGGTACCCCGTGCGCTGTCCCACCCACCGTCCCGAGTTGCTCCCGCGAAACCATGGCCAAGAAGAAGAAACTCCCCAAACAGTTGGCGATCCTTGACGAGGATCTGTGCACCGGTTGCGAGGCCTGCGTGACGGTCTGCCCGGTCGATTGCATCGACAAGGTCACCGACCCAGCCAATCCTGGTTACGCCATGGGCATCTGCACCATCGATCTGCCGGTGTGTATCGGCTGCAAGTTGTGTGCCCAGGTGTGCCCGTGGGATGTCATTACTATGGTTCCCACCGACGAAGTGCTCAAGTTGCCCAAGACCGCCGCGCTGTTGGCCGTCGACGATTAGCGGCCGGGCCGCTCCCCTGGATGTTTTATTGCAAGTAGGTCGCCAGAAGGTCCCGGGTCGCCGGTGCTTCGAGGTCGGCCTTGCCGAAACCCGGGACCGCGCCCAAGGCGGCGGCTTCCTGCTGGGCCGCCTCGAAGTTACTGACCAGCATGATCGGCAAGGCGCGGAGCTGGTCGTCCTGCTTGGCTTTTCGAATCAGGTCGGTGCCTTCTTCCAGGGTCTGGTCCAGGATGCGGTTGACCAGCACCAGGGCGTAAGGCTGCTCGCGCATGACGGCAAGAGCACTGTCGACGTCGGGTGCGTAATCGACCACGGCGCTGAACTGCGCTTCAAGGACTCGCGAAATGGCGCTATGGTCGAGCATGCACTGACCGACACTCAACACCTGTTTGGCTGGCGGGGCGTTCATCGGGCACTCCAGGGTGGTCGTCCCGGCAGTATAGCACCCCCGGCGGTCCGGCGGAATCCACGCCAGGACCGGGCTGCGACCGGCCGCCGTCGGCGTTGACATCCGCTCCCAGGTGTGCGTGAATAGCTTGAGGAGGCCATCCCATGCACCAGGATCATCCCATCCGTTTCGTCCGGCTGGTCGACGAAGCCCGCGGCCGTGTCCGGGAGTGCACGGTTGCAGACATCAAGCGGCGGCTCGACCGGCAGGAACAGTTCTTCCTGTTCGACGTCCGCGAGGAGAGTGAGTTCTCCGCCGACCACCTGCCCGGCGCCAGCTCGCTGGGCAAGGGCATCATCGAGCGCGACATCGAGCACACCGTCCCGGACCTGCACGCACCCATCGTGCTGTATTGCGGCGGCGGCTACCGATCGGCCCTGGCCGCCGACAATCTGCAGAAGATGGGTTACACCAACGTCATCTCTATGGACGGCGGCATCCGCGGATGGCGCCAGGCCGGCTACCCGACCGTTCGCTGAGGGTTGCCTGCCCGGGCGCAGCGTGCGGCAAGCGCGACAACCCGATCCCGAACGAAGATTAGAATGGCGGCCCCCCTGACCCGGGCTCGAATCCCCGCACTGGCAGGCCGCTGAAGGGCGGTGACCCTTCATCCGCTGCGGGTGGAGACGATTGGTGCTTTCGCGGCGCTGCTGGGGCAATTACAATTCAAGTTATAAGCATTAGTCCATCTTCTGTAATCTGTGCCCGGCTGCGTGAGTCGGGCGACCTGCCTTACGCCTGCATCACCATGTGGAACTTCTATTGAAAGGGAGGCACGCTCATGAGCATCCGTGCAGGTCTGATGTTGTTGGTAATTGGCGTTGCGCTGGGCTGGCCGGGCACGGCCGCGGCCCAAACGTGTGGGCCGGCCCAAGGGGATTGCTGTGCTGACGGCGGCAATGGAACGCCGGGCTGCGCAGACCCGGGCTGCTGCGCCTTGATCTGCAAGTTCGATCCATTCTGCTGCGGCGCCGACGGAGGGTTCTGGGATGCGGTCTGCGCCGGCAATGCCCAGGGGAGCTGTCCGGTGTGCCTGAAGGGCTGCAGCGGCGACGCCGACTGCGATAACAATAACGCCTGCGACGGGCTGGAGGTCTGCGACCCAAACTCCGGCGTCTGCCAGCCGGGTGTGCCGCCGGAATGCGACGACGGCGATCCGTGTACGCTGGACGGTTGCGATTCGGGCCTGGGCTGCATCAGCACCTTCCTGGATGCCGAGCCGCCGCAGGTGATCTGCCCGCCGGAGGTCTTTGTGGAATGTGACGCGTCGTTGGAACCCGCCGACACCGGGTTTCCCGAGGTCTTCGACAACTGTGACCTCACCCTGACGGCGACCCACTTCGACGAAATGATGATCCCGGATTGCAATGAGCAGACCGGAGCCCTAGCCCGAACCTGGCTGGCGACCGATTCGTCCGGCAACACCGGCAGTTGCAGCCAGATCATCGTCCAGGGAGACACCACGCCGCCCGTGCTGCTGGTGCCGCCCGACCTTACGCTCTCCTGCGGCGATCCGACCGAGCCCACGTTCACGGGCCTGGCCGAAGGCTCGGACAACTGCACCGAAATCGTGGGCATCAGCCACGTCGATTCGGTCGCAGGGGCCTGTCCTCAGGACAGCGTCCTCACCCGGGCCTGGACGGCGCTCGATGACTGCGGCAATGGCATCACGCTGGAGCAGGTCATCGTGCTGGAAGGCATGCCCTGCAGTATCACCGACCTCAACGGCGACGGGGTGACCAATGCCGCCGATCTGGCTCAGTTGCTGGGTAGCTGGGGACCCTCCGGCGGTCCGGCCGACTTCAATCACGACGGCGTGGTCAACGCTTCCGATCTGGCCCAGTTGCTGGGCAGTTGGGGGTCGTGTCCCGGTGCATGTTGTTTCCCCGAAGGCGTGTGCATCGAGGAGCAGCCGACCGTCTGCCAGGAAAGTGGGGGTGTGCCGCAGGTCCCCGGAAGTACGTGTGCAGAAGTGACCTGCGCCGTGGATGTCTGCGGCGTGAACCTGACCATCTACAAGAGCCAGTTCGGACCGGCCGTCGGCGAGAACGAGGAGGAAATCATCGGTTCCTACACGGTTGCTAATCTTAACGACACCGACGGCGACGGTGCCACGGACGTCGGCGAGAACAACGTCAGCCGGGTATCCCGGGTGATCAGCGCTGCGGCGGCCGCCGGCAGCAGCTCGGTCTCGCTGACCAATGTGGAGGATGTCAACGGCCTGGCCGTGGGCAACCAGGTGATCATCAGCAGCGGTGGCAACACCCAGGTGGTCACCATTACGAACCTGTCGAGCCCGCCGCCGGTGATCGAATTCGCCCCGCCGCTGGCACAGGACTTCCCCGCCGGCAGCACGCTGGGCAACAGCGGGCGCGACGAGGTCGATCTGATGAAGCTGGTTCTGGAAGGCGCCGGCCCACCCGACAAGACCAAGCGGTTGAGCCTGCTGTCGGGCAGCGCCAAGGTCTGGGGCAGTTCCAAGAAGCTGAACGAGATTCCGCTGCCGGTCGAATACCCCATCAACGAAACCGTGACCCTATGGGTCGAAGCCACCGCCCCCAGCGCCGCGGTGCGCGACATCGCGCTCAAGCTGGAGTGCGTGGGCGCCTGGGATTCCGAGGACATCGTCAAGGCCACCGGGGTGTGGGCCACGGTCACGGCGTGGTCAGACGACACCACCAGTGCCGCGGACTTGCTGGCCATGCCGGCGTGGATGAACCTGACCAACCCACCCAGCAACCTGTTGGCGGTTTATGGCGGCACGGGTCTGCGACCCATCGGACCGGCGCCCGTCGGGGTGGCCAACGCCATTCTCATCAAGTTCCAGCTTGTTCCGCCCGGCATCAACGCCGAGCCGCCGGCGGGCGGCCGCGGCGCGCCCAAGTTCGACGGTTCGCGGCAGAAGGAAGGAAAGACCTGGAGCCGCAACGGGGCGAATGCCTGCAATCTGCTGATCGATGATTCCTGGCCCATGACCGAAGAGTTGCCCAATGACGACGCCCGGAACTTAGACAAGAGTTCGGCACCGAACGGCGACGACGAGTACTTCGACTTCGACGTGCCCGGGTTGAGAGGCGACGGGGCCGCCGCCGACCTGGTCATTCGCCGGCTGAACTTCAAGGAGTTTCTGCGGGTGCGCTTTGACGGCATCCGACCCAGCGGAAACATCGTCGACGGCTCGCGCTGCTCTCCCTACTGGGACTGGCACGTCCGGCACCGATTGGTCGACAACGCCGGCACCTGGGCGCGCAGTGGCGGCGAACCTCCGGAGACCAACGACAACGACATCGCCCCCGGACACATCGATCTGGGTGGCTGTCCGTAACGGTCAGGAAGGGTGCGGAGCGCCGGGTTGGGTCTGCAAGCCGGCGCTTCGCAGCACGCGGGTCAGGCCGGCAACGTCATGTTCATCGAAGGCGCCCACCTGGTGGCTGTCCAGATCGAGCACGCCGATGGCGCGGCCCGTCGCCTCGTGGATGGGCAGCACCACCTCTGACTGATCACGCGGATCGCAGGCGATGTAGTTGCCGCCGAGTTCGCGAACGTCGTGGACCACCAGGGCGGCGTTGGTCAGAAAGGCCTGGCCACAGGCCCCGTGCAGCCCGATTGGTGAGCAGGCCGGCTGATCGCGGCTGGGGCCGAGGGTCATCTGGTCATCGGTGGGTCCGTGCAGATAGAAGCCCACCCAGGACACCCCGCGAGGACTGAGCCGCTCCCACAGGACATCAACGACGTTCTGCATCCGTTGCTGCAAGTCGCAGTCGGGGACGACCACGTCCCGCAGGGCGGCCATAATACCGACGTAGTCTCTGCCCATCCGGGGTCCTTGAGCCGGGCTGCGGTCAGTTGCTGCGGCCGCCGAGCAGGCCGGAGCGCATCAGGTAGTACAGCAACGTCAACACGGCAGTCAGCGTGGCGGCGACATAGGTCAGGGCGGCGGCATTCAGCACCCGCCGCACCGGGGGCAGTTCATCTTCGCTGAGGATGCGACTGGAGACCAGCACCTCGCGGGCTCGGCTGCTGGCATCGTATTCGACGGGCAGGTTGATCAACTGGAACAGCACCACGGCTGAGAACAGCACGATTCCGGCGACAATCAGATTGAAGCTCTGGAGCACGAACCCGGCCAGGAGGATGATCCAGGGAGCGTTGCTGCCGAAATTGGCCAGCGGCACGATGGCGTTGCGCAGGGCCAACGGCGCATATCCCGCCTGATCTTGGATGGCGTGCCCGGCTTCATGGGCGGCGATGCCCACCGCGGCCAGGGAGCGCCCCTGGTAAACGTCGGGGCTGAGCCGCAGCACCTTGTGCCGCGGATCGTAATGGTCGCCGAGAAACCCGCGGGCCGGTTCGATGCCTACATGGGTCAGGCCTTGGTCACGCAGGATTCGAGCGGCAGCTTCGGCACCTGACATCCCGCTGCGGAACCGGGATCTTGCGGGTGGCCGCGTACGCTGCTTTGACCTTCGCTTGCGCCCAACCGGCAAAGATCATGGCCGGGATCATGTACAGCAGGTATGACCAGTCACCGAACATGCCGTCACTCCTCACGCTTAGGGGTCCTGAACCCGCGGTTGGTCTACCACCGCGATTATAGTCCAAACCAGCGGGCCGGCCGGCTGAGAATCCGTGATCTGCGGGAGTTCCGCGGCTCCGGATCTGGGGTGTTGCCAAGTCCTGATCTTCGGCTGCCGGTCGGCGGCCGCCGACGAAAAGCCCCCGAGCGCCATTGGCAGCGCCGGGGGCCTGAATGCAGTCCGGGTCTTGCGGCCGGCGCCTACATGCCCATGCCACCCATGCCGCCCATGCCACCCATGCCACCCATGCCGTGGCCGCCGGCGGGGGCGGGCTTTTCCTTTTCCTTGATCTCGCTGATTACCGCCTCGGTGGTCAGCAGCAGCGCCGCGACGCTGACAGCGTTCTGCAAGGCGACGCGCTCAACCTTGGTGGGCACCAGCACGCCCATTTTGATCATGTCGCCATACTCGCGAGTCAGGGCGTTGTAGCCGAAGTTCTGATCCTTGTGTTCGGAGACCTTCATGGCCACGATGGAGCCGTCCAGACCGCCGTTCTCGGCGATCTGCTTGATCGGGGCCACCAGGGCCCGCTTCAGGATGTCGACGCCGGTCTTCTGGTCGCCCTTGGCCTTCTTGGCGGCTGCATCCAGGGCGTCCATGCAGCGGAGCACGGCCACCCCGCCACCGGGCAGGATGCCTTCTTCGATGGCCGCCCGGCAGGCGTGTAGGGCATCCTCGACGCGGGCCTTTTTCTCCTTCATTTCGACTTCAGTGGCGGCGCCCACATTGATCTGAGCCACTCCACCGGACAGCTTGGCCAGCCGTTCTTCGAGTTTCTCGCGGTCGTAGTCACTGGTGGTGGCCTCGATCTGGGTCTTGATCTGGTCGATGCGGCCCTTGATCGCGGTGGCAGTCCCGGCACCTTCCACGATGGTGGTGGTGTCCTTGTCGACGGTGATTTTCTTGGCCTGACCGAGATCCTTGAGGTCGACCTTCTCGAGGGTGATCCCCAGGTCTTCGAACACGGCTGTTCCACCGGTAAGCACGGCGATGTCATCCAGCAAGGCCTTGCGGCGATCGCCGAAGCCGGGGGCCTTGACCGCCGCGGCCTGCAACGTGCCGCGCAGTTTGTTGACCACCAGGGTGGCCAGCGCCTCGCCTTCGATATCCTCGGCGATGATCAGCAGCGGGCGGCCGGCTTTGGCGACCTTCTCCAGCAGCGGAACCAGGTCCTTGACCGCACTGATCTTCTTCTCGTAGATCAGGACGTACGGCTTCTCCAGGACCACGGTCATGTCTTCGACCTTGTTGACGAAGTGCGGGCTGAGGTAGCCTTTGTCGAACTGCATGCCTTCGACCAACTCGACCGTGGTCTCCAGACTTTGGCCTTCTTCCACGCTGATGACGCCGTCCTTGCCGACCTTATCCATCGCCTTGGCGATGTGTTTGCCGATCTCGGTATCCTGGTTGGCGGCGCAGGTGCCGACCTGGGCGACCTGCTCGGTATTCTTGATGGCTACGCTCATGCGCTTCAGTTCGGCGACCACGGCCTCACAGCCGGCCTCCAGCCCGCGTTTGAGTTCCATTTCGTTGGCACCTGCTGCGACGTTCTTGAGTCCTTCGTCGAAGATCGCTTCGGCGTAAAGGGTCGCGGTGGTGGTGCCGTCGCCGGCCACCGAGCTGGTCTTGCTGGCCACCTCCTTGACCATTTGGGCGCCCATGTTCTGGTAGGGGTCTTCCAGCTCGATTTCCTTTGCAACGGTCACACCGTCTTTGGTGACGGTGGGCGAGCCGAACGACTTCTCGATGACCACGTTTCGGCCGCAGGGGCCCAGGGTAACCTTGACGGCCCGGGCTAGTTGCTTGACGCCGCTACGGATGGCCTCGCTGGCCTCCATATCAAATGCGATCTGCTTCGCTGCCATGAGTAATGCTCCTTGTTGTCTGGTCGCCGGGTGCTGCGGTCTGCCCATTGGCAGTGGCACCTCGGTCGGCGGGATCCGGTTGTCGTTCCGATTATGTGCTCAGGACGGCGAGCACGTCGCTCTCGTCCATGATCAGGTATTCCTTGCCGTCCACTTTGACTTCGGTGCCTGCGTAGCTGCTGAAGAGGACTTCGTCGTTCTTCTTGACCTGAATTTTGGAGCGCTCGCCGCTGTCCAGCAGCTTGCCGTCCCCGATGGCCCGCACGACCCCGCGTTTGGGCTTTTCTTTGGCACTGTCCGGCAGGACGATGCCGCCGGTGGTCACGTCTTCGGCCTTGACCCGTTCAATGATGACCTTGTCGCCGACCGGGCGAATTCCAAGCTTGGCCATTGTCGTTGTCTCCTTGGCAGATCCAGAGTTCAATTGTTGCGCCGCCGGTCGGCGCCCACCCATCAGGGCCGGGCGAACCGGTACTCGCGCGGTAAGGTGCAAGGTCAGTGCCAGTCCGCCGTGATCCAGAGAATCGTCACAACATGCCTTATTCAAATAAGTTACGATGTTTGCCGGAGAATCGAAGTGTCACGGCCGGCTGTCAAAACCGATCCGCTCGGGGTGGGTCGCTGCCACTATGACAGCCCAGGAGCAATCGCGGGTGGGCGCAATCGTCGTTTGAACCACAGCCGCGCGCTGGCAAGCCAAAGGCGACGGCTGGCGAGCCACCGGGTTCGGCGGCTCGCCAGCGCGCAACGGCCCGATTCGGGGCGCGGCCGTCCCTACATGCGGGAGTAGGCGATTTCCATCATCTTGAATTCCTGGCCATTCGGTGGGGTGGTGTAGAAGGTGGCCACCACCTGATCGTTGCCGATCCGCTTTTCGACCATGCGGCAGGGGAACTTGGTGCCGTCGGGCAAGGTCCAGTGGTAGGTCCAGGTCATGGTCTTGGCGGCGCTGTCATAGGTGCCGACCATGGGATCCATGCCGTCATGGCACATGACGTCCAACCAATTGCCTTCGTACTCAGCGGTGCGCTGGTTCCAGGTGAACACCCCGAAGCCTTTGAAGGTGCCCATGTCGTTGGTGGACTGGTGCTCGACCATGATGGCCAGCCCGTCCAGGATCTTGGTGACCGTCGAGGTGCCGTACCCGGTGACGGGTTCGGATTCGGGGTTTTCCCAGTGCTTCTCCACGGTCTTCCACTTGCCCACCGACTTGAGTAGCACCTCATGCTGCGGCCCGACCTTGACCGGTTGGTATTCGGCGGGCGCGCCGTCCTGGCCATGGGCGTGATCGTGACCATGATCGTGACCATGGTCGTGGTCATGAGCGGAGGGTTGGGCGCGGACGCCTGCTGCCCACAAGCCAATTCCAAGGGCTGCCGCACAGGTGATCAGTCGCTTGCTCATCGTGGTTTCTCCTGCATAGGGTATGGGGGGTGGATCCGAACGCGGTATTGTACCCGAAGTGTCCCTCGGCGCGGATCCCCGAAGGCGCTGATTTCAGGGAGCGTCCAGCTCGGTCGGCGTGCCAGGAAACCGTAACCGTCTTGACCGCCGATGGTTGTGTCGAACGTTGACATTTGCAGGGCGGCCAATAGGATAGTGCCTGGTCCCATTGCCCAGATTGATGGTTCATTGATTTCCGGCGACCGACAATCCGCGATTGCACCAGGCAAGTTGAACCTGACGCTGAGCGTTCTGGGAAAGCGGCCCGACGGCTACCATGAGCTGGAATCGGTCGTTGTCAAGATAACCCTGTACGACGGGATCGACGCGTTCGACTGTGGCGGTCCCCCGATCCAGATTACATGTACCGATCCCGCCATCCCCACCGATGCGCGAAACACCGTCTGGCGGGCCGCAAGTCTGTTGCGCCGACAAGCCGGTCAACCGGCCCCCCTGCACATTCAACTGCACAAGCGGATTCCCATCGCTGCCGGTTTGGGTGGGGGCAGCAGCGACGCCGCGGCAGTATTGCGACTGCTCAATCAGCGCTGGCAGGTGGGGCTCAGCGACGCCCAGTTGCGGGAGTTGGGCTCCGAGATCGGATCGGATGTCCCATTGTTCCTGACCCCAGGTCCGGTGGTGATCGGTGGGCGAGGTCAGCAGGTCGAGCCGGTGCACCTGCCCTGGTGCGGCTGGCTGGTGTTGGTCCTGCCGCCGTTCGGGATCGCTACGGCGGAGGTGTATCGGGCCTGGGATGGCCGGGGCCACAACCCCGGGGCGGCTCGGCAATGTCTGGACGCCCGCTGCCACAGTGCTGCGGCGCTGACCGGGGCGTTGTTCAATGACCTGGAGGCATGCGCGGGCCGGGTTGAACCGCGCTTGCGGGAACTCAAGCAAGGATTGGAGGCGAACACCCGGTATCGATTCCATGTGACAGGCAGCGGATCCACGCTGTTCGCCTGCCTGGACAGCCATGACGAAGCGGAACAGTTGAATCGTCGAATCGCGCCCACCTGCGGCGTCACGAGTCAGGTGGTCAGAGTCATCAGCAACACAGACTGTGAATGAGGGACACCCATGGAGATTTCAGAAGTTCGCGTCAAACTGGTCAACCGGCCACAGGAGCGGCTGCGGGCGTTTTGCAGCATTACCTTGGACAACGATTTTGTCATTCGGGACCTCAAGATCATTGATGGAGCCAACGGCACATTCGTGGCCATGCCCTCCCGCAAGCTGGCCGACCGCTGCCCGCACTGCGGCCACAAGAACCATCTGCGGGCCCGGTTCTGCAACGATTGCGGTCAGAAGCTCAGCGAGAACCGCGACAAGCGGACCGCGCGACGTTCCAAGCTGCACGCCGATATTGCCCATCCAATCAACGCGGCCTGCCGCGAACGGATCCAGAATACGGTGATCGAGGCCTTCGAGGAGGAACTGGAGAAGTCCAAACAGCCGGGCTACAAGCCCATCGATCTGGACGAGGATTTTGACGGCTTCGATGACGAGGTCCTGGTCGAAGTCGAGCCTGCGGACAGCCCCCAGCCGGCGGCCAGGCCGCAACCCGCCGTGGCCAAGGCCCAACCCGTCGCAGGCCAAGCCCAACCCGGCGCCGGGACGCGCGATTACGACAACGGCGGCGGCTATGACGAGCTGATTGCCGACTTGAAGCGCGATGCGGCCCACCGCCGTACGGTGCGCGGTTCAGGGCCGGTGACCTCCTCCTCGGTGAGTGACGATGACGATGACGCCCGGTCGTCGCAGGTGGCCGTCGACGCCTCCGCTACCCAGGACGACAATGATGATGCATTCGGGGCCGGCCTCCTCTGACCACGGTTCTGAGGGACGGCCGCCACGAGGCACCGCCGGCTGCCCGCCGGTGAGACCTCAGCCCCGCTGCCCGGCGGGGCTTTTTTCATGGTCGCAGCGGCCCGCGAGCACAAGAACCCAGGAACCAGGCGTTCGCGTCGGCGTCCAAAGTACCGGAACCCATTCAGTCACACCCTTGGCCGTTCGAGGAGTTCTTCAATGAATCACAAGCGATGGAGTTTCGCCGCGGCGGTTGCCGCGTGCCTGTGGCTTGGGCCGATCGCGTCCTACGGGGACGACGCCACCGACACCACCCTGACCGTGTACAGCAGCGCCGAACCGGGCGGCATTCCACCGGAATGGTATCGCCCGGTTCCCGGCCAGAGCCGCAGTCGGACCCAGGTGGACCTACCGGGTTACGCCGTCGTCAAACAGGAACGGACGCTCGACCTCGAGGCCGGGCGCAACGTGGTGCGGTTCGCCGACGTGGCCGCCTTGATCGATCCGACAACGGTGAGCTTCTCGTCGTTGACCGATCCGGACGGCACGCATGTTCTGGAGCAGAGCTTCGAGTTCGACCTGGTCGACTCCGACGCCCTGATGGAGCGCTATCTGGACAAGCGAATCGTCGCGGAGCAGGTTCGCGGCGAGCACATCAGCACGGTCGAGGGCACCTTGCTGAGCACCTCCGGTGGTCTGATTCTGCAAGGCGCCGATGACTCGGTGCAGATCATCCAGGGGGTCGTGAACGTTCGGTTTTCGGAGTTGCCGGGCGGTCTGATCACCCGGCCCACGCTGGTCTGGGACCTGTCGGCTCAGCAACCCGGTACCCATCGAACCCGGGTCGCCTACCAGACCACCGGGATGACCTGGTGGGCGGACTACAACATCACCTTCCGTGAGGGTCAGGACGCCAATCGCGGAGTTCTGGATGTGGGGTCCTGGGTCAGCCTGATCAACAACTGCGGGACGGGATTCAGCAACTGCACCCTCAAGCTGGTCGCCGGAGAAGTCAACCGCGCCCCGCAGCCCACCGTCCGCCGCCGCGGCGTCCAGTACGCCGAGGCCTTGGGGGTCGCCGCCCCCGGCTTCGAGGAGCAGGCCTTCTTCGAGTACCATCTGTACACCCTGGGCCGGCCGACGACGTTGGCCGACCGCAGCACCCGCCAGATCGAGCTGTTTCCAACGGCGCACGACGTGCCTTGCGACAAGCTGCTGCTCTACGACGGCCAAGGCCGGCAACACTATCGGCTGTCCGCACCGCTGACCGAGCGCTCCTGGAGCCCCCAATCCAACACCAAGGTGGAGGTGCTGCTGCGCTTCAAGAACTCCGCCGAGAATCACATGGGCATGCCGTTGCCGGCGGGCCGCATTCGGGTCAACAAGCTCGACCCCGCCGACGGGGCGCTGGAGTTCATTGGAGAGGATGCCATTGATCACACCCCGCGCGACGAGACGGTATCGATTCGCATGGGGACCGCCTTCGACATCGTCGGCGAGCGCAAGCAGATCGAGTTCAACGTCGACACGGCGCGTAAGAAGATGGAAGAGCGCATCGAGATCCGCGTGCGCAACCACAAGCGGGAAGCGGTGCAGGTCGTCGTACAGGAGCGCGGCTTGCGCTGGAGCACCTGGACCTGCCAGGATGCGTCTCATGAGTTCGAGAAGATCGACGCCCAGACCGTGCACTTTCCGGTCCGCGTCGAAGCCGATGGTGAGGTCGTGGTTCGGTATACCGCCGGCTACCGCTGGTAGGCATCTGCGGCCGGCAGCCCCGATCCTCAATCATGAAAGGGAGCGCCCCGCGCCGAACAGCAGGTGATAGCCGCAGGACAGCACCGCCAGGTCGACGATGACGTGGCTGAGCCACACGCCCCACACGCGTCCGCTGAGATGATAGTGGACGGCCCAGATGACGCCGCCGGCAGCGACGCCCGCGCTGAGGACGGCCGCCAGCGTGCGATCGTGCAGGAAGGCGTCCAGGACGACAAAGTGGTGCAGGGCGAATGCCGCACTGGAGCCCAGGACGGCGACCGGCACACCGGCGATGTGGCGCAGTCGGCCAAAGACGAACCAGCGCCAGTAGTATTCTTCTAACCCGGAATTGATCAGCCACAAGAATCCGGCGTAGACGACATAGTGGTCGGCGGCGCCGAAGGCCCGCACTTGGGCACTGAGCACCGTGCGGTCGATCAGGCCGCGAAAGAAGCCTGCATAGGCCGCCCAGATGGCCAGTCCGATGATCGTTCCGCTGGCCAGGCCCCAGCACACATCCTGCCCCAGGGGGCGGCGCCGCCCGGATTGCGGTGTCTGCCGCCGCTCGGCGAACCACCACCAGCCCAGCGGCAGCGCGTTCAAGAGTCCCTTGGAGGCAAAATAGAGCACCTGGGTGGCCGCCGCCGAGCCGGTTGCATGGATATATGCCACGGCGGCGACCATCGGACCGCCGGCCGCCAGGACCACGACGGCGGTCCGCCAGCGCTGCGGCGGCACTGCTGGGGGGCAGGGCGGTTGATCCATGATCTCAGGTCACCCCTGGAAGCCGCGCCGCCGACATCGCGGGCCAGCGCCGGCAAGGGTCAATCGCGCAAGGCAGCGAGCAGGCATAGAATGCCCGGTTTCCGCCCGCCAGTCAATGTCGCCGCGGGCGCCACCGTGCCCCAATGTCGGATCCCGGGCGGAGGCTGAGTCGGAAGCGCGCCGGCGATTTTCTTTCTGGGGCCAAGCGGCGAGCAGGAGCCAGGCCCGACCGCAGCCGGGGTAGGGCCGATTTGGCATGTTGCATACTACTGCATAATTGCTATAATCGTGCGGCCATGGTGGACAAGCAGGAACGATTGGCCGCGATCGAGCAATACGTCAATGCCGGGTTGTTGATCTCCCAGGACCAGCTGCACCAGGTGCTGGAGGAGCAGGGCATTGCCGTGACCCAGTCGACGCTCAGCCGGGACCTGTCCGAGTTGGGTGTTCGCAAGGTCTCGGGTCGGTATGTGTTTACCGACCAGTCGGAGTACAACGCCCGCAAGCTGGCGGATTATGCCCGGGTGGTCCAGCGCTTCAAGACCTGCGGCCCGCACCTGGTCGTTATCCATACGGCGGTGGGTCAGGCCCAGGCGTTGGCGGTGGCCATCGACGACGCCAACGAGTCGGCGATCGGCGGGACGCTGGCGGGTGACGATACGATCTTTGTCGCAACACGCTCGCGCCGGGCGCAGGTTGTGGCCCTGCGGCGGTTCAAGCAATGGTTCGGAGAAAAGCATGCCTGACAACAAGTGCGTTCTGGCGTTCTCGGGGGGGTTGGACACTTCGGCGATCGTGCCGTGGCTTACCGACCAGGGCTACGAAGTTCACGCCGTAATTGTCGACGTCGGTCAGGACGAGGACTTTTCGGCGATCGTGCAGCAGGCGTTGGGCCTCGGGGCTGCCACCGCTGTGGTTCGCGATGCCAAGCCGGCGATGTATGCCCGGGTGGTGCCGGTCGCCATCGGGCTGGGGGCCACCTATGAGGGCAATTACCGCCTGGGCACGGCGCTGGCCCGGCCGTTCATCGCTCTGGAGCAGGTCAAGCGGGCCCATGAATTGGGCGGGGCCGCTCTGGCCCACGGAGCCACCGGCAAGGGCAACGATCAGATCCGGTTCGAGTTTGCCTATCGCTCGTTGGCGCCGCAGTATCCGGTGATTGCCCCGTGGAAGATCTGGGCGTTCGAAGGCCGCATCGACTTGATCAACTACTTGCAGAAGAAGGGCTTCCCGGGGGACTTCGCGGTGTCCAAGACCTACAGCCTGGACGAGAACCTGTGGCATCTCAGCATCGAAGGCGGGGCCTTGGAGGATCCGCAGGCCCGGGTCGATGTGCCGGAGGTGCTCCAGGCCGTGGTGGACCGTTTCGCCGGTGGGGGCGCGCCGCCGCCGCCGGACCGCACCGTGCAGGTGACCTTCGAGCGCGGCGGGGTGGTCGCGGTCGACGGTCAGACCGGCGAGCTGCCGGAGCTGTTCACGGCGCTGAACCACCGCTTTCGCGGCGCGGCGTGGGCGTGGGACCTGGTCATCGAGAATCGCTTTACCGGCGTCAAGTCACGGGGGGTGTATATCAACCCGGCGGCCAAGTTGCTGCACGTCGCTGCCGACGCCCTGGCGCGTTGTTGTCTGAACAAGCCGATGTACGACCATTACGTGGAGCTGGGCGGGCGCTACGGGACGGTGTTGTATCGCGGCGAGTTCTTCTCGGATCAACGGCGGGTGATCGAGCAGGCCGCCCGTGCCTGTTTGAGCATGCTGTCCGGGACGGTGACCGTGACCCTGCACCCCTGGCCTTACGTCTCGCAAATCGGCGCCGACCAGGCCCTGTTCACCAAGCAGATGGCCACCTTCGAGAAGAGTGATTTCAGCCACCAGGACGCGAACGGCTTCATCCGTTTGAGCTGGTTGTCGCTGATCGGCAAGCCGTTCGCGGAGGAATGCCATGCCGACGTTATGGAAGCAGAACACGGCGTTGCATCCGACCTTTGCGCCGCTGAACCGCTGTCTGGAGCAGGACTGGTTTCTACTGGCGCATGAGCTGCGGTTACAGCGGGCCCACTGCGACACGTTGCAGGCGGCGGGCATCCTGACCCCCGCCGAACAGCAGGCCCTCCTCGCCGGGCTGGATCGTGTGCAGCGGGAGTATGGCGGCCGGTCTTGTCCGGATCACCCCGCCGAGGACATTCACACCTGGCTGGAGACCACCCTGACCGAATGGGTCGGCGACCCGGGTCGGAAGATCCACACCGCCCGGTCGCGCAATGACCAGGTGGCCACGCTTCTGAAGCTGTACGTCATCGAAGCCGGCGAGCGGCTGCTGGCGGATCTGCGGGCCTTGATTGCGGTGATCTGCCGGCGGGCCCGGGACTGGAGCGCCCTGCCCATGCCGCTGATGACCCACACCCAGTTTGCGGCCCCCGGCAACGTCGGGTTCTGGTCCTTGCGGTTTGCGGTCGCCTTTGATCGGGTGCAGCGCCACCTCGGGTTTTGTCTGGGGCACTGGCGGGCGTTTTGTCCGCTGGGCAGCGGGGCGGTGGCCGGGTCCTCCATCGCCATCGATCGCCACATTCAGGCCCGGGCCCTGGGATTCGACCAGCCGGCACTCCATGCCCTGGACGCAACCTCCTGTCGCGATGAGTGTCTGGAGTTCCTGGCCTTGGTGGCCCAGACAGCCATCCATCTGCAATCACTGGCGGCCGACGTCATCTTGTTCTGCCAGACGCCCTTGGGTTGGGTGGACTACCCTGCGGCCTTTGGGACGGGCTCGTCGATGATGCCCAACAAGGTCAACCCCGACGCCATGGAGATTCTCCGTGGCGAGTGCTGCGCCCTCGCCGGGGCCCATCACGGGGCGCTGGCTGTGCTCAAGGGTTTGCCCAGCGGGTACAACCGCGATCTGCAATCGATCAAGCCGCTGGTTCATGAGACGGCCGACGGGCTGCACCGGCATTGCGTCATGACCGAGGCCTTCTTCGATGAGTTGGGTTTCCGGGAGTCGGCTTTGCGGGCGGCGTTGACACAGGGGGCCATCGGGGCGACCCTGGACATGGAGCAGCAGGTGCAAGGTGGAATGCCGTTGCGCCAGGCCCACCATGCGATCGCCGAAGCCCTGGCGGACGGGCGCACCGGGATGGCGGATGCCGCCAGCCACGAGCGTTATCAGACCCTGGGCAGTGCCAGTCCGCAGGAAACGCTGCGGCTGGCCGATGCGTTGCTGGCCGCCGTTTCGGGCCCGCGGGCCGCTCAGTAGCGCATGGCGGTGGCCTCGGCCACCCGGCGCAGGGCGACCACGTAGGCTGCGGTGCGCATCGGCAGTCTGCCGGTCTGGTGCTCGGTATGGACGGCATTCCAGGCGGCGATCATCTTCTGCTCCAATTCGGCGTTGACCTGGGCTTCCGACCAGCGGAACTGCTGCAGGTTCTGCACCCACTCGAAGTAGGACACCGTGACCCCGCCGGCGTTGGTCAAAATGTCGGGGATCACCTGGATGCCGCGGGCCCTGAGGATGTCGTCGGCCCGCGGGGTCACCGGCGAGTTGGCCGCCTCCACGATCATCGCCGCCTCGATGTTCGCGGCGTTGTCGCGGTTGATGGAGCCGCCAAGTGCCGCGGGAATGAGGATGTCTACCGGCAGGCACAGTAGCATCTGGTTGTCGATGTCCTTGGCCCCGGGCATCGCCGCGACCGAGCCGGTGGCCCGCAGGTGCTCGCAGACCTTATCGATGTCCAGCCCTTGGGGGTCGTAGATCCCGCCGTACATGTCGGACACCGCCACCACCGTGGCCCCCAACTCGCGAATCAGCCGGGCGGTCCAGCTTCCGACGTTGCCGAAGCCCTGGATGGCGACCTTGGCTCTGCGGATGTCAATGCCGCAGGCTTTGCAGGCCTCGCGGGTGATGATCACGGTCCCCCGTCCGGTGGCGGCCTCGCGACCTAGTGATCCGCCCAGGTTGACCGGCTTGCCGGTGACGATGGCGGGCGTGTAGCCGTGCTTCTTGCCGTACTCATCCATGATCCAGGCCATGATCTGGGCGTTGGTATTGACGTCCGGTGCGGGGATGTCGCGGTAGACGCCGAGGGCCATGTCGATCTTCTGGGTGAACACACGGGTCAGCTTTTGCAACTCCACCCGGCTGAGCAGCGTGGGGTCCACGGTGACGCCGCCCTTGGCGCCGCCGAAGGGGATCTCCACCAGCGCCGTCTTCCAGGTCATCAGGGCGGCCAGGGAGCGCACCTCATTGAGGTCCACTTCCTGGTGGTAGCGCAGGCCGCCCTTGTACGGACCGCGCACGGCATTGTGCTGCACGCGGTAGCCGTGGAAAATCTCCAGCCGGCCGTCATCCATGCGGACCGGCAACTGCACGATCAACTCGCGATACGGTGATGAGACCACCGCCCGCACCTCGGCATCCAACCGCATGTGGTCGGCGGCCTCGGCGAATTGTTCGCTGGTGATTCGATTGAAGTCCAGATGCGCGGGCTCCGGCCGCAGTTCGGGCGCGGCTGGCGTGGCGATGGTGGGATGGGCGGGCGCGGCCATTGGATGTCTCCCGAGCGGCGATGCCTCCATGGATCGACCGCGGGCCCGGGTGACTGCATCCGCAAATCCACGGGTCCGAATCGTTGACCCGGTTATCGGCACTGTGTTACATTAGCGCTGCTGGTTTTGCCGCCAGAAACGAGGACTGCTTTGACCGCCCAGGTGCGCATCCTTCATATCGCCCGCCGGACTGACCCCGAAACCGCTCGATTCAACGCCGTCCTGAAGCAATCCCGGCAGCCCTGTGACCAGGTGCCCGACTGTTACGCGGCATTGGCCCGGCTGGTTCGCGGTGGGACGGCGCCATATGACCTGATTCTGGCGTCTTTGGACGGCTGGTCCGCCGCGGAGGTCGAGTTCTTTGAGCTGACCGCCCGGCGCTTCCGATCCACCTCGATCTACGTCTACGGCGGATCGGCGTCGGCCCTCGGGGTTCCGCAGGCGCTGGCCGGCGGTGCCCGGGCCGAAGTGGATTGTGCCGCATGGCGCCTGGTGCTAAGCGATATGACCGCCCGCAGGCGGCCCGCCGAGTCGCGCTTGGAAACGACCCGCCTGACCGACCTGCTGGTCGATGAGCTGGTGGGTCCGCTGGGCGAGCGTCCGCGCCCGGACCTTTCTGAGGCCGAGTTCGCCGACGGCGGTGAGGCCGACGACTTGGGCGAAGCGGTCGACGAGTCGACGCCCGACGGCGAAGCCACTTCGCTGCTGAGTCCGGACGAATTGCAAGCCTTGCTCGGCGATTCCGGCGCTGCGAACGGGGGTTCATAAGTGGCTGAGCCCAGGCCGAGATCACCGTTTGCCGGGCGGCTGCTGGTGGTGGCGGACGTCAGCCAGATCACCCCCTGGCTCCGCAAGCAATATCCGTCGATCCAAATCACCACCGCGCCGACCTTCCTGTCGGGCATCGACGAGCTGGCCAACGGGCCGGTCCATGCCATCCTGGCGGGTGTCGATCCGGCGTTCGTGGCCTTGCCCATGGCGATCCGCGGTCTGCGGGTCGCGGCGGGCCCCGACGTGCCGCTGGTGCTGTGCTGTGAGCCGCATACCGAGCCGGTGGCCCGCAAAGCGCTGTCCAGCGGAGCCACCGACTACGTATTGTGCCCGCTGCGGGCCGCCGATCTGGATCCCCTGCTGGCGCTGCACTCCGCGGCCCGCTCCACCACCCCACTGCCGCCGACCAGTGGCCCGGAACTGGAAGCCCTCGCCGCGGCGTTGCAAGTCATGGCCGGGCAGCCGCAGGGCCTGCTCAAGCGACTGGCCGAACTTCTGGGCACCGCCCTGCCGACCGCCGCCGTGGCGGTGACCTTCGATGGAGTGACCGAGCGGGTCGGGTCGCCACGTGCCGACATCGTGCTCCGCGAGCCGGTGATGGTCGGCGGACAGGAACTGGGGGCCATCGAACTGGGCCCGCCGTCCGGCTCGGGCTATTCCCGGGCCAACGTCGACAAGCTCCGGCACTATGCCCTGATTTTCGGGCACATCCTGTTGTCGGCCCAACGCCAGCATCATTGGCAGCAACTGGCCATGACCGACGATCTCACCGGACTGCCCAACCGGCGATATGTGCGGCAGTTCCTGGAGACCATTCTGCAGCAGGCTGCCGCGGAGCGGTTCCAAGTGACCGTGTGCATGTTCGACATCGACAACTTCAAGCAATACAACGATGAGTTCGGACACAGCGCCGGCGATGAGATTATTCGGTCCACCGGCCAACTGTTCTTGCGCCGCTGCCGCACGCGCGATGTCGTGGCCCGCTACGGCGGTGATGAGTTCGTGGTGGTGTTCTGGGAATCGGAAAATCCGCGGAAAGCAGGCTCCAGGCATCCCGAGGAGGCCATCGAAGTCATGCAACGCTTCCAGGAATCGCTTCGCGAACACGAATTTGCAGCCCTGGGCCCCGAGGGCCGGGGTGCCCTGACCATCAGCGGCGGGCTAGCTTCGTTTCCGTGGAATGCCACGACCGCGACCGAATTGCTCAAACTGGCCGGGCAGGCGCTTCAGGAGGCCAAGGCCCAGGGAAAGAACTGCATGCACCTGGTCGGATCACACGTCGCTTCCTGACGGCAATGCCCCGGTGGGCCGGGTTCGCCAGACGGCCGCAAAGAAGCTGTGCCGGGCGTTGAACAGGCGTCGCACGTCGGCCAAGTGTTGTTCCAGACCTTCGGCGATGGTGAGATTGATCGGTGCGACCGGGATGTGGGCCGACAGTGGCGCCAACAGCGCCCTGTGCAGCCGATCCAGATCGAATACCTGGGCGTGTTCCTTGGGGATGGAGGCCTGGCGTGCCGGAAACAGGTCGGTGCTGATCGCCAGGGTGCCGCCTGGCCGGACCACCCGTGACAACTCAGCGAGGGCCTGCGGGAGGCATGCTGCCGGCAGATGCTCCAGCACCGACACGCAGAACACGTGGTCGAAGGTGCCGTCGGCGAATGGCAGGTCCAGCACCGATCGCCGCAGGTAGTTGATGAACCTGCGATTGACCCGAATGCGGTGGGTGGGGAGCGACCACTCCCGGGCCACCCCGGGCATCTCCGGGTCCACGGCAAACACCTCGCATCCGATGCCGTCCAGCCAAATCGGCAGGCAGGAGCTTCCGCAGCCCACATCGAGGCAAACGTCGCCCGCGGCGAGATTCGACCCACTGACCAGGACCGGAATTTCCCAGCGTTTCGAGCGGTCGAGCGTGGTCCTGGTGGCCCGAGCACATTGTTCCAGGCTGTCGCTGATCCGCCGGATCGCCGGAAGCTCGTAGTCCTGGCGGCTGAATACATTGCGGAAAGCCCCGGGCTTGGGATGGCAGATGGACAGCGGCGGAATGGCCCACGGGCGCGGACGGTCAGTGTCGCGGTCCCAGGCCAGACCTACCAGGCGCAGGGTGGCTGCGAGGGTACGGACGGTGCTGCGGCACCACCGCCCACCGGCCTGCCGCACCCGCCAAGGCACGACCTGGGCTGGCCGGCGGCGACATTCTCGGACCGGCGCGCGGGCCTCCACCAAGGGCTGGGCGGCACGTTCCATGGGGGTGCTATCGGTCAATGCGTCCTGCCGGTTCACTCGACACGCAACTCGCGGTTCTCAGCCGGCTCACCGGCGGCTGCGCCATTCCCGGCACATGCCCAGTATGAACCCAGCCACCGCTGGGCCCCTCCGGGAGCCGGGGATTACCAGTGCCGGAGGACCCACCTGGACGGGCTATGACGGGCTGACCACGTCCGGCGACGCGGGCGAGATCAAGCTCGACCGACCCCCGTCATCGTCCCACCGCTGCGACTCCACTTTCGTCGCCGGAGCCTCCCGTGGGGCGGCGATGGCACGGATCCCGTCACTCATCCCGAGCACAGTAACTTCCACCATGTGCTCGAGCTGGCCTGACCCTCCGATGGCCACCGGATCGTTTTTCCGTGACAACCCTAGCATGGTAGATCGCCGCATCCATTCCCACTCCAGGCTTCCGCAGAAATGCTCTGGGCGAGCAGGTACACTTGCACCGTAGTGCCGGTCGTGAAGACCCCCACCACGGTGCCGGTGGCCGGCTCAACTTCCGCGGTCGCTTCACGTACCTCCACGCCCGTGATTCTCTTGATCTCTTGGCGCAGCGATTCGGAAGCATTAACGAAAAGCTGTCGGTGAAACTCTTGCACCCGAGCGGCGCCCGCCGGGCTCTTAGCCAGGGCCCTCTCTGCGGGTGACAACGCCCCGTGCAGCGTGATCACCAGCGTTCCGTCAGACTGGACCACGGTCACCGACGTGGGAACGTTGCCCGTCCTCTGCTGCTCGAAGGCACTGGCCGCCTGGGCGATCTGCTGGGCCATGCTCGGATTGGGCTTTTGCATTGAGGTGGTCGAATTCGTCTTGTCCATCGCACGCATCCCTCGTGGTTGGGGCGGTCCCGCGCCACTGAAAACACAAACTAAAGAGTCAACCTTCCGTCATGGATATTGCAGCCGTCACATCACTCGACGGCCCTGAACCAGCCGAACCACAATCGCGATGACCGCGACGACCAGCAAGATGTGGAGCAAGCCCCCCATGGTGTAGGAAGAAACCATACCCAGCAACCACAGCGCGATCAGAATCAGCGCAATCGTCCAGATCATGACAAACCCTTTCAAAAAGCCAGCACCACCGAATGCACGTCGAACTCATGATCAAAAAAAAGCCGACGTGGCCAAACACCCTCCGGTGTTTAACCACGTCGGCTTACTCTTCAACGAGCCCCCCGGCACTCTAGCCGGGTTGCCATTTACTTAGTCATCCGAGACTGCGAATCACATCATCATGGAGCCGACGCGAGATTCACGAAGGCTCCGACTAGCTATCATAATCATACGGCGCAGAAATGAGAAAGCAACTGAATTCTTCCTGCGTCCCCACATTCCAGCTCGATCGCGCTTCTCGCGGCCACGATGCACTTCCGACGTTTCACGCCCAAGCACAACAATCGTCGCAACCGGCCTTCTGCACGCGGTCCACGCGTCGCGCGTGGCGTCTCTGGGGTGCTGTTCGGGGGCTAGGGCAACGGCTTGACGGCGATGAACGCAATGGTTCCGATGCGGTTGTCGAGCACCAGCGGGCCGAGGTTGGCCGGGACCGCGGACAGCATGTCCAACTCCACGATGCTGTTTTGATTGGCGACCAGCAGGGTCCCGCGGTGCGAGAATGCCAGGCCCGACGGTCCGGGCAGGCTTTCCAGATCGACCAGGTACGGTCCGTCGGGTAACTGGTCGCTGGGGCAGGGGTCCAGGCACAAACAGGGGCAGGCGACCGGTTCACCGCTGTGGCCGTCATAGCGGGCGATGGTTCCTTCGAGGGCGTCGGACACGAACAAGTCGCTGTTGGGTCCAAAGACGATGTCAAAGGATCCGTTGCCGAGGCCCTGCACGAATTCGTCCAGGAAGGCGCCGTTGCTGCCGTCGTAGCGCAGCACCGCTCCGCTGCCGGTGACGTACAGGCTCGTGTCGGCCGGGCCGAACTTCAGGGCAGTGGTGCTGCTCAATCCACCGTCGCCGGCGGAAACGAAGGTGTTCACGAATGCGCCGCTCGTGCCGTCATACTCGCGGACCTTGTCGGTGTCGGTGACAAACAGATTCTGGTTCGGTCCGAACGTAATGCCGAACGGCGTGGTCAAGCCTCCGGCGCCCAGTGGGACGAACTGACCCACGAACGTGCCGTCGGTGCCATCGAATTCCAGGATGCCGTTCTGGCTGGTGATGTACAACTGCCCGCTATGGTCGAAGACCACGGCGAAGGGGGCATCCAGCCCGCCGGAGCCCGGGGGGACGAATTCACGGATCACCGCGCCGCTGACCGGGTTGATTTCGAGCACCAGGTGGTTGCTGCTACTGACCATGAACAGATTGCCGATGAACGTGGCGCTCACCGAGCGGTTGCCGTCCAGGGGGATCTCCACCTGGGGGTCGCTGCCGGTCGCGGCACCGGAATAGCCGGCAAAGGTATATGTCGGGTTGGCTTGTGCGGTGACTTGAACCTGTTCGCCGGGCGCGTAGCAGCCGCCAGGAGGATCCAGGACCACGGTGCCGGCCCCGACGCCGGATACCTGGACGGTCAGCGTAAAGCCGCCGGGGCAATCATCGTTCGGATCGTCACCGGGGTCATCGGGCAGCGTCCCGCCATTGTCGTTGTCATTGTCGTCGCTGTTGTCGTTGGTGTTAGCGTTGTCGTTCTCATTCCCGTTGCCGTTCGCGTTGCCGTTGTCGTTGAGATTTCCGTTGTCGTCAGCGGGATCCGGATCGCCGGAGTTGTCGTTGCCGTTGTCGCCGGGGTCATCCTTGCCGCCGTTGTCGTTTTCGTTTGCGCCATCGGGATTGTCGCCGCCGTCCGCAGAGCCGTTGTCATTCGTATTGGATCCCGGGTCCGGCTGACCGGCGGAACCGTCGCCGTTGTCATTCAGATTGGTATTATCCGAATTACTGTTACCCGAATCGTCTTCCGGAGGCGAGCAGGCCAGGCCGCCTGCCCATACCAGGGCGAGAACCAAGACCAGTTGGACGCGTGCAATGCTCATGATGGGTTTCCGCAGTTGAGTAGACCGGCGCGTTCGATCGGCGCCTCAATTCCTATTCTTGGCGGCGCAAGCGGCAAGTCAATGGTCGAACGCAGAAAGAACTCACATGTTACATAAAGCAGGACTGGATGATCAGACCGGGCCCTGGGGGGCCCGTTTTTATCGCCCGCCGCCGGCTCCAGGCCACCTGTCGGACGCAGTTCAGCGATCGTTGGAGAGTGTCTGGACGATGATCTGCCGGGTTCGTGGCCGGGTGTCGAAATCGATGAGAACGATCTGCTGCCAGGTGCCCAGGGGTAACTCGCCGTCGATGATCGGCACGGTCAGACTGGGTCCGAGGATCGTGGCCCGCACGTGGGCATGGCCGTTGTCGTCGTGCCAGGTGGCTTCGTGCTGGTAGTTCGCCCCGGCGGGCGCGATGCGCTCGAAGCCGGCGGCCAGGTCATGGCTGGCCAGGCCCGGTTCGTACTCGGTGGTGCTGATCCCGGCAGTGGAGCCGACCACGAACACCGTGACCAGTCCATTGGACACGCCACTGTCGCGCACCCAATCGCGCACCGGACCGGTGATGTCCACGACGTGATTGTGGCCCTGGGTTTGCACCTCGAATTGAGCAGTGGGCCGCGACACGGCTGGCAGGTCCTCGAGTCTACGGGGCGGCGGGTCACTCGACGGAGCGATCCGCCAGGATCCGAAGCAGTCCGATGATGGCCCGAACCATCAACGTGACCATCATCAGGAGCAGCAGGTTGCCGGCGGCGAAGCTCAGGGTATCCCACAGGGCGCGGACCGTTTGCGCTCCGACCTGGGTTGCCATCCCGGCGACTGCGGCGATGAGCCCAAGCAGCAGGATGGCGCCGACGGCACCGCGCCGCAGACCGGGCAGCGGGGCCATCCGGACGGTCAGGCAGATGATCAGGTACAGGAATACCCAGGTTTGCCACAGGCCGAAATCGCTGTGCACCACCGCGGCGGCCACCTGCTCGACCAGCGTGACCGCGCTGTGCAGCAAATCCCAAAAGGCCTGCAGTGAGGTGGGCAGGCTGGCGCTGGCCTGTGGGGCGGCGCTGTCTTGCAGGACCTGCGCACCGATGGTGGCCAGCACGCCGTAGGTTGCCAGACCGCAGGCCAGGATCGGCAGCAAGGCGGTGAGGATCGGACCGATCACCGGGATCTGGGTGCTGTCGCTGGGCGGGGCCGGCTCACCGGTCTCGTCGTCCTTGATCAGGCGGGCGTTGTTGACGGTTCCGCCGGTGATCAGCAATCCCAGGATGTAGCCCAACTGGGCGACCAGCGTGCCGGGCAGCAGGATGGCATTGATGACCTTGGGCCGTATCAGACCGGCCCACAGTTGGTACACGCCGTACGCCGCGAACACGATCACCAGCAGCCAGAATGTCAGGGCGGCATACAACATATGAACGCAGGCATCCTCCTCGCCGGGGTCGGCCGTGTGCACAACCCTCTTCGGTTATCGGCGTTCGCCCGCCGCGATGATGAGTCCAACCGCCGCTCATGCCTTTCAGCGCAGAATGGGCTAAGATAGGGCGGTGCCGGGCGTCACTCGGGGCAGCGAGAGCAACAATGAAGGGCTTCCTGATCGAGACCATCCTGTTGGGCATTCGCAATCTGCGTTTGCACAAGCTGCGGTCCCTGCTGACGGTGCTGGGCATCATCTTCGGCGTGGCCGCGGTGATCTGCATGCTGTCGATCAGCGAGGGGGCCTCGGCGGACGAACTGCGGCTCATCGAGCTGATGGGCACCCGCAACATCATTGTGCAATCGGTGCGACCGCAACAAGACACCCAAGTCGCTCAAGGACAGAACAGCATGATGCTGTCGTACGGGATCACCCGTAAAGACGTGGGCGTCATTCGCAAGACCCTGCCGGCCCGGCACATCGTGGAGGTCATTCCACTGCGGGAGGTCGCGTATACGGTGACGTTCCACGACAAGCAGGTCAATGCCACCGTGGTCGGGACCGCCCCGTCATTGTTCGACAATGTCAACCTGGCCATTCAGCCCGGCGGGCGGGCCCTCGTCCCGGAGGATGACCGGTCCTTGAAGAAGGTCTGCGTGATCGGTCCCGAGGTGGCGAAGGCCTTGTTCCCGCTGCAGGATCCGGTCGGCGAGTCGATCATGGTGCAGAATCAGGTCAGCGGATCGGTCCCCTATGAGGTCGTCGGCCTGCTGCAGCCGGTCCAGACCGCCGGTGCTCCGGCGCGGGGCACGTTGGAGCGCAATTTCAACAACGAGGTCTACATTCCGTTGGCCACGGCCGACACCCGCTACGGGGACAAGATTCTCAAGCTCACCAGCGGAACCCGCGAGATCCTGAACGTCGAGTTCAGCGGCTTGTACGTGGTCGTGAACGACATGGCTCATGTGCTGGCCGTTTCCGAAATGGTCAAGCAGGTCTTCGAGAAGGCCCACGACAAAGCCGATTACGACATTCGCGTGCCGCTGGCCAATCTGGAGCAGGCCAAGCGCAAGAAGCGGAATCAGCAACTGGTCCTGGGGATCATCGCCGCGGTCTCGCTGCTGGTCGGTGGCATTGGGATCATGAACATCATGCTGGCCAGCGTCACGGAACGGACCCGGGAGATCGGCGTGCGCCGGGCGCTCGGTGCCCGGCAGAAACACATCGCCACCCAGTTCCTGGTTGAGACCGTGGTGCTGTCAATGATCGGCGGCTTGCTGGGGATCCTGCTGGGCTGGGGCGGGGCGGTGCTGATCACCTGGTGGGTCGATTGGGAGACCATCGTGCATTCCTGGACGGTGGTGGTCAGCTTCGTCCTGTCGGTGGTCGTCGGGGTGTTCTTCGGGATGTATCCGGCGATTCGGGCGTCCCGGCTGGACCCCATCGTGGCCCTGCGCTACGAATAGACCGGAAATGGCTTCATCGTCACTTTATTATGGGGGCAGTTCCGCCTAAAAAGCCTGAGAATCTTCTAATCTATTTGCCCATCACAGATTGCGTGGTATATTGATATTGCGAGGCTTACAGGGCTTCATCGCATTTCTTCCCCACAGAGCACACGACAGAGGCCACGAGATTCCGACAGCCGCCCGAGGTCTGTCTTCACAGTTATGTTCTGCAGTGAGATGCCGCCGGTCTGGAACGGGATCGGCGGAGCCAGGTGGGTTTGGGAGGCATTCCGACCCCCAAACTGTTGCCGCACGTCCGGAGTGGGAGGACGTGGCGGTTCAGCGGCCCATGGAGGCCAAGGAGTGAAGCATGGCAACCCCATCGAACGCCGACAACCGCAGCCGATTCCACCGCTATGTTCCCCAGGCCAAGTCTCCCCCGCCGGGCTTGTGGCAGACCCTGGACGCGTCCAGCCGGAAAATCCTGGAGCGCTTCCTGGAGGAGCCGGTCGACTGTGTATTTCAGGCTCGGTTCGAGTTGCCGCAGGTCGAGGACGAACTCTTCGGTCGGGTCAGCGACGAATCGGCCGATGCCCGGGTGGCGTATGCCGAGCACTGCAAAATCGGGGCGCGCCCGCTGGCCCGGTCGGATGCGAACGAGACCTTGCTGTTCGAGCGTTATAACTATGCCCGCTATCGCATCTGTCGAATCTTGCAGGGCTTTGAAGGCAAGGTGCTGGCGCCGAATGCGGCCCGGGAGGTGTTGCGGTGGGGTCGGCGGGCACTGCAGACCCGGGCGGACATTATTCAGATGAACATGCCGCTGGTGCTGTCGATGGCCAAGCGCTCGCGGCTGGAAGGGCTGGACTTCAACGAGATGATCAGCGAAGGCAACATGGCCTTGATCCGCAGCGTCGAGAAGTTCGATTCCACGCGGGGATTCAAGTTCAGCACCTATTCCTGCCGGGCCATTCTGAAGAGCTTCTCCCGGGTGGCCCTGAAAACCAGCCGGTATCGCGGGTTGTTCCCCATGGAGTTGACCACCGAACTGGAGCGCAGCGATTTTCTGGATCGCAAGCGGGAGGACCTGGAGGAGACCTACATCGAGGAACTCAAGCACGTGCTGGGCGCCAATCTCGCCGAACTTAACGAGGTGGAGCAGACCGTCATCACCGAGCGTTTTGCCCTGGGGGCGGTCAGCCACAGCGGCCGTTCCAAAACCCTGGAACAGGTCGGCGCCATGATCGGCGTCACCAAGGAGCGGGTTCGCCAGATCCAGAACAAGGCGTTGTGCAAGATCCGGGTGGCCCTGGAAGATCAGGAGGCGGCCGCCTGAGCGCGTCGCCGTCGTTTGCCTTCAACGAGGCCCGCGGTCGCCAACCGGCCGCGGGCTTGTTGCGTGGCGCGCCGGGCATCCGGGCATGGTAGTTCGGGGGACACAAACAATCCTGTTCGGCACGACAATTGCTCTGTTAGAGTTATCGAGGATAGTCGCTGGGGAGGGGCTTCATCCAGCTGCGTTGGGAGGAGCGGCGTTGCGCAGCGCGCAGCAGCAACCGCCGGCC
>CAZUGO010000006.1:0-27363 GCA_964619935.1 uncultured Planctomycetales bacterium | reverse complement strand
TAGGCCGGCGGTTGCTGCTGCGCGCTGCGCAACGCCGCTCCTCCCAACGCAGCTGGATGAAGCCCCTCCCCAGCGACTATCCTCGATAACTCTAACAGAGCAATTGTCGTGCCGAACAGGATTGTTTGTGTCCCCCGAACTGCCGTGGCGGAGACCCAGCAGAAGACTCCTAATTGACCCGGCATGGGGCTGGGCCACACCCGGCGCACCGCCCAGACCATCTGCACCCCCAACTCGGAAGCCGCAGAACGAAGTGGATATTCGCGCACGCGGTGCCCCCCGAGCAATCTGCGAAATCGTTTCGCAGCGCCCGATCAGATTGCGGCCCATGAAACTGCATGTTGCGGCGGCTGGTGCGCGTTCTTCCGCACCGGGTGCGGTTTATTGGGGACCGTGGTCGAGCGTGTAAAGTGTAATTGCGACGATTGAGCGCCTGACTCTAGCTTTCACCGCCGTACAAACGACGGGATCCACAATTACTGGTAGGTGGCGGCCTGCTTGGGGTCGCTCCTGGTCTTGTAACGGCTGGCACGCTCCATGTAGCCGTCAAGCGCACGGCGGTGCACCACCGTCGTACCAATGGCACCGACCCAACCGCACTGGGGCAATCCCACTGGCATAGGTCGATGCGACGGCCGGGCAGCAGGGTGCCGCCCGGCCGCCTACCAGTTTACGCATCATCATCAACGAAAAGGAGGCAGCAGATGAACACCATTCCATGTACACGGAGACCGCTTCAGCGTCCTGCACGGAGCGGCGCCACTTGTGTCCGTAGCCTGGCCTGTGCCCTCGCCTTGGCGGCATGGGCGTCAACTCCCGCCTGGGCCGGTACGGCGTACGGGGACTTGAACAACTTCGACGTGTTCAACGATACGGGCGAGGACTGCCATGGCTTCGAGATCGAGTTGGATGACCTTCGCAGTACGGATATCACCTACACGTTCGACTGGAATCACTACGGGCCCCCGACGATTGTCGAGGACGATTCCGATCCCGATCACCCCAAGGTCATTATCCGCTACGCCGCCAAGTACATCTCCGGAGCCTTCTCGGCCTTCACGGCCGTACCGACCACGCCCCCATCGCCCACCAACGGGCACATGTGCACCGACATCAGCGTGAATTTCGGGTGCGAACACTTCGGCGTCGGCCATTATGGCACACCCACCGCCATCCGGCACAACTGGCTGATTGAAGACCCGGCGGCCCCAGGCAACCTGATCAAAGGTCCGCCGGTCAACGTGGCGGCGCCCAGCTGGACCTACTATCCGCCTGCAGGAGGCCTGCCCGCCCGGGTTCAAGCGGTCATCCTGGCGCCACCCCCGCCGCCCGCGCCCGTGTACGAATTCGGCGATGCAATCTGGGTAAAGTCCATCGTGACCGTTTCGCACAACAACGCGCCGGTTCAGCTCCAGGATCTGGTCTCCGACGACCCCGATGATCCGGACGACGAGAGCTGGGACAACGGCGAACCTGCTGAGGTCGAGGTTGAATGGCAGATCATGCAAACGGAATTCAACAATCCCGACGGCGCCAACAACGATCTGGCCGGCGGTGAGGAAGAGATTCCCAACGGCGACGAAGTCATCACCCGCCGCTACGAGTTTTACAAGTACACCGGACCGCTCGACCCCGAGTCCAATGAGGCGGATTGCAGCAAGTATCCGCAGATTGCAGATCCCGGCGACCCGGAATACAAGCCGGAATGCGATCCGGCCGTGGTCACGATTCTTGGTGACTACATTGGCGCCCAGATGGCCGGGTTCAACGTCGAAGCCCTGCTGGGCCTGATCGAGCACGTCCAGGATGGGGACCTGAACCAACCATACACACCGAGAACCCTCGTTGTCGGGGGCAATTCCCCCTATGTGACGCAGATCGCGGCAGGAGCGTTGCCCCTTGGCTTGACCGTTGACTCCGAAACCGGTGTCTTGTCCGGGATGCCGACCACCGCCGGGAAGTTTACATTCACGATCACGGTGTCCGATGCTGATCTTGTGGAAGTCAGCCAGCCGTACACCCTGTTCATCGCAGGTCCGGCGTGCACCGCAGACTTGAATGGAGACGGCGGGGTCAATGCGGCGGACCTGGCGGCGCTGCTCGGTGCCTGGGGACCGAACCCAGCGCATCCGGCAGACCTCAACGGCGATGGTCTGGTAAACCCGGCGGATCTGGCCATGCTGCTGGGCAGTTGGGGACCGTGCTGAGAGGAGTCGAATCCTGCGAAGTCCAACACGCAGGTGTGCCGGCGTCCCCGAATGTGAGGTCGAACCCGCCATGTGGATGACACGGATAGTTCGGGGGACACAAACCACGATTACCGTGCGACCGCTTTCGGTCCGGGTTTCATCGGCGTCAACGCGCTCCGCGCTCTGGACTCAACCAGGCGCACGAAGTGTGCAGCATCTCCACACCCTACCTGAGGCCCTGCGCCTGCAGTAGGCGCAGGGACAGGAAACGGTCTTCATCGCCAAAGAACACGGGCAGCGAGCGAACCCCGCGCTGGGTCACAGGGTGGGGCAGTCCGGGCACGACCACGCGGGCGATGCGAGGCATGAGATCCATAGGAGATGGCCAGCGGTCAGGTTTGGCAAGTGTTCACATGCAGGACCCGTGGGCAATTAGGGTTTGTGTCCCCCGAACTACCCAAGAGCGCATCACGGCCGCTTCCTTGTCCGCTTCGAGCCAGCAATCCCGCGGAGCTTCCCAAGCGTGTCCATCTTCGCGTGCCGGATATGATGCACGATGACTTTCTTCTTCTCGACGCTGAACAGGATTCGGTGCGAGTGGTAGATGAACTGCCGGATGTCGGTGCCCAGTTCCTCCCGTTCACGGGCGAAGCAGCAGCGCTCCGGCATGGTTTCCAAAGATTCGATGGCGTCGCAGAGGCCTTGAAGCCAAGCCCCGGCGTTGCTCGGTGAGTCGACCCGAATGAACTCGAAGGCATCCCGCAGGTCCACCTCGGCTTCGGCCTGGATGATGACCTCGAACCGTTTCACTTTCGCTCTAGTTCGATTCCGGCCCCAGCGGCAAGTTGCTCGATGGCCTTTCGCATCGGTCGGCCGCGTTTACCCTTGGCGAAGGTGCCCAGCCGCTCTCTTAGCGTCCGGACGGTATCGACGTAATCGACGAGATCAAGGAGCCCCTGATAGGCCTCGGCGTCCTGAACGACGACAGCCGCCTTTCCATTCATAGTGAGGACCTCGGGCTCACCTGAGCCTTGCAGCCGTTCGATGTGGTCGCGCGTATTGCGTGCGAAGTCGGTGACGGAGTGGATGTTCTTTACCTTGAGCATTTTCTTGCTGCCTCCAGAAGCACACTAAACACACACTATTATGTGCTATTTCGGTGACCCTGTCAAGCCGCCTCGGGCGCGCGTTCATGAAGGGACTATCGCTCGCCCTTTCGTCTGCTGCGGCCAAACGCTCGCTGGACACCGCTAAACCGGCCACCTCGGTCGGATTTCTCACTCGGGACGATCCGCCGGGCTCTCCTTGCGCCTAGCTAAGCTAGCGCGGGATTTGAGACCCGGTGGATGAACCGGGTGAGAGGGCTTTAGCGGGCCCAGTAGCGTGGGGAGTCCACCGGCTTTGGGACCCCGTTCTTTTGGGGCGCCCGCTCATGCGATGCATAACCCTTCTTGTTGCAGTCCGGCTTTACTCCCCTGCCCTCACCCACGCTGGTCTCATCCGGTTTGCGACGGGCTACCCGGGATCGCGCTGAGCAAGCTCGAAAGCACCCCGCCGGCGGGTCGAGATTTGAGGACGGCCGGCTCGGCAAGGAATCGTGACCCCGACCCAGCAAGGGCTGGGAGCTGGCGCGGTAAGCGTTTGGAGCCAGCGCGGTAAGCGCCGGACCCCGGCGCGGTACGGGTTGGCTCCAGGGGCGGTACGGGTTGGGCGGCGGCGCCGTACGCGCCAGCCCCCGGCGCAGCAGGCGCCGGGGGCCGACACCCCGGGAGTTCGATCCGCAGACCCCGCTGGCGCGACCGCAGGCCCGTGCGGAACCGGCCGCAGCCCACGCCCCGCCGGCAGCCGCGCTGACCGCCATGCAGGCCAGGTCCCCACCCAACGAGCGTAGCGGGTTTCCCAATCGGAATCCAAACCAGTGCCACAGACCACAAGAAATTTCACAGGGTTTCTTGACGATAAATAATTGTACAATAGTTACTTACAGAATAATCGGATAGAGCCCCTGTGATCGACGATCTCCATCGAAATGTATCAAAACACCCCCCAAACGCTCCCCGGTCAAATCTATAACATTCTGTAAACACACATGTTACGGTTTACGGGATTTTATCCATTCCATAACCCTAAGGGCCCCAATGGTCGATTTTTGTGGATCCTCGGGAAGTCGAACGGTTCTCGAAGGCGTGAATTCGGAGCAGTGGCAACCGCTGCCAGCATCATTGGTTCAGAACAGCGCGGCCCCCAGAACGATACCCGACATCACGAATGCGGTCATGAGCTTGACCATCATACCGACCAGGCGCCCGACCGCGGCCCCGTAGCCGACACGACTGCCCTGCCCGAGATCGCCATGCAGGTGATACTCCACAATCAGCGCGCCGCTGAAGCAACCCACCACGCCGCCGGCCACCTGGGCGATGATCGGCAAGGGTATCACCGAGAACAGGATCATTCCGCAGAAGCCGCC
The DNA here is from genome assembly GCA_964619935.1 of uncultured Planctomycetales bacterium. Taxonomy (GTDB): domain Bacteria; phylum Planctomycetota; class Phycisphaerae; order UBA1845; family CAIVHJ01; genus CAZUGO01. The sequence continues at coordinate 22,704 of CAZUGO010000006.1, read as the reverse complement.
GATCAGCGCCCCCCAGGAGGCCGCCGGGGTGGCCCCGGCGCGGCGGGCACCGCGCATGCCGGCCAACAACTCCGCAAGCTCGGCGCCGGCGGCGAGCACGGCCAGCAACGCCAACGTGCTCCAGGCGATCCGGGCCCATTCGAAGTGCCAGGCATACAGCCCCGACACCACCAGGATCAACCAGGTGCCCGGCAATTGAAAAACGGCCAGCACGCAACCCATCAGCAGGCTGACGCCCAATCCCACTTGCCAGGCGATGTCGAGGGTCAGGTCCATGGCCCACGATTCTAACATGACAATGGCGGCCCAAGCACACGGTCCTCCATCACACGAGGAGACCGGCGACCTGGGTGAGGCCTGGGCGGTGCCCGATTGCATATTCGGGAACCTTGGCAGAAAATGTCGCGGTATCAGGACGGAATTGGTCTTCAGTCCCCATTCGGGCGGGGCCGACGTGATCCGCCGGGACCGACCGCCGTCCGAAGCCGAAGCCCCCTGCCCGCCTGGAGGATCCCATGCGTCCCACAGCTACCCTGGTGGTCCTGACCCTGCTCGCCGGCTCGGCCCTGGCCGACGGCCGGCCGCTACCCTGGACCCAGTTATCGCGAAGCACCTGTGGGGTCGATTCATTCCAGGACAGCCATCCCGAGGCCGACGGCCGCGGGGTGGTCGTCGCGGTCCTCGACACCGGAGTCGACATGGGCGTTCTGGGACTGACCCTCACCCCGCAAGGCGAGGCCAAGGTCATCGACGTCCAGGACTTCACCGGACAGGGTGACGTCGCCCTCAAGGACATCCGCCATGATCGCGCGACCGCTGGGTTCATCCACTACGGCACGGACGGTGCACCCGAGATCTACCGCTGCACCGAGGCTGGCAATTACCCGCCCGGAACCCGCTTCTGGTTCGGCGTGCTCGATGAGGCGCGCTTCAAGAACTCCGACGTCCCGGACATCAACAACAACGGCCGCACCGATGACACGTTCGGCATGCTGGTGGCCCTCCCACCGGACGGCACCGCCGATGATGCCGACACCTATGTCGACACCAACCTGGACCGCGACTGGTCGGACGAGACCCCGTTGCGCAATTACCACGTCCGCTACGACACCTTCCGGTTTGCGATCGTCAAGAAGGAAGCCCAGTTCGCCCTGCTGACCTGTGCCCTGAACGTCGACCTTGCCGAACGAAAAGTGGTCATCCACTTTGACGACGGCGGCCACGGCACCCATGTCGCCGGCATCGCGGCCGGCTATCGCATCAACGGCCAGCCTGATTTCCACGGGGTTGCACCAGGGGCCAAGATCATCAGTCTGAAGATCGGCAACAACACGCTCGCCGGCGGCGCCACCACCACCGGGTCCAAGAAGAAGGCCTTCGCGTACGCCGCCGACTATGCCCGCACGCACCATGTGCCGGTGGTGTGCAACCTCAGCTACGGAATCGGCTCGGAGCGCGAAGGCCAATCCGACATCGATCGTTTTCTGGACGAGTTCTGCCGGGCGAACCCGGCGGTCATTGTGTTCAGCAGCGCGGGCAACGCCGGGCCGGGCCTATCCACCATCGGCACCCCGGCCGCCGGCAATGCCGTGATCACCGTGGCGGCCCTGCTGGCCGCTGATTCCGGACGCGACGTCATGGGGGTGGACATGACCGGCCCGCAGGTCGCCGTGTTCAGTTCGCGCGGCGGCGAACTGGCCAAGCCGACCCTCGCCGTGCCCGGCTATGCGACATCCACCGTGCCGCGGTGGAACCGCCGGAGCGATTTCTGGCGGGGCACCAGCATGGCGTCGCCGTACGCCGCGGGCATGGGCGCAGTCATGATCTCCAACGTGCACAACCGCCGGCCGGACGTCGCGCACCGCAGCAGTTGGATCAAGACCGCCCTGCAGAAGGCCGCCGCACCGATGTACGGCTTCACGCCGCTCGATTACGGCGCCGGCGTGCCGGACATGGGCAAGGCCGCCGCAGTCTACGACCAGATGGCGTCCACCCTGCAAAGCGACGCGTTGTTCGATTACACGGTCAGCACCCTCTCGCCCTCGGCGCCCGACGCCACCGGCACCGCCGCCTTCTGGCGGAGCCGTTACCTGCCGACCGACCGCGACCAGTCGTTTGACATCACCCCGCGTTTCGCCCCGACGCTCGACGCCGAAGCGACCGCCGTATTTGCCCGGCAGTACCAGCTTCGCAGCGATGCCGACTGGTTGATCTCGCGGCAGCAACAGGTGGTCTTTCGGAGCGAGCAGTCGGCCACGGTCCGCCTGGATTACGACGCGGCCAAGCTCACCGAACCCGGTCTGTATGTCGGCGCGGTGGAGGGCGTCTCCGATGGCAATGTCGGATTTCGGCTGGTCAACACGGTGGTGGTGCCGCACACCTTCGACGCGCACAACGGCTACCGGCTGGACCTTACCGAACAGGAAGTCGATGGCTGGCGGCCGCAGCGCCAGTTCGTGGCGGTGCCGCCGGGCGCCAGCGCCATGCACCTGACCCTGCGGGCCCGGCCGGACAAGCCTGCGGTCATGGCCATCCGCGAGATCTTCAAGCCGGACGGCAGCACCGTGGGCAGTCGCGGATTGCAGTTGGACACCCGCGAGCGCCTCACCGAAAGCCACTGGACGGTCAGCGACGCCCTGGGCCCGGGTGTCTGGGAAATCTGCACCTATGCCTCGCGCCCCGACGAGGCCGCCTATTACGACCTGGGCATCCGCTTCAGTGGGGTCCAGGCCGATCCGGCCGCGATCGGGGATTGGGAGCACGTCGAAGGGAAGCAGCCCGCCGGACATCTGTCGTTGATCCAACTGTTCGAGTTCGCCGTTCCCATCAAGGCCGCCGGCGCGATCGAGGGCTACCAGGCCACGGTCACCGACGAGCTGACACCGGACGAGGACCGGGTGACCCACAAGGTCAAGTTCAACCCCAACGTCAAGGCCGTGCGCATCGAGACCACCTTTTCGGAACCTGACTTCGCTCGGTTCACGGACGTGGCCGTCAACCTCTACGACGCCGGGGGTGCGGCCATCGGCAAGGACGGCATGAACTACCGCAGCGCCGAGATGACCGTGTCCAATCCCGATCACACTGCCGCGCAGATCGAATGCGAATTGCAGGTCCAAGCCGCATTCGCCGACCATGACGCCGACCATCACGCGTCGGCCGAGGTCAAAATCACCTACCTGTACAGCCGGCCGATTGCGATCACCGTCGACGATCCCGGCACCTTGTACCCGGGCATCGCTCGCCGGATCACGTTCCAAATGGCGGAGGCCGTGCCCCAGCCGCCGGACCAGACGGTCACCGTCGGCCATCTGACCATCAGCAGCGCAGGCAGCGGGGACGCAATTCTGACAGTACCCATCGTGAAGTGAGCCGATTCCAAGACCGCATGGCAGGCGAAATGTGGCCGTCACTGCTTGAAATGGTTTTGCCCTCTGTCATACAATCCCAACAACCATGAAACAAACTTTGATTGATGCAGTCGTGTTTCTGCTGGCAGCCGGCGGGGTCGGGTTAGCCGTCAACAGCCAACGGGAGAACGGTCTGGACCTCTGGCGAGACTATTTTCCCAAGTCGGCCCTGCCCGCGACGCCGCCCCAGACCGACCCTCCGCCGATCGCCGGCACCCCGCCAACCGCCCCGGCCGCCGCAACACCGCCGCACGAGTTCCAGACGGTGACGCTGGCCCAGGCCTATGCGTATTGGCAGACGGCCGACTCGTCGGTCCTGTTCGTAGACGCCCGGAGCGACGATGCCTATTCCGTCTGCCGCATTCCGAGCGCCGTCCAGTTCTTCTATTACTATCCGGCGCGGTACCTGGCCGACCTGATGGCCCAGGCGCCCGAAGCCGACGTTATCATTATTTATTGCAACGGCGGTGACTGTGAAGACAGCCTGCAGACCGCTCGCTACCTGGCCAACGACCTGGCCGAGCCCATCGACTACGAGCGGCTGTACGTCTTCGAAGGAGGCGTCCAGGAGTGGCTGAAGGCAGGATACCCGCTGGAACCGGAGCACTGTACGCCATGACCACTGCACCGACCGGGCACCGGGCGCCCTCCGCGGGAGGTTCCTCCGGCAAAGCCGGCGTGGTATTGCTGCTGGCCCGACTGATTGTCGGCGGGGTGCTGATCTATGCCAGCCTCTCGAAGTTGCGCGACCCGGTAATGTTCCTCAAGGCCGTCCGTGGTTATGAACTGGTGCCGGAGCAGTGGCCCTGGCTGCTCAATGCGGTGGCCGTCGTCGTGCCCTGGATCGAGTTGCTCGGCGGGATCGTGCTGGTGCTGGGCTTGGGCCTGCAATGCTCCGGTCAGACGCTGGCCCTGCGGCGGCACTGGCATGTGCTGCGGCTGTCGATCAGTCTGCGGGGCACCGCCACGGTCATTCTGCTGATGATGGTGGCCTTTTCCGCCGCCATCGGACATCGCACCTGGCGGCTTATGGAAGTCTCCGGGAAGCCGCTGACCGAGATCGATTTCGATTGCGGCTGTGGAACGGGTTCGGAAAAAATCTGGATCAAGCTGCTGGAGAATCTGGGGCTGATCCTGCTGACGCTGTTCATCGTCCTGTCCCGGTCGTACCGCAGCGCCGCACCCGCAGGCCGCGCCCCGAGCCGCGGCGCCCCAAGCGCCCGCCACACTCCGGCCGGGAGTCTGACCGAGGCAAGGGGACCACAATCGGCCGTTCGGCCTCCCCAACTCAACACGTGAGTCCGAGGACCAACCCACCCTACTCTTCTTTGACCTCGCGCTGAAAGGCGGAGCTGAATTGGCAGGGGTTCACCGTGGGGATGGGTTGCTGGGCGCCGGGACTTCGGACGGCGGCAGCGCTCGGTTGCGGATGCGCTCCACGGCATTCTGCAACCCATCGACGCGCAGCTCCAACTCGCTGTCTTTGGAACGTAGGGCCTCCATCTCGGCCTGGACCTTGAAGTATCCGATGGCACCGATGGCCCCCAACGCCAGGATGCCGGCCAGGGCGATCAGGATCACACCCAGGCTACGGCGCACGAAACGCTGGACCACATAGGGGCCGGTGTGCGGCCGGCACAACAGCGGACGCACCGCCCGGCGTCGCTGGAGGTCGGCCACCAGTTCGCCGATGCTGCGATACCGGGCTTCGGGATCCGGATGCAGGCAGTGCTCGATGATGTATGCCAGATCGGAGTCGACGCCCCGGTTCAAACCACGCAGCGGAATGATCGGCGTATTCACGACGTGCTGGCGATATTGCGCCAGGCGGGCCTCGACATCCACCAACCCCGACAAGGTCTGCAACAGCGATTCCTGAGAATGCGGCGGCTGCCCCGAGAGCACCGCATACAACGTCGCCCCGAGACCGTAAATGTCCCAACTGACCGACGCGTTCGCCGGATGGGCGCCGCCGGCAACTGCCGCCTGTTCGGGAGCCATGTAGTTGAGCGTGCCCAAGGAGCGGGCCGCCTCGCCACGAAGCTGTGACTGACCGAAATCCGCCAGCCGCACGTGGTGCTCTTCATCGAGCAGCACGTTGCCCGGCTTGATGTCACAATGCAGCAGGCCTTTGCCGTGGGCGAACTCCAACGCCTGGGCGATCTGCTCCAGCCAGCGGGCGCCCTGCTCAACATCGGCCAGGCGCTTGTGCGGGTGACAGAATTGGGCCAGCGATCCGGAGCGCAGCAGGGCCATGGCATAAAACGGGGGCACGTTCTGAAAATTGGCGTCCAGCAGGGTCACGATGTGTGGGTGTTCGGCGACCCGCAGCAACAGGTCGACCTCACGTTGCAAGTAGTGCCAGTCGATCGCTCCCGGGTGGGTGAAGATCTTGACGGCCACGTCCTGCCCGGTGCTCACCCGCACGGCCTGCCACACCTGGCCGTAGGCGCCTCGCCCCAAGCACGCGGTCAGCACGTACCCGGGAATGTGGGTGTGGCTGTCGATTTCCGAAACCCGGTCCGGCGCACCCGCGACCCCGCCCGCCGGCGGCAAGGTCGAGGGCAGATCCCCGGCGTCGCCCGGCGAAACCGGCCGGGGGGACAAGACCTCGGGTTGGCGCGGCGTCTGCGACATCGAACGGCTCCCCTCCTACTGTAGCCCAAATGCCCCGACCATCGGGACACTTTTTAGGGGATTTGCAATCCGGCAGGTCCGGCCCGAGTCGCAGAAAAAACGCTGCCCGGAAGGCCGCCGGCAAGAACACCGGCAAGCCGCCCGGGCAGCGTAGATGAGCCTATCGGCCTGGCCTACTGGGTGCAGGTCGGCAGCGGCCAGGCGCTGGTGGCCACATCTTCACCGTAATCAAAATTGGCCTTGACGTCGTACGGCGTCACCCACACCACGCTTGACAGACCGTCGGCCCACAGCACCGGAACTTTGACCAGCGGGCCCGAAGTCGAGCACCGGAAACGCACCGGGGCGATGGCGTTGCCGTGGAAATCGGCGTACACGACATTGAGCTTGCCGTCGCTGTGCCGCATCGATGGCAACACCTGACGGCGGTTATTCGAATTGCCGATGTTGGCATCCTGATGCACCCAGGTGAACGTACCGAGCGTGGCTCGAATCCGGTCATCAGACGTCAAGCCACCATCGATGCCGTTCTCCTCCATGATGAAACTGTCCGAATTGACCAACATCACCCGCTGCACCGAATCTTCGCGCGGACCCTTGTCCATGCCGGCATCGACAAACAACAGCGTCTTGGACGCCTGGAAGACTTTGTCCAGGTCACCGCGCAACCGCGGACCGGCACAATCGTCCAAACCTCCGCGGCAGTCTTCCGTGCCGTTGGCCTTGCCGCCGCCCTGGAAGCAGCCGGGCTTGACCTCGCCGCTGTAGGCCTGGTCGGAACCCACGATGTCCTCATTGATTGCGAAGCTCAAGGCCCCGTAGTAGCGGCTGCCGGTGATTGCCTGTTCGGAATTCCCGTACTCCTCGTGGTTCGCATCGTCAGTACCCTGGAGCGCGTTGTTGAAGCCGGTGGCGGTCATGATCTGGTCGGGATCCGGCCAGCCCGGAGACCCGATCTTGACGTCGTCCGAAGGGCACACCGCCAGTTCGTACGACTGGCTCTCGATGGCGTCCTTGCGGGTGACCGCATCGCTTGATCCGCCACCGGTGTTGTAGGCCTCTGCCCGCACGCCCCAATACCAGTTCTTTTTGCCAAAGCCGTATCCGGCGGTCTCGCCGTAGGCGACCGGCCAGACCAGCAGCTCTTTATTCTTGATGCTGGCCAACGCCTGGTTGCCGTACACGCTGGTCGGATAGTCATAGTACTCGTAGGTGCGGCGGGTAGGATCCGCTCGATCAATCGGTGAGGTGCTGGAGTTGTCGACGCCGTGGCTGGCGACCAACTGCAGGCGGCTGCGATGATCGTTGGCGAATGTCGCCCCTCCCTTACCCATCTCGCGCTGGTTCGACAGACACTTGGTCATGCGGGCTTGCTCCCGGGCCCGAGCCAGCGACGGCAACAGAATCGAAATCAGCAGGGCGATGATGCCCACAACCACCAGGAGTTCCACCAACGTAAACCCACGATTCCTGTTCATCCGAACGACCTCCATAGAACGACCGCAGCGCAATCCGGCATCGCTGTTGGTCCTAGTTCGCGGTGCAGATTGTGGCCAAAGGGATAACGCTCTGTAAACTACCGCCCCCAAATACCAGAACCTGATCCGTTGTGCAAACCCACTCTGAGACCGCCCCACCCTCGCAAGACAGCATTGTGGCAACTCTCGTTCCAGCGGTCCAGGGGTGCGACTCAAATAACCGTTACCACCTATCCGCCAAGTGGTTACAGGTGGAGTCGAAATCCTATGGACCACCCCTCTATAATGAGACGGTCTCGATATTGGGATTGAGGTCCCAGCGGATGAGACGGGGAGACGTATGCGGACACAGTTGGTCGTACTTAGCGGGAAAGCCGCCGGCAACACGGTAACCTTGAATCCCGGGCAAGACAATCTGATCGGTCGGGAGCCGGACTGCCTTTTGCCGTTGAATGATCCGGCGTGCTCGCGACTGCACGCCAGCATCCGGTTGGACAAAGCCCGCTGGCAGATCGCGGATCGGGTGAGCGCCAACGGCACCTTTCTGAATGGCAAGCGGGTTGAGCTGGCCGAACTCAAGGATGGCGACAAGCTGTTGATCGGGGGCACTTACCTGCGTTTTGTGTCGGTGAGCGAGACGCCGCGGCCGGACCGTGAGGCGCTGGCCACCTGGGTGCTGGAGGATCGGGTCACGCCGGAAACCAGCCTGACGTCGATTTCCGGACCGACCCAGGAACTTGCCCGCCGCCGCGAACTGGACTGCCTGGAGAAGGTCTCCCAGGCCATCGCTCATCAGACCGATCCCGTGGCGCTGGCCGCCGAAACCTTGGCGATCATCACCGACCATCTCGGTGCCGCCGGCGCCCGCTTGTACTGGCACGAAGGGCGCACGGTCCTGGCCGAACAGGGTCGGGAACTGCCGGCCGTCGCGGACCAGATCGTCCGCCAGGCGATGTGTAGTACCGAGGCGGTGCTGGTCCCGGCGGCCGCCCCGGCGTTACACCGGAGAAGCATCTTTGCCCCGCTGAAGTACATGGACGAAGTGCAAGGAGTGCTGTGGGTCGCTGAAGCCCCGGGGCAAGGGGCATTCGGGCGAGCCGACCTTTGCCTGGTGGCCAGCATCGCACATGTGCTGGCCCCGCCGCTGAAGATGCTGCTGGACGTTCGCCAACTGCAACGCCGGAACACCAGCCTGGCGGCGGCGAGCAGCGTGCAGGTGGTGGGCCGGTCGCCGGAAATGCAGCGTGTCCTGCAATTGATTCTTCGGGTCGCGAACGTCGATCACACCGTGCTCCTGCGCGGCGAGAGCGGCGTGGGCAAGGAGGTGGTCGCCCGACTGATCCACGAAACCGGCACGCGCCGCGAACAAGCCATGGTGTGCGTCAACTGCGCCGCTTTGACCGAGTCGTTGCTCGAGAGCGAATTGTTCGGCCATGAGCGCGGTGCTTTTACCGGCGCGACTGAGACCCGCCCCGGGAAGTTCGAGATGGCCGACGGCGGCACCTTGTTCCTGGATGAATTGGGCACCCTGTCGCTGGCGACCCAGGCCAAGCTGCTCCGGGTGCTCGACGGCCATCCGTTTGAGCGCGTGGGCGGCCGGCTGCCGATTCGCGTGAATGTGCGGGTGGTCGCCGCCACTCATGCCGACCTGGAAGCGATGGTCAAAGACGGACGCTTTCGGGAAGACCTGTACCATCGGATTCGGGTAATCGAGATCCATATTGCGCCTTTGCGCGAGCGAACCGAGGACATTGCCGACCTCGCCGAACACTTCTTGCAGCAGTTCGTGGAGCAGACGGGGCGGCGGATGGCGTTTGCCGCGGGGGCCATCGACGCCTTGCGACGGCAGCGCTGGCCGGGCAACGTCCGCCAGCTCCGCAACACCATCGAGCGGGCTGCCATCTTGACCACCGAACCGGCGATCACCGCCGCCCAGCTCGAGGCCATGACGTCCGCGGAGCGCAGTTCGGGAGCTGCGGTGCCGCTGGAGCAATCGGCGCGGGTGGCCATCGAACGGGCTTTGCGGCAAAGTGGAACCGTCCCGGAGGCGGCCCGGATTCTTGGAATGTCGCGGTCGGCCCTCTACCGGCACCTGAAGAAGCTGGACATCAAGCCGCCACGGGCGCGCTCCTGACCGGGTGGGTGCTTGTCGCTCCATGGACTCCTGGCCGGTCAGGCGTCACGGGTTGAACGAGGTGGTGCCGGCTACCCGCCGGATTGGGCGGCCTGCAGATAACGCTCCAGCGAGGCTTGCAGTTCATCTTTCATTTGGCCATCGGCCAAGGTCACGGCCTTCTTCTGATACTCGACGGCATCCTTGAAGCGGCCGTTGTCGTACAGGGCGCGGGCGTAGGTGTCGATGACGCTGGGATCCTCACAGCCGCAGAGGTCGTAGGCGACTTTGGCCAGGTCCAGTGACTCCTTGAAGAACTTCTTGTCGGACCGCTCATCGGTGAGCATCTGCCAGCAGACCGCGTTGAGCACCTGGATCCGCAGGCCGTTGGAAATCGGATTCGCGGGATCGGCGATTTCGCGGGCCATTTTCAGGCACTTGGGCCAGTCGGCCTCCTGCAGGGCGACCATTAGGTCCAGTTGCTGGCGGGTCAGGAACTTCATGTCGGCGTCGGCCTGGGCCTTCTGTTTGGCCGCCAGTTGTTTGGCCTGCTCGACGTCGAGCTTTCCGGCAACCACATCGGCCAGCACACTGTCGATCTCAAAGGGACTGCCGATCCACAACACCCGACCCTCCGGGTTGACCACAAACGCCGTCGGGATGCCCATCTGACCTGAAGCCATCATGTACTTGGCGGTGGTCTTGCCCATCAGGTCGCAGGCCACCGTGTAGTCCATCTTGGCCCCCATCCGGCGGGTGAACCCCTGGATGGTGGTCTTGTCTTCGTCGGTGATCGCCAGGATCACCACATTCTTGTCACGGTAGCGCTGCTGCAACTCGCTCAGGTGCGGAATGGACTGCACACAGGGCGGACACGAGGTGGCCCAGAATTCAACCACCGTGATCTTCTTGGCGGTGGCCGGGTCGATGGCCGTCCCCTTGATCCAATGGGCAATCTCCAATGGGGGAGCCATATCCCCGACACCCAGTGTCTGGGCCTGGGCCGGCAGGGCGGCGGCGGCCAGAACGATCAACGTCGCTGCAAGATGCCTCATGGGTCTCCTCCGCGAACTCCGGCTGGTCTCCAAGGTCCTCAATCCAGCGCACCTGGATCAGGTACCCGTTGATTGTAGCGTATTCTAGCGGGCGTCAAGGGTGATTTGAAGGCACCGCCTTCGCCCACGGCGGCGGATCTCCCTACAATGGCGGCATGCCGGACCCAGCCGCCCGACAGCTCGTGGACCGCATTCTGGAGACATCGGCCCTGCCGCTGGGCCCAGAACTGGACTGTCCGTACCTCCCGGGTCGCAAGGCCCGTCACCGCGGGTTCGTCACCGACCACTGCGATCCGGAGGTCTACCACGCCCTGCTGGACCGCCGCTTCCGCCGTAGCGGCAATCTGTTCTATCAGCCACAGTGTCCCAACTGCCGCGAATGCGTCCAGATGCGAATTCCGGTCGGCGGCTTTCGACCGTCGAAGTCACAACGCCGAGTGTGGCGCGACAACCACGATCTCAGCGTCACGGTCCGTTCGCCGGTCCTGACCGACGAAAAGTGGCGGCTGTACGCCCGCTACCTCGAGCAGCAGCATGACGGCACCATGAGCGCCGCGTATGACGACCTCGAACGGTTCCTGTACCGCTCACCGGTCGACTCCATCGAGTTCACCTATCACCTCGACGGACGGCTGATCGGGGTCGCAGTGGCCGATCGATCGACCAGTGCCCTGAGCAGTGTGTACATGTTCTTCGACCCGAACCTGTCCGGACGCTCGCCGGGGACCTATTCCATGCTGTGGGAGATCGACTATTGCCGTCGCTCCGACATTCCTTACTATTATGTCGGCTTCTACGTCGCAGATTGCCGCAAGATGAACTACAAGTCCCGGTTCAAGCCTCATGAACGGCTCACCGACGATTTGCGGTGGGTGGCCCATGACCGCTGATGCACGCCGCCGCGAGGGCTTATCGGACCTGGACCCGCCGCTGCCATACTCGGAAACCTGCCACCCGTGAACCTCCGGACCCGCGATTTTGGCCGCATCCTGCTGATCAAGCCCAGCGCTCTGGGCGACATCATCCACGCATTGCCGGTGCTCAGCGGCTTGCGGCAGCGCTATCCGCGGGCGCACATCAGTTGGCTGGTCAACCGCGAATACCTCGACCTGCTGGCCGAGCACCCCCTGCTGGACCAGGCGATCCCGTTTGATCGCCAAGCCCTGCGGTCGATCCGCGGTACGATGCGCTGGGCGCTGGATGCGCGGGCGTTTGTTCGAAACCTGCGGCAACAGCGCTTTGAGTTGGCCATCGACCTGCAAGGTCTGTTCCGCAGCGGGCTACTGGCCTGGGTCTCGGGCGCCCCGGTTCGCCTCGGATTCCGTCCGGCGCGTGAAGGGGCGGGCGTGTTCTACAACCGGACCATTCCGACCAGCGATCGGAACGTGCACGCCGTGGACCGCAATTACCAGGTCGCCAGGGTCCTTGGGTTCGACATGCTGCCCATCGACTTCCCACTGAATGTCGCCGCCGACCATCGGGATGTGCTGCGGCAGATCCTCGGGGACCTGGGGCTCGAACCGCACAGCCCCTATGCCGTCGTGGTCCCGGGCTCCCGCTGGGAAACCAAGAACTGGGACCCGGACCGTTTTGCCGCGGTCATCGACCGGCTGCACCACCACCCGCAGCTCGGCGCCGTGCTGAGCGGATCGCCGAGCGAACGTCCATTGTGCGAACGGATCGCGCGGCAGTGTCGGCGGCCGGTGGTCAATCTTGCCGGCCGACTGAACCTGCCCGAGTGGGTGGCCCTCATCGAGCAGGCCGCGGTGGTTCTGTGCAATGATTCAGCGGCACTGCACGTCGCCGCCGCCCTGGGCCGGCCGCTGGTCACGATTTTCGGACCCACCGACCCGAGACGAACCGGCCCCTATGGCTCACCGGCCGCCGTGCTACAGGCTCCGCTGGACTGCGCGCCCTGCTACATCCGCAAGCTCAGCGGCTGTGGATTCCAACACCAGTGCATGAAGGATATTACGGTCGGCCAGGTACATCAGGCCGTCGCCGAAGCCGTCGCCGCCCCGCGGACGTTATCGGCGGGTCGTCCGGGAACCGCCGGCGGCCAACCGATATAGGGAGGGACGGGTCCGGGCAGGAACCCGATTACAGACGGTGTCGCGGTCGTGTGCTAGAATACCGTAGCCGCATCCCACCAGGCAGCAGAAGGTCTCATGAGCAACCGATGGCGCCAATTCAAACGCTTTCTCCTGATTCGCGTGCTGCACGCGGATGACCCGCCGCACAAGCTGGCACTGGGGTTCGGCATCGGCGTGTTCGTAGCCATGACACCGACCATCGGGATCCAGATGGTGCTGGCCGCGGCGCTGGCCGCGGTGTTCCGGGCCAACAAGATCCTCGCCGCTACCGCCGTCTGGATCTCCAACCCGGTCACCATGGTCTACATCTACTACATGAACTGGCGCATCGGACAGTACTTCGTCGAGACCAGCATGGTGAACGGCGAGTCAGCCGTGCAACAGCGCATCGATCACATCATCACCAGCATCGGCGGGCTCTCCAACTTGTTCTGGCACCTGCTGGACAAGGCCTTCTGGTCGGAGGTGCTCCGCCTGGTCTGGAGCCTCGGCGTCGAACTGTGGATCGGGAGCTTCATCGTTGGGGCGGTGTGTGCGCTACCGGCCTATGTCATGGCCCGTTGGGGCATTGTCGCCTACCGCCACAAGGTTCCACGGCCCAAGTTCTTCCTGCGCTCGCAGCGGCGCCGCGATGCCAAAGCCGGCCTGCCGGGCGCCCGCCCGCAACTGCGCAAACACTCCGCGTAGGCGAGTCGACCCTCGGACCCGCGACGGGGACCTGCCCCCTACAGGCTAAAATCGGCGTCGCTGAGCCCCGGTTCGAGTCGAATCTGCCCCAGGTGATAGCGCTCCAGCAGGATGTGCTCCTGGCGATCGGCGTAGCTCCAGATCTGGAGGGGCACCAGCCATTCCTGATCGACATGCAGCACGGTTCGGGCGTCAGGGTAAGGGCCTTCAGCTCCATTGTAAGGCAGGTGACGCTCCAGCACGTAGGTCGCTCGACCATCGATGGTGCCTTCGCCGGCATAACGCAACTCCAGCGTGCCGGCTGCGGCCGCGGCGGCGTTGTCGCGCACGAGGTAGTCCAGGGTCGCGTAGAATCCGAAATCAGAGACCGGCCGCCGACTGGCCGCCTGAACGCGCTTGTCACTGATCGACAGTTCCAGGTTGCTGACGAAGAATCCAGCCACCCCGCTGGGCTCGACGCGGACCTGCTCGCCGCCGGATCCGCTCCCGCGGATCCACAGCAGTCGCTGGGCGCCGACGGGGTTGTCGATCCAGGTCATGAGCACGCTGCGTGGTTCGTGCCGATAACATACCTCGATGGTTTGCTGGCCGGTCAGTTTCCCGTTGATCCGTTCGTCCTTGATGAAGCGACAGCGGTACTTGGGAAACTGCACGGCTGCCGAATCGCGACACACCCGCAAAAACTCCTGCGGATCGGTGCGCAGCAGCGCGTGCAGCCGGTCGACCGGCGGCCGGGCGGTGCCGGCCGCGGCGGGCCCCTGGGGGTCGGCAGCGGCAAGCGCCGTCACCAGCAGCACGGCGGCGGCGGCCCAATGAGGGGCGGTTCTGACGCGCATCTGAAGTGGCCCTCGCTACAGCAACGCGCCCGACTCGCCTCCGCGGCGCTGAGAATCGAAGCGGGTACGCGGCATCTTCCCATCACCATAGACGCTTCGGCCGCCCAACTCCAGCCCCACCCGAAGCCCGTGGGCGCCGTGGACGGCACGACCGGGCCACTGGGGCAGTGCTTCGCGGTCTGCTGGACTTGGATTCTGCCCGCGGGTCGCAGTACACTACAGCGAGCGCCACGGCCGGAAACAGGATCGCCGGCCGGGCGTCCAGGTGAAACCCAACCATGGATCCGCCCATTCTCCAAGCCGCCCGGGCCTGGTTGCACGATCCGGCCATCGAGGACGGCGACAAGACCAAAATCCGCGAACTGCTCGAGGCGGATGCCGCCGCGGAACTGGGTGACCGCTTTTACCGCCAACTGCAATTCGGCACCGGTGGGCTGCGGGGGGTGATCGGAGCCGGGCTCAACCGCATGAACGTGTACACCGTGGGGGCGGCCGCCCAAGGCCTGGCCCAGACCCTCGCCGCCCAGGCGCTGGACGCTCGGCCCGCCACCGTGGTCATCGCTTATGACTGCCGCCGCTGCAGCGAGTTGTTCGCCCGGCGAACCGCCTCGGTCATGGCCGGTAATGGAATCCGGGCCGCCGTGTTCGACGGCGTTCGCTCGACGCCGCAACTGTCGTTTACCGTCTTGCATCTGCACGCCAGCGCCGGCGTGGTGATCACCGCCAGCCACAATCCGCCCGAATACAACGGGCTCAAGGTCTACTGGTCGGATGGCGGCCAGGTGGTTCCACCCCACGACCATGAGATCATCGAGCAAGTCCGCCGCGTGGCGTCATTCGCCGACGTCAAGGCCATGCCCTACGATCGTGGCGTCGCCGACCATTGGATCCAGGTGCTCGGACCTGACCTCGACGAGGCCTTCCTGAGCGCCGTCCAGAATGCCTGCCTCACGCCGCAGATTTCGCGAGACCGCGGCGGCCACGTGACCGTCGTGTACACCAACCTGCACGGCACCGGCGGGACCATGATCCCGCGGGCATTGCGGCAGCGCGGCTTCACCCGGGTCATCGAGGTGCCGGAGCAGGCCGCTCCGGACGGGGCGTTTCCCACGGTCGCATCCCCCAACCCCGAGGAGGCCGAAGCCCTGACCCTGGCCATCGCCCTGGCCCGGCGGGAACACGCCGACCTGGTCATCGGAACCGACCCCGATGCCGATCGCGTCGGGATCGCGGTCCCGACACCGCAGGGGGACTACGAACGGGTCAGCGGCAACCGCGTCGCGGCGCTGCTGACCTACTATATCTGCGAGCAGCGCACCCGGGAGGGCGGCCTTCCCAAGGGTGCGACCCTGGTCACCACCGTGGTGTCGGGCGACATGATGAAAGACATTGCCCGCTCCTACGGCGCGGCCGTCGTGGAGACCCTGACCGGCTTCAAGTGGATCGGGCAGTTGGCGACCGCGTTCGAATCGCCCGAGGATCCGCGAACCTACCTGTTCGGCGCCGAGGAGAGCTACGGATACATGCCGGCGACCTATGTCCGCGACAAGGATGCCGTCGGGAGCGCCGCGGCCATCGCCGACATGGCGGCCTGGGCCTTGGCGGAACAACGGAGCGTGTCTCAGCTTCTGGAGTGGCTGTTCGAGCGCTACGGCTACTACGAGGAGCGGAGCCACAACGTCGCTTTCAGCGGCAAAGCCGGAGCGGAGCAAATCCGCCGTATCATGGCACGATTGCGGCAGCACCCGCCGGCCGTCATCGGCGGGATCGAGGTCGCGGCCATCGGTGACTTGAACAGCGGGGTGATCCGCCGGAGCGATGGAACCGAAATCGGCACCTCCCACCTGCCGCGCAGCGACGTCATGCTGTTTACGCTGCAGGACGGCAGCAAGGTCATCGGCCGCCCAAGCGGCACCGAACCGAAGATCAAGTTCTACCTGATGACCCGTGAACCGGTCGCCACCCTGGAGCGGGCCAAGGCGGCAGCCGCGGCACGCCTCGACGCCATGCTCGCGGACGTCTGCTGCTGGGCCGGCGAGTCCGAACTACGGTTGGGTCGCTGACAGCAGGGCCCCCTCACCGGTTCCCAGGGTCACCGAGAACAGCACCGTCCCGATGTCATTGAGTTGAACGTCGCCCAGCATGGCGACGTTCAGTTGCAGTGCGTTGCTGTCGGTCAGCACGGTGTCGTCCCGGATCGCCGTGCCCACCGAATCACGCAGGGCGATGACCGTTGCGGTCTCGTTGCGATAGTAATACAGGCCGTTCGAGTTGTCTTGGTTGGCAATGAAGGCAATGTCGCCGCCGGCGTTGATGGCGACCTGGGTGAAGGCGATGAAATCGAACCCGGCGGGGCTGCTCTCGTCGTTGAGCAGCACATCGGTGCCGAAGGTCCCCTGGTTGGTGAACACGCCGGCGCTGGCATCTGACAAACCGAGGATCTCCGCCAGGAAGGCCACGACACCGGCGCTGCTCACCGCCAGATCGTCGGGCAACGCCAGCCCGTAGCTGCCGTTGGTGCTGCCGGCCTTGCGACCGCTGACGAAGGCCGAATCGAGAACCTGCAACCCCGTGGCCATGGTAAACGCGCCGAACGAGCTGGCGCCGCTGGTGTCCTCTCCGGCAAACGCCAGCACGCCGTTGTTGCCGGCCACCAGCGATCCGGCGGCAAAGCGATCAAACACTTGTCCCTGGAAGGTGTCGGGCATGCTGTCGCCGATCTCGGCGATGGTCAGCGGGGCAGCGGTGGAGTAGATGCCGCTGCTCGGTGCGGCGCAGTCCCCGGCAGTCTGGATGTCGGCCAGGTGCGACACCGTCGCCGAACCCGCCAGGGCAACATCGGCAAAAGCACAGTACCCGACGTTCGACGGATTGCGGCTGTTGGCGGCTCCGCCGTAGTTCAACGCCACTGCCGTGATCACGCCGGACTGCAGCCGAAACACACCGGCGTTCCCGGCGGCCAGCCCGTCGACATCGGCGACAAATGCCAGGTTGGTGCTGCTGGTGGCGTCGAAGAGTTCGATCGGGCCGAAGGTGCCTCCCCCGGGAACCGCATCGCCCTGCAATACCACGGCCATCGCGGCGCTGCCGTTGGCCCCGATCCGAAATACGCCCGACGGGCGGTCCGCCGTCGGATCCAGTGTGCTGCTGAACAGCACACTGCCGGGCGCGGTGTTGGTCAACCGGATCCGTCCGACGTTGATGTCCTGATAGACGCCGTCGAGATCCGACCCGTCCGGTTGGGTGGCCGGCACCGTGTCGCCCGCCTGAACCAGGGTCAGGACATCGAACCGCGCCACGGTAACCTGGGCCCGGTTGGAGGTGCTGTACGGTCCGGGCAGGTCGCCGTCCGCGTCTGCGACCACCGCCCGGCACTCGAACAGCAGCGGACCCTGTTGCGGTGTGTCGTCGGGAGCGGTAAAGGTCAGCCGTCCGCTGGCGGTGTCGACACTGAAGTCGGCCACCGACGTCGGGCTGATGGGATTGCCGGCGGCGTCGACCTGCCGCCAGCCGTAGGTGATCACCTGGGCGGCGCCTGCGGGGCCATTGACATCGGGAATATAGCCGCTGACCTTCTGGCAATCCACGGTCACCCGGGACCCGACCACCGCCGTCTGAATGGCGGTGGCGGTTGTGGGCGTTGCCAGCGGCGACGGGTAGACCAGGGTGGCGTCGCCGTCCTCACATTGGGTGGTCGGCTTCTGTGCAATGCACTCGAACTCGAGGGCCCCGGTCTGCGAGTTCGGCATCGTAAACGACACGCTGCCTGGAGCATTCTGGACCGCCATCAGATCAGCGGTGGCGACGGCGCTGGCATGGGAGCGCCAGCGGAAGGTCGGATCGCTGGCTTGGGAGGCGCCGCAGGTCAAGGTCACCAGGGCAGCCGATTGGGCAACCTGAGCCGCCCCCGCAGTCGCGACCGGCAGGTCAGCCGCCAGGCAGACCACCGCCACCTGCACGGTGGTGGCGGCGGCATTGATCAAAGCATCGGTGTCTTCGGTCACGGTGACCGTCAATTCGAATTCGCCATCGCCGGAGGCCAACACCTGAACGGTCGGCGCCGTGTCGCCGACCAGCGCGACGGTCAACGATTCCTGGGGATCTTGCACGGTGGCGGTCCACTTGTAGGTCACCTCGCTGGGCGCCGTGGCCGACAACGTCGCGGTAAAGTCGGTGAGCGTGTTCCGTGAAATCTCGAGACCGCCCAGAATCGACACGCCAAAGGTGGCAACGCTCAGAACCCGCGAGTCTTCCGCCGTTTCGCCGGACGATGAATCGGTGACCACCACCCGCAGGCTGACCTCTCCTTCGGCCGTGGGCGTGAAGTTCACGCTTTGGGCGGTGCTGGTGTCGAAGGTGCCGCTGCCGGTCAGCAGGTCCCAATCGAAACTCAGTTCGCCGATCGCACCGGTCACCTGGGCGAACAACGACTCCGGCAGGTTCAAAGTGGCGTTACCGTCGGTCAGCAAGACCACGTCGAGGTCCGAATCGGGAATGACCTGCACCGAGACTTCATCATGCGAGAACTGGCTGCTGCCCTGGTCGGTCACCGTCAACTCCACGACCATGGTCTCCAGCCCAATTGCCGACAGGATCGGATTGGCCAGCGTCGAGGTCGTGCCCGTGGCCCCAAAAGTACCGGAGGTGCTGCCCTGGGTAATGGCCCATTCGTAGACCAAGGCATCCTGGCTGGTGGCGTTGCTCACCGTGGCACTCAGGGCAATCGACCCGTTGCCCGCCACGCAGGTATCCTGGGACACCACCACGGCGCAGGTCGGAGCATTAATCGCAGCGGTCAGGCTGCTGGCGGGATCGATGATCGTCACCGCCACGCTCGAAGTGGCGGTTGCATCCAGGGCGTCGGTGGCCACGACCTGAAAGATGTAGTTGCCGCCCGCGGTCACCGTCACCGTCGTTTCAGGCGCTTTGGGATCGGCAATGGTGGCCTGACCGGACGTCGGACCGTCCACCAGACTCCAGGCATAATCGTACGGCGGGGCCCCGCCTGAAGCCTCGGCGGACAGAGTCGCCGAAAACCCATCGGCGGCGGACCCGCTGGCTGCGGCAATTACGTTCAAGGCGCCGGCGACATCCGACACCACGACCTGGACGTCGAAGAACGCCGACCGTCCGACAATGTCGAAGATACTCAGTCGAATCCGATAGACGCCTAAGGCAGTCAACGTGACCGTGCCGGTGCTGATGCTGCCGGTGGAGCTGGCCGTGATTGGCGGCTGCGACGGACCCTCCTGGACCGACCAGTTGAACAGGTATGGCGGCGTGCCGCCGACCACGGCGCCCTGGAGCAGCACTCCGGCGTTGGGGGTCACGGAGTCGGCATCGGCGGTCACCGACACGCCCAGGGGGATGGTCAGGCTCGGACCCTGGCCAATGGTACTGCCCAGCAGACCGCTGACCTGGGTCAGCATCGAACCGCAGAAACGGTCCAGATCGTCAGCCGCTTCCGCCACATTCCCGCTGCACAAGTCGCTTGCCGGCTCCGAATCGCAGGTTTCCAACACGGCGCTCATCACCTCACTGATGCCGTTGATGAGTGCGCACAAGGAGCTGACCGGCGTCGATTGCTGCTGAGCGACACGGGCGGCTTCGCTGGCCAGCACCGCCGTTCGGCGCGTGGTCTCGCCACTCGGTGCGATAAAGGTCGAGGTCACTCGGGTCCCGTCCGTATCGTAGGACAGCAGCAGGGCGCTGTCGTCCGACGCCAGGATCTGCGAGGGCCTATTGCGGTCGTCGGTGATCAGACGAACGGCCACCTGGTTGGGCAAAATGACGTCGACTTGAGCCAGTACCGAGGGTAGCCCGTTGGACTCCTCGCCGAAAAAACCGTACTCGGTGCTGTCTCCGCCCAACGCCCGGGCCAGGACCGCCGAACTGCTGTCCAGGTCGAACTGCAGGAAGATCTCTCCTGGACCTGGCGTGGTCGAACCGCCATTGTCATTCGTGTTGCCGTTGGTATTGCCATTATCATTATTATTGGTGTTCTGGTTACCGTTGCCGTCCCCGTTGGCATTGTCGTTGCCGTTGCCGGCCATGTCGGAACAACCCGCCGGTACCCACAGGCACAGCGCCAGCAACAGGGTCAGCGCCCGGCAGACACCCGCACCACCCGCTTCGCGTCGAGCACAAAATCGAATCACCATAATCTCCCGTAATCT
Source organism: uncultured Planctomycetales bacterium (assembly GCA_964619935.1). Classification (GTDB taxonomy): domain Bacteria; phylum Planctomycetota; class Phycisphaerae; order UBA1845; family CAIVHJ01; genus CAZUGO01. The sequence goes on along the minus strand of CAZUGO010000006.1, from coordinate 2,219 downwards.
TGTGAGCACTTCGCGGGGCCCGCGTGGCACGACGGCAAGACCGTTGCTGACCGCCGCGACGACATCCGGCACACAGGTGACACCCCCCGGCAGGAGGTCGCGCGTTAACCGCAGGATTGGGTAGAGGACATACCGCGAGCCGCCGCAAGGACGACCGGCAACCGTATCATTATCGCAGGGGAGTGTCTAGTCAAGCCGCGGGAAGGTCGATGACGTTGGGCTGCAAGGGACTATGGTTCCAGCGGGGGCCCGAATGCGGCCATCAGCCGCCGGAGCTGCGGGCCTGGCGGGGCGGCGTCCCGCCGGTAGCGGGCGCCCGGGGTTAGGGCGCGACAGCGACAGCGCCGACGGCGGAGGGCGCGACCTGGCCCAGGTACTCCAACCGAAAGCTGCTGCCGGCGATCCCGGCGATGGCGAAGCGCGAGCAACACAGCGGGCAAATCACCTCATCGTCGAGATGCTGTCCGTTCGGCAGCTCGATCACGGGACCGCACTTCGGGCAGCGGCACATCTTGATCCCATAGTCACTGTAACCCATGATGTGCTCCAACAAGCCCTTGCGGTACAAACGCAAGAACGCGTCGGCAATCGCGGGGTCAAACTGCCGGCCGCGATTGCGCCAAATCTCGTAGACGGCATTGTCGCCGGTCATGGCCGGCCGATAGCAGCGGTCGCTGGTCATGGCGTCGAACGCGTCGACAACGGCAAACAACCGGGCCTCGTGAGGGATGTCTTCGCCAGCCAGCCCGAGGGGATAGCCCCGGCCGTCATAGGCCTCGTGGTGCATCAGGACCACGTCGAGCACCCCGCAGAACTCCTCCCAACCGGCCAGCAGGTCGTGGCCGTCCTGTGGGTGGCGCTTCAGGATCTCGAACTCCGCATCGGTCAAGCGGCCCGGCTTCATCAGGATCTCGTCGGGAACCGAGATCTTGCCGATGTCGTGCAGGGTACCCGCCAACAACATGTTCTCGATCCGCTGTGGTGAGTAGTCCAGCGCCGCCGCCAAAATCTGACCGTAGTTGGCCACCCGCCAAGTATGCCCGGCGGTATAAGGATCTTTGTCTTCAATCCGGCGCGCCAGATCCAGCAAAGTTGCCGGTGACGACGATGCCCGTACAGGTTCAGCACTCACTGGATCAGCCCCCATTGTGCGATGCGGCTGCGACGGCAACCCGTAAGATCTGAGAGGCGGCACCGGCAGCAAGCCGGCGACACTCCCGAAGATAAGATATAACCGGCGGATCTGCCGCGACAAAAACACCGCCCACCACGCTGGCGTCCGAGTAGCCAGCCACGATCCCGTCCGCACCCGCTGCAACGCCCACCGGAACGGCGGCCACCGCGGGAGGAATAACCCGGCACCCGCGGTCCGGTATTTCCGCACCATGGGTCGGACCATGGCACCATGACAATCGCCACACCTGCCGCACGGGCCACCACGAGACTCGATGCGCATGTTAATAAGGTATAGTGGTCCGCCGAGCCCACCACCTGCACAACCGAATTGGCCCCCATTCGCTTCCGATGTGCTGCGGCGGCAACGACGTCGGATCGCCGCGCGGCCAGGCCCACGGTCCTGCCCTCCCAGGGAGGCGCCGCCAGGACCGCTCTGTATTGTTGCCGAACCGACCCGGTCGACTTGCCGAAACGACCCGGTCGACTTGCCAGAACGACCAGGTCACTTTGCCAGAACGACCAGGTCGCATTGCCAGAACGACCAGGTCGACTTTCCTTAACGACCAGGTCGACTTGCCGGAACGACCAGGTCGACTTGCCAGAACGACCCGGTCGACTTGCCAGAACGACCCGGTCGACTTGCCGGAACGACCCGGTCGACTTGCCAGAACGACCTGGTCGACTTGCCGGAACGACCCGGTCGACTTGCCAGAACGACCCGGTCGACTTGCCGGAACCCCCGTGTCGCTCGGGGGAGCTACCAGCGGCGCTCGGGCGCTGCAGGCGTTGGCCGGTGGCAGGTAGGGAATCGGGCACCGCGGGTATGCAGGATGGAGTGCATACGCCGGACCGCCCTGCCCTGACGATCGCGGCTCTTGAAGATGTGCGTGCCGCGACCGTCAGGGTGCATCCCATTTAGGGTGGCGCGATCGAACAAATAAAGTTACGCTTCTTGTGTACAACGATAGGGTGGTGGTGTCGGTTTCTTACGCAAGGAGGTCGTGATGCAAGAGATCGAGGTGACAGTAAAGGTGAACGGGCAG
>CAZUGO010000005.1:0-51797 GCA_964619935.1 uncultured Planctomycetales bacterium | reverse complement strand
AAGTCGACCTGGTCGTCTTGCCAAGTCGACCTGGTCGTTTTGCCAAATCGACCTGGTCGTTTAGCCAAGTCGACCTGGTCGTTCTGCCAAGTCGACCGGGTCGTCTTGCCAAGTCGACCTGGTCGTTTTGCCAAGTCGACCTGGTCGTTTTGCCAAGTCGACCGTGTGACTTGGAGTCGCTCGCGGGGATGGACAAGGCCTTGGCCAGGTTTGGGTTGAGGTCGACGGCAGCCCGAGGTAAGACCTTGATTATTGCGCGGCAACGGATTGCGGGACAGCCGGCGTCCCGGGCCTAACGGCGTGATGAGCGATCGCCAACAGAATCACGCGGGCTCCAGGCGATGCGTCGCCCTCATGCGGAGCAAAGCAGTCGGGACTACAATACGGCCGATACGACATGGACCTCGATTTTCCGTACTACCCCATCCATGACTTCGGACCGGCCATGAAAGGCTTGGTCATCGGTGCGTTGGGCATCGTCCACGTCTTCTTGGCCCAGTTTGCCATCGGCGCCGGCATGCTGATGTGCTACTTCCAATGGCTTTCTCAGTCCGGGCGCTGCCACCCGGCCCAACAGTTTCTGGACGGCTATTTCAGGTTGCTGGTGCTGGTCAGCTTCGTAGCCGGGGCCCTTACCGGCGTGGGCATGTGGTTCACGACCATCCAGATCAGCCCGCGAACCATCGGCATGATGGTCGATGAGTTCCACTGGGTGTGGGCCACCGAGTGGACCTTCTTCTGCGTGGAGATTGTCGCCGGCTATTGCTTCTACCGGTACGGCCGCCGGCTGCTCGACCGTGAGCGCATGCGACTGCTGGTGTTGTACACGGCGGCCGCCTGGTTCAGCCTGTTCTGGATCAACGGCATCCTGTCGTGGCAGTTGACCCCCAGCGGCTGGCTGGAAGATCACCGGATGTGGTCGGGCTTCTTCAACGCCAGCTTTTTCCCGTCCTTGATCTTCCGGACGATCACCTCGATGACCATCGCCTCGCTGGTGGCCTGCATGCTGATCAACGCCCTGCCCGACGTCAAGCAAACTGATCGCGCCCGGTTGGTGCACTACGCCGTTCAGTTTCTGGGCCCGATGGTGCTGATGCCGGCGTTGGGGGCCTGGTACTTGTGGAGCATGCCCGATGACAGCCGCACCTGGGTGCTGGGTGGAAGCCCGACGATGGCGCTATTCCTGGTGCTGACCGCGGTATCGTCCGCGTTCATTGGACTGTACGCCCTGATCGGGCTGATCGGCAAGAAGCTGTACATCAACGGGGCCACCGCCACCCTGTTGTGCGGTCTGGCCTTCGTGGCGTCGGCAGCCGGCGAGTTTATCCGCGAGGGTTCGCGAAAGCCCTACACCGTCCGCGGCAGCTTGTACTCCAACTCCATTCGCCGCGACGAGGTCGCCCGCTTGCGGCAGGTTGGCTCGGTCACTGCCGATCCCTACCCGCTGCGCCGCGCGAGCGACTACCCCGATGACCAACTGCGGATGGGTGCCAAGGTCTATCGTTTGCAATGCAGCGTCTGCCACACGCGCTCGGGGATGAACGGCCTGACCCATCTGACCGGCACTTGGAGTCTCGATCAAAAGCGCATGAACATCGCCAAGCTACAACACACCAAGCCGTTCATGCCGCCTTTTGCCGGAAATGCCGTCGAACTGGAGGCGCTGGTGCAGTACCTGAGTTGGGAGCACGCCGGGCGTCCGCCGTGGCGGCAGGCAGCGCCGGACCCCGCGGTTCAGCGCCAACTCGAGATCTGGCTGCGGCAGGCGGGCACCGCACCGGGAAGCGAGCGGCAGGTCCCGCCCGCCGATCACCGGCAATCCGGCACACCGGCGGGGGCCCGACCATGAACACGCTGTTCCCCTTCGGATTCCCCGGCCCGACGGCCTTCTACCTGGTGCTGTATGTGTTGACCCTGGTGGTGCACGTGCTGTTCATGAATTACGTCTTTGCGGGTTGCGGCTATCTGGCAGTGGTCAGTCTACTGCCCGGTGCCGGCGGGGCGCGGGCCCAGGGGTCCGTGGCGGTGCTGCTGCGTGACTGGATGCCGTTTGTCCTGAGTGCGGCGATCACCGCCGGCGTGGCGCCGCTGCTGTTTATCCAGATTCTGTACCCGCATTCGTTCCATAGCGCCAACCTGCTGCTGTTCCATCGCTGGATGGCCATCCTGCCGGTGTTGACCACCGGCTTCTACCTGTTGTACCTGTTCAAGAGCGAGACCATTGACGACTGGCCGCCCTGGGCGCTCGGCGCGGTCGGCGTCGGTGCCTTCGCCGCCGTCGCCTTCACCGGCTACTCCTGGACGGAGAACCACCTGCTGAGCCTGGACGCGCAGCGCTGGACCTCGTTCTACGCCGACCAGCGCTGGTTCTACTGGAGCCCTGTGCTACTGCCCCGGTTGGGCACCTGGCTGGTGGGATCGATCCCGACCCTGGTCACCGCAGTGGGCTGGCAGTTGTGTTTTGCCGCGCGCCGGTCCGAGCCGTTGCGCTTCGATGAACCGCGGCGAGCCGCCCGATTAGCCCTGGTCGGCCTGGCGGGCGCGGTGTTGTGCGGCGTGGCCTACTACGCGTGCAGTGACCCGGCAGTTCGCGGGCAATTCACCGGCCGGCTGGTCGGCCCGTACCTCGGCCTCGGCGCGGCGGGCGTGCTGCTCCAGGCCGTCGCCTGGTGGCGGCAACGTCGCCGGGCGCTCTTTGCCCGCGGCGATCTGGCGTTGGCCACCGCCGGCCTGCTGGTCACCGTCCTGGCCATGACCGTGGTCCGCGAAGGACTGCGTCTGCAGGCGATCGACAGCACGGCTTTGCACGGCCGGCACGCGGTCGCCGCCGCCAAAGGGGGCGTGGTGTTGTTCGGCGCATTTCTGGTCATCAACACGCTGCTGATGATCTGGGCGGTGGTGCTGGTCAGGCGCGGCTTGCGACGCACGGTCGCCCGCTGATGGCCGGTTCGCGTCACTGATTCAGGTCTCGCGTGGGTTCCGGTAGCCTACCCGAGCGCCATGCTGCAACATGGGGTCCGCTGTGTCCGCTTTCACCCACCCATCCCGCTCATCATCAGGCCCTGAGATTCGATTCGCTTGCTCAACCCAGACACCCGAAACTTTGGCCTCCCGCTGTCGCCCTCGAATAATATAATGAACAGGGAGCGTCGCCGTGGAGACCCTTGGGCTCCGTAAGGTTGCCGGAGGACGGGTCCGTCGGGGGCCGCCGGTTTCGAGTGTGTTGGCATTGAGCAGATTCCCGGGAAATTTGACACGACACTCGTGGGGATGGGTCGCGGCCTGCGCGGGGCAGTGCCTCGGCACCGCGGGGTTGCGGGCCGACCTGCCGGCGGTGGTTCAGACCATCGAGCAGCAGCGCATCTCGGGCGACCTGATCCGTTTCGATCTCAAGGGTGAATTGGCCCTGCGGCGAACTGACGGGACGGCGCTGTCGCTCCCGGTCAGCGACTTGATGTGGATTGAAACCACCCAGCCGCAGCAACTGTCTGCGGCGCCGTTCCGGGTGCTGCTGCGCGGCGGCGATTCGCTGTATGGCAGCATTATTGGCGGTTCGGCCGACCAGATCATCATGAACACCGCCCTGGGCAGCGGGCTGGGCATCCGCCTGGAGCGGGTCCGGGCGTGTTTGACCCGGACGGCCGCCCAACCCCAGTGGCGCGAGCCGGTGCAAAATCTCCTGCAATCATCGTCCGAGGATGACCGCCTGCTGCTGTCCAACGGGGACCTGATGAACGGCTTTGTCGTGGGCGTGGATGACCAGGCGGTCACTTTCGAGCAGCACGAGCGCGAGACCCGGGTGCCCCTGGACGTGGTGATCGGGGTGACGATGGCCTCCGACGGCGGCACCCGGCCGCCGGCCGACGGCGCCCACCTGGAATTCGTGGACGGCAGCGTCCTGGGCGTATCGCGGTTGCAGTGGTCGCCCGAGACCCTGGAAATCACCTTTTTTGACGGCACGGTCCAGGGGCTGCCGCCGGAGTCCGTCCGGCGGATCGAACTCCGTGGAGACCGCTGGCGCTGGCTGAGCGATCAGGCCCCGGACCGCTATGCCCACACCCCACTGATCAGCTTGGCCTGGCCATACCGGCTGGACAGCAGTGTCGCCGGCGGCCCGCTGACCACCGGCGGACAGACCTTCGCTCATGGAATCGGCGTTCACAGTCGCTCGGTGCTGGGCTATGACCTTGGCGGAGCGTACAGCCTGTTCACCACCTGGTGCGGCCTGGACCAGTCTGCCGGCCCGCTGGCTCATGTAGCGGTCTCGGTCATCGTCGATGGCCAAACCCGCTGGACGGGCGCGATGACCGGGCGGACGCCGCCGCAGATCTTGCGGATTGATATCAGCGGCGCCGACACCCTCGAATTGCGCGTGGATTTCGGCGAGAACGGGGACGTTCAGGATCGTTTCGACTGGGCCGACGCCGCGCTGGTCCGCTGACCTCGGCGCCGGCTTGCTCACGAACCGTTACAACCCCATGGTGATATCGCTGCTGGGTAACGCCGGGAGGGCCACCGCCGCGGTCAGGTAGAACAGGTAGCCCAGGATGAACAACACAAATCCAAACATGTGGGGAGTCTCCTCTCGGGGTCGCGCCTGACGCCTGGCAGATCCGCCGGCGCAGCATTGCTGACCAACAGCCGTCCTGCTAGCATGTCTGCGTTTGTATCGACTGACCACCGCGCGCCGCAAAAGCGATTTTCCAATGTCCGATCCATTCAGAGCCGAACGCGTCGCCAAGCTGGACAAGCTCAGGGAACTGGGTGTGTCGCCCTATGGTCAACGCACCCAGAAGATTCAGTCGACCGCCGCAATTCATCAACAGATTGAGGCCCTGGCTTTGGCGCCCGGCTCGAACTGCACCGAGGCCCGCGGCAAGGTCGCTGGGCGGGTGATGTTGCGGCGGGTCATGGGCAAGTTGATGTTTGTGACCATTCGCGATCGCCGTGGCGACTTGCAACTGGGCCTGGCTCGCCAGCACCTGGAAGCCCACTGGGAGATGCTCAAGTTGCTGGACTTGGGCGACATTATCGTCGCGGAAGGTTCCCTGGGTCGCACCCGCACCGGTGAGGACACCCTCTGGGCCGACGCGGTGACCTATGGCGCCAAGTCGCTGCTGACGCCTCCCGAAAAGTGGCACGGACTGCAGGATGTCGATCTGCGGTATCGCCGCCGCTACCTGGACTTGTTTGTAAATCCTGACGTCCGCACGGTCTTCGAGTTGCGTTCGCAGATCATTCAAGCCATTCGCGAATGCCTGGTGGAGCGCGATTTTCTGGAGGTCGAGACTCCCGTGCTCCAGCCGATCTACGGCGGCGCCGCGGCCCGGCCGTTCACCACCCATCACAACACGCTGGACCTGGACCTGTTTCTGCGGATCAGCCCGGAGTTGTATCTCAAGCGCCTGCTGGTGGGCGGTCTGGAGCGGGTCTTCGAGTTCTCCAAGAACTTTCGTAACGAGGGCATCAGCACGCGGCACAACCCTGAGTTCACCATGTTGGAACTCTACCAGGCCTTCGGCGACTACCATGACATGATGGACATCACCGAAGCCATGGTCAGCACTGCGGTGGAGCGCATCGGCGGCGGTTTCCAGCGGCCCTTCGGCCCGCTGACCATCGACTACCTGCCGCCCTGGCCGCGGTCGACCTACGCCGAGCTGCTTCATGAACACGGCGGCGTGCACCTGGACGACCTGGCGGCCGTGCGTCGCAAGGCCGAGTCGCTGGGCATCAATCACCGGGCAATGGACGACGCCGTGGCCGTCAACGAAGTGTTCGAAGCGGTGGTCGAGCCGCACCTGATCCAGCCGACCTTCGTGTTGGACTATCCCGCGCCGCTCTGCCCGCTGACCCGGCGCCGGGACGACGACCCGACCGTCGCCCTGCGCTTCGAAGTGTTCGTGGCCGCCATGGAGCTGGGCAACGCCTACAGCGAACTCAACGATCCGATCGTGCAGCGCGAGACGCTGGCCGCCCGATTGCCCGGCCTGCACGAGGAGACCATGGCGATCATGGACGAGGACTTCGTCACCGCCCTGGAGTACGGCATGCCGCCCGCCGGGGGTTTGGGCATCGGCATCGATCGCCTGGTCATGCTGTTGACCAACCAGCAGAGCATCCGCGACGTCATTCTGTTCCCCTTGCAGCGGCCTCGAGCGGAAGTCGCCGAGTCCTCCGATGCGTGAATCGGCCCAGCCGGCGAGTCGATTGGCTCCATGTACAAGCTGTTCCTGACACTCCGGTACCTTCGCAAGCGGCGCATCGCCTACTTCGCGGTGATGTCGGTGGCGTTGTGCGTGGCCATGGTCCTGGTGGTGCACAGCGTGATGACCGGATTCCTGGATACGGTGCGCAACAACTCCCGGCGGCTGCTCGGCGATGTCATACTCGAAATCGGCAGCATGGAGACCTTTCCGTTTTACGACGAGTTCATCGCCGAACTCACCGAGCACATGGGCGCCGACGTGGTCGCGGCCACGCCGACGATCATCAACGTGGCATTGCTCAAGCTGCTGGGCGGGCCGGATCGTGACCGCACCTTCACGGTGATGGTCAACGGCATCCGGCTGGCGGAATACCGCCGGATCAACAGCTTCGGTGCGGGCCTGTTCTACGAGGAGCATTTCCCGGGCACCACCACCCTGGAGCCGGCCGGCATGCCGACGTATTCCATGGATGCCGACCAGTTGCCGCGCCTGCCGTCGGCCTACGAAGCGGCCTGGGCCCGCACCCGCGCAGGCGCCGCGGAGGACGCGGTCGCCCCTTTTCAGCGGCGGGCGGGGTTCCCGTATCCCGGCCCGGGGCGTTTTGCCCGCAGCTTGGCCGACGGCCTGCCGGGGGTGCCGCCGCAAGAACTGGAGTATTCCGGGCCGGAACTGCCCGGGATGATTGTCGGCATCGAGATGCTGGCCTGGCGCGAGGCCGACGGCACCTACACCCGGCACTATCCCAAAGGCACCAAGGTTCGGTTGACGGTCATGTCGCTGACCCGGGACGGCAACCTCTCGGCGTCGCCGGTAACCAATCGCGCCTTTCGCTACGTCGATGATTCCCGCACCAAGATCTACGACATCGACAGCAAGAACGTCTATGTCGATTTTGACCTCCTCCAGGAACTGCTGGGTCTGGGGCCCACCGAGTTGCTGAACAGCGATCAGGTGTCCCCGCCGCGGGCCACCCAGATTCAGGTCAAGCTGAGCCCCGGTGTGGACTACAATGCGGCCCGCGACCGCATCGAGGCCCTGTGGGCGGATTTCGCCGCCCGCATCGCCCCGCAGTGCGAAGACCCGGCGGACGCCGCCATGTTGCGTTGGATGCAGATCCTGACCTGGGAGCAGCGCAACGCGGCCTTTATCAATGCCGTCGAGAAGGAGCGGATCCTGGTGCTGATTCTGTTTGCGATCATCAGCGTGGTCGCCGTATTGCTGGTGGGCTGCATCTTTTACATGATTGTCCAGGAGAAGACCCGCGAAATCGGCATCATCCGCAGCATGGGGGCCACGGCCCGCGGCGTGGCCGGAATCTTCCTGATCTACGCCCTGGCCATCGGCGTGGTCGGTTCGGCCATCGGCGTGACCATCGGAACGCTGTTCGTGACCTACATCAATGAATTCCAGGATTTCATCGCCACCCATATTCATCCGAACTTGCGGGTCTGGAGCCCGGAGACCTACGCTTTCGATCGCATCCCCGACGTCGTCAAACCGCTGGACGCCGTGCTGATCGTGGCGGTGGCCATCCTGGCCTCGGTGCTGGGCTCATTGGCAGCGGCCCGCAAGGCCGCTTCCATCTGGCCTGTGGATGCCATTCGCTATGAGTAACCCACCCGATTCGCTCAACACGCGGCTGACCGCCGAGGGGTTGTGCAAGACCTACGGCATGGGCAGCGGCGTGCTGGAGGTACTGCGTCGCGTGTCGTTGTCGGTCGAGCGCGGCGAGTTTCTGGCCATCATGGGCTCTTCGGGCAGCGGCAAGAGCACGCTGCTGCACATTCTGGGGGCCCTCGATGCCCCCACCGCGGGCCAGGTGTGCTTTGAGGGCCACCGGCTGTTCGCCTTACCGGACCACGCCCGTGACCAACTGCGCTGCCGCTCGTTCGGCTTTGTGTACCAGTTTTATCACTTGCTCCCGGAGCTGACCGTCCTGGAGAACGCCCTCTTTCCGCAGATGATCTTGCATACCGCCTGGCAATGGCCGACCCACCGCAAGGCAGCGCGGCAGCGCTGCATCCAGTTGCTGGAACATCTGGGCCTGGGCGCCCGTCTGGGACACAAACCCAACCAGTTGTCGGGCGGCGAGCAGCAGCGAGTCGCCATCGCCCGCGCCTTGGCCAACCAGCCTGCCGTCTTGCTCGCCGATGAACCAACTGGTAACCTAGACCGGCGGACCGGGAACGAGGTCCTGCGGGTGTTCGAAGACTTGCACCGAACCGGGCAGACCATCGTGATGGTGACCCATGATGCCGCGGTCGCGGATACGGCGGATCGGATGTTGATCCTGGAGGACGGAATCGTGCATCCCGGATCCTGAGCCGGTCTTTGTCCGCCCCGGTACGACCTCCCGGCGATCGAGAAAGGTGGCACCATGATCCATAAGCAGCCCAATCCGTACTCGCCCAACCCCAACGTCAAGGTCTGGATCGACGGGCAGTTGTTCCCCGCCGACCAGGCCAAGATCAGCGTGTGGGATCACGGGCTGCTGTACGGCGACGGCATCTTCGAAGGCATCCGCGTCTACCGCCGGAACATCTTTGCGTGCGAGCAGCATCTCGAACGCTTTTTCGAGTCGGCCAAGGCCCTGCGCCTTGAGTTGCCGATGACGGGCGAGCAGATCCAGTCCGCCATGCACGAAACCCTGGCGGCCAACCACGTCGAAGAGGGCTACATTCGACTGGTTGCCACCCGCGGCGTCGGAACGCTGGGGCTCAGCACCAAGTTCACGGCCAACCCGTCGATCATCATCATTGCGGCCACCATCGCGCTGTATCCCAAGGAGCTGTACGATACCGGCTTGTCGTTGATCAGCTCTACTTATGTCCGCAGCCACCCCAATTCGCTGTCGCCGCGGGTCAAGTCCTTGAACTACATCAACAACATCCTGGCCAAGACCGAGGCCCAACTGCTCGGAGCCCACGAGGCGGTGATGTACAACCATCTCGGCCACGTTGCCGAGTGCAGCGGCGACAACCTCTTCGTGGTGTCCAACGGCGTGCTGCGCACCCCGGATCCGTCCTCCGGCATCCTGGCCGGCATCACCCGCGACATTGTCATGCAGCTGGCACTCAAGCGCCAGATCCCGGTCCGCGAATGCACGCTGATTCGCCACGATCTATACACCGCCGACGAGTGCTTTCTGACCGGCACCGCCGCCGAGATCATCGCGGTGACCTCGATCGACGGCCGCAAGGTCGGCAGCGGGCAGCCCGGTGAGATCACCTGCCTGTTGCGGCGCGACTACGAAGCCCATCGTTCCGGCTGATGCTGCCGGCCGGGTTCGCCCAGGTCCGAAAACAGCGCCCCTTGGGCCGCAAACCGGCCCCCGGGACAAGCGGTCCGCTCGCTCCGCCGATATGCTATGGCCCCCACCGGGCAGGCGGCAGCGCTGATGACCAAATGGCAAATCATGTTTTGCGGGCTTGTTGCCTACCTCGGGTCGATGTTATTCCTGCGCCTGGTCGGCCTGGAGATCCTGCGAAACCGCCGGCTGCTCGAGGCCATCCGGAACCAGAAAGAAGAACGGCTCCGCCGCGATTCCCAGATGGTGGTGGGTACGGCCAATGCCGTGCTGACCCACAAGCCCGCCGAAGCCCGGCCCAGGTATGATTGACCCCCCTGGCGATTCTCCCTAAAGTAAAGGCCGGAGTGGAACACCCCTCCGCGGATTCGGCGGCCGCTCAGCGGGCCCGACCGATTGGTGAAACCGCCAACGATCAGCGGACCGGTGCATCCGCAGACCATTGAGGCCATCCCATGTCCGCCGCTTTTTCTCGTCTGGTAAGCACGCGTCGCTGGATCACGGTGGCCACGCGGCTGGCGATGTTGGCCGGCTTGCTGGTGCCAATCGCCGCGCTCTACCGAGATCGGCTCGACTTGACTGCCGTCCTGCCCTATGTCCTGGCCGGCGTGGCGCTGTTCCTGAGCGGAGCCTTGATTTCCGGTCTCGGCGACCTGCTGTTCAAAATCGAGGCCAATTCCCATCGCATTCATGAACTGTCCATCGAGGTGCGAAACAGCATCGACAGGCAGAACCAACTCCTGGAGACGGTCAGCCAGAACAGCCAACTGTCCGACGGAGTCAAGTCCATCACCCATCGCGACCTGGAGCGAGACGCCCTGCGCAGAGCCATTCGGGAGGACATCCTCAAGGAAGATTGGGAGGCCGCCTACAGCCTGATCGAGGACATGGAGAACCGCTTCGGGTACCGGCTGGAAGCTTACAACTACCGCAAGGAAGTGGATGCCTTCCGGGCCCGCGTCATCGAAGACAAGCTGCAAGTGTCCGTCCGGCACGCCCGCGAGTTGTTGCAGCAGCGGCAATGGGACTCGGCCCAGGCGGAGGCCGACCGGTTGCAGCGGCTGGCGCCCAGCGACCCGCGGGTGGCCGAGGTCCTCGAAGAACTGGTCGGCCAGAAAAACGCCTACAAGGACACCCTGCTCGCCGAGTGGCACCAGGCCGTCGAAGGCCGCGACCTGGACCGCGGCATCGCCCTGCTCAAGGAAATCGATCCGTACCTGACCCGGGACGAAGCCAAGAAGCTGGAACAATCCGCCCGCGATGTGTTCAAGGCCAAGCTGCTCGATCTTGGCATGCAATTCCGGCAGGCGGTCACCGACAAGACCTGGGAAGATGCCTTGAGCATTGGCGACCGCATCCGCACGGAGTTTCCGAACAGCCAGATGGCCCGGGAAGTGACCGAATCGATGGACGCCCTGCGTGCCAAGGCGGCCCGTGTCGGATCTCCCGAGAAGTAGGGCCCGCCGCGCGGAGACGCCAGTCAGCCACAATCGAGCCTCCCCCGGAAACCCCGGAAATGGGCATGCCAGCCGCCGGCGGTGGCGGCCTGCGGGTCCCATAAACCCGCGCCCCTGCCGGTCAATGGTCCGGTCCGGGCCATTGCTCACCCCACTGATTCAGGCCCCGCCCCGCAAAACCGATAATCCTCCATATTGCGGGGCCTCGACCGGGCTGATCGTATCGTATGTTCAAGAAGGAGGTCTTCACGAACACACAATCGGCCAGTTGCGCTCCGGCGGCGCCGGCAACGGTGCCAGGACGGTATTCTTGAGTAGCGCTAAGCACAAAGCCCAGAAGCACCCCGGGGCGGCCAAGTCCTCGCTGCTGGACGTCCTGCGCGGATTGCAGTTCAAGTGGACCCTGCTGCTGACGATTCTGTTGTTCCTCATTGCCATTGCCGGCAACATGGCCATCCGCCGCGGTACCGAACGGCTGATCATCGCCCGTGAGATCGCCAACGCGGTCAAGCGCTGCAACCAGTTGGCCTCCCTGGCGGCCGCTGAACTGCTCAGTGGCGACCGCTTGGCGCTCGACCGCCGGGCACACCTGCTGCAATCCACCCACGACCTGCTCTATGTCGAATTCTACGATCGCACCGGGACCCTGCTGTCGGCCCGCAATCGGGGTGCCGTGGCGGTCCCGCCCATTACCCCCCCGGTGCAGTCTCCCGAGCAGTTGCTGCCGTTCACCGAACGGCCTGCGATCGTCAACCTGACGCTGCAGGCCCCCCGGTGGCACGCCCCCCGGCAATCCGGACCGTTGTTCCTGGACATCGCCCAGGCCGCCACGGTTCCCTCCAGCGGTCCCGACGCCGTGGGGTACATGCGCGTCGGTCTGGACCTCACCGAGGCCCAGCAGCGCCTGGCGCTGTTTCTGCAGCAGATCCACTGGGTCAGCATCGTGACCATCGTAGTGCTGATCCCGTTTGCGTTCATGATCGTCCGGCGGGTCACGTTGCCCCTCAACGCCCTGAACACCGTGGTTCACCAACTGGCCAACGGTGACTTCCGGGTGCGGGCCAACATCCCTCGGGGCGACGAAATCGGACAACTGGCCCGGGCCTTCAACACCATGGCCAATGAACTGTCCACCTCGAACGACCGCCTGGTCAAGCTGAATGCCGAACTCGAAGATCGCGTGCTGCAACGGACCCGCCAACTCAAGGACCTGGCAGCGCGCGATTCGTTGACCGGGCTCTACAACCGCCGCCATCTCGGCGAGGTCCTGACCCGCCGCTTCAGTGAAGCCGAACGCTACGGCAATGACATGTCCTGCATGATGATCGACCTGGATAACTTCAAGAAGGTCAACGACCAGTTCGGCCATGAGATGGGCGACAATCTGCTGATCCTGACGGCCTCGGTCATCGGCTCACAACTCCGCGGTGCCGACGTCGGCGCCCGCTTCGGCGGTGACGAATTCTGCATCCTGCTGCCGCAAACTTCAGCCGAGCAGGCCCAGCAGGTCGGGCAGCGCATCGTGGACCGATTCACCGAGGAACTCAAGCAGCAGCTTCCGGAGCACAGCACCCGCTTTGGGATCAGCGTCGGCGTCGCCGGCATCCGCGAACTGAACCTGGTCCACCCCGACGAACTGATGAAGGCCGCCGATCAAGCGCTGTACAACGCCAAGGAAGCCGGTAAGAACCGCATCCACCTGGCTGAGAGCCTGAGCACCTAGCCCCCCCCCCGATTCCGGTGGTCCTCTCGCTTCGCACCTAGCCCTGGAGTGGGAAAGGGGACAGCCACCTTTAACGGGCTGGTGGCGCGGGGTTTTGTTCTTGCCACCTTTAAGGGGACAGCCACCTTTAACGAGCTGGGTGGCGCGGGGTTTTGTTCTTGGGCCGGCCGCGGGGGCGGATGGTGGACTCCAGGCCCAGGCGTCGAGCCGTGCGAACCTGCCACTGCGGGCTGCCGAAAGGCCAGCCCCGAGCCACCGAGCGCCGTACCCGCTCAAGTCAATCAAAGGTGGCTGTCCCCTTTCCCCCCTCGATTCCGGTGGTCCTCTCGCTTCGCACCTGCCCTGGCTATAATGGCGGGATGGAGCCCCAGCTCAGTTCGCTAACGATCTTCTTTCCGTGCCACAATGAAGCCGAAAACGTGGCCGCCGTCACTCACAAAGCCCTGGCCGTCGGGCGGGCCCTGACTGCCGACCTCGAAGTGCTGATTGTCAACGACGGCAGCACCGACCGGACCGCCGATGTTGCAGAGGCACTTGCCGCACAACACCCCGAAGTTCGCGTCATCCACCATCCGACCAACCTGGGTTACGGAGCCGCCCTGCAGAGCGGTTTCGGATCCGCCACCAAGGAATGGATTTTCTACACCGACGGCGACGGACAGTTCGATATCGCCGACCTCCCACACCTGCTGGCCCTGAGCGACCCACAAACCATCGTGTCCGCATATCGGCTGCAGCGACAAGACTCCGTTTTCCGAAGAATCAATGCATGGTGTTGGTGCGCGCTGGTCAACCGGATGTTCGGGATGCGGGTGCGTGACATTGATTGCGCGTTCAAGTTGTTCCCCGCTAAGCTGTTTTCCGGATTGGAGTTACGTGCCAAGGGAGCGTTGATTGACACGGAGGTCCTGGCCAAGGCGGTTCGGCTGGGATATGGCATCCGGCAAGTCGGCGTGGCTCACTACCCCCGGACTGCCGGGTTCCAAAGTGGTGCCAACCTGGCCGTGATTGCCCGGGCCTTCCGCGAGTTGTGGGCCCTCCGAAAGCACATTCGCCAGACGCTGCCACCGGTCACTGGTGCTGCCGCGGCCCGCGCCACGCAAAGCCACCGATGTAGCTAAACCTAGGTCTGTTCATCACTTGGGTAAGGAGACCCTTCATGAGAACATCCCTGCTGCTGATTGCCACCACACTGATTCCGATGACCGCCTGCCAGAAACCCACCGCCCAGGTGAGTCAGTATGAGCCGCTCTACGAAGAGCCGGCGGCCTACCAACCGGCCGTCGCCGAATTGGACGCGGAACCCAAAGCCGCCTGGATGGAGACCACTGAGCCCCAACCACTCTCAGCGGCTGAGGCGGTCGGCGCCACCGGCGATCCCGGGATCAACGCGGTGGCCAACAACGTCGCGGGTTCGAAGGCTCATCTGGTTCAGCCAAAAGATACCCTTTACAGTCTGGCCCGTCGCTATTACAACGATCCCAGGGAGTGGAAGACCATCTTCCTGGCGAATCAGAATGTTTTGAAGGATCCCAACCGGATCTCGATCGGGATGACCCTGATCATCCCCTAGACGAGCTGGGGACTTGCGGGGTGGCTGGACTGAAACTGCAGACCGCAGTCAGATATGTCCGCGGTGTCGGACCCGCCAGAAGCCAGCAACTTGAGCGCGCCGGACTGTGGACCGTCCGCGAGTTGCTGTTCCGCCGCCCAATCCGCTACCAGGATCTGCCGGCTCATCAGCCGCTGTCGGAATGCGCCGCTGGCCAAACCGCCTGCATCGCCGGGGAGGTCACCGAGGTGCGACTCGGCGGCGGGTGGCGGCGCCCCTGCGTGGTGGCCCAGGTCCGGGACGGGCAGGAACACTGCCGGATCACCTGGTTCAACATCCCGCATCTGAAGTCCAAGTTGTCGCCGGGCATGTTTGTGGTCGCCACCGGCAAGGTTCAGGCCGCCGAGGACGGTGGCGCCCAGATGACCAACCCGGCATTCGAGTGCTTTGACCAGTGTGAGGACATGGTGCTGCCGCAGCGCGGACGCCTGCGCCCGGTGTATCCTGCAAGCGGAACGCTGGCGTCGCGACACATCGATCGCCTGATCCAAAACTGTCTGGCCGAACTCGACCTCAGCGGTGACTACCTGCCGCCCGACATCCGCCGGCGTTGGCAGCTTCTGGAACACCCCCAGGCCCTGACGTTCCTCCACCGACCGCCAACGCCGCAGGATGCCGAGCAAGCCCGCCGGCGGCTGGCCTTCGACGAGCTGCTGCGCTGGCAGATCGAATTCGCCCGGGCCCGGCGAGTGCGGCAACATGGCCCGCAGGCACCCCGGCTGCGGCGCACCGCCGAAATCGACCGCCGGATTCGCAACAGACTGCCGTTTCAATTGACCGCCGCCCAGAATCGCTGCATCGAAGAAGTCTGCCGGGACCTGGACGCCGCACAGCCGATGCTGCGCCTGCTGCAAGGCGACGTCGGTTCCGGCAAGACCGTGGTGGCCGTCTATGCCGCGCTGGTCTGCGTCGCCAATCAGTTCCAGGCTGCCCTGCTGGCACCCACCGAGATCCTGGCCCGCCAGCACCACGACAAGATTCAACACTACCTCAAGCACAGTGCCGTTCGAGTCGGGCTGGCGATCGGGCGACAACCGGATTCCCAGAAACTGCGGCTGAGGTCCGAGCTGCAATCCGGTGACATCAACCTGGTGGTCGGCACGCACGCACTGTTGGACCGCGGCATCCGCTTTCACCGCCTGGGCCTGACGCTCATTGACGAGCAGCAGCGCTTCGGCGTCCAACAGCGCCGCGAACTGATCACCAAGGGGCGGGCCTGCCACTACCTGGTGCTCAGCGCCACACCGATCCCCCGCACCCAGGCGTTGGCCACGGTGGGCGACCTGGACGTCTCTATTCTCGACCAAGGTCCCGGCGGACCGCGGCGGGTCCACACCTGCCTGGTTGGGCAAGCCCAAGCCCCCAGCGCTTGGCGCACGATTCGCCGCGACCTGGACGCCGGGCGCCAGGCGTACGTGGTGTTGCCACTGGTTGAGGAATCCGAGAAACTGGGGCTCAAGGCCGTCACCACCGAAATCGAACACCTCGGGCGGACGCAACTCCAGGGCTATCGTTGCGCCGTGTTGCACGGGCGCATGCCGCCCGCCGAAAAGGAACAGGTCGTGTCAGCCTTTCGCGACGGCCGTATCCAGGTGCTGGTGTGCACCACCGTTGTCGAAGTCGGCGTCGATATTCCCAACGCCACAACCATGGCCATCTTCCACCCGGAGCGCTACGGGCTGGCCCAGTTGCACCAGTTGCGGGGTCGCATCGGCCGGGGCGGCGACCAAGCCTCTTTGTTCCTGTTCACCCACAACGCCGGCGGCAAGAGCGCCGAGCGCTTGAAGCTGCTGTGCAGGACCATGGACGGCTTTGAAATCGCGGACGCCGACCTTCGATTACGCGGACCGGGAGACATCCTGGGCACCGAACAGCACGGCTTGCCGATGTATCGGTTCACTGATCTGGGCACCGACGGCCCCTTGTTGCGTGCCGCACAACACACCGCGGCGGCCCTGCTGGCCGGCGACATAACCCTCAATGCGTCCCAGAAGCGGGTCTGGTCCGAACTGGTCGGCCAACCCACCGGCGCGCCGGGCCACAT
This sequence comes from uncultured Planctomycetales bacterium, assembly GCA_964619935.1. Classification (GTDB taxonomy): domain Bacteria; phylum Planctomycetota; class Phycisphaerae; order UBA1845; family CAIVHJ01; genus CAZUGO01. Next base: position 35,445 of record CAZUGO010000005.1, on the reverse strand, counting down.
CGCCCACGTCGCGTGAGTGAACTTCATGGGGGTTCCGTGACCCAGCAGCGATCAGGGCGGCGCTTCAGGCTGCTGCGCGGGGGGCTGCACATCGCCCTGGTGCTGTGGTGCGTGACTGTGGCCCTGGATTTCGGGTTCGAAGCGTCGCCTTTGAACCCGGTGTGCCGGCCGCTCATCGAAGCACTGGTGCTCGCCGGATTCGTCGCGATGCGCCTGGCCCGACGACGCCGCCGGCCGGCGTCCGTCCGGGGCCGGCTCGCCGAGCTGATGGAACCGGCGGCCGCCGCCGTGGCAGTCGCATGGGGCCTGGCAGCGCGGAACTCCTGGCAGATCGTGCTCTTGACCTTGTCGCTGTACGTCGTGCTGCTGACCCTCGGACGAATGGTGCGGTACCGCGTGTTTCGCCTGGCCCGGTTGTGCTGCCGGCCTCATCCGCAGCACCGCCTGGTGGGATCCATGGTGATCTGTTACATCGGGTTCACCATCGCCGGCGGCGCACTGTTGGCCCTCCCACGATCCAACTCCGTCGAAATTCGATCGCAAACCGGATATTACGCCCTGGACCGGATCCTGAACGGCGCCTTCACCGCAGCCGCCGCGACCTCGCTCACCGCCTTTTCGGCCTACCACCTGGGGCAGGACTATACGCGATTCGGCCAAGTTGTGATTGGAATCCTGATGCAACTCGGCGGTGTGCTGGCGATGATCTTTGGCACCCTCCTGACCTGGATCCTGTTTCCCGGGGTGCTGTCCACCGGCCGCCCGACCCGCCCGCAGCAGGTCCTCCGAGTCATGAAGTGGGTATGCGTCACGATCCTGCTCAGCGAGGCGGCGGTGACCGTGGGCCTGATTGGGCTTTCGCCCACCGACCAATCCGCCGGCGACCGCGGATTCTGGAGCGTGTTTCATGCGGTCAGCGCCTTCTGCAACGCGGGTCTGACCCTCACGGAAGACAGCCTCATCGCCTACCAGGACCGTTGGCAAATCTACGCCTTCATCGTGACCGCCGTGATCGCCGGTGGCCTGGGCTTTCCCGTTCTGGCGGAACTCGTCGCCGCCGCCCGCCGCAAGCCGGCCGCCCTCAGCCGCCACACCCGGTGGGTGCTGGTCTGGTCAGCCGGTCTGATCGTGGTGCCTTCCGCCATCCTGGCGATCCGCACACCGCCGCCGTCGACGGCCGTGGCGGGGCGCGTGCCGCTTGGGACTCGTCTGCGCGTCGCGGTGTTCGACGCGGTATCGTGCCGCAGCGCCGGCTTCGAGGTCAGCGGTGCCACCGCTCAGCCGTTGCCGCCGGGTTGGCCCGTGCGCCTGGCGCTGATGGGCATCGGTGGGGCCCCCGCTTCGACGGCCGGCGGCGTCAAGGTCACCGCCGTCGCCCTGGTTGCGGCGGCCGTCCTCGGCCGAATCCGCGCCGGCCGCCAGCGACCGCCCGGCCGGCGGGGTGATGCAATCGTCTTCCGCTGGGCCACACAGGTGCTTGCAGGCATGATCATCCTGACGCTGCTGGTCTGCGGAGGGCTGTATTTGACCGAGGCGGCGCCTCTTGCGGTCGTTCTGTTTGACGCCGTGTCGGCCTGCGCCAACTGCGGCGTGAGCGCCGGTCTGGTCGGGCACTTGACCGTTCCCGGAAGACTGCTGGTGATGGTCGCCATGATCGCGGGGCGCTGTCTGCCCTGGGTGCTAATCGTCCGGGCCGGCCGCGAGACACGAACGTTGACACCGCAGGCGATCGGGATCGGCTGAGGGAGCACGCAGATCCACCTGATCGGCCGGATTCGGATGTGGTACAATCGCCGGCCATGTGTGCAGCCCTGATTGACCGCGACGCCCTCTGTCAGTTAATCCGGACACAGACCATCGGCCGGCGCATCGAGGTGCACGAAACACTCGAGAGCACCAACCGCCTGGCGCGCAGCCGCGCCGGTGACGCCGCCAATCACGGCCTGGTCATTTTTGCGGAGCACCAGACGGCCGGTCGGGGTCGCGGCAACCATGCCTGGCACTCGCCCCGGGGAGCCAGCCTGCTGTGCAGCGCACTGCTGATCCTGGATCCTGAATCCTGCCCCGCCCGGTCCGTGGGGTTGTGGGTTCCGCTGGCCATTCGTGATGCGATCCTGCAATCGTGCAACCTGGACTCGGTCATCAAGTGGCCCAACGACATCATGGTCGCCAACAAGAAGGTCTGCGGCATTCTGATCGAGTCCTGTCCGGCAGGCCCGCGACAGCGGGCGCTGATCATCGGAATCGGGCTGAATTGCCTGCAGCACCGCGGCCATTTTCCACCGGAAATCCGGGCCCGCTCGACGTCGCTCGATCTGGAAAGCGGTGTCCCCGTCGACCGCCAGGGCGTGGCCCAGGTCCTGCTCGGCGCCCTGGATCACCGCTTTGCGGAAGCCGCTCGGATCTCCCCGGCGCAACTGCGCCAGGAGTGGATGGCGCATTCCCTGCCGCTCGGCCAACGCGTCGTGGTCTCTAGCGGCGATCGCTGCTACGCCGGCAGCCTGATCGAGCTGGACCTTGAAGGGGGCATTGTCGTGCAACTGGATCAGGGGGGCCGGCGGCTGTTCAGCCCATTCGTCACCAGCATCGAACAGATCGGCTGACGGTCCCTGGGGCTGGCCATGGGTGACGAATTCCGGGGCTCGGCACCACGAGCGTGCCTGCCGGGCGCCGCCCGGGGTTCAGTATTCGGTGGGTTGCCGCGGGCTGCTTCGCTGCCGCTGCAAGGCGAGTTCCAGGTTGCGTTTGGCCGGGTGATGCTCCGGCGCGATCTGGATGGCCCGCTGATAGTGTGCGATGGCGGCCTCCAGATCCCCCTGCTGCTCCAGAATCTGAGCCAGGTGGTAGTGCGTGTTCTGATCATCCGGACACAACGCCAGGGCCCGTTCGAAGTGCTTGCGAGCCGCCGGGTAGTCCTGGCGCTGGGCCAGCAGGATGCCCAGATTGTGGTGGGCGCCGGGCAGCCGTGGATGCGCGGTGACCGCCTGCAGCAGCACCAGCCGCGCCTGTTCCAAGTCCCCCAGTCGCAACAGGGCGTTCCCCAGGTTGTTGAATGCATCGCCGTAGTGGGGGTTGAGGTCCAACGCCGTGAGATAACATTCGGCCGACTCCCGCACGCGTCCCAGGGTGCTCAAGGCCACGCCCATGTTGTTGTGAAACTCGGCCGAGCCGGGCTCCAGGTCCAGCGCCTTTTGAAAGTGACGAGCGGCCGATTCGGTGAAGCCGGCCTCGAGCAGGACGTTCCCGAAATTGCTGTGCGCTTTGGCGTAGTCCGGCTGTAAGCGCACGGCGGTCTGGAAGCAGGCCAGCGCCTGGGCGGCGTCCCCGGTTTCGTACAACGCCGTGCCATAGCTGTTGTAGGCCATCGGGTACGCCGGATTGAGCCGCAGGGCCCGGCGGTAGTAGACCAGCGCGTCGGCCGGGCGGCCGGCCGCCTGCAGTGCCTGAGCCAGGTTGTTGTGCCCACGAGCATTGCCCGGGCACTGGCGGACCACGTCACCCCACATCGCCACCCGACTGGAGTAGTCCTGGTTGCGCGCCGCGGTCCGGGCCGCCAGCATGATCCCGGCGGCCAGTGCCGCGGCACCGATCGTCGGCCGCACCCACGCCGGCACCCGGCAACCGGGCGGCCGGCAGCACAGCGCATGGCCCCCGATCACGACGGTCACGATCACCGCGGCCAAGGGCAGATACATGCGATGTTCCATGACGACATCCCGAATCGGCATGAGACTGGAGGTCGGTGCCAGGATCAGGAAGAACCAGGCCCCGACGAATCCGCCGGGATGCCGTCGCGCGCTCGCCCACACCGTCAACTGCAGCAGGGCGCACAGCACCGCGGCCGACAGCACCATCCGCTGCAGCGACAGAAACGGCGGCCAGCCGTAATCCAGGCACAACCGGGCCGGCCAGAACGACAACTGCAGGTAATGCAACAACACGCACAGTTGGACCAGCCCGTATTGCGACCAATCCAGTTCCGCCAGGTCAAACCCGGCGCTGCGCACCACCTGCCCGTGCAGGTTGAAGCGGTAGAGCAGCGGAATGATCAGCGCGGTGAGCCACAACAGGGCATGCCAGACGCCGCGTCGCCGCAGGGCCTCCGCGAGCGATCCCGACAGGAACGTCCGATCATACAACAGGATGATCAGTGGGGCGGAAATCATGACTTCCTTGCAGCCCATCCCCGCCGCGCTACTGAGCACGGCCGCGGTGTACCACCCTTGGGGTCGGTCCGCGGCCGCCCCGCGAATCACCGCATAGAGGGCGACCAGGAAGCACAGCCCCATCAGCGATTCGCAACGTTGGATGATGTAGGTGACGCTTTGGGTCTGCAGCGGATGCACGGTCCACAGCCCAGCCGCCGCCAGGGCAAGGTTCGCGGCCGCCGAGCCGTAGCGCTCGGCGAGCCCGGACGAGCGCAGCGTTCGATAGACCACGCCGAACAGCGCCAGCCCGGCCAGCAGGTGGATGGCGACGTTCAGGGCGTGATAACCGGTGGTCGACTCGCCACCCAGCGCATGGTTGAGGGCCAGGGTCAACTCGACGATCGGCCGGCACGTGCCGCCGAGCACCGCGCCCGGCGGCCAGGCAGCCAGGACCCGCGGGTTCTCCACAATGGCATGGTAGTCATCGAACACGAAGACGCCGTCCATGCTGTTGGCGTATGCGGCCAGGCCGGCGGCAACCAGCAACAGGCGGTGCGTCCGAGTCGATGCGGCGTGGTGCATTCAAGCGGTTCCGGTGGCTCACGAGGTCCGATCACGCGGTATCGAGCTAATGCCGCGGGTGCGCTGAACCGATCCGCCTTCAACAGGTTCGTGACCGCGGGTCTCCGCCAGTGATCGGCGAATTGGGCAGCGGGCTCCACGAATCATGGCGGCGGTGAGGTCCGAAAACCGCACCGCATGATCCGACGCACCGCAGGACTTGAATTTGGTGATTCTTGATTCCAATTCTAGTATTGAGAGTGAAGCCCCGGCACCCACATTCCGATACACCAACGGTTTCGCCACCGCGTACTCGACAAGAGCGGAGAATTCTTATGAGCAAGCGCACTTCAAGAACGATCGCCTTTACGCTGATCGAGTTGTTGATCGTGGTCGTGATCCTGGGGATCATCGCCGCGATCGTGATTCCTCAGTTCAATGTCGCCACGGAGCAGGCTAAGCTCAACACCCTGAAGAGCAACCTGGGAACGGTGCGCGCCCAACTGCAGCTCTACAAGGTGGAGCACAAGGGAAATTTCCCGTCCACGGCGGCCATTGTTGACCAGTTGACCATGACCAGTGATGACAACGGCGATACCAACAACACCGGCACCGGTCCGTACTTGATCAAGATCCCTGAGAACCCCTTCAACAATAAGACTGATGTCGACGTCACCACGCACGGCGGCGGGTCGCATGGCTGGTACTACACCGTGACCGGCGGCGTGGCCACCTTTGCGGCCGATACGGACGAGCACACCTCCTATTGATGGAACCGCCGAACCCGTGGACCGCACCCCACAGCGCCAGCGCTTGAACTTCTACAGCCAGGTCATCATCGTGCTGCTGGGCCTGATCGCGGTCCGGCTGTGGATGATGCCCGTCGACGCCCTGCCGCGGGCCCAGGCCCAGTTCATGGACAGCGGCGCCGTCCGCCTGCAACTGGTTCGAGTCGGCGAACGAACCAACACCCTGCTCGAACAGATCCAGGCCACACTCAAGGGCACGTTGCGGGTCCAGGTCGACGATCGGACCCCGCCGAGTCGCCCGCCCACACGAACTTCACCGACACCGTAGGGGCGCGCTGGGCGCCCGCATGCCGCCGCCTCGGTCGCCGCCGGTCCGGCGGCGCCCACCCGGGCGACCCGCGCGGCATGGGTGGCCCCGGCGGCCGCGTGGTTTTCGGATCCCATATCCAGACCTCCGCGCCGGCACCCGATTAAGCCCCCTCAGGCCAGCACCGATACAGGGACATAGATAGATCACGGCGCACGCTGCGCACGCAGTCTGGACCTGCGCTGGACATCCGCCAGGGGCGGCCCGCCGGCGACATCGGACAGCGATTGACACAGTGAGGACGGCATGGTGTTCCGTCGTTCCAATAGAGCATTGCCCATTGCGGTCGACATCGGCAGCAGTGCGATCCGGTTGATCCAACTGCAGCAGGACGGCGGTCGGCTCGTGGTCCGCGCCGCCTCCTGTTTTGACATCCCGGTGCACCTGCGACGCTCCGAAGACCGCACCGACACGGTCATTTCGGCCATCCAGGACCAACTGAAGGAGCACGATTTTGTCGGTCGCAACGTGGTCAGCGTGGTCCCCAGCCATGCCATTCACTACAAGAGCTTCCGCGTTCCTCACATCCCGGCCGACGAACTGGAGCAGGCGGTGCTGTTCGAGGCCGAGGAGCGCTTTGCGTTCGACCAGACCAACGCCGAGTATCGCTACCTGGATGCCGGCGAAGTGCGCCACGGGCAGGATCTTCGCAAGGAAATCCTCGCCATGGCCTGCCGGGATGACGCCCTGCGGACCCACTTGGAGATGTTTGACCGCCTGGGGCTGGTGTGCACCGCCACGCTGGTGGCGCCTTGTGCCGTGGTGCGCTGCTTTGAGACGCCGGGCGCGGTCGCCGAGGACCACTCGAACATCTACGCCGATTTTGGCCAGCGCGACACCCGCATCACCATCACGGCGGCCGGCAAGGTGATCTTCATCAAGTCGCTGGCCATCGGCGGCATGAAGCTCGACGAAATGACCGCCATGAAACTGAACCTGTCGATTGACGAAGCAGTCCAATTGCGTCGCGAAGTCATGACCCAGCAGCATGGACCCGGTGCCGCCCGCAACGACGACCTGCACTCCCCGATCGTGGATTCGGCGGTGGAGGCGGTCAAGCCGATCTACGAGCAGTTGAGCAAGGAAATCAGCCTGTGCCTGCGCTACTTCGCCGTGACCTTTCGGGGCGTGCGGCCGGGTCATATGACCTGCGTCGGTGGCGGGGCCTACGACACCAGGCTGTGTCACTTCATTTCGGAAATCACCGGAGTCCCGACCGTCCCCGGATACCCGCTGGGCGGCGTGGACCCGGGCGAAGCGTTTGCCTCCAAGCCGGGCGAAGACGGCCACATGGCCTGGGCCACGGCGATGGGACTGGCCCTGCACGGCGCCACCCAGGTGCCGCAGAGAAAAGAAGCCTCGTGACGAACATCGACTTCACGCCATCGTGGTACCGCACCCGACTGCATTCCATCCGGAATCGCCGCCGCAGGGCCGGGTTCGTGGGCATCACGTTCCTGCTGATGGGCTGCTGGTTCGTGATCAATGAAGGTCGCATCCGGCTGGCCCAGGCGGAACTGCAGGACACCGTGGACAGCAACGCCCAGATCAACCGTCTGCGCGAACGGGTGACGTCGATGAAGTCCGAAATCAGCGCGCTGCGGGAGCAAAAGAAACGCTATGCCAGCCATTTGAAGTTCCTGGCCCCGAGCACCGTGTTCACGGAGCTGTCGCACTGCCTGCCACCGGACGTCAGCCTGGCCGCCTTCCATCTGCGATCCGCCCGGGCATCGGACGGCCCGCGGCCGCCTGGGCAGCAGAAGTCGCCGTACTGCGATCAGGCCATCCGGATTACCGCTCGGGCACTGAACAGCGAGGACATGTTTCTGCTGATCCGCAACCTCAACGAGTCCGCCCTGTTCCAGGAGGTCTATTCCGGCGGCACGCGAACCATCGAGATGGGCGGGCAGTTCATGAAGGAGAAGGTCATCGACATTCACGTGCTGTCTGCGGAGTACATCGCCCAATGAACAACAGCGTACGCGAACAACTCATCACCTTGGTGGTCGTCCTGGCCCTGGGCGGTGGGTTCGTGTTTGCCGGATTGCTGCCTCGATCGCGCACTCTGGCCGGCATTCGCAAGGAGAGCCAATCGCTGCAGCAGCAGAACGAGGTCGCCCTCGGTACCGTCGAGGACGTCGGCCGGCTGCACCTGGACCTGGAGGCGCTGCGCAGCGACCTGCGGTCCACGCAGAACCGCATTCCGACCGAGGATCATTTTGCCGAGTTCGAGAACACCATCCTGCAGCTGGGCGAGACCCAGGGCCTGTGGAACTCGGCGACCGAACCGCGCATCGTGGACACCACCGGGGTGTCCAAACCCGGATCCGACGGGCTGCTGTCTCGAAGCATGAAATTCGCCTTCACCGCCGACTTCGAGCGCTTCTTCGAGTTCCTGCTGGTCCTGGAGTCTCAGGAAAAGCTCACCGCGGTGGAGGCCATTGAGATCGAGCCCGACCCGCGCAATCCACGGAGCGACCAGTTTCAGATTGCCATGGAAGTCAGGATTTTTCACGGACACCTGTAGCTCATGTTGACCACCACCAGCAATATGCTGCAGAACTTCAAACAGCAACTGCTGTACTACAAGAAGCAAAGCGCCATCCTGGGCGTGCTGAGCGTGGTGCTGATCCTGGTGATCAGCGCCCAGTGCTCCGGACCGCGCAAGAGTCAGGGGGCCCAAACCTTGATTCCCGACCCGGTGTCCGCGGCCATCGCCGCCCCCAAGACCACGGGGCCGCCGGCGGTGCCGACGGCGCCGCTGATTCACTGGTCGGAGGTGCGCACCACCCTGGCCCGGACCGACCTGTTCCGTCCGCCGGGACCCGCCGGTGCGGTGCCGCTGGGGGCAGACGGCGATAAAGACGGCGTCCCCGACGACCGCGACAATTGCCCGGACCTGGCAAATCCTGACCAGGCCGATGCCGACGGCAACGGAACCGGCGATTCCTGCGAGGTGGTGGAAACGTTCCCGGACGTTCCGCTGCTGTTGAAGTACACCGAGATTCCGGAGGACCCGGCGGTCCCGCGGACCGCCTACATCAACCATCGTTACTTCAAGACCGGCGAGGTCTTCACCATCGACGGTCACACATTCAAGCTGCTCAGCGTGCACCGCAACAAGGCGGTGCTCCGCGATCAACTCGGGAATACCAGGACCTTGGAAATGGGGCAATGACACCGGGGGCACGGATGGACCACACACGGATGGCTGTTTCATCGACGACACAAGGAGATCACCTCATGGTGATTGGACGATGCCTACACGGAGGTTGCCTCGGACTCATGGCCCTGCTGGGCCTGACCCTGCCACGACCGGCTCAGGCCCAATTGGACGCCGCGCCCGGTGCACCGCCGGCCCTCACCGCAGAAGGCGACCGGGTTGTCGAGTCCGCCGTCGAGGAGGATCCGGTGGATGTTTCGATCACCCCGGACGGGCTGGTCGAAATGCACAGCCAGAACCTGGATCTCTACCTGGTCCTGCAACAACTGCTGCTCAAGACCCGCCGCAACATCGTCTTCGGCAAGGACGTCGGCGGGACGGTGACCGTCAGCCTGTACAACGTCACTTTGGCGGAAGCGCTCGATGCCATTTTGAGACCCAACGGCTACACCTATCGCGAACAAGGCAACTTCATCTATATCTACACCAAGGACCAGTTCCGCGACATCCTGGAGGATGAGCGCCAAATCGCCACGCGGACCTACCGGCTGAACTACGTCTCGGCGGTCGATGCCGAAGTGCTGCTGGCCCCGTTCTTGACGCCGCAGATCGGCCGCATCGTCGGCTCCGCACCCAAGAGCGGCGGCGGACCACACAGCCTGGCCATCGAAGACCTGGTCATTGTGCAGGATTACGAAGACGCCCTCCAGGAAATCGAACACCAGTTGCGCTTGATCGACACCCGGCCCAAACAGGTGCTGGTCGAGGCCACCATCGTCCGGGCGTCGCTGAACGAGAGCAACGCGCTGGGCATCGACTTCAACTTCCTGGACGGCGTCGACTTCGAGTTGTTGGCCTCGGCGACCGGCCAGCTGCAGCCCTTGAGCAAGGGCCCCAACCTGCCGCCGGGCCAAGGCGGTTCCGATTTCGGCGAATTGACCAACCTGGTCCCGTTCGAGAAGCTCAATGACGTGACCTTCGGACTGACCACCAGCTTCGCCCGGAACGTGCCCTCCGGCGGGCTGAGCCTGGGGGTGGTCACCGACGACGTCAGCATTTTCCTGCGGGCCCTGGAGAGTGTCTCCGACGTCGTGATCCTGGCCAACCCCAAAGTCCCGACGCTCAACAAACAGCCCGCGCACATCCTGGTGGGCAGCCGGGACGGCTACCTGACCACGTCGGTCACCACCGAGACGTCCACCACGCAAAGCGTCGATTTTCTGGAAACCGGCACCCAGCTCGAATACGTGCCGTACATCTCTAATGACGGCTACGTCCGCCTGGAAATCACCCCCAGCGACAGCACCGGCGGCGTGGATGCGCGAGGACTGCCGTTCGAACGGACCACGGAAGTGACCACCAACATCCTGTGCAAGGACGGCCACACGCTGCTCATTGGCGGTCTGTTCCGGGAGGCGGCCAACACCGGGCGCTCGCAGATTCCCTTTCTGGGCAGCCTGCCGGTGGTCGGACCGGCCTTCCGGTCCACCAGCGACGCCAGCATTCGCGAGGAGGTCATCATCCTGTTGACCGTGCACATCATCGATGATCAGAGCGAGTACGCCAGGTACAGCGGCGAGGCCCTCGATGACGTCGAGCGGCTGCGCGTCGGCATTCGCGAAAGCATGCAGTTCACCGGCAGAGAGCGCCTGGCCCAAGCCAACTACCACACCGCCGTTGATTACGCCACGGCCGGCAATTGGCAGAAGGCCTTGTGGCACGCCAAGCTGGCCGTGCACAACCGGCCGACCTTCCTGGACGCCGCCAAGCTTCGTGACGAGATCATGATGCAGCGCCACTGGGACGACGACGGCGCCGCAACCCGTGGCTTCCTGCGGAACCTGATCCACAGCGAGGGGCCACCGGACCTGCACTTCGGACGACCGCCGCGGCCACGGCCCGCTGATGATCAATGCCGCGACGATCCTCAGAAAACCGTCCCCGGGTTGTGCGGCTGCGGGATCCCGGACGGCGACCGTGACGGCGACGGAGCCCTGGATTGCCACGACGCCTGCCCCGACGATCCGCAGAAGTTCGTCCCTGGGGCCCGCGGCTGCGGCATTCCCGAAGCGCCCGCCGAAGCACCAGCCATGACGGTGGGCTTCGCGGCACCGCAGGATGGCTGTCCCGATGACCCGGACAAGAGCGCCCCGGGGCTGTGCGGCTGCGGCGTACCGGACACCGATCGGGACGCCGACGGAGCGCCCGATTGCCACGACGGCTGCCCCGATGACGCCACTCGTTTTCAGCCCGGTGAATCCGGCTGCGGCGCCACCCTGGTGCTGGAAGCCGTTCCGGTTGAGACCCAACCCTAAGGAGAAGCCCATGACCCGACGGATCGTCTTGTGCCTGAGCGCCTGGCTGCTGTGCGCGGGGTGTCAATCGCTGGTTCCACAGCAGCAGGCCCGCGAGGAAGCGGAGCAGCGCTTCAACCACCAGAAAGCCAGAATCAAGTTTCTCCTGGCCTCCGAGCAGTTCGATCACGGCCAGATCACCAAGGCGCGCGAGACCCTCCAGGAGGTCATTGGCTTCTCGGACAGCGAACCGCAATACTACCTGCTGCTGGCCAAGATCTACATCGAACAAGGCGAGTTGGCCCGGGCCCGCGAATTGCTGAACGCCCTGACCGGAACCGAGGGCGGGGCCCCGGAATCGGCCTACCTGCGCGGGCTGATCGCCGAGCGCTACGGCAACCCCGAGGAGGCTGCCGAGCACTACCGCCTGGCCTGCGAAATGGCCCCGCACAATGCCGACTTCATCATGGCCTACGGGGAGGCCCTGATCGGGCTCAACCGGGCGGCCGAAGCGTTGACCCTGATCAATCAACAGCTGGAAGACGCCAACGACTTCGGTCGGCTGCAGATGCTCCGAGCCGAGGCCCTGCAGATGGTCGGCGACTACGCCGCAGCCGCGGAGGCCTATCGCAAGGCCTTCATCGAACATCCTCATGATGACAGCTTGTTCGAGTCTTATGCCATGGCCCTGTTCTGGGCCCGGCAGTACCGCGAGGCGGTCGCCCCGCTGAAGACCCTCCAGGGCCGCCTGCAGCAGGAAACGCCGCTGCACCTGTTGCGGGCGCTGGCCACCTGTTACCTGGAGACCCGTGAACCGGTCACGGCGCTGTCGCTGGTTCGCGAGGTGACCCGCCGGGAGCCGCACGATGCGCAGAGTTGGGTGCTGTACGCCCGCTGCATGATGGCGGTGAACAATGCCGGCGAGGCCCGCTATGCCGCCGAGCGCGCCGCCCGGCTGGATCCTGAGTTGCTCGACGCCCAGTTGCTGTTGGGCTATGTGCTGTTCGATCAGCGCAACTGGGCGGCCGCCCGGGAGGCCCTGGACAGGGTGATCCGCATCGATCCGCGCGACGTGACCGCGCTGTGTCTGCTCGGCCAGATCTCCGAGACCACCGGGGGCTCGGCCGAGGCCTTGGAGTTTTACCGCCGGGCCCTCGAGGTCGACGCCGCCGACCCGTTGGCCCAACGGCTGCATGCTCGCCTGAGCCAGGAGCGCGTGCCGCGCGGTTGAGGTCGGCCCTGGAAGCATCCCGAAACAGAGGTGAATTGTGAACAGTAGCGCCTGCAACAAGACCGTGTTGGTCGTCGACGATGAGGTTCATATTGTGAACGTCGTCGCCATGAAGTTTCGCAACGCCGGCTTCACGGTGTTGACCGCCCGCGATCCCCAGGAAGCCTTCGATGTGGCCCAGAAGCACCACATTGACCTGGTCATCACCGATCAGCACATGCCCGGCGGGTCCGGCATTGACCTGTGCAAGCTGCTCAAGTCGACGCCGGCGACCGCGGAGGTCCCCGCAATCCTGCTGACGGCCTACGATTTCTCGATCGTTCAGGAGGCGGTGGGTGACAGCAACATCAGCAGCATCATGGCCAAGCCGTTCAGCCCCCGCGAGCTGCTGGCCCGGGCCTACAGCGTTTTGGGAGCCACCGTAACGGACGGCTGATGAGCACTTTGCCTGAGACCATCCTACCCCGGGCCACGGCGGACGAGTTCGGCCGCCTGGCCGAGTGCTGGGGCCACCTGGGACTGTGGTGCACGCTGTGGTCCGGCGACGGCCAACTGCTCGCCGACATCCCGCAGTCGCCGCCGCTCTGGAAGTCGCTGTGGGTCCGCGGCCAGGCCCTGCGCCACGAGCTGTCGCAGTGCGTCCGCGGGCGGCGGGAGCACCACGGATCGTTGTTGAACATCGCCGGCCTGTGCCTGCAGTGCACCTCGGTCCCCCAAGCGCCGCGACACCCGATGGTGGCGGTGGCCTGCTACCTCGACGACACCGCCGCCTGGACCGAGGAGCTGTCGCGGCTGTGTTCGCAATGGCAACTGGATGAGCGGCTGATGCGCTCCTGGTTCTGCCAGCAGCCGCGGCTGACCGACGTGCAGGTCCGCCACGCCGGGGCCTTGCTGCAACAAGCCGTGCTGGACATCCACCAGCGCTCGACGCATCGGGCCGAGACCGACGAAATGACCCGCCAGCTGGCCGAGGCCTACGAGGAGCTGAATCTCATCTATCGCATCGGGGCCACCATGCGCGTGACCCAGATGCCCCGCGAGCACTTCTCCCGACTGTTCGCAGATCTGGCCCGAACCACGCCGTTCACCACCATGGCCGCGGTGCTCTACGACACCGACGTGCTCGATGCGGACAACCGGCTGATCATCGGCGGCGAGCCCATTGTCGAGGCTCCGCAGGTGCTGAGAATCGCCCACGTGCTTCAGCCGTTGATCGAGCACCATTCGAACGCCATGGTCATCAATTCGCTGCAGCAGCACCCGGATCTGCACTGGGCCGAGGCGTGGCTTGAGCGGCTGCTGGCGGTCCCGATCGTTTCCAACCAATCACTGCTGGGCCTGGTGCTGGTGTTCAACCACAGCAACAACGGCGACTTTAATTCGACCGACGCCCGCCTGTTGCACTCGGTGGTCGACCGCAGCGCCATCTATCTCGAGAACGTGTTGCTGTACGGCGACCTGAATAACCTGCTGATGGGCCTGCTGCACGCATTGGTCAGCAGCATCGATGCTAAGGATCCGTACACCAGCGGGCATTCCAACCGAGTGGCCGTCGTGGCCCAGAAGATCGCTGAGAAAACCGGCGCCGACCCCGAAGCCGTCAAGCGCGTCTACCTCAGCGGACTGCTGCACGACGTCGGGAAGATCGGCATCTCCGAGCTGATTCTGTGCAAACCCGGCCGCCTGAGCGACAGCGAGATGCTGGAAATGCAGAAACATCCCGAAATCGGCGCCAAGATCCTGACCGGCATCAAGCAGCTCGACGACATCATCCCGGGCGTCCTGCACCACCACGAATGGATCAGCGGCCAGGGCTACCCCGCCGGACTGGCCGGCGATGCCGTGCCCTGGATTGCCCGGGTGGTCGGTCTGGCCGATGCCTTTGACGCCATGACCTCCGGGCGCAACTACCGCAACGCCCTGCCGCTGAGTTCGGCCCTGGCCGAGCTGCGCCGCTTTGCCGGCACCCAGTTCTGCCCGCGGCTGGTGGATGCCCTCATCGAGTTGGTGGACGAGGGCCTGCTGAACGATCTCAAGAACGTCAAGGTTGCCAGCGTGTTCGATCGGGTGCAGACCCGCTGGATCCGGCCGGAGAGCCTCCATGAGCATTGAACGCAAGATCGCCGGCGACGTCACCATTCTGAGAATCCACGGCGACCTGAGCGCGGCAAACGCCGACCAGCTCCGGGCCGTCGGCAAGGAGTGCATTCGCGACGGGCAGCGCGACTTTGTCATCAACCTGGAGGAAGCCCAAACCTGCGACAGCCGCGGCCTGGAGGCCCTGACCTGGCTGCTGAGCGAAGCCGAGGACCGCCTGGGTCTGGTGCGCCTGCTGGGGGCCAATGACACGGTCAAGAAAATCCTGGAAATCACCCGCTTGAGCCACCGCTTCACGGCGCACGACGATTCCTTCTGAGGTTCGCCCGGCATGACCGACAACCCCATCGACAAACTGCTGCACCGCCGCAAGGTCGGCGAGATCCTGGTGGACAGCGGCATCATCAGCGCCGCCCAACTGGCCAACCTGCTGGACCAGCAGCGCGACTGCGCGCCGCGGCAGCTCATCGGCGAACTGGTCGTCGAGCAAGGCCTGTGCACCGCCGATCAACTGGTTGAAGCCCTGGCTCGGGCCCACGACATTCCCTATGCCAAGCTCGAACCGGGCCTGGTCGACGAGAACGTCACCCGGATCCTGCCGGCCAAGTTCGTGCGCAGCCACAACGTCATGCCGCTGTTCTACGTCGACGGCGTGCTGACCGTGGCGGTCAGCGAACCGACCAACCTGTACCTGATCGAAGAGATCAGCAACCAGATCAACAGCCCGGTGCAGGTGGTGGCGGCCTCCGCCCCCGACATTGAAGCCATCATCCAATCCAGCGGACTGGATGCCGACGACTACGACATCGACAACATCGTCGAGGACAACGCCTCCGATCTGAACGTGGTCGAGCGGGAATCGCTGGACGTCGTCAACCTGGAGGAGGTGGCCAGCGAGTCGCCGGTCATCAAGCTGGTGAACTACATGATTCACACCGCCGTCCGCGAGCGCGCCAGCGACATTCACATCGAACCCGACGATCACAGCCTGCGGGTGCGCTTCCGGATCGACGGTCAGTTGATCGAGCGGCTCAAGCCGCCGTACCAGATGCATCCGGCCATCGTGTCGCGAATCAAGATTCTGGCCTCCCTGGACATTTCCGAGCGCCGCCTGCCGCAGGACGGCAGCATCCACGTGCTGATGCAGCGCCGACCCGTTGACCTGCGCATTTCCATCCTGCCCACCACCTTCGGCGAGAAGGTGGTGGTCCGGATCATCGACAACAGCACCGTGCTGCTGACCCTGGTGCAGTTGGGCATGAATCCGGAAACGCTGGCGGTCTTTCAACCTGAAATCTCCAAACCGCACGGCTTGATCCTGGTCACCGGGCCGACCGGCAGCGGCAAGAGCACCACGCTGTACTCGGTGCTCTCCGAACTGGAGCGCCCGCAGGTCAACATCTGCACGGCTGAAGATCCGATCGAGTTCAACCTCAGCGGCATCAACCAGTTTCAGGTCTACAACAAGATCAACCTGAGCTTCGCGAATATTCTGCGCTCGCTGCTGCGGCAGGATCCCGACATCATCATGATCGGTGAAATGCGCGACGCCGAGACCGCCAACATCGGCGTTCAGGCATCGCTGACCGGGCACATGGTGCTGTCCACGCTGCACACCAACGACGCTCCCGGGGCCATTACCCGCCTGTACAACCTTGGCGTCGAACCGTACCTGGTCGGGGCTTCGCTGACCGGGGTCCTGGCCCAGCGGCTGGTTCGCCGCAACTGCGAGCACTGCCGTGAAGAAGTCCAGCCCTCGGAGCGCATGAACGAACTCATCGAGCGGCTGGAGATCGCCAACATGGATCGCTTCCACATGGGTCGAGGCTGCAATCGCTGCAACAACACCGGCTTCTCCGGGCGTCTCGGCATCTTCGAGTTCCTGGTGCCCGACGACGAGATGCGCGACCTGATCACCGCCGGGGCCAGCCTCGGAAAACTGCGCGCCAAAGCGGCCGACCTGGGAATGAAGTCCCTGCTGATGGACGGCCTCGGCAAGGTGTGCCGGGGCGAGACCACGCTCCAGGAAGTCCTGCGCGTCACGGTGGAAGCGTAGCACCGCGCGGGCTCGTGAATTTGGGAGTGCCCCACAGTGGCCAAGTTCGATTATGTCGCCCGGGATGAATCGGGAAACTCCACCACCGGCGAGATCGTGGCGGAGTCCCGCAACGACGCCGCCAAGATCCTGCGCGGCAGCGGCAAGTTTGTGGTCCACCTGGAACCCGCCGCCGAGCGCAATGGGCCGGCCGTGGTCCGCCAGGGATCCAAGCGGGTCAAGCACCACCAGATCATCTACTTTGCCAACCAGTTGGCCATCATGGTGGATACCGGCGTGCCCTTGCCGGACGCCCTCAGCGCCACCATCGAGGACGAGCCGCCCAGCGGATTCCGCAGCGTCGTCGAGGACGTCATCAGCCGGGTCGAATCCGGGCAGCCTTTCTCCACGGCAC
This sequence comes from uncultured Planctomycetales bacterium, assembly GCA_964619935.1. Lineage (GTDB taxonomy): Bacteria > Planctomycetota > Phycisphaerae > UBA1845 > CAIVHJ01 > CAZUGO01. The sequence continues at coordinate 18,385 of CAZUGO010000005.1, read as the reverse complement.
TGGGGCGGCACCCCAAGGCGTTTCCGAAGTACTTTGTGAACATCATCCGGGCGTCGGAAGCCTCCGGCTTGCTGGGCACCATGCTGCAACGCGTCGCCACCTACATGAATTACCAGCGCGAAACCCGCAAACGGGTGACTCGAGCCATGATGTACCCGGCGGCGATGGTGTCCTTCTGCATCATGGTGGCGATCTTCCTGATGATCTACCTGATCCCAAAGTTCATCACCATCTTCGAGAGCCGCGGTGCCGCCCTGCCCAGGCCGACCCGCATGCTCATCGGCACCAGCGGATTCCTGACCGACAACGTCTTCTGGCTCCTGCCGCTGGCGGTCTGTGTCATCGGAGGCTCGATCTACTACAGCCGTACCGCCGCCGGGCGGGTGGTCGCCTCCTGGCTGCAGATCAACACGCCGGTGTTCGGCGAGATGTTCCGCAAAGCCAACATCACCACCAGCACCCGGACCATGGGCACCCTCCTGGAAGCCGGGGTCTCCATGCTGGAAACCATCGCCATCACCCGCGACAACGTGACCAATCACTATTACGCCGTGCTGTTCCAGCGGGTGGACGACAACCTCCGCAAGGGCAACCTGCTGAGCGACAGCCTCAAGGGCACCGACTTGTTTCCACGAACGGTGGTGCAGATGATCCAGGCGGGTGAGCGGGCCGGCCAGATGGGTCCGGTGATGGGCCGCATCGCCGATTTCTGCGACCGCGACCTCGACAACGCCATCCACACCGCCGTGCAATTGGTTCAGCCGGCCCTGGTGGTGTTCATGGGCGTCTTCATCGGTGGGGTGGTCATGGCCCTGCTGCTGCCGATCTTCTCGCTGTCCCGGGTGATTGCCGGGACCGGTTGACCGCCGCTGGCGGATCGGCGGGCGCTGCGGTAGGCTACGGCGGTATGTTCCGGCTGACCCTGTTCTGCGCTCCGCAATGCGGCCTGTGCCACGCCGCACGGTTCGTGATCGACCGCGTGCTCCGCGATCTGGAGGGCGAAGTCGTCGAGGTGGATATCTCCGATCCCCAGCACGCGCACTGGCGGGCCTGTTACGGCGAGCACATCCCCGTGATCCACCTCAATGGGCAGGAGATCTTCCGCCATCGGCTCAGCGAGAAGACCTTGCGGGCGGCCCTGCGGGCGGCGGCCGCCCCCGGCACTCATTCCTCGGCGGCGGCAAAACGCTCCAACTGAATGGTGGCCAGATCGATCAGCCCGGGCCCGACGATGAACACCCGGCTGGTGCCGGCGACCCGGGCGTAGTACCGCGGATCCGTGCCGCCCGGGAACGGGACGTCGGACACCTGCAGCTCATGGCGAACGCCGTCCTGCATTTCGAAGAAGAACTGCCGCACCGCACCCTGCAGCCCGTAGCCGTTCAAATGGGTGGCGTTGTACTCCACGAACCGCGGGGTTTCCTGGTCGCACAGGGCTCGGATGTGGGCCTCGACCTTGCCGCTGTCGATGGGAATGTCAGGCTCGATGGTGTAGTGCCAGTGGCCCCGCGAATCCAGGGCAAAGCGGGCCGTGCGCCCGGCCTGAGCGGATCCGAAGGCGACGACCTGCGACGGCTCGAAGGTCCAGAACCGACCGTCGAGGAACTCGGCCTGCAACGCCTCGTAGATCGCCGGGTCGACCTCCATGAAATCGGGCACGTCCAGACGGTGAACAAAGACCCGATCCTCCCGCCGGGACAGGTTGATTCGCCGCACAAAGGGTGCCGCCGCCTCCATGCCCGCCTGGACCGCCCCGGCCTGCACCGTGGGAATGCCCTCCACCGTGACGCTCAACTGGATGTCCGGCGTCACCAGGCCCAGCGGATTGGGATCCAACTCGCCCACAATCGCCGTGCCGCGGAACCGAGCCAGGCGGTCGACCAATTCGCGAACCGGTTTGAGCTTGACGGCCGCCTGCGTCGGCGTGGTCATCTGCCAGATCTTGGCGTCGTCACGAGTCAGGGTCAGGAACTGCACCGGGGTGCTGCTGGCCAGCCGCCGGGTCAGCTCGATCTTGATCAACCGCTGCGGCTCCACATCCAGGATCTCGCGATTGTGGAAGGTCCGCGGGCTCGCGAACGCCCGGGCGACCTGCCGGCTGCGGACCTTGGCCACACCCGGCGTGCCCACGTGCTGCACATAGCGCAGCCAGCGCTCGACATGCTCTGAATAATCGCCGATGCGCAGGATCTGGTCCTGGCCCTCGGGAAACTCCAGGCGGATCTCGGCGGCCGGCGGGTTCAGCCCGAAGGCCTGCGGAATCTCCTGCTCGACGAAACTGACCGCCTTGAGGTCGCTCAAGGTCTGCAGCAGGGCGTCCAACTCATCGGGTTCGGCCGCTTGTCCGCTCTCGGCGAACACCCACCGCCCGTCGGTGCGGTGAAACGACAGCGTGGCATCGGGACGGCGAATGGTCACCGCAGCGGCCTGCAGGACGTCCGGCAGGAGACTCATGTCGCGCCAGCGGCGGAGATCGGGATCGAAGGCCTCCAGTTCGGAAGCATTGATGGTGCCGACCTGCTCCTCGCCGTCGCGCTTGGCATAGACCTGCTGGTGGTCATCCACCGGGGAGCGATCGGAGATCAACAGCACGGACTCACGCGGCGTGTACCTGGAGGGGTCGTCCTCTGCCGCGGCGGCATCCACCGTCTCGGTGACCACCCGCAGCCGCAAGTATGGCGCTTCCAGTCCGAAATCGCGCAGCCGGGCGGGGGGTTCCTCCAGCCAGCGGCGCGCCCACAGCCGGCCCAGGGCCGCGATCACCTGGTCAATGGTCCGGGTCTCCCCCCGGGCCGCGAACGGCTCGACGAACATCCATTGCTTGCCAAGCTTGCGCAGCCGGTACGTCACCGGCTGATCGGGCCGGGCTTCGGTAACCTCCAGCTCGACGGCCGCGGCGGGATCCAGGTCGAAGAACTTGCGCTCGCGAAAGTCCGTCGGTTTCTGCTGCAGCAGGTTCTGGAAGTCCTCATCGGCGACGAACAAGGTCTTGGGACGATCGGGCAGATAAACGTAGCGCTTGTTCTGGCCGACCAGCAAGTGCCCGACCTGCACCTCCATGGTCCGGCCCTCGGTGGTGGTCAGGGCCAGCCGCGCTTCCGGCTCCGGCTGGATGCCGGCCTGCTCCAGGGTCACCGACTGGGGCGACTGCAGGTCGAACTTGGAAAGGTACTCCAGCCGCTGCAGCACCAGAATGATGTCATCGATCAGGTACCCTCTGGCCAGGCAGCGCGTGGGCTCGATCATCATCCAACCCGAGCCCTCCGGCTGGCCATCGCGCTCGAACATCATCTGCCGCTGCCCGCGCCGCTGGTGTACCACCTGGGCGATGATGCGGCCATCGCGAAAGAGTTCGGCCGCCAACCGGCGATCGTCCAGCACCGCGGCCGGCGGCACCGCGGTGGACGGCTGATCTGCCGGCTGATCTGCCGGCTCGGCCGCCGGCTTCGACGGCGGCGCGGCGGTCTCCGCGGGCGTCAAGGGGATGGTCTCGAGGGGGATCTCCCGACTGCGTCCCCACATCAAGTAGGCGGACACCAGGATGATCGCCGCAATCGCAAGGCCAATGGTCGTCCTGATATTCATTTGCTGCTACCTCCGGCGCACGAACCACATCCACAAACCGCCCAGCAGGGCCAATGCCGGAAACAGACCGACGGTGACCCACTTGCAGGCCACCCATTGGACATCGGTCAGCGCCAGCCGCGAGCTGTCGATCGGCGAGCCGACGTTGAGCCATTCCAGCGTATCCTCCAGATAATGCAGGATATTCGTAAACAATACCAGGTTCCCCGGTGCCTGGCGCCCGACCGACAGCTTGCCGTCCGACCCGATGACCGGGTACTTGATGACCGCGAGATCGTCGCGAATAAATTCCTCACCCGCCCCCAGCACGACGATCTTGTGATCCTGCTTTTGGGCGGCCAGGGCCAGCGTAAAGGGTCCGCGACGCTCCCCGGAGACCCGGGCGACACTTCCGGCCTGCTGGTAGCGCTGCACCAGGCCGCCGACGTCCTCGACCGCCCAGATATCCTCGGTATCCGCGGTCTCGGCCAACCGCTCGACCGCCACCCCCTCAGGCAGCTTCGCGGACACGTCCAGCACCGTGGCCATCGGCAGCACCGTCTGGTGCTGCAGGACCTGCAAACCGCGGGTCAGCGGGTGATCGGCAAACCGGACACCCAGCACCGTGAAGAAGGTCTGGTCCAAACGCCACTTGCCGGGCTCTGACGGCACCGCGGTGATCACCAGATCCTGGGCCTGGACTGCAATCCCCCAGCGCTTGTCGAGGTATTCGTTGTACTCGTAGGTCGCGGCGGCCAGGTCCCAGCCGGTCAGGAACAAGGCCCGTCCGGATTGCTCCACGGCATTGAGCAAGGCAGCGCGCTGGGCCAGGGTGATCGATTGTCCGGTGGGCACACCGTCGGCAGTGGTGGTGGATCCCGGGCGCAGCACGACATAAATGGTCCGCTGGATCGGGCGCCCGAAATCCGGGGGCTCGGCGTCGCGCTGCAGGTCCCACTCCGCCACCTGGTAATCGAGACGCTCCAACTCGGTTTTCAGTTCGCTCAGCGGACCCGGGCCCATCCCGAAGCGCTCGGCACCGAACAACCGCGGACCGGCGTAACGCACGAACACCACCGCCGATTGCTGATCGCGCAACAACTGCAGGATCACCGGGGTGATGGCGCCCTCTCCGGCGAAGCGGTGGGCCTCGAAGTCTTCGACCGCCGCATACTGCCCGTCGACCACCGCCGGCCACAGTTCGTCGAACGGAATGGCCTTGGCCCCGCGCCGGGTCTCGACCACCACCACGTTGTCCAGCTTGAGTGTGTCTTCCAGCGCATCCAGACTCAGCGGCGGGAGCGCCGCGGCCGCCTGCTGCTCGGCGGTGAAGCGCTCCAGCCACGGAGCCAGCTCCGTCTTGAGGTCTCGCAGCAGCGCCTGAACCGCTTCGGGGACTTCGGCGGCGCCCAGTTGCTGATCCACATAGGTGTGCACCAGGCTCTGGGCCCGCACCCCGACGGTCTCGTAGAACGTGCGGATGTTGCGCAGCGTGTCGGAGTGCCGGGGCAGCGGCCGGGCATCCATGGCCCGCTTCTCGGCCAGCACCTCTTCTCCCAGGTCCAGCCAGGAGCGAAACGCCAGGTCGAGGTCCACGGCCGGCGTCGCGCCGTCCGCTGTGCCGCCGGGAGGCAGCGCCCGCAACCGCGCGGTCAGACCGGCCAACAGGGCCTGAAACGGCTTGAAGAACTCTTCTTCGAAGCGGGTTGCCGCGGCCCGGTAGGCCTGGGCTTCGCCCGGGTAGTTCCCGCGGGTCCGAATGCGCTGCAACAAACGGCTGACCGCCCCCTGGTCCTTGAGCGGGTTGATCCACTCGACCTCGATCCTGGAGGGTCGCTCCGCCTGGTATAGCCGCAGCAGATCGTTGACGGCCTTGCGGTATTTCTTCTGGGCATCCAGCTCGATGTCGGTTTCCAGGTACAAGCTGGTCAAACTGACGGTGTCGTCGTCCGCGAGGCTGTCCAACACGACCCGGGTCCCCGCCCCGAGCGAATTGAGACCGCCGGAGGTCAGGTCCCAGCGGACCTGGGCCTGAAACGCCCAGCGCTGCAGCACCACGGTCACGATCGCGGCGACCATGATGCTGACGGCGACCGCGGTCCCCACGGTCAGGTGCCGTCCGCGAAAGCGGATGCCGCCGGCCGGCCGGCCCTCAGCGGCAACCATCGGCCCGGATCCGGAATCTAGCGCCATCGCCGTGACTCCAGCACCTTGACCGACACGAACAGCAGGAAGCCCGTGCTGCTGACGAAAAACACCACGTTGTTCAGGGTGACCGCACCGCGCACGAACTCGGAAAACTGGTAACCGATGGACAGATGCTGCAAGAGCACCCGGGCCGGCCCTTGCAGATGAGCCGCGAAGCGGTCGGCCAGGATCGCCAGCACGGCCAGGGTGGTGAAGCTGGTCAGCACCGCAATGATCTGGTTGCCGGTGCAGGTCGAGAAGAACAGACCCACGGCGATGTACAGCCCACCCAGCAGCAGCAGGCCCAGGTAGCCGGTCAGCAGGGCACCGGGGTCCGGATCGCCGAACCACGCCACCAGGGCCACGTACCCCAGCGTGGTCGCCAGCAACAACCCGTAGAACAACAGCGTCCCCAGGAACTTGCCCACGATCACCGCGGCGTCGCCGACCGGCGCGGTCATCAAGGTCTCGATGGTGCCCTGCCGAAACTCCTCGCTCATCAACCGCATGGTCAACATCGGCATGATAAACAGCAGCAGCATCGGCATGAACCGCCCGAACAGAAACCGCAGCGATGCTTCACCGCCCGGACTGAGGTTGAAGAACGCAAAGACATAGCCGTTCAGCGCCAGCGTCACCACCAGCACCACATAGGCGATCGGGGAGCAGAAGAAGCTCAGCAGCTCTCGTTGGGCAATGGTCCAGGCGCCACGCACGTTGCCTCCCTTGGCGGCACGGGTCCGGTGATTATCAGGGGGTCGAACCGTCGGGCCCGCTCACCGATTGCTCAGCCACCACCTTGACGAAGTAGTCCTCGAGGCTGGCCACCTCGTGGCGGATCTCACGCAACGGCCAACCGCGATCCGCGACCGTTCGGGCCACCCGGGCCCGAATGTCGTGCCCGGGGGCGGTGTCGATCCGCAGGCGGCACCAGCCGTCCACTACCTGTCCCGACGCCCGCGAGACGCCCGCGATCTGCTGAATCGCCGCGGCGACCTCGTCGGCAGCGCCTTGCACTTCGGCGATCAGTTGCGACGATCCGCTGAGCCGGGCGCTCAACTCGGCAGGCGGGCCCTGGGCCACCAGCTTCCCGCGGACAATGATGATCACCTGGCCGCAGATCATCTCGACTTCCGAGAGGATGTGCGAACTCAGCATCACGGTGTGCTGTTCAGCCAGTTCGGCAATCAGGCTGCGGGTCTCGCGCACCTGGGTCGGATCCAGGCCGATGGTTGGTTCATCCAGAAACAGCACCTGCGGATCGTGGATCAAGGCGTCGGCCAGCCCCACCCGCTGGCGCATGCCCTTGGACAACTGGCCGATGGGCCGCTCCACAAATTCGCTGAGCCAGCAGCGCGACACCACCGCCGCGATGCGCCGCGGGATTTCGACGGCGGGAACGCCCTTGAGCCGGGCCCGAAACTTGAGGTATTCGCGGGCCCGCATTTCGGGGTACAGCGGCGTGGACTCCGGCAGGTACCCGACCCGGCGGCGGACCTCCATCGATTGGGAAAACACATCGTAGCCGGCGACCCGGGCCCGCCCGCGGTTGGCCGGCATGAAGCCGGTCAGGATCCGCAGCGTGGTGCTCTTGCCCGCCCCGTTCGGGCCCAGAAAGCCGACCACCTGCCCCTCGCTCACGCCAAAGCTGATGTCATCGACCGCCTTAAGGGCTCCGTAGTACTTGGTTAGGTGACTGACCTCAATCATGGCTCACGGTGATGACGCTTTGGGTCACGGATGCCGAAGGCAAGCCGGTTTCGTGGCTGAATCATGCCCCTCGGGCTATTATACTGCGGCCAAGGGGTTGTCAATACTGGGCCGGAAGCGCTTGCGTTGCGGGATTCGCAGACTACACTTGATGCTTGGGCGCTGCGTCGCGTTCGCTGAGCGGCATGCGGCACCGGCCTTCATGATGAGGAACTCGATGTGCGATCCGCAGGCATCAGCTCCAGCCGCCACGGCCTGGACCTCCACGGCTTTCACGATCTCAAGACGGTCTACTGGAACCTCGGCACCGCCGAGCTGGTCGAACACGCCATCCAACGCGACGAAGCCCGCCTGGCCGCCAACGGCGCCCTGGTGGTCAGCACCGGGCAGCGCACCGGCCGTTCTCCGAAAGACAAATTCGTGGTGCAGTCGGCCCCCTCGGCCGAATTGATCGAATGGGGCAAGACCAACGCCCCCATCGAGCGACAGCGCTGCGATGCCCTGCGGACCGACCTGGGCCGCTACCTCGTCGGGCAGAACGTCTACGTCCAGGACTGCTTCGCCGGAGCCGATCCGGCGTACCGGCTGCCCATCCGGGTGATCTCCCAACTGAGCTGGCACAGCCTGTTCGCCCGGACCTTGTTTGTGCGCCCGGAGCCGGGCTCCACGGCCGAACACCGGCCGGAGTTCACCGTGGTCTCCGCCCCGGAGTTCCGGGCCGATCCGCGGCGCCACGGGACCTACTCCGAAGCCTTTATCATCATCGACTTTGAGCAGGCCCTGGTGCTCATCGCCGGAACCCACTACGCCGGCGAGATCAAGAAGAGCGTGTTCACCATCATGAACCACCTGCTGCCGCAGCGCGGGGCCCTGCCCATGCACTGCAGCGCCAACATCGGCTCCGACCAGGACACCGCCCTGTTCTTCGGGCTCAGCGGCACCGGCAAGACCACCCTGTCCGCCGATCCGACCCGGCGGCTCATCGGTGACGACGAACACGGCTGGGGCGACCGCGGGGTGTTCAATTTCGAAGGGGGCTGCTACGCCAAGTGCATTCGGCTGTCGCCTGAGACCGAGCCGCAGATCTACGCCGCCCTGCGCTTCGGGACCGTGCTCGAAAACGTGGTCATCGATCCGGAAACCCGGCTGCCCGACTACAACGACGATTCCATTACCGAAAACACCCGGGCCGCCTACCCGCTGGAGTACATCGACAACATCGTCAGCCCCAGCGTCGGCGGACACCCGCGGAATGTAGTGTTCTTGACCTGTGATGCGTTCGGCGTGTTGCCGCCCATCGCCCGCCTGACCCCCGAGCAGGCCATGTACCACTTCTTGTCCGGCTACACGGCCAAGGTCGCGGGCACCGAGGCCGGCGTCACCGAACCGCAAGCCACCTTCAGCACGCTGTTCGGCGCCCCCTTCTTCACCCAGACCCCGATGGTCTACGCCCGCATGCTGGCCGATCGTCTGGAACGGCACCAGGCCCGCTGCTGGCTGGTGAATACCGGCTGGACCGGCGGCCCCGTGGGCCAGGGCCGGCGCATGAAACTGCCCTACACCCGGGCCATGCTCGATGCCGCGCTGTCCGGTGACTTGGACCACGTCGGTTACAACAGAACGGCGACCTTCAATCTCGAAATCCCGAAGTCCTGCCCGCAAGTGCCCGACGAAGTCTTGAACCCCGAAGCCGCCTGGCACAACCCCAGCGCCTTTCGAACCCAGTGCGCCGACTTGGCCGGCCGGTTCGCCAAGAACTTCAAACAGTTCCGCGACGTGCCGGCGAAAGTCACGGCCGCCGGCCCGCGCTAGCCTCATGCAGTTCAGCAGGGGATTCGGTGAACCCAGTCAATTGCCCGACTCGGGTCCGTGGCCCTGCGATTTTGCCGGCTCGTCGAATCTCCGCCTTCGTGTCGCCATGGGCGGTCCAATGCCACCTGGCCCGACGCCCCCGACACCACCTCCGTCGCGGTCGGGCACCCGGTCCGGAGAGGCCCGGTTGCAACCGAGCCAGATTCAGGACCTCGCGGACGTAATCGGCGATTTGCTGAAGGCTCGCAGGATTGCGATGTTTCATTCACGGTGCGAATTGAAGTGACCGGCAAGCAGACGCCTTCGGATACGGCGGTTCAAGAGTTGAATCGCGTGCTGAAGGGCGTCAGCGACGACTTGAAGATTCGCTAAGTTGCGATCGCCAGGGTCTTCAAGTCGGTGCCGGCAGGCCTCCGTCCCATTACACCCCAACTGGGTTCCCGGCAGCCAGGATGGCGCCAGGGCCGCCGCCCCACCCAGGGCCGGGATTCTATGCCGTTTCGGAAATATCCGGGCGGTGCAGCAAGGCGCTGAACACCTCGCCGGCGTTGTAGCTGGAGCGCACGAACGGACCGCAGGCCACGTAGCGGAACCCAATGGCCCGGGCCACCGCACCCAGGCGGTCGAACGCCTCGGGAGTATAATAGGTATGTACGGGAACGTGAGCCTCGCGGTTGGGCTGCAGGTACTGGCCGACGGTCAGGATGTCGACACCGACGGCCCGCAGATCAGCGAAAGCCTCCTCCAACTCGACGGGCCGCTCGCCCAGCCCGACCATCATGCCGCTCTTGGTCGGCAAGTCGGGGGCCAACTCCTTCACCACCCGCAAGACGTCCAAAGAACGCTGGTAGCGGGCCTGCGGTCGAATGGTCGGGCTCAGCCGCCGCACGGTCTCGAGATTGTGGTTGAAGATGTCGGGGCCGGCGTCCACCAGGGTGGCGATGTGCCGGCGGTCGCCGCCGAAGTCGGCTGGCAACACCTCGACGGTGGTTCGCGGCGCCGCCTGCCGGACCGCCCGAACGCAAGCCGCAAAGTGGCCGGCGCCGTCGTCGGGCAGATCGTCGCGGGCCACCGCGGTAATCACCACATGCTGCAATCCCATGGTGCGCACCGCGGCAGCCAGTCGGGTGGGCTCGTCGCGCTCCAGCGGCTGCGGTCTGGCCGTGCTCACCGCACAGAAGTGGCAGCGCCGCGTGCACTCGTGACCCATGATCATGAACGTGGCCGTCCCGCGCGACCAACACTCGCTGAGGTTCGGGCACCGGGCATCCTGGCACACCGTCGCCACACCGCTGTCGGCCACGATGGCACGGGTGCTCGAGAAGGTGCCGAACGGCAACGGGCGCTTGAGCCACGCCGGCAAGCGCCGCCGAGGTGCCCCGGGAACGTCAATCACGGTCAATTCCATGGCCGGATCATAGGACGGCTGGGATTCGAGAGTCAAGTTGCATAGAATGGAACGGCGGGAGTAAACTACAGCGCCGCAGGGCAAGCCCAGGTGGGACCCGCGATGAAGATCGACCTCAAGCACATTCTGTACCCCACCGACTTCTCCGAGCTGTCGCTCAAGGCCATGCGCTACGCCCTGAGCTTCGCCCAGGCCCACCGCGCTCAACTGCATTGCCTTCACGTGATCGACGAAGCCTATCAATACTGGATGAGCCTGGGGCCGGAGAGCGTGCCCATCGGCCCGGCGCCGGACGACCTGACCCCCCTGGCCAAACAACAACTGGCCCAGTTCACCCAGCGCTACCTCACCGGTCTGACCCCCGAAGCGCTGACCGAAGTGGCCGTGGGGCGGCCGTATGCCGAAATCTGCAGGTACGCCGAGGACCATCAAGTCGACCTCATCGTGATCACCACCCATGGTCATTCCGGGTTCACCCAGGCCCTGTTGGGCAGCACCGCCGAGAAGGTCGTTCGCAAAGCCCCCTGCCCGGTGCTGACCGTTCGCGACCCGGAACATGACTTCATCAAGTAATCCGGATCATTCGCAGTCTACCCCGTCGCCCTCCACGGTCGATCTTCAGCGGTATTCGCGCCAGATGCGCTTCGAGCCCATCGGCGAAAGCGGCCAGCGGCGGCTGCTGAACGCCCGGGTGTCCCTGATCGGCTGCGGGGCGCTGGGCAGCGTGCTGGCCGAGACCCTGTGCCGCGCCGGCGTCGGCTTTCTGCGGATCGCCGACCGCGACTTTCTGGAACTCAGCAACCTGCAACGGCAGGTCTTGTTTGACGAGTCCGATGTCGCCCAGCGGCTGCCCAAGGCCGAGGCCGCCCGCCGCAAGCTGGGCCGCATCAACGCTCAGGTGACCGTCGAGGCGCTGGTCGAAGACGTCAACTGCGGCAACGTCGCAAGCATCATCGACGGGGCGGACCTGATTCTGGACGGCACTGACAACTTCGAGACCCGTTTCCTGATCAACGATGTCGCCATCAAGCACGGCGTGCCGTGGATCTACGGCGCCTGCGTGTCGGCCACCGGTTTGATGATGCCCATCCTGCCGGGCGAGACTCCCTGCCTGCAGTGCGTTTTTGAGTCCGCTCCGCCGCCGGAGCTGAGCCCGACCTGCGATACCGTGGGCGTAATCGGACCGGTGGTCGGCGTGGTCGCCGGCCTGCAAGCCGCCGAGGCCCTCAAAATTCTCTGCGGGCGGCTGGATGCGGTCAGCCGCAAGCTGACCACCGTCGACCTGTGGGCCGGCCGGCTGGTCACCCTGGACGTCGGCCCCGCGCCGGGTCCCACCTGTCCCTGCTGCGGGCTGCGCCAATTCCAGTACCTCGACGGCGCCCGCCACCAATCCGTGGCCGTATTGTGCGGACGGGACGCCGTGCAGATCAATCCACCCCACCCCGCACAACTGCACCTCGGCACCCTGGCCGAGAAGCTGGCGCCGGTGAGTGCCTGGGTCACCCACAATGCGTACCTGCTCCAGGCCCGCATCGGCGAACTGGAGATTGCCGTGTTCCCCAGCGGCCGAACCATCGTGAAAGGCACCCACAACGCCTCCGAGGCCCGCTCCCTGGTCGCCCGGTATGTCGGCAACTGAGCAGCCGCCTTCCAGGTATGGGGCATCCGGCTCCGCCCGCCGTGCCGCACCCGCGCTCCCCCCAGGCCGATCCTGATCCCCTGGAAGGCTGGCGTTCAACAAAAATGGTATCACCATTTTATCCAAATGGTATCTTCATTACTATCAAATGGTATCACCATTTGGTGCATCTGGTGGTACCATTTGACTAAAATGGTATCTTCATTTGATATTTATGGTGATACCATTTTTTCTGAACGCCAGCCGCCCTGGGGGTTCCCGGGCATGGTGCTGCCCGTGCCCAGCGAGCGAGAAGCCGGCCGGCGCTCGGCTGCGGCCTCCCCAAGCCCATGAGGGTCATGATTTTTCCGACCGGGGAGTTCCGCGCCGACCCACCCAAATTGCATCGGCGCGGCCCTTGTCCTATATTGCGCTCTGCCCGACCCCGGGCTGGCCTCCAGACTGGGCGGGGACCGGGCTGAGGGTGGTCGGACCCCCGCAATAGGAAAGGTATGAGCATGGCACGATTGTTCAAGGACATCACCGAAACGATCGGAAACACACCGCTGGTGCGGATCAACCGCATCATCAACGCCGGTGCCGAGGTCTACGCCAAGCTGGAGTTCTTCAATCCGCTGTCGAGCGTCAAGGATCGCATCGGCGTTTCCATGATTCAGGCGGCCGAGGCCGCCGGAAAGATCGGCCCGCAGACCACCATCATCGAACCGACCTCCGGAAACACCGGCGTCGGATTGGCCTATGTCTGCGCCGCCAAGGGCTACAAGTTGATCCTGACCATGCCCGAGAGCATGTCCATTGAGCGGCGAACGCTGCTGCGGGCCTTGGGGGCCGACCTGGTGCTGACCCCCGCCGAGAAAGGAATGCCCGGAGCCATCGAGGCCGCCAACAACCTGGTGGCGGACACCCCCCACAGCTTCATGCCGCAACAGTTCATGAACCCGGCCAACCCCAAGGTTCATCGTGAAACCACCGCGGAGGAAATCTGGAACGACACCGACGGCAAGGCCGACATCCTGATCTCCGGCGTGGGCACCGGCGGCACCATCACCGGCGTGGGCCAGGTCATCAAGAAACGCAAGCCCGAGTTTCAGTGCATTGCCGTCGAACCGGAGGCCTCGCCGGTCATCAGCCAGACCCGCCAGGGGCAGCCGGTTAAGCCGGGGCCACACAAGATCCAGGGCATCGGAGCCGGATTCGTGCCCGACATTCTGGAGATGGACATCATCGACGAGGTCATCCAGGTCTCCAACGAAGACACCTTTTCCTGGGCGCGACGCGCCAGTCGCGAGGAAGGCATCCTCTGCGGTATTTCTTCGGGAGCCGCGCTGTGTGCCGCCAACCGGGTCGCCCAACGGCCCGAGAATAAAGGAAAAATGATCATCGCCATTCTGGCCAGTTCCGGTGAACGATACTTGTCCACGCCGCTGTTCGAAGGCGCCTGACCGGCGGCCGGACCCCGGCGGGTGCGCACACCCACCGGGATTTTCCAACCCTCTGACAAAGCGATCGGATCCATGGAAACCACCCTGATCATTCTCAAACCGGACGCCGTGCAGCGCGGCCTGATCGGACCCATCATCGCCCGCTTCGAGGACAAGGGCTTGACCCTTGCCGGGCTCAAGCTGATGCACATCTCGAAGGCACTGGCCGAGCAGCACTACGCGCCGCACCAGGGCAAGGCGTTCTACCCGGGGCTGATCGAGTACATCACCTCCGGGCCGGTGGTGGTGCTGGCCATCCGCGGCCAGCGGGCCATCGACATTTCCAGAAAGTTGATGGGCAAGACCTTCGGGTTCGACGCCGAACCCGGAACCATCCGCGGCGACTACAGCGCCAGCAAGACCTACAACCTGATCCACGGCAGCGACGCACCCGAGACTGCCGAACACGAACTGGCCCTTTATTTCCGCCCTGATGAACTGCTGAATTACCAGCGGCCGAACCAGGTCTGGATCTTCAAAGCCGACGAGCGCTGATCGGCGCCCGCGACGCCACGGCTGGCAGGACTTCCATCGAGCGATAGAATGGAGCCATGGCGGACCCTGCCCAACAGATCCGGGCCCTGGCCGACGAGATTCGCCGGCACGATTATCGCTACTACGTCCTGACACAACCGACCGTCTCGGATCAAGAATACGACGCGCTCCTGCGGCAGCTTCGCGCGCTGGAGGATCGCTATCCCGACCTGGCGGCAGCGGATTCGCCGACCCAACGGGTGGCGGGACAACCCATCGCCGGGTTCACCCACGTCCGGCACACGGTTCCCATGTTGTCGATCGACAACACCTACAGCCCCGCCGAACTCAAGGAATTCGATGATCGCGTGCGGCGGACTCTTGAAGACCAGCCGTACCGGTACCTGGTCGACCCCAAGATCGACGGCGTGGCCGCCGCACTGCGCTACGAGCGCGGTGCACTGGCCCAAGTCGCCACCCGGGGCGACGGGCTGGTGGGCGACGACATCACCCACAGCGCCCGCACCATTCGGGCGATCCCCTTGACGCTGCTGGGCGACGATCCGCCGGAACTCCTGGAGGTCCGCGGCGAGATCTACTGGCCATTGTCCGAGTTTGCGCGTTTCAACCGCCGGCGTGCCGCAGCCGGCGAGCCGACCTTCGCCAATCCACGAAACGCCACCGCCGGGACCCTCAAGCAACTGGATCCGCGCAGCATCGAAGGGCGCGGCCTGTCGTTTTGTGCCCATGGCTTCGGAGCCATCCGGGGCCGTCGCTTTGAGACCCACAGCCAAGTGAGCGAGCACCTGCGGGCCTGGGGCATCCCGGTGAGCCCGGACCGGGCGGTGGTCGATTCGGTGGACCGGGTGCTGGAGCTGGTTGCCGACTGGGAACACCGCCGCGGCCGGCTGGATTACCTCATGGACGGCCTGGTCATCAAGATCGACTCGCTGGCTCAGCGCGATCAGCTCGGCGCCACCAGCAGGTACCCGCGGTGGTGCATCGCCTACAAGTTCGCAGCCGAACAGGCCGACACCCAGATCCGCGACGTGACGCTGCAGGTGGGCAAGCTGGGCACCATCACGCCGGTGGCCGAACTCGAACCCGTCTTACTGGCCGGGACCACGGTCCGCCGGGCCAGCCTGCACAATTTCGATCAGATCGACCGGCTGGACGTGCGCATTGGCGACACGGTGGTGATTCAGAAGGCCGGCGAGATCATCCCGCAGGTGGTGTCGGTGGTCGCCGCCAGGCGGCCGGCCAAGACCCAGCCGATCCGGCGACCGCGACGCTGCCCGGTGTGCTCCGGCACGGTGGCGCGCGACGAGGATGGCGTGCTCCTGCGCTGCACCAACCCGGGTTGCCCGGCCCAGTTGCGGGAGCGGCTGATCTTCTTCTGTGCCCGCAACCAGATGGACATCGACGGCGCCGGCCCGGCGTTGATTGATCAACTGCTGACCGCCGGGCTGGTCGGCGAGTACGCCGATCTCTACCGCTTGGCCGACCGCCGCGACCAACTGATCGACCTGCCGCGGATGGGTCCGAAGCGCGTCGACAACCTGCTGGCGGGGATCGAGCGGAGCAAGTCGCAACCGCTGGCACGGCTGCTGGCGGCCTTGAACATTCCGCACGTCGGCGGCACCACCGCCGAACTGCTCGCCGATCATTTTGAACACCTGAGCGCGGTCTGCAACGCGACCGAGGCGGAGCTGACGGCCGTCGCTGGCATCGGCCCGGAGCTGGCCGGCAGCGTGCGGCACTTCTTCGACGCGGCCGGCGGCAGGGACCTGGTCCAGGCCCTGGCCGCCGTTGGCGTCAACATGGGCCAGCCCGCCGGTGACCGCAGCGACCGTCAGCCCCTGGCCGGGCAGACCGTGGTGGTCACCGGAACGCTCGAGCACTACAGCCGCACGGATATCGAGCGGCTGATCAAGCGGCTCGGCGGCAAGGCCTCCGCAGCGGTCAGCAAGAAGACCGCTTTTCTGGTGGCAGGGGACAACGCGGGATCCAAGTTGGCCAAGGCCCGGGAACTCGGCATCCCGGTGCTCAGCGAGCAGGAGTTTCAAGAGCGGTTCGCCGGCGCGGCGGCTCGGTAAGGCAGAACGCGATCAGCGAACACCCACTTCAGGGGCCAGGTGGTCGACGGTCTTGATCTGGGCTTCGAGAAAGTCGCGGGCGGCATGAACGCCGGCCGCCAGTGCCTCGCGCCCGTCCTCGTTGCCGACGAGCACCTCGACGGCCTTGAGGTCGCGGGCGGTCGCCAGGACATTGATCACCCCTCGGCAATCCGCCAGCATGGCTTCCAGGTAAGGTTGCATGCGCTCGTGCAGGCCGTCCTTGTAGTGGTCCACAAATCGACAGGCGCTCTCACGGTTGTAGGTCACAAAGCGGGCCATCTGGTGGTGGGCGGTGCCGGCCCGCTGGCCTTCGGGGTGCGGGCCTGGGCCGGTCATCAGCCAGGACAACCAGCGATCATAGGCCGCCATACCGGTGACCACGCCGTCGCCGACGGGCGCCTGCCCGTGGATGAGCTTGCGAATGTTGCTCAGGGCGAAACGGAACAGTTCGTCGCCGTCCGGCTGGCATGGGCGGGTCTCCTCGACCAGGTACACGCACGCCGGCGGCGAACTGAGCGGCAGACGCTTCCCGGCGGCCCACATGGTGGTGCCCTCGAAACCCAGCTCACCGGGGCACTCGCCGGTGACCACCCCCCACAGATAGCTGTGATAATCGGGCCAGCCCTGCCACGCCAGCACCGGCTTGTTCTCGCCCAGGGCGGCACTGATCCGGGGGTGCACTTCGGCGGCGAACGCCTCGAAGGCCTCCGGCGAAGTTGCGTCGGCCAGCACCGCCGGCGGCAATTCCAACGGCTGGAGGGTCAGGCCGAACAACCGACCCGTCTCGACCAGGAATGCGTCGCGGCCCAAAGTCATCCACCACGACGGACTCAGCTCCGCCCGGCGCGGCGCCGAGATCATGAAGGACAGGCCCAGGGCGGCATTGATCGACCGAAAATGAAGTTCCACGCCGGCCCAACGGGCAATCGCCTGCAGGCACAGCGACAGTGATTCCCAGCGGTTGCTGATATCTCGGACCGTAATCGTGGAGATTTGCATCGCCGGCGATGGTAGGGCAATTTCAGTCAATTTGCAACGGCCGCCGAACGCGGCGAACGCGGCGGGAGCACACCCGGAGCGCCCCGCGGGTTGCAACAACCCCACGCGCCCCGGATGCGTCAAAGGGCATGCCGAGCCCCGGCGGCAGCCCAGGTCCCATTGCCAGACCCGCCTGCAACCACCAGGGGGCCTCGGTCCGGAGGTTTCTTGCGAAAGTGCGACACAGGCGCGACGCCGACCGCAGTGAACCCGGCTGGCATTTTCGGCTTTCGGACGGGGCGATTTCTCCCAATCATTGGCTGCAGATGACAAGCCCCACCCGAGGCCATCTGGAGGACGGCCATCTTTGCTTTGCGCCAATGCATCCCTGAAAGCATGCGGTCTATGAGACCAAGTGCGCGACCTGCAGTCTGGGGCTGCAGAATGCCCGTGGAGATGATCGTCGACCCCTGGAACCCGGCGCTCAAGAAGTACAGGTACGAAACGTTCTGCTACGGCCCGAAGCGCTGCCCCTGCTACCGAGCGGGGCCCACGCGAAAGGTCCCAGGGCGTAAAGGCATGTCCTACACCGAAGAGGACTGGGTGGATGAAGACGCGACTTCGCATCGCGGCCCGGATGAGTAAGGACGGGGCGCGGTGGCGGGATAATCTGCTAGCATTTTCAGGACAGTTACTAATTTTATTGACGTGAGTTCCGGGATATCAGTAAGATTGAGACCCTGTTAGAACGACGACTTCGCGCCGCTCCGGTCGGACGTCCACGCAAGAAGACAAAAACCAGGAAGAAAGCGAAAAGACCTTAGTAACTGTCCTACATTATTCTTGGATGAACAGCTCTGTTCGGTATCCTGGTTCAATCCTGTTCGGCACGACAATTGCTCTGTTAGAGTTATCGAGGATAGTCGCTGGGGAGGGGCTTCATCCAGCTGCGTTGGGAGGAGCGGCGTTGCGCAGCGCGCAGCAGCAACCGCCGGCCTAGCGAGCGAACACCAGC
>CAZUGO010000004.1:0-40546 GCA_964619935.1 uncultured Planctomycetales bacterium | reverse complement strand
GCGCTCCGGGCGCCGGAACGGTCTGCTACGCACCGGTACCCCTGCTGAACATGATGGGAACTCGCGCGACGGGCGCCGGAACGGTCTGCTACGCACCGGTACCACTGCTGAAGTGGCCGGCGTCGTGACCCGCGTTCACGGAGGGCAATATGGCTTTGCTGATTTGGACGGCACCTCGGTGGCCGGCCAGAAGCTGACCCGAGAACTGTCGCCGGGACACACCCTGCACACCGCCCAACCGGTGAAGATCCACCTGAGCAACCCCACCGGTGGAGAATACGACGTGGCCTTTGGACCGCACCCAGGCACACCCACCCGGAAGGTCAGCGCCAAGGTGGTCAACCCGCTCTTCATCTACGGCGGCTACGCCTTCGCCTGGGGCCGCTGGCCGATGGCTCGCACCCAGTGGATTCAAGCCGGCGCCGAGGGGACCACCCTGGTCGTCGAGGTGCTGCCCGGCCTGCAGCGGGTTTACTTCCTGCGCCAGACCCCGAACCCGAACCCCGAGAAGATCACCATCACCTGCGGCACCCGCGCGCCCGTTTACCTCACGGCGGAGTGCACCTACGTGGAGTTCGACAAAAACTGCAGCAACACCGACCCGGCGTTCATCAAGGACAACGCCGACGCCAAGGCCTTCATCACGGCGGTCAAGCCGATCGCCGAGGCCGCGGGTTGGGACGAGAAAGGGACCGTGGATTGCACCCAGTAGCAGACCCATGATCTCCGCACCGTCGCTGCGACCGGGCCGGTTTTCTGCTAGGATAACCACTCCGCCGGGTACCCCGGGACGTCCGGCGAAGCACAAGGAGTTCGCGCCATGAACTGGTTTCTCGCCGCGTTGTTGTCAGCCGCTCTGGGGACACCGGAGCAGCGCACCGAACTGGAATCACTGCTCAACGGGCAGCAGACTGCCCAGGTGGCAATCTGGTTCCAGACTCATCCTGACGAGACCCTTCCGTTCATCGACCACTATTTCGAGGGCGGTCTCAAGATCATCGAGGAGCACGGCGATCCCGCCGCGGCCAAGGCGTCGTTTGCCATGGGCCTGCAGTTCGCCGAAATCGCCGACCTGGCGCTTGGTGAGGTCATTCTCAGCGAGTACGGCAAGGCCTTCGCCAATTGGGATTCCGCCCAGCAAGCGCAATTCCGCAGCGGGCAACACAAGTTCCGCGCCGGCCGTGAAGCCCAAGCCGCCAAGGACTACCCCAGCGCCCTCAAGCTGCACACGGAGTCACTTTCCCTGGCTGCCCCGCTTGGCGATCATTGGGGCAAGGCCATGGCCTACGGCGGCATCGGCGAAGCCCAACTGGCGTTGGGCAACTATCGCGAGTCCCGGCAGGCCTTCAGCGAGTCGTTTTGGATATACAGCCGCGTGTCGTTGCGGCCCAACCAAATCCAGAGCCTGTTCGGCATGGCCCGGGCCAACCTGGCATTGGGCGCTCCACGAACGGCCCTGCTGTCCCTCGAGCAGGCGGCGTCCCTGCAACACGACAAGGACGACCTCGAGCAGAAACAGACGCTGGCAGCGCTGAAAACCGAGGCCTTCCAGATGCTCGAGCAACGCAAGGCCCGCCGTCCCGCCGAGCCGGTTGCGCCCAAGACCCCGTAGGCCCGTGCGGCGCGAAACCCGCCGAGTTCGAGGAGTCTGAAACACATGCCTGAACTGCTGTTTCATGGTGCGGCCGGCGAAGTCACCGGATCAATGCATCTGGTCCAGGTCGATGACCAGTGGGTGGCGCTGGACTGCGGCTTGTACCAAGGCCGGCGTGCCGAATCCGAGGCCAAGAACCGCGAGTGGCCGATGGATCCGCCCGACATCGCGGCCGTGGTGCTGTCCCACGCCCACACCGACCACACGGGCCGGTTACCGTTGCTGGTCAAGGACGGCTTCGACGGCCCGATCTTCTGCACGCCCGCCACGCGGGATCTGTGCTCGATCATGTTGCCGGACTCGGCTTATATCCAGGAGGAGGACGTCGCCTATTTGAACAAAAAGCGCCGCCGCCAGGGTCTGGATCCGATCGAACCGCTCTATGAACACGCCGACGCCGTCGCGGCGCTGAAGCGCTTTCAGGCCATTCCCTACGACCGGCTGTTTCCGGTGGTGCCGGGTCTGTTGGCCAGCTTCCAGGACGCCGGCCACATGCTCGGTTCCGCCGGCGTCCACCTGAACTTCGCCAAGCGCAACGGATCGGCGGCGTCGCTTTATTTCAGCGGCGACATTGGCCGCCCGAACAAGCCCATCCTGCGCGATCCGCAGGCACTGCCGGTTGCGGACGTCCTGATTTGCGAGAGCACTTACGGCGGCACGGTCAACGAACAGGTCAACGACGCCCGCCAGAAGCTGACCGCCGTGGTCCGGCGGACTTACGAGCGCGGCGGCAAGGTGATCATTCCGGCATTTTCGGTCGGCCGCACTCAGACCATCGTCTACTTTCTGCACCATGAAATGGAATCCGGGCGGGTTCCGCGCTACCCGGTGTACGTCGACAGCCCGCTGGCCGCCAATGCCACCGAGGTGTTCAAGATGCACCCGGAGTGTTACGACCGCGCGGCCCGCGATTTCCAACGCCGCACCGGCGACATGCTGGGGGCCGATTGCTGTACCTACATTCGTGACGTCGAGGAGAGCAAGGCCTTGCACTCCCGCAAGGAACCCTGCACGATCATCTCGGCCAGCGGCATGTGTGAAGCCGGCCGGGTCCGCCATCATATCAAGAACAACATCGAAAACCCCAAGAACACCCTGCTGATCCCCGGCTACCAGGCCGCCCACACCCTGGGGCGCCGGTTGGTCGAAGGCGCCAAGGAGATCCGCCTGTTTCACGAGCGCTACGACGTCCGGGCCGAGGTGGTCCAGATTGAAGGCTTCAGCGCTCACGCCGACCAAGCCGATCTCCTGCGGATGATCAGCCCACTGAAGCACAAGACCAAGCGGATCTACCTGGTGCATGGCGAATCGGACGAGAGCGAGGCGCTGGCCAGACAATTAGGCGGCAACGGCTTTGAGGAGGTGTGCATCGCGACTCGAGGACTGCGGGTGAGTTTCTAGCAATCCCCGAAGTCGCCAGCGGGGCATACACCAGGCGAGCAGAAGTCCTGCTGCCGTGAAGCTGGCGTACAACGGACGGCCCTGTGCGGGTGTGGGCTTCACGTTCCTTTGAACGCTGAAGTCGGACGCTTGCAAGTCCTGCCGGCCTCCCTACAATCCTCCGAGTCCATCAGGAGGCCTTGTTCATGAATGATCGAGCACCCGGGCAGCTCCCGGACCGCGAGCGCCTGGGAGTGCCTGCCCTGGTCTTCGCCGCGGTATTGATTGTCGTGCTGCTGGCGTTGTTCCGCGAGACCAGGCCTCCGAATCAGCCTGCCGTAGCCCCGAGGACCGTGGCGGCCCGCGGCGATCTGGCCGCGGACGAGCAGTCCACCATCAGCCTGTTCCAGGCGGCGGTGCCGTCGGTGGCGTACGTCAGTCGCGGACAGTTGTTCCGCAATCGCCACGATTTCAACCTGACCGAAGTCCCCGCCGGCACTGGATCCGGATTCGTGTGGGACGATCAGGGCCACGTGATCACCAACTATCACGTGGTGCTGGATGCCGACGTTCTGCGCGTGACCCTGTCCGACGGCAGCCAGTGGAAAGCCTCCCCGATCGGAGGCTCGGCCGATTACGACATCGCCGTCTTGCAGATTCCGGCGCCGCCGTCGGAGGTTCGGCCCATCCCCATCGGCACTTCCGCCGACCTGCGTGTCGGCCAGAAGGTGTTTGCCATCGGCAATCCGTTCGGCTGGGATTTCAGCCTGACGACCGGGGTGGTCAGCGCCCTGAATCGTGAGATTCTGTCGGTGAGCGGCCGGCGCATCGAGGGCGTGATTCAGACCGACGCGGCCATCAACCCCGGCAACTCGGGCGGCCCATTGCTGGACAGCGCCGGGCGGCTGATCGGCATGAACACCGCGATCTACAGCCCATCGGGATCCAGCGCCGGCATCGGGTTCGCCGTGCCCGTCGACACCATCAACCGCATCGTTCCAGAACTCATTGCTCACGGCAAGGTCATGCGCCCCGGGCTGGGCGTATTGATCACACCGGACGAGATGATCCGGCAGTACAGCCTGCCGGGCGTGGGCATTCGCAGCGTCAGTCGCGGCAGTGCCGCCGAGCAAGCCGGGCTGAAAGCGGGCGACGTGATTATCCGGATCGACGACCAGCAGACGCCCACCGGCTCGGAGTTGCTCAGCGCCCTGGGCCGCCACACCGTCGGGGACCAGGTCGCCGTTGTCGTCTTGCGCGAGGACCAGCAACTCACCCTGGTGGTGACGCTTCAAGCCGTGGATTGACGCCATCGAACCCGGAACCCCCGGCGGCGCCGCGCCTAGAACAGCAACACTGCATAATGCAGAATGACCACCGTGGTATTGTAGATTCCATGGATGACCATTGCGGCGATCACCGCCGGGAAGGCCAGCGACAACCGCGGCGGTCGCCGCTGCTCTACGCATGAACTCCAGGTCCGCAACACCCCGCCAGCGGCAATCGCGCTGCATGCGACGTGCATGGCACTGCACACCACCCAGCGCCAGGCGGCCACCCACTGGCCACTCGTCGCCGGAAACATGGCCAGGTACATGAGATTCTGAACCGCCGCAAAGCTCACGCCGCTGATGATCGCGGCGGTGAACACCTGGCTGGGCTTGCGAATCAGGTACGGCCGGGTCTCGACCAGCCACAACAATGCCGCCAGCTTGCGGATCTCCACCAGGCACGGCGCCGCAACCGCCACCACCAGCCAAGTGTTGATCGGCGCGGCAAGCATCGCTCCAAACACCGCGAACGGCGTCCCGAGTAAACCGGCGCTCCAGATTGCCGCCCAGCTGAGGGCCGGTGTCGTCACGGCTTGGCAGTGTGCCAGCCAACTTCCATAGGATGCCGCGGCCGACGGCGGCGGGTAATACAGCTCGATGGACCCGCACTCCGGGCAAGGCTGGCCGGTGACCAGTCCGCGGAGGTTGTACCCGCAGTGACGGCAGCGCCAATCCTGCTCGATCAGCCGCCCTTCCTGGTCGGCAAACATGGCCGGTTCGTTGTACACGCTGTGCTGGCTGGCAATGCCGCGCGCCTCGGCAGCCGCGTCGCCTTCGAACCGACGGGCCGCGGCCTCGTCCGACGGGTCTGGTTGCGGCGGGCGCTTCGACCACTGGGGCTCATGTTCGATGGACGGATCGTGATTCATGGGCATCGGCCTGGCGGATGATCGCGGTCCCGAAGGCCAGCATCTCGACCGAGATCGACTTGGCAGCACCCGCGGCGCTGCGAATGTTGCTGGTTTCGAAGCGAACGCTGTGCACCTCGCAGGCGCCCAGGGCGGCGGCTTGTTCCAACATGCGGCAGGTCGCCTCACGCCGAGCGCGATCCACCAGGCTTTGGAGCGAGCGGATCTCACCGCCGATCAACCGCCGCAGTTGCGAGGCAACCAATTTGAAGTAATCGGTGGCGATGACCGCCTCGCCGAGCACCAGGACCGCCGACCGGACGGTCGCCGGATCGGGAACGGTCTTCAGATTGGTGACCATCAGGCCGGCCACCTGCTGCTCGCGGCCCGACAACTGCTTGAGGTGCCGACGTTCCACCATCGAACCGACGATGTAGCCCACGGCGATCAACAACAGCGGCAGCAGGGAGATGAGTACCGGGGCCATCGTGCTTATGCTCCTGATTCCAGGACCACCGCCGTCCCGTAGGCGTACAGCTCAGCGGCGCCGGAGGCAACTGAACTGGTTGTGAACCGGACATTGACCACGGCATTGGCACCGAGCTGTTGGGCCTGGGCCAGCATGCGCTCCAGGGCCTGCCGCCGCGACTCGGTGAGCAGCTCGGTGTAACCCTTGAGTTCGCCACCCACCAGGTTCTTGAGGCCCGCGGCCAAGTCGCGGCCCACGTGCTTGGCCCGAATGGTGTTTCCTTGAACCATGCCCTTGGTCTCCAGGATTCGTCGGCCCGGCACGGTTTCGGTATTCACGACAATCATCGGCGCGTACTCCAAAGTGCCTCGACGAGGCAACGAACGCACTCAGCCACAAGCGACCCCAATCCGAACCGCAACTCATTGCGGACGTCCGCTGGGCAAGTGTAGCCATCCAATCGCGCCCGTCAACACACGCCCGCCGCCCCGACCGCCAGGACGCGGGGGATTATCAGACCGCAGGTTCCGCCGCTCCAAGACAACGGTTTCTGGGGCGAAAACCGACTTGGCAGCGTGCGGATTGAATTGCATACTGCAACAGGTCCCGTCTCACATCGATCAACGCCTTTTGATCCGTCAGCACCGCATGGTCGGCCCGTGCACTGGGCCGCGGAGGGGGTACTTGCGATGAGAACAATGGCCGAATTGCTGGTGGTCGGTTGTTTCTGCGTGGCCTGTGCAGCGTTCATCGGCGCCCGGCCGTCGCGAGCCGCCGGACAGTGCGGCACGCACGCGGATTGCGTTGACGACGACGCCTGTACCAGCGATGCCTGCGTGCAAGGGTCGTGCGTGCACCGGCCGCTGGACTGCGACGACAGCGACCCGTGTACGGAAGACGCTTGCAACGCGTCCGGGGAATGCCACCACGCGGCACCGCACGGCGCTGCCGGGGAGCAGTGCGTCGCGCTGATCGCGGCCGAAGCTGCGGAAACGGACACCATGGCAACCCCTCAACAGGGTGCGCTGTTTTCGCGGGCATCCATCCAGTGGTGCCGCCGCGATGCGGTCGGCGGATGAGGCGTCAACCCAGACCGGCGGTCCCGGACTGCCCGGCCTGATGGAGCAACAGGCCGCCCAGACCGAGGGCCGCCAGGCACCCGACCAGCATCATGATGCTCAGACCGATCACCAGCATCCCAAGCACCGCGCCGCCCGTAGCCATGCCACCACCGCCAGCACCGCGAAGGGCATTGCGGCGGCCCATGAAGCCGAAGAGCACCGCCAGCACAGCAATGGTCATCGCGACGATCGGGTGGGCACACAACAGCGGATACGCCACGATACCCAGCACTAGTGCGGCGATCGCGATGCCGTTGGCGGGCGGCAGATCGTCTGGGACCTGCGGGGGTCGCGAATCAGGAGTCATGGGATCCATGCAAACAGGCGAGTCCAAGGACAACACGGTTCATCGAATGCCATCTCCCAAGTGCGCCGGTGTGCAGCCTATTCGGCCGGCAGAATCGTGGAACGGACCTCACCAAACCCCACCCGGTAGCCGTCGCCCTGCCCGTATCCGCGCATGATCACGGTGTCGCCGTCGGCCAAGAAGGTGCGGGTTTTCCCGCCGGGCAACACCAGCACCTGCTGGCCCTTCCAGGTCAACTCCAAGAGACAACCGCGGGACTCCGGCGTCGGACCCGAGACCGTGCCTGATCCATAGAGGTCGCCGGTCTGGGCATTGGTGCCGTTGACCGTGACGTGGGCCAGCATCTGCGACAGCGTCCAGTACAGGTGTCGAAGGTTGCTGCGGGTGATGCACTGCGGCGCATCCGTCGGATTGGCCTGCAGGTGGACCTCCAGGTGCAGATCGTAGGCCCAATCACCGGGGCACCGCAGATACGGCAGCACTTCAGGATTCTGCGGCTGCGGGGTCACCCGGAACGGCTCCAATGCATCGAGCGGAACCACCCATGGGGAAATCGAGGTCGCGAACGACTTGCCGAGAAATGGGCCCAGCGGAACGTACTCCCACTTCTGGATGTCCCGGGCGGACCAATCGTTGACCAGCACCAAGCCGAAGATGTGGTCGCTGGCCCGGCGGGCCGGAATCGATGTCCCCAACTCGTTGCCCGAGCCCACGAAGAAGCCCACCTCCAGCTCGAAATCCAATAGCCGCGACGGGCCAAAACCGGGGCCCGGCTGATCGTCGGCCTTGGTCTGCCCGCACGGCCGCCGGACCGGCTCACCGGAGACGATTACCGAACTGCTCCGCCCATTGTATGCCACCGGCATGTGCACCCAGTTGGGCAGCAGGGGACTTGATGGATCACGGAACATCGAGCCGACGTTGGTGGCGTGATACTTTGAGGCATAGAAGTCCGCGAAATTGGGAATAGACACCGGCAGCCGCAGCCGGGCTTCGCTCATGGGCAGCAACACCGCCGCCCGCAAGCCGGGGTGGTCACGAATCGTAGGATCCGCCTCGCTCAACACCTGTGTAATCCGGCTGCGGATCTCGGTCCAGACCGTGCGACCCGCCGCCATGAATGCGTTGAGCGTGCAACTTGCGAATACATTATTATTAGCCAGCGCCGTGGCCTTGAAGCCACCGTGGCGATGCAGCGCTGCCAAGTCCAGGATCTGGTCCCCAATAGCCACCCCACAGGCTACCGTGCCATCCGAGCGCTCGAAGACGCCATACGGCAGATTCTGGATCGGAAAATCGCAATCGCTGCCGACTGGCAACCAGGACTTGAGTGCGGCATTACCGGGCATGGACGATGGCTCCCGCGGTTTGGGTCAGGTGCGCCAAGCGATCCCGTGGTGGTTCCGATCAGGCCAAGCCTCGCTTGGCAAGGTGCTCCAGAGGTTCGGCCACGCTGCAACTGCCGAAAGACACCACCAGCTTGGCCCGGGTGTCGGCAATGTCGCTCAGCGAAGCCGAATGACCGTCCCAGGAAATGGCGCTCTCGGAAAACCCGAACCGCTCCGAATCTTTGGTCCGCAGGATCTCAATCGTCGGTTGGAGACCCAACACGTGGACGTGGGCCAGCACCGAAGCGACCAGCAGATTAATGAACCCGTGAACCGTACCTCCGGTGGCGACATCCCGATGATAGAACGGATGATGAAGCCCTGCGGTGGCCTTAAAGCGCAAGCCCAGGCGGCGGCACGCTTCGATAAAAAACGCGACCTGGTGAACGCTGGGATTGGCCTCGGGCGTCGCGCCTCCGGTGCGGATCTTGGCGGCGACCGGCTGAAGGCGCTCGCCTGCCCAGCGTTTATTGAATCGCTGAAACGCATTCAGGGCGTCGGCCACGCGCTCCGGATCCTGCCCCACCACCTGCAGCTCGTAGAACGGCATGATTTTCGAAGAAGTGCCGGCGAGCGCCTCTGCGCTTCGCTCCACCAGTTCCAGAACCGCTTCCTCCCCGTTGCCCACCACCCCCGGCGGAATGCGGGCTTCCAGAACCGCGACCGCCGCGGCCCGCCCGTGACGGCGGGTGAAGGCGGCCACCTCTTGCAGGTCGTCCTGCAGCGCCCGCAGAAACGATTCCAGGTCCGCTCCTCCGTGAGTGGTGACCGCTGAGCTCCAAAACGGTTCACCATCACCGAACAGCAGCGCGCTGTAGTCCTCCAGCTCGCCCAGTCGGTTCGCCGGACAAATGAAGTGGGACAAGATCCAGGCCTGCTCGCCGCGCTTGTACGCCGCGTAGTTCTTGACGGCCTGTTCCAACGACAACTCCGCCGGAGGAAACGTGCCGGCATAATCAATGACGCCGCTGAGAAGCGCTCGCAAACTGGGTACCACCGCTGGTCCTCGATTCGGGTGCGCCGCAACCTGTGGGGCCGCCGCTTGACGATCGGTCTCCCGACGGAGGAGGAGGGATTCGAACCCCCGGTGCGGTTTCCCGCACGCCGGTTTTCAAAACCGGTCCCTTCAGCCGCTCGGGCACTCCTCCTTACCTGTTTATTCCGCGGCCAGGAGTTCAGAACATTCCTCACCCGGAAGATGCCAGAATGATAACCCGATCCTCGTCCTGCTCCAAGCCTATAAGCCGCTGCCGGTTCGGGCGCGCCTGGTTGACGTGACGAACAACGCGCACTTGCGTAGAATCTGCACAATGAAAGTACCGATGCTCCATCTGAAACCCCAGATCGACGCGTTGAGGGATGAACTGCGGGCGGCCCTGCACCGTATTCTGGACACCCAGGTGTTTATCCTCGGCCCCGAAGTCCAGGCCTTCGAGAGCGAGATTGGGGCCCTGCTGTCCCCAGGCCAGGCCTTGGGAGTCTCCAGCGGCACCGACGCACTCTTGGTAGCGCTGCTGGCATTGGACATCGGGCCTGGAGACGAGGTCATTCTGCCGCCGTTCACGTTCTTCGCAACCGCCGCGGCGGTGATCCGGGTGGGTGCCCGCCCGGTGTTCGTGGATATCGATCCGGCAACCTTCAACATTGACCCAAAGCGTATTGAGCAATCCATCACTCCCAAGACCCGGGCCATCATCCCGGTGCACCTGTACGGTCAATGCGCAGATATGGAGCGTATCACCGAGATCGCGACCCGGCACGGTCTCAAGGTCATCGAGGACGCCGCCCAGGCGCTGGGCGCAACCCGCCACGGCCGACCGGCCTGCACGCTGGGGGACCTGGCGTGCGTCTCGTTCTATCCAACCAAGAATCTGGGGGCCATCGGGGAAGCCGGCTTAGTGGTCACCAGAGACCCTGAACTCTACGCCAAATGCAGAATCCTGCGAAATCAGGGGATGGAGCCGCGCTACGAGCACCATTGCATCGGCGGCAACTATCGGATGGACGCCATCCAGGGGGCCGCACTACGGGCGAAGCTCAAGCACCTGCCCGCCTGGAATGCCAGCAGGTCGGCCCATGCTGCCACCTATGACCGCCTTCTCGCCGGGACCTCCATCTCAACCCCATTGGTCGCCGCAGGGAATACCCACATTTACCATCAATACACCATCCGCGTCCCCCAGCGCGACCCCATGCGGACCTGGCTGGCCGACCACGGCGTGGCCAGCGACGTTTATTACCCAATCCCCCTGCACCTCCAGCCTTGCCTGCGGCACCTGGGTTACTCGCCGGGCGATTTCCCCGCCGCCGAGCAGGCGGCCCGCGAGGTGCTCTCCCTGCCAATCTTCCCTGAACTGAGTCCGGACCAAATCCACTGGGTTTGCGATCAGTTACTGGCAGGCCTGCGGCAGCACTGCTGATCGCCATTCCTCCGAGATGCCCTGGTTCACGCGGCTTGACCGGTGCCAGGACTTCGGAGGCGCAGCCGCATCCCCGGGGAGCGCAGGCAGGAAACCGGCATGACTGAAATTTCGATCTGAAGTGGATGCGGTGCGACCCGCGGGGCGTGGACCCAAGAAGAAATCGACGGCCGAAAGAGGTCGGCGCACAGGCCGACCTCTTTCAGCGCGCCGTCTGGAGCACGAGCAACGCGGAATGGTGCCCAAGCACCCTCCACGAATTGCTGCGCCCTAGTTGTCGGTGAACAGGTCGAAGATCGCGTTGTTGTCGGTCAGAAACTCGATGGCAGTGGTCGTGGCCAAAGCGGGCCAGAAGTTGCTCCACCAGCCGGTCAAGCTGCCACAGCCAACGGTCGCCAGCGCAATGCCGCTCAGAGCGACAAAACGAACGGTTGTCCAACATTTGAGCATTACAATGCCTCCTCAACAAGAACTGACTAAACTGATGCCCGCATCGTGAGCAGGCTTTACACAAGAAGAGCTTACACGCTCCTCGGACTACTCTGGGAACAGGTCCAACACCCCGGGATTATCGAACAGGAACTCGAAACCCGCATACTGGACGCCGGCCTCGATCACCTTGCGTGCAATCCCGACGTTCAGACACCCTCCAAATTGAAACAGCATCGTGAGTCCGGACAAGGCACAGATCCTGTAACACGATGACTTCGACATTTTCAGCCTCCCGCGCCGGAGCGCTTGACTGTAGCCCTGCATGAGCACATCGCAGAGAGCCGATTCTGTCTGGTTCGATCAGGATATGGGGGTTGGAGCAACCGACCACGCCAGTGTATTGCTCCGACATCCCCGTGTACGCGTGCCGGGGTACTTCCGCGGCCGCCACGCCTCAAGACAGCAACTGGATCTTCCGAGCAACATTCAGATCCATCACTGTCCAGACGTTCGCAAGATTATGACCACGTGATTCCCGCGACGCAAGGCCAAATCCGCATCGCGTCCAAGTTTTTTGTTGCTTGAGGCGGACCGCGCCGGACCGAAACCAAGCCACTTCTGTATCGGGAGGTTTCCACCATAATCATGAGTCGGATTCCTGGTCCAGCGTTTTCGACCAGAGCGGCGGGTCGCCAGCAGACACATTAAGGTAATGTAGCCCAACTGGTTATCAGAATCTAATCGCCGGGTGCCGCCTGGCGGCACCACCGCTCGAAAGCCTGCTGAGCCTGTTTGATGGCGGACAACTGGTTGGGATGCTGGGCGATCACGTTGGGATCCAGCTTGCGATATCCCAGCAACACCGTGACGTTGAGCACTTCAGGGTGGCGGAAAATAGTCAAATCAACGCGTGTGCCTGGCGGCTTGGCTTTGATGCGCTCGATGAAGGGCGAAGGGTCCCCGCGGGTCGCCTTAACCGATTGGCCATCAAGGCCAATGATCAAATCGCCGGCCCGCAGGCCGCCGCGCTGGGCGGCGGTGTCGGCGACGACCCCGTCGATCATGACCGCGCCATCGAGTTCAAACGGAACCTCCTCGGTGAGTCCCGCCAGCCTGGGGTCAGCGCTGGCGGTCACCGCACTCAATTGAATGCCCAGAAACCCACCCATTTCCTCCATCACGTCACGATAGAACAGGTGCTCCACGATTTCGCGAATCCGCAGGCGAACTTCGTGATCCCGCACCGTGGGCATGATCCGCCTGAGTTCCTCGGTCAAGGACCGATCCATGCCCTTCAGCCGCTCGGTGGCTTGGTGGCGTTCATGGTATTGAGGGCTGCCCAACTGCTGGATGAGTTCAGAAAGCGTCGAGCGGGCGGGGCTGAGCGGCGCGGCGGGGGTTTGATCGGAATCCGCCACATGCGGAACCTGTGTGTTGACGCCGACGGCGCAGCAGACAATGACCAGCGCAATCATGATTCCCATTCCCGGGAAGGACGCTCCATCACCGTAGTTTATCATAGGAGAGGCCCACGCCAAAGGGACCGATTGGGCCCCCGGCTTGTCCGTTCCCCGGATGGGTCCTCAGCCTTCCAAGCTGATCGAGTCGGGCGCCGCGGGATCGCGGGCTGAAGCGGTTGAGACCGGCTGGTGGAGGTCCTCGGAATGGGCCCGTTGGACTTTTTGGACCAGAATCGCCCAGGTCTCGCGCTGGTGGGTTAGGATTTTGAGGGCATCCGCCAGGGCCTGAGGATCCTTGTTGATGTTGGCATCCACAAGCTTGCTGAACACGAAGCGGTACAGCGCCGCCATTCGGCCACACAATTCAGGGGCGACATCGTGCCGTAATCCGTTCTCCATTTCCCGGACGATTCGTTGGGCGCGGGTCAGCAGGTTGTAGCTGTTCTCGACCTCACCGGCCGCGATGGCATCGGCAGCCTGTGTCGCAAACCGAATTGCGCCATCGTAGAGCATCAACTGGAGCTGCTCCGGCGAAGCGGTGAGGACGGCATTCCGAAGATATGGATTGTCCCCGCGCTCAGTCATTGCCCTGTCATATCGACAGGATCGCGGTCGGAGTCGCCTAACTCCCAAACAAGGACTGGGAGGCGGAGGTGGACAGCAGGTTCAACGCAGAAGTCTGGCCCGATAACGAACTGAGGGTCTGCTCCAGCCCGGCGAATTGGGCCTCCAGGCGGATCCGCCGCGAATCCAGTAACGCGAGCAGGAATTCCGCGCGATCGCTGAGCAGGGCCTCCTGGCTCTCCAGGGCGTCGTCGCGAACCGCCAGGAGCCCGTCGAAAGTGCGGGTCATCAAGTCGAGGGCGTCATCGATGACGTAACCCAGGCCCAACTCGTCGACCACCTCGAGCGGGGCGCCGCTGTCTGGATCGATTTGAGGATTGCCTTGTGCATCGCGCTGGAGCTCCAGTTCGGAGAGGGTGAACAGTTCCTCGATGGCCTCGGGGTTTTCGGCGAGGACTTCCTGGAACTTGGCCTTGTCGAAACCCAGGCGACCACCGTTTTGCACCGACACCCCGATCGACGACAACCGGCGGATGGTCGGGTTGTCCGTGGGAACGCTGCTGGTGACCAAGTTGCGCAAGCGGCTCTGCACCGTCCGAACGGTGGCATCGCCGCGCAGCGGCCCGCTCTGCAGGGTCTCCGAATCGAAGAAGGTTAGTTCCTCAATGCGATCCATCACGCCGTTGTATGCGTTCACGAAGGTCTCGATGCTGCCCGCAATCGCCTCGTTGTCGCGGCTGACGGTGAGTTCCACCGCCTCGGAGGAACTGCCCAGGAGATTGATCGTGACATCCTGGACCAGGTTGGTGAGCGTATTGCTCGAACTGCGAATGACCAGCGGATTGGCCGACTGGGCGCTCCCGAAGAAGATGACTGCATCCTGGGGCTGGACCAGCTCACTCATTAACAGCCGCGTGGCGCCGGCGTCGAACATCAAGGTCCCGTCGGTCCCGGTTACGCCGGAGGTGACCGACAGCCGGTAGGAATTTGCGGAAGAGCCGTCGCTGATCACCGTGGCCGACGCTTGCAACCCGGCGGAGTTTATCTTGTCGGCGACGTCGTTCAACGTGTCGTCGGCGTCGATCGAGATGTCAAATTCGTAGCTCCCGTCAATGAACTGCCCGCCGTCGTCGTTCTCGGCTGCGCGCAGCAGGTTGAGTTTGCGGGCCACCGCCCCGCTGACGTCCTGGATTGCCAATTCGCCGGCGCCCCCCCGGAGATCGCGGATCACGATGCCGTCGCCCTGGCTGTTGATTTCGGCACGAATGCCCAGGGACTCGCCGATGGTGTTGATCTGGGAGAGCACGCCGCCGACGGTGGTCTGGTTCTGGGTGATCTGCACCTTGAAAGTCGTACCGGCGGCTGTGGTGATTTCGAACTCGCCGGTGCCGACGCCGCCCGCCACCGGCAGATTGGCCAGCGCCGTGGCCTCCGAAACATATTGCAGTTGAAGATTGGCTCCTTCGATTCGATCCGTGGTGCTGCGGGCTGACGCCCCCAGTCCGAGGTCGTCGGCAATGCTGCCGGGCGCGACGCCCAATGGCCCCGAGCCGTTGCCGCCATCGGTCAGGCTCAGCCCGCTTCCGGCGGAGTTCAGGTCAGCCCGCACTGTTGAACCGGCGGCGGCGGCCTGAGCATTGATCTCGCGAACCACATCCAATACGGTCTGCGCCCCCGAGAGATCGACCGACACGGTCTGGCCCGATCGGGCGGTGATCACCAGCGGCTGGCCCGTGGACACGCCGGCGCCACCGTTCAGCGAGCGCAGCAGCACGGTGTTGAGCCCGGCCAGCAGGGGTCGCGTGCTGTGCGCGGCGGCAGGCCGCCCGCCCACCACGCCCAGATCATCGGCCGCCGGCGAATCGTTGGTGGCTTCAATGGTAAACTCGGCGCCGCTGGCCCGGCTGATGTGCAATCCGTTTCCGGATACCGCCGCGGTAATCTGGCGGGAGCCGCTCAGGGGGTCGTAGTTTCCGGGTGCATAGTTGATCGCACGAACGACGTCGCCCAGACTGCTGATCCTGAGAATCTTTGGACTGACCAGCGTCCCGCCGTCGGCCGAGCCGCTGAGCCCCAGGTCTGCCGCCGCCGACCCGTTCAGGTCCTCGACCTCCAGGCTGCCGCTGCCCGACGTGTGGTCCACCAGTTGGAGTTGCAATGTCCCGGGCTGCTGTCCGGCCTGAACCGCAACACCGGCAGCCGAGGCCGCCTCATTGATCACCGTGATGACGTCACCGATGGTGCTGACCCCCCGAGGACCTAAGCCGTCACCGAAATCGTGCACCTGGGCCAGGTCGACCTGGAGCCCGTCGCCGCTGCGAGTCCGAATCTCGAAGTCCCCCAGGGTGACGCCGTTGCCGTCGTTCAGTTGCTGAAGATGGGTGCTCAGCTTGAGGGTGTCGTTGAGCTCTACTGCAAACAACTCCAGGCCGCCGTCCCGAAAACTCAGGTCGGCCCCGGAGGAATTATGGCGGACGCCGTTGCCGTCGTTCAGACGCGACAGTCTGGTCTCAAGCGTCGCATCATTGATGTCGTTGCCGATCAGGGTGTTTTGGGCCACGCTTTGGCGGATGCCCAGGTCTTCGGCGACCGAACCCGACCCCAGGTCGCGGACCGTCAGGTTCGCGGCGGTGCTGCCGCTGGTGTCGATCAGAACGATGCGGTCCCCTTGGACTTCTGCTTGGACGGCGACTTGCGGCTCATCGTTGATTCGTTCCAGAACGTCATCGACGGTCAACACCGAGGTCAGGTCGATTTCCGCCTGATTGCCGGCACGATCTTGAATCTCGATCGAGCCGCGGCCGACGCCCTGCTGGCCATTGAGGTCATCCAGGAACGTCCGGCGACCCAGCCGACCGTTGCCGACCTCCACGGCCACCGTCCCGCGACCGACCGCCGTTTGATCGGCATCGGCGAATCCCGAGGAAATCAACTGGTGGCTGGTCACCAGCGAGTGCACCCGGAAGGCGTAGGTACCCGGAACCGCCCCTTCGGCAGCCGTGGCCGTCAACACCTCCGGCCGGTTGCTGATCGCCGTGGACCGGCGAAAGAAGCTCACGCGATCGAACTGGCCGGCGGCGCCCTTGAGTGCCAACAGCCGGGCGTTCAGTTCGGCGTACGCCGCCCGCTGGGCCTGCACGGTCTCGATCCGGGCCAGCACCTGGCGATACGGCCGAGACTCGACGTCGATCAGTCGATCGATCAGGTTCTGAATCGGCAGTCCGGAGACCAACCCCACGCTGCTGACAATACCGCTCATTGATCAACCCCATTCACTTGAGGGCCATCGGGTCGTCCGAGGACTGCCACCGGGACCTGGGCTAATTCGGTTATCGGCGGCTTTCAGACCAGGCTGCAGGCGCACCGTCGTGGCCACGGACGACCGCGGCGCCGCCATCCGGATGCGGGCGATGATCAGTACTGAAACCGCGGTTCCGACGCCCGCCCCGCCCGCTACCCGATGAGCTGCAGGACGTTGGCGGGAACCTGGTTGGCAATGGCCAGCACTTGGAAGGAGCTTTGGACCAGAATTTGGGCCAGGGTCAGCTTGGAGACTTCCTCGGCCATGTCAGCATCGCGCAGGTTCGACTCGGATGCCGTGATGTTCTCGAAGGCGACCTGCATGCTGTTGACGTTGGTCTCCACCACGTTCTTCTGGAACGCGCCCAGCCGCCCGCGGAGCACGGCGACCTGGTTGACCGCATCTTTGACGATGATCTCGGCCTTGGTGAAGTTGCCGGCGGCCACCTCATTGGCCCCGCCGGTCTTGATTGAGTTCAGGAACCCGTCGATGGCGTTACCCAGGTTCGTCGGCGAAATCGACGGAATTCCCAGGTTGACCTGCCCCGCGGCGGTGATCGACGGACTGATCTGGAATCGAGCCCCGCCACCGACGATGCTGAACGACGTGGATGACGCGGTCTGCTGCCCAAAGCCCTGCGACAGGGTCATCTCGATGTCGATCGCGGTGGTCCGCAGGGTGGCTTCCAGGCCATGGGTCGCCGCGGCCTGACCGTTGATCAACACCCCGGCGTCCACGCCTTCGTCTTGGACGCTGAGGCCGGCCCCGGTCGTAAAGGTTCCGGCAAGCGTCCTGACGCTCACGAACTGATCGCTCCCGAATTTTTCGCTGCGCAGCAACACTGCCGAGGTCCCCGACAGCGCGGCAGTCACACCGGTCAAGGACGTGAAGTTGTTGATCGCCGCCGCCACCGAAGACAGTGCCGTGCCGCTGGCGAAACTGAGGGTCTCGGTCCCCAGATTGCCCGACAGGTCGATGGTCACCGCGGAGGCCAGCCCCGCAGCCGCCCCACGGTTGAAGGCCAGCACGGCCCGCTCGGCCGACTGGGTGACCTCCACGGAGACGGTCACCCCACCGTTGTCCGGCAGGCGGGCGCCATAGACCCGCACGTGTTCGATATGCGTGGTGGCCTGCCCGGAGAAGTTATAACCGACCGATCCGTCCAACAAGTTCTGGCCGGCAAACTGCGTGGTGTTGGCGATGCGATTGATGCTCTCCAGCAGGGAGTCAATCTGCAGTTGGTTGGCGGCCACCTCATCGGGCGACAACGCCGCCTCATTGGACGTGCTGGTGACCAGGCTGCGGATTTCGAGCAACAGGTTGGAGACCTCGTTCAGAGCGCCCTCGGCCACCGACAGCACATTGATGGTGCGCAGGGAATTGGCTGTAGCCTGCTGGATGCCGTTGATTTCGGCGCGCAGTCGTTCTGAAGCGATCAGGCCGGCCGGGTCATCTTTGCCGCGGTTGATTCGCAGACCGGTGGACAGCCGCTCCAGCCGCAGGTTCAGGCGATCTTGATTGGCATTGAGCTGGTTGAGCGACCGAATCGAGGAGATGTTGGTGTTGATCCGGCTCATCCTGATCCTCCGTGAGACCTGCCGCGGCGGCCGCCGGAGTTCGGCGGCCTCTGCGTCCTGCCACGCGACCGTGCGTGGCTCGGCATGTCGGGGCCGGCAAGTGGGCCGCAAGCGGCCAGCCGTCACCCACACGCGGACTGGATTTCAGCGACTCGCGCTGATGTCCCTGAAGCCTCAGCCCACCCGACTCGCCATGATAGGTCGTCGCGCGACAGACGCCTGCTTAGCTAATTTCGCGGAACATTCAATGCGGTCCCATAAGGTCCGATGGGACCCAGACGATAGGATGATCCGTGCTGGGAGGTCGCGTGCGGGGCCCGGACTCACTCAGAATCCTGGCCAGCGTCAGCCGCGCCGCGCTGTGCGCAAAGCCGTGGTCACACACCGCGCAATTCGAAGCCGAGATGTTCTCCAAGGCGACGCGGGCCGCGTTCAGTTGCTGGCGAAACAGCAGCAAGGACACCGAATCGACCGGACCGGGATCGCAGGCATCACAACAGTCGCCCGTCCCGGCGGCGCCAGCGACACCGCTGACGGCAAAGGCCCAGCCCAACTCGTCCTGCTTGGCCACCAGCCGGTGCGCGCCGAACGACTCGCTCACCACGCCTGGATTCAGGTGCCCGGATACCAGACCACGCGAACGCGACGATTCAGGTGCCATCGATCACAAGATTCCGTGTACGGCGTATCGCGACTCATCGGCCGACCGCCTCGGCAACGTGGTTCACGGATCGTCATCCGGCCCCAACAGCATTAAGTGATAACGGTCGGACCCGACCGGCAGGTCCGACACCGCCTGCGTGCGGCGGGTTATGTGGACGGCTGATTCACGGCGGATCCCCGGGGGACCTCGTGGCAGCGCCCGTGAACCAGTCCTGCAGCACGGCCTGGGCTGGCTTGTTCTTGGGCGTGTACCCGTAATCGGACGAACCGCCGCCGTGGTGGGCCCACTCCCACCAGATGACACCTGCCACTGCCGGCTGGTCATTCCAGACCTGAATGAACGCCTCGTAGTTCAGCCGCTGCTCGCGCAAGCCGGTCACCGACGCCACCGGGTTGTAATGGTAATTCCAGGGCGCCAACGAGCAGCCGCGCTGACTGCACCACCCGACCTCGGTGAACAGGATGGGCCTACCGATCCGCGATTGCCATTCCAGAATCTCGGATCGGATCGACCGCCAGGTGGACACCATCATGGCACGGGTCGGCTCCAGGCCCTCGGCGGTCCGGTAGTAGCTGGTCATCGCCACCAGGTCGAGGTCGTCCCAGAACTGCACCGCCGCGTAATGGTCCCAATTGGCGGAGTAGGTCAGCAGACCGTCAAACACGCCGCGAACCTCCGCAATCAGTTGGCGCCAGCGCCCGGTGTGCTTCTCGGCGGTCAGCAACTCCGAACCGACCACGAAGACGTCGACATCACAATCAGCCGCCAAGCGGGCGTAATGCATGATGAAGTCGCCATAGCGGGCGAACCACACGGACCATTGCCGCCCGGGATTGATCACGCCGCGCCATTCCTGCCCGCGGGGCGCCGACAGCAGGATCTTGGGCATCAGCACGATCCGCAGCCCGCAATCCCGGGCCAACCGGAGCAGTGCCCGCCAGATGGCATCCTCCGGGGTCTTCCGCGGATCCACGTGAATGTCGGTCGCACCGGCGTCCGTCTGGTAAGCGTTGACACTGAACAACACGGTGTCGGCACCCAGATCGGCGATCTGCCGGACCATCGGTCCGTAGCGCTGCAGCGGCCGGTGACTGGTGTCCACCTGGATGGCGAGGCCGCGGTAGGCCGGCGCGGCCCGGACCGCTACGGCACCCAGTTGCTGCGTAGGACCGCGGACCGTCGGCGGACCGTCGATCAGCAAAGCCGCGAGCCCGGCAGCCAGCAACATGGTAATCGGTGAGAACCACTTCATGAGGGACACCCTCGGATGCCGCCCGGCCAGCGCGCTGAAATTCGCTCAGAATTCTGGCGATTGAGGTTGTCTATTCAAGCGGAAAAAGTAGACTAAGGGGCCCGCGCCCTCGAACTGTCGCCGGTTGCCAGGTTTGAATCATGAAGCTGACCACGATCATGCCGCCGGAGTGTGTCATCGTACCGCTCGTGGCTGCCGACAAGTCTGAAGCCATTTGCCGGCTGGTTCAGGCCATCGCCCACACCGACCGCTGCACCGATGAGCACGAGATCCTTCAGGCCATCTTCGACCGCGAAGCGCTCGCCTCCACCGGCATCGGGCGGGGCCTAGCGGTCCCCCACGGGAAGTCCAAGTCCTGCCGGTCACTGGTCATGGCCCTCGGCAAACCGCGCGACCCGATCCCCTGGGACAGCATCGACGGGCGGCCCGCCGACCTGGTGGTTCTGCTGGCCAGCCCCAAGGACCAAACCGGTCCGCACATCCAGGCATTGGCCCAGATCAGTCGACTTATGCTCATGGACCCCTTCCGCGTGGCCCTGACCGAAGCGACCACCCCTGAGCGAGTCTATGCAATCATTCGGGAATACGAATCGTAAAGCCGCCGGGCAGGCCCGCTCAACGCCCCCAGGCGTGCTCGGCAATATCGCCAAGCGCCACCAGAAGCGCACCAACCGACGGGAGGGCAGGGGGTCACCGCACGGGCAAATCCGAAGCGGTTCTAGCTGTTGATTTTGTCGATGGTGACCCGCAGGTAGCGCTGGCGGTGGCCCTGCTTACGCCGGTAGCCTTTGCGACGCCGGAACTTGACCACGGTGATCTTGTCCCCGCGAACCTCGCCCTCCAAACGGGCTTCCACCGAAGCGCCTTCCAGCCAGGGCTGGCCGATCTTCGCGGCGGCCTCGGAAGTCTCGTCACCAATCAGCAAAACTTTATCGAACTGAAGGCGGTCGCTCCCCTCCGGCAGATCGCGCAGGTCCACGTCGATGGTGTCGTTCTCTCTGACCTTCAGTTGCTTGCCGCTGTCTTCAATGATGGCATACACCGCATGCTCCTTTGGCGTTTCCCAAAAATTCAATCCCCCAAGATAACGGATGGCGGGTTCGCTTGCAACGGCCGGACCCACTGGGCCACTGGGCTACTTCAGGTTGCCGTCGTCGGGGCGGACGAAGAACCGCCGGACCAACAGGTAATTCCGCCCCTGGTAGGCAGTAATTTCCCCCGAGACCACGAACACAACACTGCGAAGGCCACCTTGGGCATAGGCCTCCATCTGCTGCCGGGCCAGGCTGGCCAGGACGGCCAGCGGGGGCTCGGCCGGCCGATCGCTGTCCGACTCGAACGCAAGAACGGGGCCATCCATCTCGGCGACCAGCCGGCCGGTTCTGAGGGTCACGGTCGACTCTTCGGGCAGCAGCTTCGCGAACTCCTCTCCAGGCGCCACCGACGGCGGAATCCGCGCCGGGTCGGGCCCGGCCTCCGGCAGCGTCGTGGGCACCGGCCGCCCAAGAAGCGCGTCGCTGCGAATCAGGTCCAGAACATCGCCCGATCCGGAGGCGTCGTCCGTTCGCGGCCGGGCGCGAACGGTCGGCGGTTGTGACCCACCGCTGAGCACTACCGCATTGCGGATCAGCAGGTAGTTCTCATCGGCGTATTCGGTGACCATGCCGGACACCGTAAAGTCCACTGCCCGGGTCCCATCGGAGGTGTAGGCCTGCATTTGCCGCAACTTGGAATTCGGCAGGACCCGGATGGCATTGCCTTGATCCTCGCCTTCCACGATCACGAAGGCCCAGCCGTCGTCCGTCCGCCGGAGCTGGCCGCGACGGCGGGCCAACAGAAACCCTTCTGGCCAGAGTCCGCTTGCGGTGCCATCCTGCCGGCCTGCCGCCGCCAGTTCGAGCGGCACCTGCCCGGGAATCGGATCCGCCGACGGTCGATCACGGTCCAAGGTCCGGCGGATCGTTTCAGCGGCGGGGCGGCGTTCCAGACGCTGCCCCGGACCCGCCGCGGGCGGCGGCGGCGACTGGGCGATCCAGCCCGCCGCGACCCACATCATGGTGGCTGCCAGCACATTGCTCATTGACTTGGTTTCTCCGGAGGGGGCGGGCCGCCGACGGACCCCGTGGCCTTTTCCGGCGGCGGCCAGAGCAAGGCCTTCAACTGGGCAGGTTCATGCACAGGCGCCTTGCAGGCATAGTTCTCGCATACAAAGACGGTTGGCTGGTTCGCGATGGCTTTCTTGCCCCGGAGCAGGGCCACCGCGTCGGGAGCGCTGCCGCCGATGACTCCACTGACGACTTTGTTCGGCAAATAGCTGGAATAAGCGGCCTCGATCAGCGCTGACAACTGCTGGCGATCCGAAGCCGCCAGAACGATCTCGCGCTTGCGGGCATGGTAGAAGTCCAGGGCGCACAGCAGTCGCTCGAATGCCGCGGGTGACTGCTCGATCTGGCCGGCGAACCCGCGAAAAATTGATTCGGCCATCGTTCGGAAATCGGAACGATCCAGCATGATCTGCAAGCGCAGCAGATTCATGGCATGAACGGAGTTGCCGGAGGGAATCGCCCCGTCGCGTGGATTCCGGGTCCGGACGATCAACGACTCCGCATCGCGGGCGGTGAAGAAGAAGCCGCCGTTCTGGGGATCCGCATAGTAGGCGTTGCAGGTCTCCGCCAGCGCCGTGGCCTCATCAAGCCAGCGCAGGTCATAGGTCGCCTCATGGAGATTGAGCAGTCCCTCGATGAAAAACGCGTAGTCGCTGAGATAAGCGGTCAACCGGGACTCGCCGTGGCGATAGGTCCGCAGCAGCCGGCCGTCGCGGCGCAAGTGTTCGAGCACAAAGTCGGCGGCCCGCGCTGCTGCCGCCGCATATCGCGGTTCATTCAGAACCGAAGCCGCCTTGGCCAGGCTCGCGATCATCAGGCCGTTCCAGGCGGTCAGGATCTTGTCATCGAGGCCGGGCGCGGTCCGTCGGCGGCGCACGTCGCGCAACACAGCGCGCATTCCGTTCAGGCGGGTCCGCAGTTCGTGGGGCGCCATTGCGAACCCGGCCGCAACGGTGTCCAGATCGCGCTTGATGTTCAAGATGTTCTTCGGCCCGGGCGGGGCATGCCCCAGCGACTCCGACCAGTTGCCGGTCGCAGTCACGTCATAGGCCGCACAGAAGATGGGTCCGTCGACCTCGCCGAGGGCCGCGTGCACTTCGTCCACGGTCCAGATGTAATACTGACCCTCCAGGCCATCGCTGTCGGCATCGCGCGTCGAGTAGAACCCGCCTTGCGGGCTCTGCAGGTCTTCGAGCACGTAGTCCAGGATACCGCGAGCCACCTCCGCATAGCGCGGCTTGGAGAAGACCTGGAACCCATCCAGGTAGATGCTGCTGACGAGGGCCTGGTCGTACAGCATCTTCTCGAAGTGCGGCACCCGCCAGTAGGGATCGGTGCTGTAGCGACAGATGCCGCCGCCGAGGTGATCATAGATGCCACCGTCCGCCATCTTGTCGAGCGTGACTTCGACTGCCCGCAGCACCTTGGCATCGCCGGTGGTCTGCCAGACCCGCAGCATCAGCTCCATGGCCATACTCGGCGGAAACTTGTTGCCGTTGCCACCCTGGGCCCGGAGCCCGCCGAGATCGAGGTCAAATGCGCCGGCCAACATCGCGGCTGTTCGGCGAACCACCTGCGGGCCGGGAACTCCAGCGGCGATTTTCGGACCTTGGGCCCAGTGCTCCAGGTAGGCCTTCAATTGGGATGAAACGCGGTCGATCTCCTCAGGATCGCGCTCCCAGGTCTCGGCAATGCGACTTGCCAAGTGCACGAAAGCGTCGCGACGAATGTAGGTTCCGGCCCAGAAGGGGGCGCCGTCCGGTTTCAGGAACACACTCATGGGCCACCCGCCGCTGCCGACCATCGCCAGCGTGGCCTGCATGTACAGTTCGTCGATGTCCGGGCGCTCCTCACGATCCACCTTGATGCTCACAAAGTGCGCGTTCAGCACCTCGGCCACCTGCGGGTCCTCGAAGCTCTCATGTTCCATGACGTGGCACCAATGGCACGCCGAATACCCAATACTCAGGAAGATCGGCTTGTGTTCGCGGCGGGCACGATCGAGGGCCTCAGGGCCCCAAGGGTACCAGTCCACGGGATTGTGGGCATGCTGCAACAAATAGGGGCTGAGACTGTGAATGAGGCGGTTGGCATGCGGGGCATCGGCAGAATGCATGTCGTCCTTCTGTTCTTCGGGATGGACCACCGGCGCCCAGACCAGCAGGGCCAGGCATGCCAGGCCAGACGTGCGGCGCTTCAGGGTCGGACCGAGTGCGGTCATGTGCCGAGCGATCATATCCACCTTGGTTCGGCCCCTGCAAACCAGGCGGGGGCGCTGCCTGAACCCGCGGTGGGCCGCGTCAGCCGCAGCGGGAGGACCGGTCGGCAGGCGCGCTGAACCCGCGAGTGTTCCAGAATGCCAGGCCGCTACCCCGCGGGCGTGGCAGCGCCAGCGGGATTGCCGGCCAGTGCATCGACAACGCGGCGGCGATCGCTGCTGAACCGGATCTCGTCAAGGCGGTCGACCAGATGGGCGCGGCCCTCCGCGGTCAGCGACGGATTGGCCGCCAGTGCGGTCAGCACGGCAGACTGGTCGCTGCTGAACTTCATGGCGAAGGCCACGTTGATCAGATAGCGCTGCTCATGGGCCGACAATGCCGGCCGGCCGGCGACCTTCTCCAGCACTTCGCGCTGATCGCTGGAAGCATCCAACATGGCGGCCGCTTCGACCAGATCACAGGCATCTCCGCAGGCTCCGGCGGGATGTTGTGAAGCCGACCGCTTGGTTTCCTGGCGGTCGTCGCCGCTGACCACCGGCCCTTTGATGTTCAACGCCAGGCAACCGGGCAGCAGCACCGCCACCCCCATCGCCCCGGCAACCGCCATCTGGGTCCATCGCATCGGCAATCCTCCTCCAGGCCATCGGAACACGCACGGGATCGCGGCCGCCGACCGCCGGCGATCCCGCGGGCATCACCCCGATTACCGAATCACAATCTCGGCGGGCATCACTGCCAACACGTGCTCAGCTTGTAA
Source organism: uncultured Planctomycetales bacterium (assembly GCA_964619935.1). Classification (GTDB taxonomy): domain Bacteria; phylum Planctomycetota; class Phycisphaerae; order UBA1845; family CAIVHJ01; genus CAZUGO01. The sequence goes on along the minus strand of CAZUGO010000004.1, from coordinate 15,297 downwards.
CAACTCGATCTGCTGCATGGCCCGCAACAATGCCTGGGCCTTCAGCGGCTCGATCCGCTGCAGGATCGGCAAGGCCGCCTGCCAGCCGCTCAACGCCGTTGGGCGGGCGGCGATGACGTCCGCCGAAAAGCCCTCCAGCAGCACATCCATGATGCTCTTCGGCTTGGGCAGGATTTTGACCTTGAAGTCAGCGCCTAGATTCGCCTTGGACGCGGCAAACGCCAGGGCGTCGTCCAACCCACCCAGTTCATCGATCAGCCCCAACGCCTTCGCCTGCGTCCCGGTGTAGACCCGTCCGCCGGCGATCTCGTCCAACGGTTTCTGCAGACGATCCTGGCGGCCGTGCTCGACTCGGGACTTGAAAACCCGATAGATGTCCTCCATCCAGCCGCGAATCTTCTCGCGCTGGGCAGCGGTCCAAAGCTCATCGGTGGCCATGATGTCGGCGTTGGAACCGCGCTGCACGGGGTGCCAGCTCACACCCGCCCAGTCCCAGAAGCCCTTGGTGACCATCTTCATGCCCACCACGCCGATGGAGCCGGTGATCGTCCCGGGCTCGGCAAAGATGGTGTCGGCCCCGCAGGAAACGTAATAGCCTCCGCTGGCAGCCACGTTGCCCATGGACACAATGAACGGCTTGCGCTTGGCGACTTGCTGGGTGGCGTTCCAGATGATCTCGCTGGCCACTGCCGATCCACCAGGCGAATCGACCCGCAAGACCACCGCCTTGACATCGTCGTCGGTAGCCGCCTTGTACAACGCTTTGCGGAGCGGGGAGCTGGCTCCATGGTTGACCGCGAAGGGGCTGTCCCCGCCGTCACCCGGCATGATCGTGCCGGCGACATAGATCAACGCCACCGAGGGCTCCTCCTCGGAACCGTCCTTCCGGTCCAGGAGCTGGCCCATGATTTCCTGGAAGAAGGCGAATGGATTGGAGACGTCGAGATCAAGCTTTCCGGGTTTACCATAGTCCTTCTTGAAGGGCAGGTCGCCGTGACGCTCCTTGATCTGATCGACAAAGTCCATTCGATAGGCGACCACATCGACCAGTCCTTTCTCTTGAGCCTGCTCGGCCGTGAACGGCCCTTGGTCGATGATCCGTTCGATGTCCGACCGACTGCGAGCGCGAGACTCGGCGATTTGGCCAAGCATTTGCTGGTAGATGTCGTCAAACAGCCAGGCGGTCATCTCCGCCGCCTCCGGGCTCGGCGCGGTACGGGTCAGCACTTCGCCGGCGCTCTTGTAGTCGCCGATGTGAATGACGTCGGCGACCATTCCTAGATGGCCGAGCATATGCTTCAGGAACAGCTGCTCGCCGTAGAGGCCGGTCACCCAGACGTCGCCGCTGGGCACCACGGCCAGCCGGCTGGCGCTGCTGGCCAGCCAATACAGACCCGAGGAGTAGCAGGAGTCCATGTGGGCGTAAACCGGCTTGCCGGCGGCTTTCACGGCGGCGATCGCGTCGCGAAGATCCTGCAACTGGGCCAGCCCCATGGCGGTGCCCTCAAAGGTCAGGAACACGGCTGCAACGTCGTCGTCTTCACGAATCTGCTTCAGGCGCTCCAGCAGCGCCTTGGTCGTCACTTGCTTGTTGCTTTCGAAGGACATCAGTCCCGGCCCTTCCGGAGCCTCCAGGAGCGCGCCCTTGAGTTCCAGGTGCACAATGATCTTTTCGCCCGCCTGGGCGGCTGCCGGGCCCAACAGCAGCCCGGCCAGCATCGTCATCAGCAGTGGTTTCATTCCAGATGTGTGCATGGTGTCCTCCATCCTCCGACCCGAGAGTCTTTCAGAGTCCCGACCGCCGCGAGCTTGGTGTATTCGGAGCTCGGCCGATTATATGCGCCCCTAATGCGGCAGTAACCCGCCGCTGCCCCCCCCCCCGTTGCTACCGGGGTCCAACCTGGGCCCGGGGGTATTATACGGGACAAACCAGATCGAGCACCAATCGCGGAATCCGGCTCAGCGGGCGGCGGCGGCTTGGACCTGACGAACCGCCCGATCCAGCCCGCCATCGGGGTAGCCGCTCCACACCACCTGCCCGGCACGATCAATCACAAAAGCATGGGGGATGGCCCGCACGCCGTAGTGCCGGTCGGTGGCGCTGCCCGCGCCGACGGCGTAGCGGATGGCGTGCTTGCCGACAAACGGACCGACCACCGCCGCGGGCTCGTCGGTCAGCCCGATCAGAACCACCCCCTGGTTGCTCCAGTGGTCGTGTAGCTGGTTCAGGTGGCCAATGCCGTCGCGGCACGGCGGGCACCAGGTTGCCCAGAATTCCAGAACCACGATCTGGCCGCGGAGCGTTTCCAGCGACAGCGGGCCGGTGGTGTTGAACCACTGGCTGGCGGCGATCTCCACCGCCGGCGACCCGGGCTGCAGCACCGATCGGTTGACCATCAGCCCCAGAACCATGACCGCCACCAGCAACACCGCAATCAGCCACTTCATGAGCGTCGTCCCCGAGGTCAGCACCCTGCGCCACCGCGCCGCATCGTTGATGTTCGGGCCGCGGGCGTCGGATTGCAAGCTCAAGCCATTGACGGAACGGTGATGGCGGCCAGAATATCTTCCGCAAAGGCGGCGGATTGGCAGTGGATGCCCACGATGCGGTCGGGCAGCAGCTTCACGTAGGCGTGGTAGCCGCCGTAGTGCCCGCAGATCCCGACGTCGATGTTGACCCGCCGCTCATCCGGCGTCACCCGGAAAGGGTCGCGACCCTTCGGCGGGGTATGCCCGAAGATTTGCCACACCCGGGGATGCCGTCTGACCTGGTCGTGATCGAAATCGAAATCCGCCCAGAAAATGCCGCCCAGGTCATGGCTGCCGCCGCGCGAGACCCCAACGTGGAACATCGGGTGGCGGAAGTCGCCGGTCGCAAACGCGAGTTTCAACTGCTGATTGAGATAGCGGGCCAGCGAAGCAACGGTCACCCGCCGGCCGTATTCACGGCGCACCTCACCAATCAACCGCAGCATCAACTGCGGATTGACCCCCGCGTGGGTCATCAGATACTGGCGGTACGATCGCGCCGCCTGCAACCGCCCCCCGCGGATCGCCTGGGCCAGCGTCTTGCTCAAGGCCTCGGGTTGCGGCACATCGCTGATCGAATAATCGCCGCAGGCCAACGCCAGTTCATGGTTGCCGACCAGCAGGTCCACCCGCCCGCCTGCCCGGTAAGCCTGACGCCGCAAGTCCAACAGCAACTCCAGACAGGCCCGCGAGTCCGAACCGCGATCGATGATGTCGCCGCACTGCACCACGTGGGCCCTCCGGCCGCGCCAGCGCCCGCCGCCGGCCAGTCCGGCATGCTCCAGGATGGCCTCCAGCCCGACCCGGCTGCCGTGGATATCGCCGACCACGTAGACATCGCGGTACAGCCGGCCGGTCGTGACCACAGTGTGAGAATGCGCCATGGTGTTCGCCCGGAAAGCGCCCCCGGATCCTCAGACGAGATTCGGCGACCACCGATCACCGGCAACGGGCTTGACACCAGGGACAGAAGCTCCAGAAGCTGGTGTCAATGCTGTTCTTGCAGCGGGCACAGTGCTCCGGAAACGGATGCACCCGCCACGGCCGCTGGATCTTTCGGCGGCACCACGGACAGTATTTCATGAACGGCATCAGCCTGCCGTCACAGTGCCGGCACTTGCTTTTGTAGCGGCGATCGGCCCGGCGACGGTCGGCGGCCTTGGCGAAGCCCGAACCGTAACACCACGGGCAATAGCGCCACTCCGGCAGCACGCCCTTGCGACAGTCCGGGCAGTACTGCGGAAACGCCGAGGCATGCTCGAAGCGATTGTCGACCTCGCCGCACCAGGGACAGGCGTCCATGATCTCCGAAATCAGCTCGCCGCAACTGACGCAGTCGAATTCGGGGTCGAGCACCCGCCCGTACTTGGCCCGAAAGGCCTCCCGCCGCACCCGCCGCCAATCCGGCACCTTGGCGCCGCGACGCGACAACCCGCTGCCGGCCGACAATTCCGGAACCGCAGTAACCAGCGCTTGCAGCATCTCATCGGCATTCCCGAACCGTCTTCGCGGAGAAATGTCCAATGTCCGGCGCAAGAGACGGATGAGCGACCAGTTGGTGCGTTCCCGCAGCCGATCGATGCCGCGCATGGGCCATTCGAACGGCCAGCGCGGCAGGTGGCCGGTGATGTACTCATAGATGATCAAACCGGCCGCAAAACAGTCAGAAGAGAAGGTCGGCTTGCCGTAGGCCTGCTCGGGCGCCACGTATCCGGGCGTCCCGAACTCGTCCATGGTCACCACCCGGCCTCGCTGCTGGCGACTGATGCCGAAGTCGCCCAGCGCCACCCGTCCGTCGGGAAACAAGAAGATGTTGCCCGGCGTCACGTCGCAGTGCACCACCCGCTGGGCATGGGCGTGGGACAATGCCTCCAGCACCTGCTTCATGATGCCCAGGATGCGATAGGGCATCATCGGCCGATGGCGGTCCGCCAGCGTACCCACCGACAGCTCGGTGGCCAGCACGATGCGCCCATCGACCACGTCGGCATTCTTGATCGGCATGATGTTGGGATGCCGCAGCGAGGCGACCAGCCGGATCTCCTTGCGCACGCTGTCTTCGTCGATCGTGCCGTCCAAACGCGGCGTGGGAATCTTGAGCGCCACCCAAATGCCCTCAACCGTATCGCGGGCTTTCCAGACCGTCCCCGAGCCGCCTTCCCCAAGCTTGCGGGACAAGCGGTACTTGCCGATCGTCTGGCCGCTGGCCAGACCGTTGTTGTTGTGGGATTTGCCCATCATGACCCGGCCGACGTTCGCCCCGGGGCGACAGTCCAAGGCGCCCCGGCGACACCAACGGCCATCAATAACAGCTTGGCGAATCAAGTCAAGTTCCGCCGGAGTCGCGCCACAACCAACTTGACCCGCCCGCGGGCGAGTTCTAAACTGCAACGCCGCTGCGCCCCGGCCACGTAGCTCAGTTGGTTAGAGCGAGGGATTCATAAACCCTAGGTCACTGGTTCGAATCCAGTCGTGGCCAATTGCTACCCTGACCCCCTCCACGGAGGCCCGCTGCGATTATGAATGCTGAGTGGACCACGGTTTACCAAGCCCGGACCCTCGAGGAAGCCGACATCATCGTGGCTTGGCTCGACGCTCAAGGGATTCGCGCCCAGGTTCCCGATCGCCACACGGTGGGGACTTTCGACGGACTCGCCCCCGCACTGCTCGACATCCGCATCGAGGTGGCCGCCGACCAGGCGCAGGCCGCCCGCCAACTGCTGGACAGCCGACCGCACTCACACCCCGCCGGACCGCCGGGCGCCACCGTAGAAGCCACCTGCGAGGACTGCGGCGCGACCTCGGTGTTCCCGTTCGAAAGCCAAGGCCAGGTCGAGGACTGCCCCCGCTGTGGGCGGTTTCTCGATGTTCCGCCCGCCCCGAATCCGGCAGCGCCCGACCCTGCTGAGCATTGACCGCGGGCCGGCCTGCGGGGACGCGTCGCAGTTCTGGAGCCCCAGGGGCCGAGGTGGCGAACGCCCTGCCACCCGCGCACCGCAGATGCCGCCCCCCCCCCTCCCAATAAAAAGGCGGGCGGCGCCGTGCGCCAACCCGCCATCAATGAACATCACCAACCGCCAGGTCTTAGGAAGCAGCGCTCATCGCTGCTTCGGCGACGACGGAGACCATCGTTCGAATCTTCTCCTGGGTGGCGGCCAACCGTCCGGCCGCTTTCTTGCAGCAACCGCTTCCGGTGCTGTCGGCCGGCTCGGCGCCGGCATCCTTTTGCATCCCCGCAACCACGGCTTGCGACTTGCTGCAGCCGCCCTTCTTCTCGCCGGAGGCCGTCGCGGCTTTGCCGCAACCGCTCTTGGCACACCCGGGCTTGTCGGCCCCCTGGGCCGCCGCCAGAACGGCACCATCGCTGATCGCAGCGGTCGCCCGCTGCACTGCGGCCTGGGCCTGCTCCATCGAGGCGAAGTTAAATCCGGCGACGCGGTAGGTCATTTTCTGATCCTTGGTGCATGCCGCCTGGGCAGTCATCGGGCAATGATACACCTGCTCGCCGACGGCGAACCGCACCTGGGTCATTTCGCCGATCTGCTTCTCCAACAACTCGGCCAGCGCGACCGTGGCCTCGCTCTCGGTGGTGTATGCCTTGCCGGAGACCAGGTACTGCACCGGGTGGCTCGCGCATGCTTTAGACTGGGCCGTCTTGGCACACGGGGTCTCCAGGTCGCCGACCTTGTAGGTCATGGCCGGCAGCGTGTTCATGACCCGGGCCACCTCGCCCTGCAGCTTGGCCTTGCAACACCCCGACGCCGCCGCGTCTGCGGAGGCAACTTTGGCTTCCTTGTCGCAAGCCCACAGGCTGGCGCTGACACTCAATAGCACGGCAGTTGCGAATGCGGTGATCCTCTTCATATGGGTCTCCTTGCAAAAGTGAAACGGGGTCCAGGGAATTACAGCGCCCGACCGGGGGCCAAAATCACGCACCTATTGTAGCCGCGGCGGTTCGACTTTCCCAGCTCCAGCAAGAACGTCCGGCCGGCGATGGCCGGTCCGCCCAAAGCCCGACTTGATTTCCTCTGCCAAGATCGGGACCATTGGCGTCCGGTGGTACTGGACGCCCATCGAGGCACCCGCGGTTCAAGAAAAAGCGAGCGGCCCGGGGGGCGGCCCGAACCTTTTCGGAGTCCTGCCATCACAACCCCGCTGACCATTCAGCTAGCCACCGAGGTCGATGCCGCGGCCATGCTGGACATCTACGGGCCCGTGGTCCGCGACTCAGCCGCCAGTTTTGAGGTCGAGGTGCCCTCAGTGACAGCGTTCGGCGATCGGATCCTTGAAACGCTGCGGACATTCCCCTGGCTGGTGGCCCGAAACACGACCGGGACCGTCGGCTTTGCCTACGCCTCCGGTCACCGCCGGCGGCAGGCGTATCAATGGTCGGTCGAGGTCTCCGTCTACGTCGGTGCCGGGCACCGGCGGCAGGGGTGTGCGACCGCCTTGTATCGCAAGCTGGTTGAGGTGCTGCGCCTGCAGGGCTTTCGCAACGCCTATGCCGGCATCACGCTGCCCAATCCGCCCAGCGTGGGTGTGCACGAGTCACTGGGCTTCCAGCGGGTGGCGGTATATCGCAACGTCGGCTACAAGCTGGGCGCTTGGCACGATGTCGGCTGGTGGGTCTACGCGCTGCAGCCCCATGACTCATGCCCTGATCCCCCGCGACCTTTGCCCACCTTGCGCGACCTGCCGGTCTGGACCGAGCTGCAGCGCTGATCCCGCCGAGCAGCATTCCAGGACGGCTTTATCACCAAACCCCACATCCGCCTCGATTGGCTGCTTACGTCCCAGGAGGGTGGCGGCTATACTGGAGGGCTGTCTGGTGTCAGAGGCTGGCATGTTTCAGAACGGCTGCGCCACTCCGATCGCGTGTTCGCACGATAACCGCGCCGCCCGCGAATTCCGGTTTTATCCGTTCACCGCTCCCGACGGCAACCTTCAGTTGTCAACGAGCAGCAGCACAAGGAGCCCTTCATGCGTGCGCTATCTTTGATGGCGATCCTGGCAATCGCGACCACTTCATCCAGTGGGCCGCCGGCCAGCGTGCAGGCCGAGCAGCCTGCTGAGAATCCGCCGGTTTCCGCCCTGTTGTTCCTGGCCGACCGCGTGCAACTGCCCGCCCTGGCAGCAGAATTCGATCAGCAGCGAGCGACACTCCGGCAGCGGCACAAGACCGTAGTCAACGCCCTGCGAGACAAGGCGGCCGGCTCCCAGCAGGCGCTCATCAACCTGATCACCAATCTGCAGAATCAGGGCCAGGTCCGCAGCTATCGGCCCTTCTGGGTCGCCAACGCCATCCGCGTCGACGCCCCACAAACGATCATTGATCAACTGGCCGCTCATCCCGATGTGCAGGAAGTCTATCCGAACCACCAGATCGAACTCATCGCCCCGGTGGAGCGGCAAGGCCCGGCACGAGCCGCCCAGGGCGGCGGCATCGAGCCCGGACTGCTGGCGATCAACGCCGATGAGGTGTGGGCCCTGGGCTACACCGGCGCCGGCGTGCTGGTGGCAAACATCGACACCGGGGTCGACGGCGATCACCCGGCGCTGGCAAGTCGCTGGGCGGGTACGCTGCCGCAGTATGCCAACCACCCGGAGTGGGCCTGGTTCGACCCCTTCAGCGGACTGAACGATTTTCCGTATGACGGCGGCTCCGGATTCGGCTTCGGACATGGCACTCACACCATGGGTTCGGTCTGCGGCGGAGCACCGGGCGATCAAATCGGTGTGGCCCCCGGTGCCCATTGGATCGCCGCCGGCGCCATCGACCGCGGCGGCGGCGTTGCCGACACCGTTGCTGACGCCATCGAAGCGTTTCAGTGGATCATCGATCCGGATGGGAACGCCGAAACCAATTGGGATGTCCCCGCGGTGTGTTCGAATTCCTGGGGCGTCACCAGCGCCCACGGCTACCCGCCGTGCGATCCGCTGTTCTGGAGCTACCTGGATGCCTGCGAAGCCGCCGGCATTGTCATCCTCTTTTCCGCGGGCAACGAAGGCCCGTCCCCAAGCTCGCTGCGCCGCCCCGGGGATCGGGCGACCGATGCGCTCCGCACCTTCGCGGTGGGTGCTGCCGCCGCCGATGCCGCCGGCTGGCCGATCGCCGATTTTTCGTCACGCGGTCCGTCCGACTGCACCCCCGGCGGTACGGACGACATCAAACCGGAAGTGGTCGCGCCTGGCGTCGATATTCGCTCGGCAGCCCCCGGAGGCGGCTACACCATCAAGGACGGCACTTCGATGGCCTCACCGCACGTCAACGGCGTGGTGGCCCTGATGCGTGAGGCGTGCCCCGATCTGACCGTCCAGCAGGTCAAGCAGGTGCTGCTCGACACTGCCGTCGATCTGGGTCCGCCCGGAGAAGACAACGCCTACGGCTGGGGCATGATCGATGCCTACCAGGCGGTGCTCGGGGCGCTGGATCTGTGTGGACCGAGCCCGCCGCTGGTTCAAGACGGCTATCTCCAGACCCCCGTGGACACCGAGCTGACCCTCGCCCTCCAAGCCACCGATACCGACGGCGAGCCGCAACCGATCAGCTACATCATTGTCTCGCTGCCCGCCCACGGGACCCTCCGTGACGCCGGCGACAGCCACCTGATCACCGCCGGAGAACTGCCGTACACCCTGGCGGCCAATGCCAACCAGGTGACTTACCTGCCCGCACCGGGTTACTACGGCGAGGACCTCTTCGGCTTCAAAGCCACCGACGGCGGCGTGCCGCCCGAAGGCGGAGAATCCGACACCGCGACGGTCACCATCCTGATGCTCTTCGATCCGCCGCAAATCGATGCCACGGCACTTCCCGACGGCGTGCTCAACGTGGCCTACGGACCGTATGCCGTTCCGGTGCTCCAAGGCCAGCCGCCGCTGGCATGGATCACACTGAACGATGAGTACCTGGAGGTCAACCAAGGGCCCAGCCAGTTCCACGCTTCAGGGACCGCCCAGGGCTGGCACGCCGACGACAGCTCCTGGCAGTACGCCTTGCCGTTCGCCTTCCCGTATTATGGCGAGGAATACACCACCGTGTGGATCTGCAGCAACGGCTTTGTCAACCTCAGCGGCCCCGACAACACCTGGTCCAACAACCAGAGCGGCCTGATCAGCGCCACGCGCATCGCGCCACTGTGGGACGACCTGCGCACCAACTTCGGCGATACCGACATCTACATCCAGACCCTCGCGGACCGCGTGATCATCCGGTGGGACGCCGTCACCTACAGCGGCCAACAGCCCTGTAACTTTTCGTGCGCTCTGTTTACCGACGGCACCATTCGCTTCGAGTACGGCGACGGCAACCAGCCGCTGACCCCGACCGTCGGCATCTCCAAGGGCGACGGCGAGCACTACCTGCTGAGCGACTATGACGGAGCCGGCAGCCTCGATCTGGCCGACACCCACGACATGGTCCAGCCGGTCCCCCTGCCCGACGGGTTGGCGCTCAGTCCCGAGGGCCTGGTCAGCGGAATCCCGCTCCAGGCCGGCTCGTTCGAACCGCGATTTCGGGTGGTCGATTCGCTGGGCCGCAGCGACGAACAAACCTTGGCCCTGGTGGTCTTGGATCAGTCCAATGCGGCCGACCTCAGCGGCAACGGCACCGTTGATGCCGCCGATCTGGCGCTGCTGCTGGGGGCCTGGGGCCCCAACCTCGGCGACCCCGCGGATCTGAACAGCGATGGCACCGTCGACGCCGCCGACCTGGCTCTGCTGCTGGCCGCCTGGGGATAGCCGGTGCCCTCAGCAGGGGCGGGGTTCGCAACGCGCAGGGTTGATTTGTGCCGGGGCCGCGGCCCGCTGGACCGCTGCGGGCATTCGGCCAGGTGCGGCGCGGCGCCGACTGGGCCGCTGCGCTGGGCCCACGGCGCGAACACCCTCAGCCGGCTCCGACCGACTATTGGCCGTGCGCTGGGCCGCCGCAGCCGTCGTGCAGTTGCTTGCCGACCGGCGGGCCGTCGTAGTTCACCAGATTCTGCGGGCTGATGTTGCGGGCCATCGGGCAGTCGAGGTGGTGGTAATACTCGCTGAACCGGCTGCCCACGAACTGCGCCGCCGGCGCGCCGCAGACCGCGCCCAAGGTCCCGCAGGTGGCGGCGGGTCGGGCGGCACCGTTCGAACCGCCGATCACGTCGAACAGGCAGCGGATGGCGGCAGCCGATTGGCGGCAGGCACCCGCACCATAAGCCTTGCACACGCCGACGTGAAAACTCAAGAACGGATGCTTGTGGAACTGCATGTTCGGCCGCCACATGCGAAATACTTCCCGGTGGAAAGACACCCCGCACTCCCGCACCGGGGTCAGACGGCCGCAATCTTCCAGCCAGCCTACCAGCGCCAGCCACCACAGGGCCTGCTCTTCTGCACCATCGTTGTCGTCGCGCGGACCGGCCTGCAGCGCCAGCAGAAACGAAGGCATGTCGGGCAGCACCGAGCGGTGGTGCAGCATCATGGGAAACAAAGCACCGCCGGCGGCGGTACATAATTCGGCAAGTCGCTGGGCACACCGTTCGGCAGGCCAGTTGCCGATGTACTCGCCTGCCTCCCGGAACTGGGCGGCCAGCCGGAGACCCAGGCGATGTTCATCGACCTGCTCCAATATGACGGCTTCCGACACTACCATCGCAGCGCCATTCTACCACGTTCGATCGCCTCATGGCAGGCGCTTCGCCGAGGATTTGGCGCAGCCCGACAGTCGAGCGGCCGGGCGACGACAGGCGCCTGCGGTGCAGCCGCCGAACCGCACGCAAAGTCGCGACCGTGCGTCCGACATCGAGATGCCTCTGCTGCACACCTCGCCACCCCACTCGGTTTGCTAACAGCCAGACACGCACCGTCCCGCCGGCCGGCACACCATCTGCCGCTCATGCTCCAGCAGGGCAAACTTGCGCCACAGACCGCCGCCGTAGCCACCGGGCCGGCCGTCGCAATTGACCACGCGATGGCAGGGAATCACGATGCACACCCGGTTCTGCCCGTTCGCCCGCCCGACCGCCCGAACCGCCCGGGGCCGCCCCACATCAGCGGCCACCGTGCGATAGCTGACCGTATGGCCGCAGGGGATCGCCAGCAGGCGACCCCACACCGCCTCCTGGAACGACGTTCCCGGGGCGTCGATCGGCGTGCTGAAGGTCTGCCGCTTGCCGGAAAAGTACTCCTGCAACTCGGCCTCCAGTTGCTCCAGCGGAGCGTTGCTTCCGGGAATCACCGGGCCCGGGTGGTAGCGCCGCAATGCCGCCGCCGGGTCCGGCCACGTACCGCCCACCTGGAAGTCCAGCAAGCAGACCGCCGACGGAGTCGCCCAGGCGACCAGCGGGCCCAATGGGCTGTCCAGCTCGCGCGAGACCACGCCGGTCGCGATGTCGCGCCGACCCGCGGAGTGGCCGAAGGTTCGTCGAAAAGCACCTTGGAAGCCGCTGGACGACGCGTAGCCGTGATCCAGCCCCACCGCAGTGACCGCCGCCCCGCGGGCCAGTGCGACGCGGGCCCGGCCCAGCCGGAAGCTCCGCTGGTACGCCTGAAAGGTCATGCCGTAGTGCCGCTTGAAGTAACGCCGGACCCGGATCGGATCGATGCGCCGCTCCCGCAGGTCCGCATCGCGCAGCCGTTCGCCCGACGGATGTTCGATGGCATCCAGCAGATCGCCCACCCAGGGCGGTCGCCGGCCGCCCGCCAGCGGGCGGCAGCGCCGGCAGGCCCGGTACCCGGCGCCCACCGCGGCGGCGGCGCTGTTGAAAAACTCAATGTGTTGCCGCAGCGGCTTGCGCGCCGGGCAGGACGGACAACAGAAAACACCGGTGGTCCGCACGCCCACGAAGAACACGCCGTCGTACGCGGCATCCCGCCGGTAGAAGGCCCGCTCCATTTCCAAGGTTGCAGGTAACGTACCCATGGCGGCTGATGCTAGCCCTTCCCCCAGAGAACCGCCACCGATTTTTGAGCGCGGTATTCGAAAACCAAGTGGGCGCATGCAGCCGCGTCCGAACGGCTTCGACGGCTAATCGAAGACCACGGTCTTGTTCCGGCTGACCAGGATCTTGTCCTCGACGTGATGCCGCACCGCGGTGGCCAGGACCACCCGCTCCAGGTCGCGGCCCTTGCGGACCAGGTCGGCCAGGGTGTCACGGTGATCGATCGACAAGGTGCTCTGGGCAATGATCGGGCCGGCGTCCAGGTCGCGAGTGACGTAGTGACTGGTGGCCCCGATGAGCTTCACGCCGCGGTCGAAGGCCTGGTGGTAGGGCTTGGACCCGGCGAAGGCCGGCAGGAAACTGTGGTGAATGTTGATGATCCGCTCGGCATAGCGGTCCACAAACACCGGCGACAGAATCTGCATGTAGCGGGCCAGCACCACGAAGTCGATGCCGGCGTCTTCCAGCAGGGCGAGCACCTGCTGCTCCTGGTCCGCGCGGGTCTCGGGGGTCACGGGCAGATGATGGAACGGCAGGCCGCACAACTCCGCGGCCTCACGCAGCTCCGAGTGGTTGCTGATCACCAGCGGCAGCTCCACCCCCAATTCGCCGGTCTTCCAGCGCCACAGCAGATCGTTCAGACAGTGGCTCTCGCGGCTGACCAACACGGCCATCCGCTTGGTCTGGTTGCCCCAGTATGCCGACCAGCGCATCTGGAACCGGCGGGCCACGGGGTCCAGCGCCTCGGCGAAGCTCGCCTGGTCCAGGTTGAACCCGGCCAGCTCGATCTCCACGCGCATGAAGAACTCGCCGGCATTCGGATCGGTATGCTGATCCAGCTCCAGGATGTTGCCCTGCTGGGCGGCAATGAAGCCGGTCACCGCGGCGATGATCCCCCGCGAGTCCGGACTGGCGATCAACAGGCGTACGGTCTGCGATACCATGATATCCCCGAAATAATGGAAGTTGGGAGGTGATGCAAGGTGGCCGGCCCGTTTGACAGCAACGGGGCGGGCGCCCCCCCGGCCTACGCCTCACATCACCGAACGAAACCACGCTGGCCGAGGCTCAGCACGGTTCATGGGTGCGGCTCGAATTGCGGAGGTCGATCCACCCGTACGGCAGGTAACACACGCACATGCCCACCCAGGCCACGCCCGCGAGGCCGGCCAGAAACGGCAGCGGCCAGGAGCCCAGCAGACTCAGCAGCGTGGCACTGGAGGGCGGCCCGCACAAGAACATGTAGTTCGCGTCCAAGGCCGCGTCGACGCCCGCCACGATCACTGCCAATCCCGCGGTGCACAACCAGACCCGCGGCACCGAGTCGGGCCGCGGCCGCAGCCGCAGCCCCACGGTCAGCAACCCTACCGCGACGACAATCCCGCCGTGGGCGATGAAGTAGGTCCAGAATAAGGGCTGCGGAAACGCTCCGGACACGTCGGGTGTGAGCAAGGCCTGGACGGTCCCGCCCAATCCCCAAAAGTAGGCCAGCTCGAAACCGAGTTGTCGTACGACCGGCGAGCGCACGCCCCACAACAACCCCACCACCAGCAGCAACGCCAGATCGCACAGATGCAGCGGCAGCGACTGCCGTGCCGACCACAGCCCCACCCGGTAACTCCATGCTTGCTCAAAAACCAGGTTCGCGACCAGCACCGCCGCCAGGGCCCGACAGACCGGGCGGGCGGCGCCCGGATGGCGGCGCACCGCCAGCGACAGACCCAGCGCCGTGACGAGGATCACCCCCAGTGCCGCCAGGTGCGGCCCGCCGTACGCCACAAACTCCACCGCCGCGGCCATTCTCGCGACCTCCTGGTGCCGAAAGTGGTCCGGACTGCCGCCGCAACCGCGCGCCTGGCATCGATTCACTCCACGCGAAACGCCTTCATCACATCGTCCCCTGTCCTGCTCATCCTTGCCGCGCCAGACGAGCTATGGGGCGAGGTCGCGGTTGCGGCGCTCGTATGCTACGCGAATCGGCGTCTGGTGTTCCTTGGCTATGACCGCCTGAAATTCAGCCGTGGGAATATTCGGCCGCTTGGCATCGTCGTGCGTCAGCGCTTCGACGGTCTTCGAGGCCTTGCGGTTGCCGCGTTTCTTGTCCGTGGTCGTTTTCTTGGCCATGCTGCGTTCCTGACGTCCCAGCGGGTGCTGATGAAATGGGCGTCAAATAGCCTTCGAACCGTCGAGCCCCAATATATTGTGGTCAATCACCCACCTGGGACCCACATGTGGGTCCGACTGAGGCTTGCGTCAAACAGCCGTCAAATGACGGGTCCGCTGCCGACTGCCTGCTCCCCGCTCAGAGCCCACGTGGCGAATAGGGCACAGCCGCACACCGATGCCCAACGACCTTGCCGAAACTTAGCAAAAGCCATGAGTAACACTCCTTACATCAAGATCCGCCGCCCGGGGACCGGCTGCCAGTCGGAGAGCGGACCAGCCAGCAGCGCCGGATGACACAAATCCACTTCGAACTTCCTTCGTGATCTCGATCATGGAATCGCTCAATCTCGTGAGTAATTCGGAGTAGTTCGGGGGACACAAACCCTGATTGCCCACGGGCCCTGCATGCGAACACTTTCCACACTTGACCGCCGGGCAGATCCTATGGCTCTCATGCCTCGCATCGCCCGCGTGGTCGTGCCCGGACTGCCCCCACCCAGTGACCCGGCGCGGGGTTCGCTCGCTGCCTGTGTTCTTTGGCGATGCGCCTACTGCAGGCGCATGGCCTCAGGCAGGTGTGGAGCTGCTGGCGTATTGTCTCCTGCCGAACCCCGTGCACCTCGTCGGCGTGCCGCAATCCGAATCTTCCCTGGCACCCGGCATCGGCGATGCTCATCGCTGCTAC
>CAZUGO010000003.1:0-42360 GCA_964619935.1 uncultured Planctomycetales bacterium | reverse complement strand
ATGGTCAGCTCCCGGCGGTTGCGCCAGTCGTATTGGTACTCGGTGTCGTTGTATGAACTGGTGCCGTAGTACTGGCGGACCCAGTGGAGGTTGCCGTCCCCGCCGCCGCGCTCCGGCGTGCTGTCGCTGTCCGGATCGTCGTGGAAGTATTCCGCGGTAGTGACCACCCGAGGATCAACTGGGCGGCCTCCAGACCGAACTCCTTCCGCAAATAGGTGGCGGCGTTATGTCGCAACTGGTGCGGGTGCCAGCGGTGCTCCTTCCGCCAGGCCTCCAGGTGTATCGGGTCATCCTTGACTTCCGACGGTGCCGGGAAGGCCTTGTCGCAGGCGTAGGTGATGGCCCTGCGGTAGGAATCCGTGGTGTAGCGCTCGCCGGCCTGCTTGCCGGGTTTCGGCTTGCGGTTGGTGCCCGGCTTGTTGCCGCAGGACAGCGGGGTGGTGCGGGCGGCGTGCATCGCAGACCGGCGCTCGGATTCGGCTTCGGCAGGCGAGAATAGATAGGCCTCGACCGGACGTCCGGCCATGAACGGCTGCACGACCGCCTGGGCCCGAGGGCCCAAGTAGATCGTGCGCTCCCGGCCCTGGTATGCCGTCTTGTGGTGCTGCGGGCGGAACAGCCAAGTCCTCCCGGTGGTGTCCAGATCAATCGGCCTCATGATGACCAGTTCACCGGCTCTGGCGCCGGTCAGTCCCTGGAGCTCGATCATGGCCCAGACTTGGCGGCTCACGAACGGCCGGACGGCATCCACAAAGGCATCGGGAACCGGTTTGACTCCCGGTCCCTCGGGCACCTCGCAGCGGCCCAGCTTGAGTCCGATGACGGCCTGGAGTCCGTGCAGAATTGACGGATCGACCAGCTCCTCCTCCACGCCCCACTTGAACATCCGCTTGATCCTGCCGATCTGGTGATTGATATACTGGCGGCTGCCGCCTTGGCCGACCATTTCCTGCCGGACGGCCTTGAGGGCGCGAGGTCCGAACGATGACACCGGGCTGCGGCCGTACAGGCGCCTGAGCGGCCGCAAGGCGATCTTGATCGCCGCAATTTCTTGGGTCGGGGTTCCACTCGGACTGCGGTAGTAGGCTTCCGCGTGACGGCAATACCGCAGCATCAGGCTATTGACCGTGACGTCCGGCTTATCCGATGGCAACTCTCCGCCATTGCAGGTCCACTCCGCGAGCAGCCTGTGGTACTCCTGCTTGCTCTCCTGTGAGCCGTGACGGCCCAGGTAGTGTCGACGGCCATTCAGTTCGACGAACGCATCGTCGGGGCGACCTGTGCGCTGTTGGCGGCGATACCGGGGGGTTCTTCGCGTGGGCTTCTTCATGGCTTACGGCCTCCTGTTCCGGGGAAACGTATCCGGGATACGATTCCGCTTACGGGCTACAGCCGCGCTGCCATGAAGGCAGGGAGTCGCAACAAGCGACATCAGCTAGACTTGTCTTCACGTCCCCATCAGGATTCGAACCTGAAACCTTTGGCTCCGGAAACCAACGCGCTATCCAATTGCGCCATGGGGACTGGCGGTCCGTGAGTGTACAGCGCCGGAGGAATCCCACCAACAGCCAAAAGCGGGCGCGGTCTCCTGTAGGCCATAACACGTTGGCGGCGTACCGATTATGGTAGCAGGGGCTTGGGGGTCTGCGGGTGCCGGCAAATTCTGCGCATTCGCTGATCAAGAATCGCTCTGGGCACGGCCGATAACTAGATCGAAGGCAGAGGTTATCGGTCCAGCGGTACTGATAACGGCATTTCACAGCGGTCAGTGAATCGGCGCGACCTGGTTGGGCTCGAATCGAATTGCAATATAAGGATCAGGACGCATGAGAACCATCGCGGTGACGAACCAAAAGGGAGGGTGCGGAAAGACCACCGTTTCGATCAACCTGTCGGCATGCCTGGCCCGGGAGGGGCACCGGGTCTTGCTGGTGGACATGGATCCGCAGGGCCATTGCGCGTTGGGCCTGTCGGTGCCCGAGGACCGGATCGAGACCAGCGTGGCCGATATCTTGCTGCAGGACCCGGACGACGCGCCGGTAGACCTGGAGCAGGCGGTCTGGCAGATTTCAGCCAACTTCGACTTTCTGCCTTCCACCCTGGGGCTGGTGCGCTTTGAGACCCTGAGGTCCGATGCCGAGAATCGCGACCAGATTTTGCGCAAGGTCCTGCGGCCGGTGGCCCATCGCTATGAGTACTGCATCATTGATTGCCCGCCGCACGTCGGCCTGCTGACCTACAACGCGCTGCGGGCCGGCAACGAAGCCCTGGTGCCCGTCGAGACCGGGTACTTTTCGCTTCAGGGGCTGGCGAAGCAACTGGACACCATCAAGGATCTGAGCACCCGCACCGGCGAGAGTATCGCCATCCGTGTGCTGCCGAACTGCTACGACGTGCGCACCAAGCTGGCCCGCGAGATCCTCAACGAGCTGCGCCGCAAGTACGACGGGCTCCTGCTGAAGACCTTCGTCAACTTCAACACCAAGCTCAAGGAAGGGGCCAGCCTGGGTCAGCCGATCACCGAATACGACAACTCGAGCAGGGGCTATCGCGACTTCTGCAAACTGGCGCGTGAGCTGATCGATCTGGAAGCACCGGCCCGGGCTCACCAGGACCTGCTGCTGGAGGCCAACCGCTTGGCCGAACGAGCCGAGGAACTGCTGGCCTGCCGGTCGGCGGCGGTGCTGACCGGGGCCGTCCGCGAACGTGGCGCCCCGGCGATGGTGCTGCCGGCCGAGCCGCAGCCGAGGCGCCCGGTGGATCATCAGGCCATCCAGGACAGAATCGACGTTCTCTACGGCGTCCGCCGCGTGGTGCAGGGCGTCGAGTTCAATACCAACCTGCCGGGTGCCCAGGCGGTGTCGATCGCCGGCGATTTCAATGACTGGCAGCCGGGGGGCACCCCGATGGTCCGCCAGGGCGAGAACGGGCATTTCCGGGCCGTTCTGCCGCTGGATCGAGGCCGCTATCGCTATCGCCTGGTGGTGGACGGACGCTGGACTCGGGATCCCTGCAACGAGCAGACCGAACTGAATGAGTTTGGCGAGGTGAACTCCGTGGTCGAGATCATGTAATGACCGACGCTTCGGGTCCCTGGAATATCGGTGACCTGGCGGATCTGATACTGGGAGCCGGGCGTCCCATTGAGCCACCCGCCGAGCCCGCCGGTGATTCCGAACCGCGGTCGGCGGCAATCATCACCCAGGTGGTGCTGGTCAATTCCGGACAGGACGCCGTCGCGGCGGTGGGCCACTATGCGGACTACTGGTCGAATCGCGGTCAGACGGTGGCCGTCGCCTGGGTCGGCGAATCCGGCATCAAGCTTGGTTTGTACGACCATCTGCGGCGCGTCGAGTGGGCCGGCGAATTTGCCGAAGCCTTGCGCGGCGATCCTGCTCGCGTCATCAAAACATTGATCGAGCGCCACGTTCGGCGGTTGGTCGTCGCCGTGGTCACCCAGCCCGGGTGGCAGCGCTCGCCGTTCGTGCGCTGTTGCGCGTCGGCGTGCGTGCTGGTGGAGCCCTCCCCGAACCAGTTGGTGCGGGCCTACGAGTGTTTGAAGCACCTCAACCGCGTGCGGCGGGAGTGCACGCTGTCGTGTTTCGTGCAGGATGCCCTGTCCGCCCGGCAGGCCACCGAATTGTCCTCACGCCTGCAGCACATGGGCGATCACTTCCTGAAGCGCGAGGTCATCTTCGAGGGCTTCAGCCTGGCCGACCCGTCGCCCAGCAGCAACCTGGTGGAGCAATGTTACCTGGCTGCGGATCCCGCGGGCGGCACCGCCGAACTGCGGCAGGCGCTGCTGGAGTGTCTGATCGCGGCGACTGATTCCGACGACGCGACCGCCGGCGAAGGGCCGGTGTGTGCGGCGGCCGCCGTGGCGGCGCCCGCCGACCCCGCTGACCGGCCCGAGCCGGCGGTGCCGGCCGGCTGCCTGCCGACCGTTCGGGTGCTGCGGGGCGCCGGGCCGATCTGCAGCGTGCAACAGCTTGACGGCCTGCTGGGCGAGCGCATCGAGGCGTTGTGCAGTGACGTCAGCCGGACCTGTCCGGTGTACACATCGCCCGACAGCGGCTTGTGTTTCCGCTGGGTGATCCATCGCAGCGGCATCCGGTCGCTGGTCGTCACCCTGCTGGGCGATTCCAGCGGAGCCCTGGAGCAGGCGGCGGCCCGGATGCACCCCCTGCAACCGGGTGACGAAATCATTGTGCTGGCGCCGGCCTTAAGCAGCGAGCATCGTCGTGCGGCCCAGGCCCTCCATCCCAACACCCGCTTGTTCGAGGTCGCCCAGATGCCGGCCGACCACGAACCGGCCGTCTTGCTCAGCGAAGTGACCCACGCGCTGGGCTGATCGGTTCAATCCGGGGCCGCCCTGGGGTTCAGGCGCGTCGCGGTCCGCTCCATCAGGAATGACATCCGCGCATAGTCGGCCTCCGGCAGGACGGCCCGCAACTGTTGCTTGGCTTCGCGCAGGAAGGTGCGGCGGGTGAGATGGATCAGCACGATGTTGGGGTTGCGCAGCCGCGGCAGGATGTCCGGCAGATCGCGGAGGTGGATGTGGTGTCCGTCGCGCGCCCGGCCGGCGTGCTCGGCGTCGAAGAAGGTGCACTCCAGCAACAACACCCGGGCATTGCGGACGCAGTCGAGATCCAGAAAATCGCCCGGGGCGGTATCGCCGCAGTAGGCCACCAGCGGAACGTCCACCCGATATTGAATCTCCGTGCCCTGCTTCTTAAGGGCGACCAGTTGCGGTCCGGTCAGACCGCTGTATTCGGGTTTGAGCTTGTGCCGGACCTGCAACACGGAGTAGCCCAGGGCCCCGCTTCCGTGGTTGACTTCGAAAGGCAGCAGCACCAGGTCGCGGCGGATGGGAATCTCCCGCCCGGGCTCGGCGGCGACCAGTCGGGCTTCCGTGTAGCGACCTTCGATCTGGGCCCAGACCCTCATGAGGTCTTCCACCGGCCCGACCAGGCGCTCCGGCAGATAGGCGGTTCCCGGTTCGTTGTCGACGAACCAGCGCTGCGTGAAGTAGTAATGCAGCCCGGCGGTGTGGTCGGGGTGCCCGTGGGAGATGCACAGGTGGTCGATGGAGATGACCTCCTGCGGGGCCTTGCCGATGTCGAAGCAGACATTCAGCTCGGGGGCAGCGATGACGGTTTCCTCGCCCGCGATGGAGTAGCCGTTGATCAAGACATCGGCCACGCGTTTTTCGACCATGTGCGTCGGCATCGGTCACTTTCTCGCCGGCCGGCCCGCGGTGGCCGAGCCTCCCGGGGGACCTGGCCGGCGGACCCATGGTGGCAGCCCACCCCCCTGGAGCCCACCATCTGGTATGATGGCTGGGCGGTTCGCTGGAGAACCGCCTTCGTGGTTATAGAATATCGACTTGATATGCATTGTCCATCGTGCAAGGAAATCACCAAGGACAAGGTCATCGACTCGCGATTGACCGAAGGCGGAAAGGCCATCCGCCGGCGTCGCGAGTGCACCGCCTGCCGGCGGCGCTTCACTACCAAGGAGCGCGTTGAGGAGGAGAACCGCCTGACCGTAATCAAGAAGGACGGCTCGCGGATGCCGTTCGACGGCGAGCGAATCCTGAGCAGCATCCGGCACGCGTGCTACAAGCGGCCCATTCCACAGGAAGTCCTCGACAAACTCGCCGAGGTGATTGAGGACGACTTGTTGCGCGAGTTCGATCGCGAGGTCCCCTCACGAGTCATCGGCCAGCAGGTGGCCCGACGCCTGCGCGAACTCGACCAGGTGGCCTATGTGCGCTACGCCAGCGTCTACCGCGAGTTCAAAGATCTCGATGACATGTTGATCGAAATCGAGCAGGTCAAGGGCACCATCCAGGATACCACGCCCGGCCAGCAGAACCTGTTTTGAGCTGGGCGACGGCCGGTCGTCCGAGGTCCGGCAGACCACAGCAAGTCGTTCGGCGGAATGATCTCGCGGATGCCGCCGGCCTGCCGCGGGTTGCCAGCCACCGCACCCGGGGCGGTCAGCGCGATCTTCGGGGGGCGAACAATCTGCGGAGTCCGCGCAAGGGGCGGGTGCTGATGTCGGGGTCGTCGATCGGACCACTGACCCGGACTTCAAACAGTTCACGGGCGGCGCCTTCCAGCAGTTGGGTGAGCAGTGGGATCTTGATGGCCTGCCGGGGGCCGGAGATCACCAGCTCCAGGTCCAAGGATTGCTTCGGCAGCGACATGGCCCCGGAGCCGGTCAGGGTCATGGCCGTGCCGTACAGCTTGATGTCGTCCAGGTAGGTGGTGTCGCCGGCGATGGTGAAGCTGAATTCGCCGTCCTGAAAGGCACCCTGTTCCGGGATGGTCAGGTTGATGACATTCAGGATGGACAACACCAGCGGCAGGCGGTACATCTGGGCGTCACTGACCACCACCCGGCCCCAGCCCTGTCGCCGGCTGCCGTCGCCCGCCGGTCCGCTGAGCGATACGCTGGCGTTCAGCAAGCCCGCCAGTTCCGGGTCGTCGATCGTGGGGCCGGACCGTCGATCGCGGAGCAAGGGTTCGAGCTGCACGTCCGTCAACCGGCACACGGCATCGTAACGGGTGCCCCGGGAGTCAGGAGCGATCATCACCGACGCCGTCAGCGCTCCGCCGTACAGGGTGGCCCGCAGGTTGCGCAGGGCGATCAGGCCGAGCGCCTCGTCGAAAACCAGTTGCCCGCCGCAGTCGGTCAAGCGGGCGCGATTGATGGTCAGGTTATCCAGCATCAGCTTTCCTTCGACCAGCCGCTGCCGGCCCACCGGATCACTACCGGCCGCGAACGACACCGCCCCGTTCAGGCGCCGAAGCCGTAATCCGGCGTCCAGCCCGGCGTTTCTGAGCAACAGGTTGCCGGCCAGCGACCAGTGCGTCGGGCGATCGGGCGCGTGTTCGAACTGGAGGGTGTCGAGGGTCATGTCAAAGCGCCCGGTGGGGTTCAGATGGGTCCACAGCCGCTGCAATTCGGCCGGCAAAGCGGCACGCAAGGACGGGTCGAAGGCCACATCGGAGGCACTGATGCGCAAGGTTCCCAAGCGGTGTTCGCCCTGATGCTCGACGGTCCCGTTGACCCTCAGGGCGCCGTGATCGAACGCGGCCGTGAGGTCGTTGAACTCGATGTGGTCGTCGCGAACCACGATCTCGCCGCCCAGGTCGCGCACCGGCAGCGGGAACAGGTCGTAGCGGGCCCGGACCGCCCGCGGCTTGATGTGGCACAGCAACTGCGGCGACGCGATCGGCGGCGCTCCGCCGACATGGTATTGCACCTGCAGGTCGACCGTTCCCTCCGGCTGCACCCGCCGGCAGGCCTTCTGAAAGGCGCCCGGCAAGGCGTCGAACAATTCGGGTTCCAGAAGTACGGCGGCGGCGTTGACGTCGATGGCCACCAATGGCGGATCGACCGTGAAGTCGACGTCGGCCTGGCCTTCGACAACGGCGGGCCCATGGGCGCCGCGAAACTCACGAACCCGCAAGGCGTCGGGCGTCACCACCAGGCGGGCGCTGCAACCGCTCAAGGCATAGGGTAGAGGGTCATAGCGCAGGCCACAGTCGGTGACCGCGATATCCAGGTCGAAAGTGGTCCGGGTCATGTCCGGGGTTCGAAACACCCGGCCGGTGACCCGGCCCCAGCCGGTGAGATGCAACTGGTCGAGAATGCCGCGCCAGCTCTGGGGCAAGGCCTCGTAAAGCAGCTCGTCGAGGGCGATCCGCTCGGCACTCAGGCGGACATCGATGGCCTGGCCGCCCTGACCGTCGCCCTGGCTGCCGCCTTCTACCCGTACGGTGGCGGGGCCCTGGCGACCGCGGATATCACGAAGGGTGAGCCCGTCGTCGACCTCGAATTCACCGTGCAAGTCTTGGATCGGGTAGGGGAAGTGGGCGTAGCGGGCCGCGCCGTCGAGCAGCCGCCCGCGAATCCGCACATCCACCGGGGCGGGGCTGGTTTCCGTGGCGCTGCCCGGGCGCTCGACGATGACGGTCAGGTCAGCCGTGCCGCTGAGTTCGAACAGCTCCAGGGCGGTCCGGTGCGGCTCCGGCAGGGCCGCGTATAACTCGGCGTCCAGCACGCCGTGTTGTGCCTCGATTTTGAAAAACACCTCGCTGTGGGGGGTGAAGCCGCTGGAGTGCCCGTTCAGCGTAATGACGCCGGGTCCGTGACGGCCGATCATGTTGCGCACCTCGAACCCACCGGACTCATCGAAATGCACCTTGCCGGACAGCTCCCCGAGGGCGTAAGGGAATCCGCGGTAGCGGCCGGAGCAGCCCAGGGCCTCGAAGTCGGCCTGTTCTAGGCGCGGCTGGGCCTCGCGGCCGGGTTCCTTGCGGATGTGGCAGCTCAGCCGGGTTCGTCCGCTGGGGTCGAACTCCTCGTAGAACCGGGCGATCGCCGGCCACAAACGGACTGCGGCGGCCTCGGCAGGATATCGAACCGGGTCGTTGCGCAACAGCAGGAAGTCGGCGCAGGACACCCGGAGATCCCAGGCCGCTTCGCTGAAGTGATTGATCTCCGGTGGCAGGTCGTGGATGTCCAAGGTGGTCTCACAGCGGCGGCCGCGGAGGTCGCCTTGGAACTCGGCATGGACGCCGCCGGCGGTGACCGCCACGAATCCGTCGACGTTCTTGAGGGTGAACAGCCGCTCATCGGCCGACAGTTGCTGCTCCTCGGGGTTGATTGGGACCGACAGCCGGGCTTGTCGCAGCAGGATCTTCCCGCTGGCCCCCAGCGGGGAGCCGGCGGTCTGCCCAACGGCGAGATCCTGGATCCGGACATTGCCCTCGATGCCCAGCAACTGGATCCAGCGTTCGATGTCCTTGTCGGTGATCGGAATGGAGGCGATGACGTAATCCACGGGCAGCCACGGGGGACTGGCCCCCGGCTCGAAGCGCAGGGCTCCGGTCGGCAGTTCCAGGCGGGCGCGGCCGATTTGTTCCCGGGTGTTGCGATCGCGCCAGATCAGGTCGTACACCGGTTCCTTGATGCGGCGTTGCACGGCCCATAGATCGATGCGGGTTTCCTGCTCGAGGTGCAGGTCGCTGCCGCGCCGTTCATAAAAGGAGAACCGCGTGTTGGGCATTCGGATGCGCGGAAATCCAAAGTCGGATACCCCGACCCCATAGTGCGGCCCGAATGCCCGGGTGCCATCCAGCAGGTTGGAGATGTTGGTCCGCTGGGTTCGCGGATCGGAGATCACCGTGAAGTGGGCGCCGGCGGCCTGGATCTCGGAGACCTTCAAGCGGCCCAGCAGCACGGCCATCGGATCGAAGCGCAGCGACAGCAGGGAGCAGTGAAAGACCGCCTTGCGGTTCATTGCCGAGTCGCCGCCGGCATCCGGGTGGGTGAACACGCTGACGTTGTGCAGCCGGATGCCGTCGAAGATCGAGAAGGAGCCGTCCTCGATGTCCACGCGGCCGTTGATCCAGAGCGACAGATACGCTTCCGTGGAGGCAATGATGCGCGCCGGCCGGGTGTAGTAGTAGAGGGTGGCCCCGCCGGCCAGCAGCAGCAGCAGCAGGGGGCCGACGGTCCAGCGGCGCAGCCGTGAGCGTAGCACCAGCCGGTTCTGCTGGATCCCGATGCGGGAATGAAAGCGGTGGGCGAGATCATCCGGCTGGAAGCTGCGTGCACTCATGATTCGACCGCCGGATCGACGGGGTTGCGGCCCCGCCCACGGCACAGCAGAACGCCGACGCCGATCGCCGACAACACCTCCAGCGGCGGCATGACCGGGAGGCGATAGCGGACGCTGCCCACGAACAGCAGGTGCAGCCCGGTGACGTATAGTGCCGGCAGGATCAGCAGCAGGGCCGCGGCGCGATGCCGGCGCCACAGCACCGCGAAGCCGATCGCCGCCGTGATCAGGACCGCGGCGGTCCAGGTACCCGCCAGAATCCGGATCCAGACTTGTTGGTAATCGGCGGCATTGGGCCAGGGGCTCCAGGTTCGCAGCAGTTTGCGGCCGGCGAGCGTCACGATCCGCAAGGGGTCCTGGACCAGGAGTTCCCGTGAGCGGGCCTGGAAATAGGCATTCCAGGCGACCTCGTCCAGGCCGGCGACCTCCGGCGCCCGTTTGATGGCACCCAGATCGCTGCCGCCATCGGCACCGGGCCGCACGCCATCGTACAACGAGATTCCGGCGCGGTTCGTCAACCAGGTCCAGCGTCCGGTGACGCGTTGGTTGCGCGCCGCCCAAGGCACCAACGCCACCACCACGACCAGCCAACTGCAGGCCAGGCCCGCCCAGGTCGCCGGCCGGCCGCCGCGGCAGCAGCACAACAACCCGCTCCAACAGACCAGCAGGCCGACGGTTGCCGGGCGCAGATACACACACCCGGCGGCTGCCGCGCCGGCACCGAGCCACCGGAACAGGCCTGGCGTCCGCTCGGGGCACAACAACGGCCAGCTCAGCAGCACGAAGCCGCACAGCGCCGCCGTAAACAAGTTCTCGGTTAACAGAAAGCGGTGAAAATACACCAGGAATGGGTCCAGGGCCACCAGCCCGCCCGCTACCGCCGCGACGACCCGGCGGAGGTGGGCAGGGGCAACCCGGGCGGCCAGCACCGCGGCGAAACCGCAGCTCAAGGCACCGAGCAGCGCCTGCATGACCAGGGCCGTCCGCCGTCCGTTCGCCTGATGGGCACACACCGCCAGCAGCGCCGGATACAGCGGCATGCGGGCCGCCCGAAAGCCCAGCTCATCCTGCAAGCCAGCGCCGTCGGCCAGCCCCACCGCCATGTTCCAATACTGGACCTCATCCGGCAGCAGCGCCGGATCGGTCGAAGCACCGAACGGCAACACAATCACGGCCACGCGGGCCGCGGCGCCGCCGAGCATCGCAAGGGCTGAAATCCAAATGAGCCTGGGCAATTGCACCATTCATACTTATTACGGCGTGAGCGTGCCGCACGGGTCAGGATTGTAGGTCCGCGATGCAGCCCCGGTCAAACCGCGTCCCGGTTAACCCAATTGACGGCAACCGCTTATCGGCTTGAGCGAGGCTTCGCGCCACGAAAGGCGGGTTGCGGCAGGCCGCGCCGCCGCTGGGGCGAACCGTTGCTTGCTGTCGCCAGGTGATTGCCGGATAATCGCCCGCCTCGAAGCCGACGCGTGGTCCTCGAACGGAAGCTGATTTGGACGGCATCTTTTGGTTGTGGTCCGGAACCCTGGTCCTGGTGGGTGTGGTGTGGTTGTCGCGCCATGCGGCGCTCAATCAGGCCCAGCGCGCCGAGAAACCGTTGTCGTCGCAGAGCCCCGCTGATCTTCCGCAACAGCCGCCGCGGGTGTCGGTGCTGGTGGCGGCCAAAGACGAGCAGGACAACATCGCGGCCTGCGTCTCCACGTTGCTTTCCCAGGACTATCCCAACCTGGAGGTCATCGCCGTCAACGACCGCAGCCGCGACGCCACCCTGCAGCTTCTGGAGCAGCAGACCGCCCCCCCGGGGGTCACCTATACGGTCGTGGACGTTTCGGAGCTGCGCGAGGGCTGGTTCGGCAAGAACAATGCCATGCACCACGGGGTGGCGCAGTCCACCGGCGAATGGCTGTGTTTCACCGACGCCGACTGTGCCCAGGTCTCGCGGCGGACCCTGGCCGTGGCGGTCAGCTACGCCCTCCGGCAGGGCGTCGACTTGCTCTCGATCCTGCCGGTATTGGAAACCCGCAGCTTCTGGGAGCGCGTGATCCAGCCGGTGTGTGCGGCGATCATGGTGATGTGGTTTCGGCCGCAGAAGGTCAATAATCCGGCATCCAAGACCGCCTATGCCAACGGCGCCTTCATGCTGATGACCCGCGAATTGTATGAGGCCATCGGCGGACACGAGCGGATCAAGACCGAGGTCAATGAAGACATCCACATGGCCCGGCGGGTGAAGGAGATCGGCCGGCGGCTGCACGTGGTCCAGAATACGGATCTCTATCGCACGCGGATGTACTCCAGTTTTGGTGAGTGCTGGCGCGGCTGGAGTCGGATCTTCTACGGATGCTTTGCCGGTTTCCGGAGGTTGTTGATCTCGGCCATGGTCCTGCTGGTGTCGTCCATCCTGCCGTGGTGCTCGCTGATCGCGGGCGCGGTCGGCTGGATCCTGGCCGATGCACCCGGTCCCTGGGCGACGATCACGGTGATCAGTGCCCTCACGCTGCTGGCCCAACAGACCCTGCTGGTGCGCTTCTATCGCTTGAACCAGGCCGAGGCGGTCTACGTCTCGACTTATTTCATGGGGGCGCTGATTGCACTTGCCATCCTGGTCAACGCCATGACCAAGCTCGGCGGTTTGACCACCACCACCTGGCGGGGCACGACCTATCGGGGTTCCAAACTGTCGGCGGAGGGCGACGGCATTGTTGGATAATGAGCTTGCGTTCAAGGGGGTGGTCGCGGCCGCCGTCGTCGCGGGCGCGCTCTGGGTGTTTCTCAAGATCCGTGCCCGGCTGCGAGTCCCCCGGATGCATCCGCGATTGCAGAAGTACGGGGGGCCGGACACCGAGTTGGCCCGGCAACGGCGCACCGAAGCGGAGAAGATCGTGGCCACCTCCAGTGCCGGCACCATTGCCGGCTATCACATCGTTCGCCAGGTGGAAGCGATCATCGTCGAGGGCTTTCGGGCCCCGGACGAGGCCCTGGAAGGAATCAAGGCCTTGGCGGCGATGAAAGGGGCCAACGCCGTGATCAACCTCCGCCACGAACGCACCACCGCCGGCCGGTGTTCCGCCAGCGGGGACGCGGTGCAGGTCGAGAAGGCCGATCGATGACCTTGCCGGAGCCCCGGAGTCCCGATCCCAATCCCCGGGCATTTGTCACCGCCAGCGGCTATCTCTTTCAGGGCGCGGGCCTGGTGCTGGCCTGCAGCACCTGTTGCCTGTGGTCGATCAGCGGTTGGACCCAGGGCAAGCTGCACCAGCCGGTTGACGGGCCGTCCGACTACTTGCGGCTGGAGACCTTGCCCTGGACCGTAGCGATGCTCAGCACGGTGCTGTCTTTCGCGGGGGGGTTGGGGCGGGTGGCCGGCGGGCTGGGTCTGCAGGGTGAGCGCCCCAGCAGCGGCCGTTGGGCCCTGGGGATCAGCGGGTTGCTGGCGGCGGTCTGGTGGCTGCGGCTGGCGGTCGACCTCTGGTGGTGGGCCGGTTGGGGCCGGCTGCTGGTCAATGCGTGCCTGGCGGTGGCGGCCGTCCTGCTCTTCCTGCTGGCCGGGAATTGCGCCCGGCTGTTGCGCCTGCATCCACCGCCGGACAACCTCGGGGGGGTCTCGGACGAGTATCTGGAAGAATACTCGAGGCGGCGGCACGAATCCCAGGATTGAGGTGGGGTGGCAGTTGCCCCGCGCTTAAGTGTATAGTAGCGGGCCGGCTGGCGAGTCGGCGTTGCGGATCGCCGGGACGGCCGAGCCAGACCGACCCTTCGGCCTGGCAGGGAAGCGGGATCACCCAAAGACACCCGGGACCTCAGGTCCCGAACTCGAAAGAGGAGACATCATGAGAACCAAAGTACTGTGTTTGGCGGCGACGGTCTTGAGCTTGGCGGGGATGCCCCGCGCCTCGGCCCAGGGCGATCGCTTCATCCTGTCCAAGGCGGTTCCCGCCGATTGCTGGTTGTATATCCACAAGGCGGCCAATCCCGAGCGGGAGTTCTTGAACAAACACTGGAGCCAGGTGTTTGAGGCCCTCAAGGCGGTGCACATCGACCGCGACATCCGCAGCATGGTCAACAGCCAGATGGAGACCGATGAGCAGCGCGCCGAATTCAACACACACTGGGACAAGGCCATCGAGCAGTGCACCAACATCAAGTGGTCGGACCTGTTCGGCAACGAGGTCGCGTTCTTCCAGCGGTTCATGCCGCCGGTTCCAGAGAACACCGTGCTGCTGGCGCCCAAGAAGGAGACCCTGGACGCCAATGTCAAGGGCCTGGTCGCGATGATGGAGCAATTGGCGGCTCTGGACGAATCGTTGTCGGTGGTCACCAGCGAGCAGGGTGGGGCCAAGGTCTGGACGTTGAGCGCCGGGCCGATACCGGTCTCGCTCAATCTGTTTCATCGTGACACCGTCGTGGGGATGTCCACCAGCCCGGCGATGGTCACCGAGGTGATCGCCATGCTCAGCGGCGAGGGCAAGTCCGCAGCGCTGACGTCCGGCGAGCGCTTTCGCAAGGCCATCGGCGATCTGCCCAAGCCGGAAGATTCGGTGTCGTTCGTGGACCTGGCCAGGCTGTGGTCCAGCTTCGGCGGCATGGTCGCCGCCCACGAGCAGCAGGGGGCCCCCGGCGAGGACATCCAGATGGTCCGGAAGGTACTCAATGAACTCGACTTCATTGATTACATCGCCGCGACCGAACAGACCGAAGGGCTCAAGACGGTCAGCCACGCGGTGACCCGGATCAGCGAGGGCGGCAAGACCAAGAAGCTGTGTCGGGTACTGGCCGATCGCCCGCCGCTGGACGGCTTCTTGAAGCACGTGCCGCAGGATGCCAACGGCTTTTACGCCTGGACCGGCGCCGATCTGGACGGGTTATATCAGTTCGTGCAGCACTTCGTCAGCACCAATTTCCCCGCCGGACCGCAGTGGATCGCGAGTTGGAACGAGTGGCAGAACCGCGTCAACTTCGACGTGCAGCGCGACGTGTTGGACTGGCTGGATGGCCAGTTGATCAGCGTGACCTTCGGGGCCGCCGCTGCCGGCGGGATGAGCCCGGGCGAGTCGGTCATGATGGTCAAGGTTCGCGACAAGGACAAGGCCATGGCAGCGCTGGATGGCCAACTCAAGCGGCTGGGTGAGAACGTGTCGGTGGGTCAGGCTTCGGGCATCAATGCCGATGGGTTCAAGACCGTGGCCCATCCCATGTTGATGATGATGGGGGTCGGCCAGTTTCTGTACGGCGTGCAGGACGGCTGGCTGTATGTCAGCAACACCACTGCGGCGGTCAATAAGTGCCTGGCCAGCGCCAAGGGCGAGGCCCCTTCATTCGCCAAGAACCCGCGTTTTCAGAGCGAAGGCGTGCTGCCCAGCGGTCCCGTGTCCAGCGCCTCATTTACCGACACCAGCACCTGGGGCCAGCAGGCGGCCATGATGCTGGGCATGATGCCGATGGGCGCTGCCATGATCCCGCCGTCGCCGGAAGCCGACCAGATTCGGACCCTGCTCATGATCATCGGCAAACTGGCGCCGGTAGCTGCCGAGGTTGATTTCATCCGTTCGGCTTCGAGTGTCACCACCTTCAAGGGCGATCACTGGCGCGTCCAAACCGTGACCACCTATTCCGAATACACGCCGCCCGCACCGAAGCGTGCCGCACCCGAGAAGAAAAGCGACAGCGCATTGGAGGGGCTGTAAGTCCCGAGTCGGCGTGGTTGTCTTCGCCGCCGGGCTAGACCGAGTTGCCAAGCAGCCTGGCGTAGCGCCGTTCCAGTTGGCCGAGCCGCTTGCCCAGGCGGACATCGCCGGGGGTAAGGGCCTGGCGGGCTGTGGTCAGGGCCGCGAACCACCGGATCAGGTTGGCCACGTCGTCCAGGTGGACGTACTCGGGCGCCAGCCGTCGTTTGGCCCGATCGCAGTTGTGATAGTTGCCCAGGGCGATGCAGATGCCGGTAGCGTCGTAGCCCAGTTGGCAGTAGGCGCTGGACTCGCACGACCCGCCGTCCATGAGTTTGCGCTGGAAGGTGAACTTGGCGTCCTTGCAGCTGAGGGCTTCGGCGACCCGACCGCACCAGGCCGTCAGGTGCGGCGTGAAAACGCTGGAGCGATCGCCGACCCGCAGGATCGGGCCACCCCCCATGATCACGCCGGGGAGCACCGAGCTGGTCTCCACGGCGATAACCAGGCACTTCGCCGGAATGGTCTTGCGGCGGCACGCCGCGATGGCCCCGATGAACCCCACCTCCTCGGCCCGGGTAAACAGGAAGTAGGCTTCGGTCCTGGCTTTTCGGCGGGCGAGGGTCTCGATGCTGCACAGGATCGCGGCCACTCCGGCGAGGTCGTCGCACGCTCGAGCCAGCACCCGCTTGCCGACGATGCGGGGGTCGGGAAAGTCCCACATCCCCGGGGCCGTCGGGCGAACCGTGGCCCCGGCGGGCCGTCGGATTTCGATCTCGGCGGTGTGCACCATCGGTTGGGGCCGTTCTAGCCCCAGGGTCCGCAGCGTGATGGCGCGAACTTGCCCGAAGGCCCACCGCCCCTCCGAAAAAAAGCGGACCTTGGCTCCGTGGAAGTAATCCGGTGGCACGCCCCCGAGCCAGCGGGCCTGAAGCGTGCCGTCGGCCCGGGTCCGACCGGCGCGGAACCCGGGATGATCCAGGTGACCGCACAGGCACACCGGCCGGGCGACCCGGGCCGCGGGGTGCCGGTAATGTGCCAATACATTGCCGGCCTTGTCCTCGCGAACCTTGAGGCCGTACCGCAGGCAGGAGTCGAAGACAAACTGCCGCACACACTCCTCGCTGAAGGGGGCCGTCGGCAACGCCAGGACGTCGAGCAGAATTTTCCGATGGCGCTTACTGATCATGGTGGGCTCTTTAGAGGGTTTGTGGTGGCGCACGGCTCAAGGCGAGGCCGGGATTCTACGCCAGCACCCGCGGCACGTCCAGATCGCGGCCGCCGGCTGCTGCCGGGACGCACGGGCCCCTCAGTCCACGGCGGCCTGCAGCGCCAACACCGCATACGCGGTAACCAGCATGGGATTGCCTTCGTACCAGCGATCGGTCGGATTCACCCAACTGCCGTCGGCGTTCTGCAGTTGGCCGAGTTTCGCGGTCAGCTCGGCGCGCCAGTCGTGGCGGGTCCCGCTGGGGTCGACCAGGGTCGGTTCGCCCCAGGCCTGCAGGGCCTTGGCGAAGACGTGGTAGTAGTAATACAGCCCTTCGCGTGACTGGCGGTCGGGCATGTTGGGGTTGTGGTCCAGGGTGTAGTGCCTCTGGATCCAGCGCAGGGCGGCCTGCACCCGCGGGTCGTCGCGGGTCAGCCCGGCGTACAGGTAACTCTTGAATCCGGCGTAGGTCATACTTCCGTAGGAGCGCAGCCGCGGTTGGCCGTCCTGCACAACGGTGCCGGCCTTGCTCTCGCCGCCGTTGGCAGCCGTGTAGATGAAGCCGCCGTCGTCGGACCCGCGGGCGAAGGGCTGGTCGTTGGCGCCGCTGAGCATCTGGCAGCGCTCGATGAACTTCAAGGCCTTGCGATAGGTCGGATCTTCGGCGACCAGGCCGCTCTCCTTGAGGGCTTCGAGCATCATCTGCGTGTTGGACAGGTCCGGACGCTGATGCTTGCCGTAACCGGCGCCGCCGTACCAAACGTGTTGCTCGTCGATGTCCTCGGTGGCATCCCATTGCCGCTGCTTGAGGTACTTGCGGGCGGCCTCAATGGCCGGCTGATGGTCCGGATCGCCGGCCGCAGCCAGGGCCATTAGGCAGACGCTGGTGCAGTAGTTCCACATGCCGGTGCCTGGCGGGTAGATGCCGCCGTCGGGCTGGCGGTAGCTCAGGATAAACGACAGGGCCCGGCGCACGACGGGATGTGTGCCGCCGTAGTCGGGGTGTTGAATGAAACACTTGGCGGCCAGCGCGGTGATTGCCGGATCGGACGTGTTGTCATGGGCCCAGCTACCGTCGGGTCGCTGGGTGGCGCGCAGAAACGCCAGCCCGCGGTCGATGGCCAGCCGGGCCGGATGCCCGGGGACCTGGCGGGCGGCCTGCGCGGCGGCATCCTCTGCGGGGGCCACGACAACGCTGGGGGGCGCGGCGTTGACGATCAAGGCCAGTACCAGGCAGGCGATGGGATCACTCACGATCGCACTCCTATGGGGTTGGATGCAGTCATTGCCAGGCACTTTGATTATATCGCGGTTCCGATAGAATATCCCCCGGCGCTTGCCGCGGCCGGCGGTTTCCCTTTTGAGACGGGTGGATGTGACGGTGCGATTGCCCATGGCAGCAGAGGGGTACGGCGTGATTCTGGCCGCCACACTCACTTTGGTGGTACTGGCTGGCGGGTTCAGCCTGGTGACGCCTTGGGCCTGGGCCGCCGCGGCGGTGGTCTGGCTGTGGGCGATCAGCTTCTTTCGCGACCCCGAGCGGCAAACGCCGGGGCTGCCGGGTGTGCTTTACGCGCCGGCCGACGGCACCGTGACCGAGGTCTGCGAGCTGCCGGAGCACCGACACATCGCAGGCCCCTGCTTCCGCATCCGGATTTTCCTGAGTATCTTCAATGTGCATGTCAACCGAATGCCATGCGCCGCTTCGGTCGGTTCCATTGAGTTCACGCCCGGCAAGTTCCTCAACGCCATGAATGCCCGTTCCGCCGAGGTGAATGAGTCGAATACAATAGTATTGCGACCTGACCCGCTGTGGGGCGGTCCCATCGTGGTGCGGCAGATTTCCGGCCTCATTGCTCGGACCATCGTCTGCCGGGTCCAGGTCGGCGACGTCCTGAACAGCGGGGACCGCTTCGGGATGATCAAGTTTGGATCGGGCACCGAAGTGCTGGTGCCCAAGCAGGACGGATTGATCGTGCAGGTGCAGACCGGCGCCCAGGTACGGGCAGGAGTGACCGAGTTGGCCCGGATGCGGCCCAGCCAGGCGCCTGCACTCCCCGGAGATTCCTGATGATTCCACGATTGCACACCCCGGGCGACGCCCGCCGACGCAAGCGGCGGTTGCGGTACGTGCAGACCCTGCCGACGTTGTGCACACTCGGCAATCTGCTGTGCGGCTTCGGGGCCATTCACCTGTGCCTGCGGGCCATGTGGCTGGCCGGTGACAGCAGCGTGCCGTTCGAGATCATCGAGCGAACCAGCCCACTGGTCGAGCGGCTGCTGCCCACCCACGTGGTGATGGCCGCCTACCTCATTTTCGTCGCGATGGTTCTTGACGCCTTGGACGGTCGACTGGCGCGTCTGACCCGCAGCACCACCGACTTTGGAGCCCAGTTGGACTCCCTGGCCGACGTGGTCAGCTTCGGGGTGGCCCCGGCGCTGATCGTCATCGCCCTGCTCACCCGCCAGACCCACGGTCCCGAGCCGTTGGTCTTCGCGCCGTTCAGCGCCCATTGGGTGGGCCGGGTGGCGTGGATCATGGTTGCGGCCTATGTGGCCTGCACGGCGTTGCGCCTGGCGCGGTTTAACGTCGAGGCCACGCCGGATGCGCAGTCGCACATGAGTTTTCGCGGATTGCCCAGTCCGGGCGCGGCGGCGGCGCTGGTCGCGCTGGTCATCCTGCACGACCATGTGTACTTCTACAATATCCAGGTGAAGTCAGGCGCCAAGGCGGTGGCCGAGCAGGGCGGTGTGTTCAGCGAAATCGTGTTGTGGTCGTTGCCGGTGCTGGCCCTGATCACCGGGCTGTTGATGGTCAGTCGCTTCCCGTACGTGCACCTGGCCAACCGCTACCTCCGCGGGCAGCGCTCGTTTGCCGGCATCGTCAAGTTCCTGCTGGTGCTGGCGGCGGTGGTGGCCTACCCGGAGGCCGGGCTGACCCTGGTGGTGGTCGGTTATGCCCTCAGCGGCCCGGCGGTGGTCGCGTTTCGCGCGATCGTCGGCGGTCGGTCCACACCCGATGATGACGACGAAGACACCGAGGACATTGCCGCCGAGACCGACCAGGAACAGACGGGCTGAGGTGCGCCCATCATTGGGTGTCGGGTGTCTCGAGGCGAGAACGGTCCGACGGACCCTCCCCGCCATGATGAATGGAGCCCTCAGCGCGCCGCGACGCCGGCTGAATTCGGACGGCCGGGTGTTTGGCAAGGAGCATGGTCGTGAGTGCTGCACAGGTTCGGGTTCGTTTTGCCCCGTCACCGACCGGGTACCTGCACATCGGTGGGGCCCGCACGGCCCTGTTCAACTGGCTGCTGGCCCGGCGGGAGGGCGGCGTGTTTGTGCTGCGCATCGAGGATACCGATCAGTCGCGCCACGTGCACGACTCGCTGCCGAAGATCCTCGATGATCTGCGCTGGCTGGGCTTGAATTGGGATGAAGGACCGCAGGTCGAGGGACCCTGCGGGCCGTACTTCCAGAGCCAGCGGCTGGGCACCTACGAGCAATACTGCCGCCAGTTGCTGGACCGCGGCCAGGCCTACTATACATTTGATACGGCCGACGAATTGGCCGCCATGCGGACCGCGGCCCGGGAGCGCAAGGAGACCTTCCGCTACCCTCGGCCCGCGGTGCTGCCCGGCGAGGCCGAGGCCGGTCGCCGCCGGGACCAAGGCCAGCCGGTGACCGTGCGGTTCAAGATGCCCGATCATGACATCACCGTCCACGATGAGGTCCTCGGCGACGTCCGGTTGCGCCGCGACGAGTTGGAGGACTTCGTGATCCTCAAGGCCGACGGGTTCCCGACCTATCATTTCGCTTGCGTCGTCGATGACGCGGCCATGAACATCACCCATGTGATCCGCGGGTCGGAGCACTTGAGCAACACCCCCAAGCACATCGCCTTGCAGCAGGCCTTGGGGTTTGCGCCGCCGGCATACGCCCACGTACCGATCATCTTGAACATCGCCGGCTCCAAAATGAGCAAGCGGGACAAGGAGCGCGCCCTGGCCAAGGACGAGGTCCCACCGGAAATCGAGGTCCATGACTTCCGGCAGGCCGGTTACCTGCCCGAGGCGTTGCTGAATTTCATTGCCCTGCTGGGCTGGTCACCCGGCGACGACCGTGAGTTCATGGACCTTGCCGAGCTGACCGAGTGTTTCGACCTGAGTCGCATCGGCAAGACCAGCGCCCGTTTCGATCGCGAGAAGCTGCTGGCGTTTAACACCCACTGGGCCGCCCGGTTGCCGGCAGCCCGCTTGCGTGGCGGCTTGCGTGACTTGCTGGCCTTGCGGGCCAGTCCGATGGACCGTGCGGACGACGAGACGTTGGACCGGGTGTTGGCGGCCTGCGCCGGATTTCGAACCTTCAGCGACGTGATCGCCAAGGCCGGATTCCTGTTCGAGTCCGACGGTGCCATTGAGTACCAGCCCACCGCCGTCGAGAAGGTGCTGGTCAGGGACGACGGCGCCGGATACCACGTGCTCACCCGACTGCTCGAGGCCCTGCAGCACCTGCCGCAGTGGAACGCGGAGACCCTCGAAGCATTGCTCCAGGCCAAGACCGAGGATTGGGGCGTGGGCTTCGGAAAGGTCGCTCAACCGCTGCGCGTGGCCCTGAGCGGCACGACGGTGAGCCCACAGATCATCGACACCCTGTTGCTGATGGGCCGCGAGCGCACACTGAACCGCATCCAACACACCTTGGACCGCCGCGTCGAGCGACCGTGACTGCCGGCGTGTGCCGCAGCGGCGGGGGCTTTGGCAATTGCAGGGGCTTCGCTAGAATGGCACCCACTGCCAATAGCGGTCGATCACGCACTTGATCCATCAGTATCCGTGGTTCTTTGAGAGGGGCAACAACGATGACCGGCATCCGCGTGATCCAGGCCATGACCACCAGGCGATTGGCGATCGGCGTGCTGGTCGCGGGCCTGGCGCCGGCCGCCCAGGGTCGGGCCGAAGATGGGGCGGCGGCGACTGCAATCCAGACCCGGGCCTTGGCCGCCCGCGGATCCGCCGGGGGCGGTTTCGTCCGATTGAGCCCAGCCCAGACCGGCGTGGTGTTCAGCAACGTTCTCCAGGAACAGAACATTCGCCGTTACCTGTATAACGGCGCCGGACTGTGCATCGGTGATTACGACGGCGACGGCCGGCCGGACTTGTTTCTGGTCTGCCAGGACGGACCCGATCGGCTGTATCGCCAGGTCGCCGACCTTCGGTTCGAGGAGGTCACCGCCGCCGCCGGAATCACCGACACGCAGTCCTGGGGCACCGGCGCCAGCTTTGTGGACATCGACAACGACGGCGACCTGGACCTGTATGTCTGCAACCTGGCGGCCCCGAACCGGCTGTACATCAATCGGGGCGACGGCACCTTCGAGGAATCGGCCCAGCGCTTCGGCGTGGATCACAATGGGGCCAGCACCATGGCCGCCTTTGCCGATTACGACCGCGACGGCGACCTGGATCTCTATCTGCTGACCAACCGGCTGTACTCGGTGGCCGAAGAAAAACCGCAAGTCAAGCTGCGCATGGTCAACGGTCGTATGACGGTCCATCCCGATTTTCTCGACCAGTATTTCATCCTCAACGGGTCGTTGACCGAGGCCGGGCAGCGCGACCTCCTGCTGCAGAACGACGGGGACGGCCGCTTCAGCGACATCAGCGCCTTCGCCGGCATCTCCGGCTACGACATGGGGCTGTCGGCGACCTGGTGGGACTATGACCACGACGGCTGGCTGGACCTGTATGTCGCCAACGACATGAAGACGCCGGACCGCTTTTATCACAATCAGGGCGACGGTACCTTCAAGGACGTGTCGTACAAGGCGGTGCCGCACACGCCGTGGTTCTCCATGGGGGCCGACTTTGCCGACATCGACAACGACGGCTGGTTTGATTTTCTGGTTGCCGACCGGTCCAGCACCACGCACTTCCGGCGGATGACCACCCAGGAGGAAACCGGCAAGGCCAAGTGGTTTCTGGAGCACGCCAACCCACCGCAGTACAGGCGAAACGCCCTGTACCTCAACACCGGGACGCCGCGGTTCATGGAGATCGCCCACCTGACCGGCATGGACAGCACCGACTGGTCCTGGGCGGTGCGGTTCGGAGACCTGGACAACGACGGTCGCGCCGATGTGCTGTTCACCACCGGCATGATCCGCAACGTCAACGACGCCGACTGGTCGCAGCGTTATGAAGACCTCCTGGCCCAGGACCAGCCGGAGGCCGCCCGGACCCTGCTCAGCGAAATGCCACCGCTGCCCGAGGAGAACCTGGCTTTTCGCAACCTCGGCAACCTGCAATTCGACAGCGTCGGGGCCGCCTGGGGGCTGAACCACAGGGGCGTCAGCCACGGCGCCGCCCTCGCCGACCTGGATCGCGACGGCGATCTGGACGTGGTGGTCAACAACCTGAACGAACCGCTGGGCATTTACCGCAACGACGTCGCGGCGGGCCATGGATTGCTGGTGCAGCTTCGCGGAGCGGACGGCAACCGCGACGGCGTGGGTGCCCGGGTCACGGTGCACACCGCGGCCGGCCCGCAGATTCGGCAGTTGACGCTGGCTCGGGGGTACATGTCGGCCGATGAACCGCTGGTGCACTTCGGCCTGGGCTCGGCGACCCGGGTCGACTCGCTGGTGGTCGACTGGCCTTCCGGCCGCCGCCAGACGTTTCACAATCTTGCAGCCGACCAGTGGGTGACTGTGACCGAGCACACTGAAGCGCCGGCGACGCCGGTGCCGGCCGAACCGCAGCCGCGCTTCAAGGTGCATACGTCGCGGTCGGGCCTGCGCTTCGTGCATCGCGACCAACCCTTCGACGATTTCGCACGCCAGCCTCTGCTGCCGTACCGCCTCAGCCAACTGGGCCCGGGGCTGGCCTGGGGCGATGCCAACGGCGACGGTCAGGACGATCTGTTCATCGGCGGCGGCAGCGGCCAGGCCGGCGGGTTGTACCTGCGGACCGCGGATGGCTTCGAGGCGGCCCCGGTCGCCGCCTTCGAGGCCGATGTCGCCCACGAGGACATGGGTGCCCTGTGGTTCGACGCCGAGGGCGACGGCGATCAGGATCTGTATGTGATCAGCGGCGGCGTGGAGTGTGAGCCGGAGGATGCCCTGCTGCAGGATCGCCTGTATCTCAACGACGGCCGCGGTTCACTGCAGCGGGCCGGCGGAGCCGTGCCCGAAGTCCGCGACAGCGGCGGCGTGGTCGCCGGCGCCGATTTTGACCGCGACGGCGACATGGATCTGTTCGTCGGCGGCCGCTCGATGCCCGGTCAGTATCCACGGGCCGCGCGCAGCCGACTGCTGCGCAACGACGCCGGGAAGTTCAGCGACGTCAGCGGGGCACTGGCTGGGGGGCTGGAGCGGATCGGCCTGGTCACCGCCGCGGTGTGGTCCGACGCCGACGGGGACGGCTGGCTGGATCTGCTGATCGCGTTGGAGTGGGGACCACTGACCGTGTTCCGCAACCACCAGGGCAGGTTGATGGAGTTCACGGCGGAGGCCAACCTGTCGGCGGACACCGGCTGGTGGAACGGCATCGCCGCCGCCGATCTGGATCACGACGGGGACATCGATTACGTGGCTACCAACTGCGGTCTGAACACCAGGTACTCCGCCAGTCGCGAGCAGCCGGCGCTGCTGTACTATGGCGACTTCGACGGCGACGGCAAAGCCGATCTGGTTGAGGCCGAACATGAGGCCGGCAACCTGTTTCCAGTCCGCGGTCTGAGTTGCAGCTCGGAAGCCATGCCGTTCATCCGTGAGAAGTTTCCGACCTTCGCGGCCTTCGGCAAGGCGACGTTGGGCGAGATCTACTCACCCGAGAAGCTGGCCGCCGCTCAGCGGTTCGCGGCCACCCGTCTCGATCACGTGGTGTTGATCAATGACGGCCGGGCCCGCTTTACGATGGTGCCCCTGCCGCGCGTCACCCAAGCGGCCCCGGCGTTCGGGGTGGTGCTCTCCGACATGGACGGCGACGGCCACGCCGACCTCTGTCTGGCCCAGAATCTCTATGCGCCCCAGGTCCTCACCGGGCGCATGGACGGCGGCATCACCCAATGGCTCCGAGGTACCGGCGACGGCGGCTTTGTCGGGCTGCCCGGTCGGGAGACCGGCTTGAGCGTCCGAGCCGATTGCAAGGCGCTGACCACCTGCGACCTGGACGACGACGGCTGGTGCGACCTGGTCATGAGCACCAACGGGTCGATCCTGCCCGTGTTTCGAAATCTCGCCGGCGGCGGGGGCAAGATGATCAGCGTCCGCCTGATGGGTCCGGCCGGCAATGCGGCGGGCATCGGTGCTCGGGTCACGCTGATCACCGCCAAGGGTCCGCCGCAAACCGCCGAGATCTACGGCGGTTCCGGGTACCTCTCGCAGTCGGCTCCGGTGCTGTTCTTCGGCATGGCTGCCGATGACGCACCACAAGAGGTCCGGGTGCGCTGGCCGGACGGCAGCGAATCGGTGCATCGCGACGGGTTGTCAGGACCGCTGATCCGTTTGTCTCGATCGTAATCTCAGCCTGTGGGCGCCCAATCTGCCGCTAATTTCGTCGACGCCCATCGTGCGACGGTGCATTCTGGAATTCGGGGGGGCTGCCGCGCTCAGCTCAGTTGCCCGGTTGGTGTTGCATCCGGGCCCAGGCGTCCTTGAGGGTGACGGTTCGGTTGAAGACCGGCTTCTGCGCGGTGCCGTCGGGATCGGCACAGAAGTAGCCGGTGCGTTCGAACTGGTAGCGGTCGCCGGGGACCGCAGCGGTCAGGGCGGGTTCGGCTTTGCAGCCGCTGAGCACCTCGAGGGACCTGGGATTGAGGTGATCGCGATGATCGCCGTCATCGGGATCGGCGCGGGTGAACAGGTGGTCGTACAGCCGGACCTCGGCGTCGATCGCGTGATCGGCGCTGACCCAGTGAATGGTTCCCTTGACCTTCCGGCCGTCGGGTGGCGAGTGGCCGCCACGGGTCGTGGGGTCGTAGGTGCAGCGCAACTGCCGGACGGTTCCGTCGGTGTTCTTGACGACCTGGGTGCACGTCACAAAGTAGGCATATCGCAGGCGGACCTCGCGCCCCGGGGCCAGCCGAAAGAACTTGCCCGGCGGGTCTTCCATGAAGTCGGTCTGTTCAATGTACAGCGTCTTGGAGAAGGGCACGGTGCGGGTGCCGGCCGCGGGGTCTTCGGGATTGTTCACGGCTTCCATGTGTTCGACCTGGTCCTCGGGGTAGTTCTCGATGACCACCTGGAGGGGCCGCAGCACGGCCAGGGCCCGGGGGGCCACGGCGTTGAGGTGGTCGCGCAGGCAGTGTTCCAACAGGGCGATGTCGCTGACGCCGTTGACCCGGGCGACGCCCACCCGCCGGCAGAACTCGCGGATGGCTTCGGGCGAATAGCCCCGCCGGCGCAACCCGGAAAGGGTGGGCATCCGCGGATCATCCCAGCCGCGGACGTGGCGTTCGCGGACCAGTTCGAGCAGCTTGCGCTTGCTCATGACGGTGTAGCTCAGGTTCAACCGGGCGAATTCGATCTGTTGGGGATGATAGACCTTCAAGGCGCTTAGAAACCAGTCGTACAGCGGCCGATGGTTCTCGAATTCCAGGGTGCAGATGGAGTGGGTGATGCCCTCGATGGAATCTTCCAGGCCGTGGGCCCAATCGTACATCGGGTAGATGCACCACGCGGTTCCGGTGCGCGGATGGGCGGCATGCAGGATGCGGTACATGATCGGGTCGCGGAGGTTCAGGTTGGGCGACGCCATGTCGATCTTGGCCCGCAAGGTGCGGGTGCCGTCGGCGAACTCACCGGCCCGCATGCGCTCGAAGAGGTCCAGGCTCTCGTCCACGGGGCGCTCGCGCCAGGGGCTGTTCCGGCCCGGGGCGGTAAGGGTGCCGCGGTACTCCCGGATTTGCTCGGGGGTCAGGTCGTCGACGTAGGCCCGGCCGTCGCGAATCAAGGTCACCGCGTGGTCGTACATCTGGGCGAAGTAATCCGAGGCGTAGCGCAGGCGATCCTCCCAGTCGAAGCCCAGCCAGCGGACGTCCTCGATGATTGAGTCGATGTACTCCTGCTCTTCCTTGACCGGGTTGGTGTCGTCGAAGCGCAGATTGCACTTCCCGCGGTACCGCTCGGCCAGTCCGAAATTCAGGCAGATGCTCTTGGCGTGTCCGATGTGCAGGTAGCCGTTGGGTTCCGGCGGAAAGCGGGTATGCACCCGCCGATCCCACCGGCCGGTGCGGTTGTCCTGCTCGATGATCTCCTCGATGAAGTTCAGCGGTCGTGCGGGGGCATCGTTTTCCATGGGCATCCAGTATAATGACGCCCCGGGAAAACTGAAGCGTGGTTCCGTCGCAATTCGAAGCGGGTGCCACCGCCCGCGGTTGTTGCGGGCGGCAGGGTTCACGTTTGCGGGGTCGGATGGGGACCGGACGGGTCCGGGGGAGCAGCGATGCGTGTCGAGCGAAAAGTCTTTCGAGCGACCTTCAAGACCTGGGAAGCGTTGTTCAATCAGGCCAGCGACTTCGCCACGGAGATCGGGCCCGAGCGGCTAATCTCGATCTCCCATTCCTGTGATCAGGGCGACGGCATTGTGGTGGTATGGTATTGGGGCGCGCCCACCGAGTGCCGCGACTGCGGCTACAGCCTGACCGCCAATACCACTGGCCGCTGTCCGGAATGCGGCTGGAAGTTTCTGGCTTGAGCGGACCGACCCCTTGCGAGGGTGGGCTGCGATGCGATCCTATGACGTCATCGTGATCGGTATCGGCGGGATGGGCAGTGCGGTGCTCTACCACCTGGCCCGGCGCGGCCGGCGGGCGCTGGGCATCGAGCAATTCGCCATCGGCCACGATCGTGGCAGTTCGCACGGGCAAACTCGGATCATTCGTGAATCGTACTTCGAGCATCCCGATTACGTGCCCCTGGTACGCTGGTCGTACGATGCCTGGCGGGCCTTGGAGGCAGACACCGGCACGCCGCTGGTGCGCCGCACCGGGCTGTTGCTGGTGGGTGCGGCCGGCGGGCCGCTGGTTCAGGGCGTTCGCCGGGCAGCCGCAGTCCACGGCTTTCCGCTGCACGACGTGGATCTGCGATCCGGCGCGGCCGGGCTTTCCGGCTTTGCCGGCGGACCTGGACTGCTGGCGATGCTCGATTCGCGGGCCGGCTGCCTGCAGGTGGAGGCGGCCGTGTCGGCCCATGTGACTCTGGCGAAGCGCTGTGGTGCCGGGGTGCTCGAGGGTCAATCGGTCAAACGGTGGGAGGCCGACGCTCAAGGGATCACCGTGCACACCGCCAGCGAGCGCTACCACGCCGCCGGGCTGGTGATCTGCGGCGGCGCGTGGAACGTCGCGCTCCTCGAAGATCTCGCCCTGCCCCTGGTGGTGCGCCGCAAAGTGCTGTTGTGGTACGAGGTCGGCGCTGCCTACCACGCCGATGGGGGCTGTCCGATGTTTGCGTACGACCTGCCGCAGGGCTTTTTCTATGGGTTCCCTGTGTTCGACCGCCGCGGCATGAAGGTCGGTGAGCACAGCGGGGGCGCCGTCGTGGGTGATCCCGCGGCCGTTGATCGCAGGCTGCATGATCCCGATCGCCGCCCGTTCGAAACCTTTGCCGCCGGCCACCTGACCGACTGGACCGGGGTGCTGCGCGAGCATGCCGTGTGCCTGTACACCATGACCCCTGACGAGCACTTCATCATCGATCGCCACCCGCACCATGCCAACGTGCACTTTGCGGCCGGTTTCAGCGGCCATGGCTTCAAGTTCGCGCCGCTGGTGGGGGCGGCCCTGACCGACCTGGCCATCGAGGGCCGCACGGATCATCCGATCGGCTTCTTGGGGGGCCGGCGCTTTTTGCACTGAGCTTGGATGCCGGCCGACACCCAGGGCTGGCATGCCCAGACCGGCCGCAGCCACAGTGCTGCGGCGAGCGCCAATTGCAGCGACCTCGTGGGGCTCGCGGTCACGGCAGTTCCCGAAGGGTCCGTTCAAAGCGCGGCCGGAAGTAACGTGCCGCGTCCAGCGACAGCACCACCCGCGAGGTTCGTCCGATGATGTCCGCCCGGGGAACGAAGCCGAACGACCTGGAATCGACGCTGCCGTCGCGATTGTCGCCCATGACGAAATAATGGTCGGGCGGGACGACGACCGGCCCGTAGTCTCGCGGGGCGGCAATGCCGGGGGTGACCATCAGGGCGTGCCAGCGGCCGCCCAGAGTCTCCATCGCCAAGTGGTGCTGCCGCCCGGCCGGCGGGTCCAGACCAGCCAGAATGTCGGCGTCGGCCGGGCCGTAGGCCAGAGCCCGGCCGTTGACCAGCACGCGGTTGCGTCGCAGCTCCACGGTGTCGCCGGGGATGCCGATGACCCGCTTGACCATCCGAGTCCCGTTGGGTGCCGTAAACACCACGATTTCCGCCGGTCGCGGGTCGGCCCGGTGCACCAGGCGCCAGCCGACGAACGGCATCCGCAAGTCGTAGGCCATCTTGTTGGTCCAGATGCGGTCGCCCTCCACGATGGTGGGCTTCATCGAGCCGGTTGGAACCACATACCAGTCTGCCAACGAACTCCGCACCGAGAACAGAACCACCGCTGTCATTGCCACTGGCTGCAGCCATTGCCGCCAGAACGTCCGTAGTTGTGAGGGTCGGGGTGACTCCATGGGCGGTACCTCCTGGTTGAAGAATCGGTGTCACTTAATTTTCGGGTGTCCCGGCCCAAATATTTCGGTCGGACTGCCACGGCTTGACACCGCCCCGATTTTCGGCAAGGTTCTGGGGTAGAGGGTGGAGTCGGGCCCTGCCGGGCGGATATAATCCGAATCACAGGCTTCCGGCGGCGACCGCGGGTCCGCGGACTTGAGCAGAGTCAATTCGGACGGAGAAGCATTCATGGGGACAAGAAGCGCACTGACCGCTGCAGTCGTCGCCGTTTGGTGTATGGCCGGTCTGACGCCACTGGCCACCTTGCACGGCGAGACCGGCGTGGCCGACCTTGAGGCCATCGAGAACGCGTTCATCAAGCTGGCCCGCCAGGTCAGTCCGTCGGTGGTGGCGCTCGAAACCGAGCAGGACGGCGACCCTTCCCAAGGCCAGGACGGTGTGCCGATGG
The DNA here is from genome assembly GCA_964619935.1 of uncultured Planctomycetales bacterium. Lineage (GTDB taxonomy): Bacteria > Planctomycetota > Phycisphaerae > UBA1845 > CAIVHJ01 > CAZUGO01. The sequence continues at coordinate 12,743 of CAZUGO010000003.1, read as the reverse complement.
TCGGCAGCGGCGTGGTCCTGGATCGCGACGGGCTGATTCTGACCAATGACCATGTGGTCCGCTTCGCCGATCGGGTGGTGGTGACCTTGAACACCGGCCGCCGTTACGAGGCCGTCGTTGTAGCCCGCGACGAACGCAGCGACCTGGCGGTCCTGCGGATTGCCGCCGCCAACCTGGCGCCTGTCGTCATGGGCGACCTCGCCCAGACCAGCGTCGGTCAGTTTGCCTTGGCCATGGGCAACCCCTTCGGCACCGGGAAGGACGGTAACCTGAGCCTGTCTTATGGGATCGTCAGTGCCTTGGGCAAGAGTCTCCACGGCCTGGAGGACGGCGGACGCAAATACTATGGCAACCTGATCCAGACCACCGCCGACATCAAACCCGGGAACAGCGGCGGGCCGTTGTTCGACATCCACGGTCGGCTGATCGGCATCAATACCGCCATCGAGACCCGCGGCGGGTCGGCCGAAGGTCTGGGCTATGCCATTCCGCTGAGCGCCCGGACCAAGCGCATCATCACGACCCTGTCGCTCGGTCAGACGGTGCAGTACGGGTTTCTGGGGGTCAAAATCAGAGATCCGGACGACCGCACCCGCCGCCGCTACGGCGTACAGGATCCCTTCGGCGTGGTGGTCACCCGGGTGGACGCCCAGACGCCGGCGGAGCAGGCCGGCATCCGACCCGACGATCTGATTCTGAAGTTCGCCTCCGAGTCGATCCGTGATGTCGATCACCTGATTCGGCTGGTGGGATCCAGCCCGGTCGGTGAGCAGGTGCCGCTGGTGGTGCAGCGTCGTGATCGTCAATTGGTGGTCAACGCCACCATCGGGCAGCGCGACGACCGCCGTTTGGCCGGCGCCGGCGATTGAATCACCGGCGGTGCCGGTGGGTCGATGGACGGCGCACCGGGATGGAGCCGCCCGCGTGCCGTCACCTCCGGCGCACGCCACCCAGGTCAACCGCCCAGCCACCCCAACTCAGCCGCAGCCGGGTGCAACGACAAGTCGGAGATCGCTCGCAGGCGGTGGTGCTGGGTTGCCCGGGGTTCCTGACAAAGGTGCGGCGGGTCCGTTATACTGCGGCGAGCCCGTCGTGTGCGGGCCGGCAGGTCGCGGACCTGCTGCACGATCGCCGGCCCGGGTGCTCCATGAATTCGTCTGAGGTCCGTCGCCAGTTCATCGACTTCTTTCGCGAGAAGGACCATGCCTTTGTGCCCTCGGCGCCGGTGGTGCCGTACAACGATCCCACGCTGCTTTTTACCAACGCCGGTATGAACCAGTTCAAGGACGTCTTTCTAGGGACCGGCCGGCGGGATTACGTCCGGGCGGTCAACACCCAGAAGTGCATCCGGGCGGGCGGCAAGCACAACGACCTGGACGACGTCGGCCACGACACCTATCACCATACCTTCTTCGAGATGTTGGGCAACTGGTCCTTCGGCGACTACTTCAAGGAACAGGCCATCGCCTGGGCCTGGGAGTTGCTCACGGAGCGCTGGAAGCTGGACAAGTCGCGGCTGCACGCCACCGTGTTCGGGGGCGACCCCGACCAGGGTCTGGAGCCCGACACCGAGGCCGCCGCCCGGTGGCGACAGGTCACCGACATCGACCCGCGGCAGATCCACACCTGCGGCAAGAAGGACAATTTCTGGGAGATGGGCGACACCGGGCCGTGCGGTCCATGCAGCGAGATCCACGTCGACCTGACCGCCGACGGGTCGGGGCGGGCCCTGGTCAACGCCGGCGATCCGCGGGTCATCGAGATCTGGAACCTGGTGTTCATCCAGTTCAATCGCGATGCGTCCGGGATGCTGCGCCCGCTGCCGGACCGCCACGTCGACACCGGGATGGGCTTCGAGCGGATCACCGCCATCCTGCAAGGACGGACCAGCAATTACGACACCGACATCTTCCAGCCCATCTTCGAAGACATTCGGGCGGTGACCGGAGCGCCGGCGTATTCCGGCCGGCTGGAGAGCGGCGGCCGTCCCGACGCCCGGATCCTGGTCGACGTGGCGTATCGGGTGATTGCCGACCACCTCCGCTGCCTGGTGTTTGCCATCAGCGATCGGGCCACCCTCGGCAACGAGGGTCGTGGCTACGTGCTGCGGCGCATCTTGCGGCGGGCCGTGCGCTACGGCCGGCAATACCTGGGAACCACCCGGCCGTTTCTGCACCGCCTGGTTCCGGGCCTGGTGGATCACATGGGCGAGGCCTTCCCTGAGTTGGGTCGCAACCCGAACCAGGTCATCGACATCATTCGCGACGAGGAGGATTCCTTCGGGAAGACCTACGAGCGCGGCATCCGATTGTTCGAAGATGCCGCCGTTCATGCGTCCACCCACGGCCGCGGCAAGATCAGCGGGGAGTCGGCCTTTCGCCTGCACGACACCTACGGTTTTGCGATCGATCTGACCATGCTGATGGCCGAGGAGCGCGATCTCAAGGTCGACCTGGGTGAGTACGAACGCTTGATGGACGAGGCTCGGGAGCGTGCCCGCGGGGCGGCCGGCTCGGCCGGGGAATGGTCGGCGGCCCTGGACCCGGCACAGTTGGAACAGGCCGGACCGTGTGACGACGCCCCCAAGTACGATCCGGCCTTGACGTGTTCGTCGACCATCGGCGCCTGTGTTCTGGCGGAGGGCACCGACCGCGTGCTGCTGACCACCGCCCGCACCTGCTTCTACGCCGAGCAGGGCGGCCAGGTGTCCGACACCGGCCGGCTGCGGACCGCCAGCGGCACCGTGGAGATCGATGCCGTCCAGCGGCACGGCCACCACATCATCCATCGGGGTCGGGTGGTCGAAGGCGAGGTGCGCGCCGGCCAGGAGTGCACCCTGGAGGTCGATGGGTCTCGGCGGGCGATCATGAAGAACCACACCGCCACCCACATGCTCAATTGGGCGCTGCGCCGGGTGCTGGGTGATCACGTCGAGCAGAAGGGCTCGCTGGTGGATGCCGACAAGACCCGCTTTGACTTCTCGCACCCCAAGCCGGTCACGGTGGCCGAGCTGCAGGAGATCGAGCGCCGGGTGTGCGACCAGATCAGCGGCGACCAGCCCGTATACATCGATTGGGTGCCGCTCGCCGAAGCCAAGCGCATGCGGTCGGTGCGTGCCGTCTTTGGTGAGAAATATCCCGATCCGGTGCGGGTGGTATCCGTGGGCGCGCCCATCGACGCCCTCCGCCGGGATCCTGACAACGCCACCTGGCTGGACTTCTCGGTGGAGTTTTGCGGCGGCACTCACCTGGGTCGCAGCGCCGAGGCCGCTGGGTTTCGGATCGTAGAGGAGACCGGTGTCGCCAAGGGCATCCGCCGGCTGACCGCGGTCACCGGTGAGCGGGCCGAGGCCTGTGCCCGGACCGACGCCGAACTGCTGCAGGCGTGTACGGCATTGGCCGATCTTCCGGACGACACCCTGGCCACCCAACTGCCCGAGTTGACCCGCCGGGTGGCGACTTCGGAGTGCAGCTACCTGGTTCGCATGGCGGTTCGCGAGCGGCTGGCGGAGTTGCAAGCCCGGGCCCGGCGGTTCGACAAAGCCCAGGCGCAAGCCGGCGGTCGCGACGTGCGCAGTGCCGCCGCGGCCCTGTTGGCCGCAGCCGAGGACTGCGGCGGCACCCGAGTCATCGTCGGGGAGGTCCCGGCCGCCGGTCCGGAGCAGGTTCGCGAGGCCTTGGATTACCTGCGCCGCGAGGCGGGCAGTGCCGCGATCATGCTCGGTTGTGCCGCCGAGTCCAAGGTCCTGCTGTTTGCGGCGATGACCGACGACTTGGTGGCCCGGGGGCTGCGCGCCGGTGACTTGATCCAAGCGGTTGCTCCGGCGGTGGGCGGCGGGGGTGGCGGGAAGCCGCAACTGGCCCAGGCCGGCGGCAAGAACCCCCAAGGCTTGCCTCAGGCACTGCAAGAAGCGCGTGCGTGGATCCGCCGGCGGCTCGACCCGCCTCCGCCCGCTTGACGGCTGCTGAGAACCCACCTATTCTGTTGGGTTTATGTTTTGGCCCGCATTTCGGGGTCTGGGTCCGCGGTGGACCCTCCGCGGTGGGGTCGTTGGCCGGGGCACGGGGTCGCGTTGGAAGCGCTTCCTGGCGAACCTGCGCCCGCTGAAAGGCATGTGGGGCCGTTATGTTACCGGTCAAGAAAATGTCGAAGACGCGGACCCGATCACGCCGAGCGCATCATGCATTGCGACCGGCACATTCGATTGCCTGTCCTATGTGCGGGCGGGCCAAACTGCCGCACGCCGCATGCCAGAACTGCGGCTTCGTCAACGCCAAAGTCCAGCTCCGGCAGAAATCCGACGAGTCCTGATTCATCACACGGAGTCACTTCCTGATGCGGATCGCATTGGATGCCATGGGCGGGGACCATGCTCCGGGTAGTGTGGTGGGCGGTGCCGTTGAAGCCCTGCGCCTGCACGATGATGTGGAGATTGTGCTGGTCGGCGATGAGCCATCCATCCGGCGGCACCTCGAGCAGTGCGGCGGTTACCCGGATCGCGTCACCATCGTGCACACCACCCAGGTGATCGAGATGGGTGAGAGCCCGCTGGACGCCCTGCGCCAAAAGAAGGACTCTTCGATGGTGCGGATGGTGGAGTTGGCGGCCGGCGGGGCGGCCGATGCGGTGATCAGCGCCGGCAACACCGGGGCCTGTGCCGCCGCTTGCCAGTTGCGGATGCGGACCCTGCGCGGCGTGGCCCGTGCCGGGATCGCCGTGACCATCCCCTCGTTCTACGGTCCGTTCGTGCTGTGCGACGTGGGCGCCAACATTCAGCCCAAGCATCACCACCTGCATCAATATGCCATCATGGGCCAGTTGTACGGCAAGCAGGTCGTGGGTCTGGAGCGGCAGCGGGTGGGATTGTTGTCGGTCGGCGAGGAGAGTGCCAAGGGCACCGACGTCATCCAGCGGGCCAACGAACTGCTGACCGCCGATCCGTCCATCGACTTCATCGGCAACATCGAGGGCCGCGACCTCTTTGAGGGGGCCTGCGACGTGGCCGTGTGCGACGGGTTCGTCGGCAACATCATCCTGAAGCTGTTCGAGAGCTTGTCCAAAGGCATTTTCGCCACCGTGGGCAAGGAAATCGTGCAGGCCGAACCGGCCCTGAAACACACCTTCGACACCGTGGTCAAGGAGGTCTGGAAGCGGCACGACTACACCGAATACGGCGGCGCCCCACTGCTGGGCGTCCGTGGTGCGGCCACCATCTGCCACGGCAGCAGCGATGCCCGGGCCATCCGCAATGCCATCCGTTTCGCCCGCAGCTTTGTGGTTCACAAGCTGAACGACCTCTTGGCGAGCCGCTTCTCCGCGGAAGGGAACGCCGGTTGATGCACTCGCTGATGGGGATTACCCTGCGTGGTACCGGGCGCGGTACGCCTTCCCGGGTGGTGACCAACGACGACTACGCCAAGATCTTGGACACGTCCGACGAGTGGATCCGGGCCCGGACCGGCATCCGGCAGCGCTACATCGCCGCCGCGGGTGAAACCACCTTGACCTTGGGGCTGGAGGCGGCCCGCCAGGCCCTTGACGAAGCCGGGATGGCCCCCTCCGAGTTGGACGTGATCATTTTTGCGACCATCAGCCCGCACCTGCGGCTGCCGGCCACCGCCTGCCTGCTGCAGGACATCCTCGGCGTGCCGGGGATTCCGGCGTTCGATATTTCGGCGGCCTGCTGCGGCTACCTGTACGGCATGGTCATCGCGGCCAACATGATCAAGAGCGGGGCGTTCCGCAACGCCTTGGTCATCGGTGCCGAACACATGTCTTCGATCATGGACATGGAAGACCGCACCAGTTGTGTGCTGTTCGGGGACGGCGCCGCCGCCGGCATCCTGGCGGCGACCGACAACGATCGCCAGGGCCTGGTGTACAGCGCCCTGGGGGCCGACGGCGGTGGGGCCCGCCTGATCTGGATTCCCGGTGGTGGCGGCAGCGAACCGGTGTCCCAGAAGGTCGTGGACGAGCGTTTGCAGTTTGTGCGGATGAAGGGTCGCGAGGTCTACAAGTTTGCGGTGCAGAAGATGCACGAGGTCATCGACCAGGCGCTCGCTGCCAGCGGCGTTCAGCCGGGCGACCTGGCCCTGGTCATCCCTCATCAATCCAACTTGCGGATCATCGAGTCCGCCCGGGATCGTCTGGGACTGCCTCCCGAGAAGGTCATGATCAATATCGATCGCTACGGCAACACCTCCTCGGCCTCGGTCGGCATCTGCTTGGACGAAGCCCGCAAGGACAAGCGCGTCGTCGAAGGGGACCTGGTTCTGATGGTGGCGTTCGGAGCCGGGCTGACCTGGGCCAGCGCCCTGATCCGGCTGTGACCCCAGGCGGCGATGCGAGGACGGCATATGGTCAGCACCGCAATCATTTTCCCCGGCCAGGGATCGCAGGCGGTCGGCATGGGCCGCGACCTGGTCGAGATCAGTGACGCGGCCGCCCGGATGTTCCACCACGCCGGCGAGATCCTCGGCTTCGACTTGGCGGAGATCTGCTTTTCGGGCCCGGCCGAGCGGCTGGAGGCCACCGACATCCAGCAGCCGGCGATCCTGGTGACCAGCCTGGCGCTGTGGGCGGCGCTGACCGCCGGGCGGACCCAGCCCTTCGATGCCGCGGCCGGGTTGAGCTTGGGCGAGTATACCGCCTTGCACATCGCCGGCGCGATGTCGTTTGAGGACGCCGTGCGGTTGGTGCAACGCCGCGGATTGTACATGCAGGAGGCCGCCACCGCGGTCTCCAGCGGGATGGTGTCGATCCTGGGCCTGTCGGCGGCCGATGTGCGGACCCTGTGCCGGGAGGTCTCCGACGGGCAGGTGCTGGGCCCGGCGAATTACAACTGCCCCGGCCAGATCGTAATCTCCGGTGCAGCGGCGGCCTGCCGGCGGGCGGTCCAGCAGATCGAGTCCAGCGGGAGCGGCAAGGCCGTGCCGCTGAAGGTCGCCGGCGCCTTTCACTCGGACCTGATGAAGCCGGCGGCCGACCGGCTCAAGGCCGACCTGGATGCGATCGAGATCAGCCGGCCCCAGGTGGCGGTCTACGCCAATGTGGACGCCGCGGTGCACGGCGATCCGGCGGACATCCGCGATGCCCTGTATCGCCAGGTGTTCAGCCCGGTCCGCTGGCAGGAGTGTATTGAGGCCATGATCGGCCGGGGCATCGAACGGTTCGTGGAGGTCGGCCCCGGGCGGGTGCTCAGCGGACTGCTGCGCAAGATCGATCGTGGCGTGCAGGCCGTCAACATCAGCAGCGCAACAGCGTTGCGCCAGTTTCTGGACGCCTAGTCCCCTGGCGCGTCATTCATGGCCCGAGCGCACGGAGCCCCCGTGCTGAAGACCGGGCGAACCCGGCAGGAAGGTGCGCAAATGTTGCTGAAAGACAAAGTGGCAATCGTCACCGGCGGTAGCCGAGGGATCGGACGAGCCATCTGCCTGGACTTTGCCGCCAACGGGGCGACGGTTTATGCCTGTGCCCGCCATGCGGACAAGCTGGCCGAAGTGCGCGACCAGGCGCGCCAGCAGGAATGGGCCGGGACCATTCTGCCGACGACGCTGGACGTCACCGACCGGGCGGCCATCGATGCCGTGGTCGAGGCCGCGGCCGAGCAGCACGGCCGCATCGACATCCTGGTCAACAACGCCGGCATCACCCGCGACGGCCTGGTGATGAGCATGGACGACGAGCAGTTCGACATCGTGCTCGACACCAATCTGCGGGCGACCTTCTGGATGACCCGGGCGACCGCCCGCCATATGGTTCGGGCCCGGTGGGGTCGGATGATCAACATCTCCAGCGTCAGCGGCGTGATGGGCAATGCCGGCCAGGCCAACTATGCGGCCAGCAAGGCGGCCGTCATCGGGTTCACCAAGTCGGTTGCGAAGGAACTGGGCAAGCGGAAGATCACCTGCAACGCGATCGCCCCCGGGTTCGTGGTCACCGAGATGACCGACGTGCTGGCCGACCGCGTCAAGGAAGGCGCTCAGCAGCTTATTCCACTGGGGCGCTTCGGCGAACCCGCCGAGGTGGCCGCCGCGACCACCTTCCTGGCGTCGGATGCCGCGGCCTACATTACCGGTCAGGTGCTGGTGGTAGACGGCGGGCTGCACATGTAGCGGCCCGGCAGGGACGGCGGAACCGCCTTCTCGAAGGGCAGTATTGTATCGGCGGTGGCGAGTCAGTATAGTAGCGCGGCACCTGGACGGCCGCTGATTTGCGTTAGAACTAATTGTGGCTCAGGAGGATACCGACGTGGCAACGGAACAGGAAGTGTTCGACAAAGTGGTTGGCATTGTCAGTGAGCAGATGGGTGTCGACAAATCCGAGATCAAGAAGGAGACCTCATTCGTCAACGATCTGAATGCGGATTCGCTGGACACCGTCGAGCTGGTCATGGAATTCGAGGATGAATTCGACATGAGCATCCCGGACGAGGAAGCCGAGAAGATCCAGACCGTGGGTGACGCTGTCAACTACATCCTGACCGTGGCCAGCAAGGGCTGATCGAGACCAAAGGGATTCCTGTGTCAGAGCGAAGAGTGGTAGTCACCGGGCTGGGCGTCGTGACCTCGCTGGGCGATCAGGTGGAGGTGTTCTGGGACCGCCTGGTGCGCGGTGAGAGCGGGATCGGGGATATTACCTCATTTGACACCTCCCAGTATCCGGTGCACTTCGGGGGTGAGTGCAGTGCATTCAACCCGGAAGCCTACATCGACCGCCGCGAAGTCAAACGCCTCGACCGCTTCGCTCAGATGGCGATTGGGGCCGCCAAGAACTGCTACGCGGACAGTGGCCTGGACATGGACCGCGAGGACCCCGATCGGGTCGGCGTAATCATGGGCTCGGGCATCGGCGGGCTACTCGAAATCGAGCAACAATTCCGCCGCCTGATGGAGAAAGGCCCCAGCAAGGTGTCTGCCTTCACCATTCCCAAGCTGATGGCCAATGCGGCCTCCGGCAACATCTCGATCATATTCAAGGCCCGGGGTCCGAACACCACCGTGGTGACCGCCTGTGCCTCGGCGTCCCATGCCATGGGCGACGCCCTGGCCGCCATCCGCCGCGGTGATGCCGACGTCATCTTCACCGGCGGCTCGGAGGCCGCAGTGACACCACTGGGCATTGCGGCATTCTCGGCCATGAGGGCATTGTCCACCCGCAACGACGCTCCCGCGCAGGGCAGCCGTCCCTTCGACCGTGGGCGCGACGGCTTCGTGATGGGCGAGGGTGCCGGCGTGCTGATCGTCGAGGAGTTGGAGCACGCCAGAAGGCGCGGCGCCAGGATTCATGCCGAGCTGGCGGGTGTGGGATCCACCGGCGATGCCGGGCATATTACCCAGCCTGCGGAGGACGGCCAGGGGGCCGCCGCGGCGATGCGCGGGGCCATGGCCCACGCCGGGGTCAACCCCGAAGACGTCGACTACATCAATGCCCACGGCACCAGCACGCCGTTGGGCGATATTGCCGAAACCAGGGCCATCAAGCGGGTCTTCCAGGACCATGCCCGGCGACTGGCGATCAGCAGCACCAAGAGCGCCATCGGCCACCTGCTGGGTGCCAGCGGCGGGGTCGAGCTGGTGGCCACCATCATGGGCATGAAGCACAACGTCGCGCCGCCGACCATCAACCTGGATGACCCTGATCCGTTGTGTGACCTCGACTATGTTCCCAACGTGGCCCGGGACATGAAAATCGACGTGGCCCTGAGCAACTCCTTCGGCTTCGGCGGGCACAACGCCTGTGTCTGCGTCAAGCGCTTCGCTTGAGCGGCCGCCTCTCCTTGCCGAACACCCAGTCACGCTGCGTAGGATCAGAACCCCGTGCTGTCGTCGGGTCCGCGGGGCCCCGGCGGGCCCCCCAATACTGAAGGCCGCTACCGCGTCGAGCTTGGGGGCTGCGATCCCGGCACCCCCGATCACGTTGCGGTCTACAGCCGGGCAGCACCGGTTAGAGATTAAATGGTATCACCATTTCTATCAAACGATATCTTCATTTATAGCAGTTGGTATCTTCATTTGATCGAAATGAAGATACCGTTTGCATATTCTGGTACCACCATTTGATATAAATGGTGGTACCAGATGAACTGTACCGCGCTGGATTGGATCAGCTCCGGGCAGGGTGGGGTGGATGGCGATCGTTGGGCCGGGCGGTCTGGTCCGATAATGAGGCCGCTGGCGAGCCCACCGGCGACATTTCCGGGTGAAGGCCGCCTTCAGCTTGCATCTACGATTGGTCGATGAGGTAGGTATCGTATCGTGGAGTCCGCCGGCCCGAGGGGGGTCGCTGCGATCGAGCGTGGGTCCAACATGGCCAGCCAAAGCGATATCGACGCCCTCCTGGCCCAGGCCGAAGCCCTGGCGGCCGAGGTCGGGCCCGAGTCTGTCCCCGTGCCGCCGCCCGCCCGGCTGCCGGCGCCTGTCGTCCGACCGCCACCCCCGGGGCTTGGCGGTTTCTACCTGGAGCGCATCCTGCAGGTCGAAGTCCCCCTGATTGTGCAGCTCGCCGAGCGGCACATGACCATGAACGAGGTCCTGGCGCTCAACGTGGGTTCGATTATCGAATTCGAGAAACGCTTCGACGCCGAGCTCGAGTTGTTTGCCAACAACCGCCAGATCGGGTTGGGCAACGCGGTAATCGTCAGCGAGAACTTCGGCCTGCGGGTGACGCGCATCGGGACCATCTACGAGACCATCAGAGCGCTGGGTGGCAGCTAGGCGGACTCCGCAATCAGCGCGCTGGGTCCGGGGGTTGGCCCGCTTCGGGAGGCGAACTGCTCCGAGGCTGCCGGCGGTTTCAGCCGCACGCGGGCCGCCGGCCACATGAAGATTCTTGGCGTCAGCACCACTCTTGCTTTATTATTTATGCTGCAAGGACCAGAGCAGTCAGTTCGGAATCGTCGCGCTGGCGGGTTGTGACTCCGGGTCGTCCGGGCTGGTGTCGTCCCGTGGCCATTGGCACCAGACTTGGGCAACAATCGGACCCGCCGCCGGGCACGTGTTCCAAGGCGATGGCAGAGCCTACAATAATGTCCTTTGTAATTTGTAATGCACAATAATCGGCGACAGGGGAGCCGCTAGAGTGCATGTTTGGTGGATTCGGCCGTCCGTCCTTCTATCGAGGAATCGCCGCCGTGGCAAGACAGTGTCCAAGATGCCAGGGGACCGGCTCGCTTACCGCCCTGTGCACTCGCTGCCACATTTGTGACGGGCGTGGAGAACTAGCTGCACATTATGACTCTTGGAGCACGTGCGGGGTGTGCCAAGGACGCGCAGCTACATTGAGACTTGCAGACCAACCTCAGAGGGAGCTTTCGAAAGAGTTTGATTGCGACCAGTGTGACGGCCGCGGGCTTCGAGCACCACTGCCAGAGCAAAGCGCTTCCGAAAGCAAGAAGCCTGCCAGCGTGTTGGAAAAGCTGGTCGAACGAGAACCAAGTCCAGAGCTGCAGGCAGAAACTACACAGGAGAGGATAGTCGCTTTGCGAAACAAGCCCGATATGGCAGACGGGCCGGGCACGTGGCACGAAGCAGACTCACCAGCGAGATACCAGGCAACATCTTGGGAGCGAATCACAGTGGTAGCTGTCTCAGTTTTTGTGGTTCTCCTCGTTGCTTGGGTAGTGATAAGGAATGAGCCGTTTCGCGATACGAATATTGTCGTACTACTTCGCATACTCTTGTCACTGTCAACGGCAGTTCTAGGCTTCACCATTCCCGGTTTTCTTCACATTGAGCTTAAAGGCCGAGGGCTCGTGATTCGTGCTGGAGGGGCCCTGGCTTTGTTCGTGCTGACGTTCTTCTTCACGCCAGGCGTGCTGGCGCTTGGTTCAGAAGACTCCGCTGACAAGGCAGACTTAGGAGGGATTTCGGATTCGCGCATGGCAACCGCAGCATTTCGAGACGGGATAAAGAACTTGGGCCTAGAACTGCGAACGCGCCATGGCCTGCGAAGTGCAAGAGCGCATTTTCGAGAGGCCGCAGCCCATGATCCCGAATTTGCTGACGCGCATGCGATGATCGCATACTGCCATCTCTTGGAACGATGGTTTGGATTCAACAGCTATGACGAGAGCATCGTTCCAGCGAAGCATGCGGTTGAACGTGCAATAGCGATAGATGACATGCACGCAATCGGTTGCCTAGTAAACGGGGCCATACTGTCGCAGTACGAGTATCAATGGACTGAATCGCTCAAGTATTTCGAGCGGGCTCTACACGAGTACGAGGCCAACAAGCACCATTACGAATGGTACCCCGGCGAATTAGGTGCGACGATTCGGATGTGGTTTGCAAGTACATTGCTGGTTGTTGGCGAGCAGGATCTAGCTGTCCAAATGTACACGGAGGCAGTGGGTGCAGAGCCGTCAGACAACATGAAAGCAAACGTTGGAGTTTTGTGCTACAGGGCTGGCGACCTAACCAGCGCGGAGCGCTACCTGACTCAGGCGATTGCCAAGAATCCAGACAATTCAAACCCTTATTGGTGGCGATCCTGGCTGAGGACTACTGAGAAGAGGTACCGTGACGCCATTTCCGATCTAAACACTGCGATTAGCCTTGAATCTAGAATGCAGATCTCAGACGAGCCGAAGATTGAGGAGTTAAGGGCTCGTCAAGAAATAACGTAAAGTAAATAAGCAAGCGCGTACGATACATGGAGTATGCCAGATGTCGCGGTGATACGCCAGAAGTACGTGGCGCTCAGCGGGGTGCTCGATGAACGTTCGCGTCGCCTGTGGGCCG
>CAZUGO010000002.1:0-2858 GCA_964619935.1 uncultured Planctomycetales bacterium | reverse complement strand
ACGCCCCCGGCGGGAGCCACGATCAGGCCGCAGCGGACCATGATCCGAACGCTGAACCAGCCAGGCCTTGGCTACCCGGTTCCGAACCGTGAACCGGTTGAGGAGCAAGACGAGGAGTAGCCCCCTGTTCCCGCACTGAATCATCAGCAGCCCCGGCAGCCGCCGGGGCTGCTTTCTTATTTTCCAGGGCACGGAGCCGGGCGGGCGAACTACCCCTTCGCCAGCACCTTACGATAGGCCGCCACATAACCGCGGGCCATCACCGACGCTTCGAACCGCGCCTCGGCGGCCGCCCGGCAGTCGGTCGTGCGGATCGCGGCCAGGTTTCCGACGGCAGCGACCGCCTCATCGGTGGAGCGACACAAATATCCGGTACGACCGGGCTCCACGATTTCGACCAGCGCCCCTCGGGCGGAAGCGATCACCGGCGTGCCGCAGGCCAGGGCCTCGGCTCCAACCAGACCGAACGGCTCGGCCCACTGAATCGGGCAGAGCAGGGCCGCAGCGCGTTGGTACCAGCGCACCAGGTCGACCTGCTTGAGCAAGCCGAGGTATTCCACCTGATGACCGTCGATGTGCGGCTCGATCCGTTGCCGATAATAGTCGTGGTGCCGCGGCTCGATCATTCCGGCGATCTTGAGCGGACGGCCGCTGCGGCGGGCGATCTCGATGGCCTCGGCAGCGCCTTTTTCCGGAGCCAACCGGCCGCTGAACAGCAGGAAGTCGTCCTTGTTTGGATTGAATTGGTACCTACCCAGATCGATGCCGTTGTACACCGTCGCGACGTAGTTGAGGTCCGGCTTGAACGCCCGTTCAGCATCTGAAATCGACACGAAAGGGAGGTCCTTGTAGCGATTGAGCACACCGTGCACACTCTGCACCCAGGCGGAACCGTGCAGCGTGCTGATGATCGGGCAGGGCATCAACCGACTGAATATGACCGCGTGCACGTGCAAATGGGAGTGCACCACGTCGAAGTCGCCGTCGGCCACCCACTCCATACACGACGCGATGTGGTTCTGCTCCAGGACCCGGAAGTCCGGAGGTCCGATTAACAGGCCGCTGACCGGGTCGACCCGCTGCTCAGACCGGAGTTGCGCTTCGGGCCACAGGTTGAAGGGATGGGGTACGGTAGCCACCAGGTGGGCGGATGTCTTGGACCCCGGCGCTGCAAACAGCGTCACCTCGTGGCCGAGTGCGACCAAGTGTTCGCACAAATTGGAACAGACCTGCTCCCAGGGTCCGTACGACTCCGGCGGGACCGGCCAGCTGACCGGCGCCAGAACGGCAATTCTGAGGGTTTCTGCCGCCATGGCCTGTATTATCGCCTTGAAGTCCGTGGCAGGAAAGCCCTGAAAGCGCCCCCGCATCCGCACCGTCCGCGCAGCCGTCAGGATCCCTGGGAACTGCTCGGTGGCGGAATTCAATTGATCGGCAATCCGCGCCGCGACCGGTCCTCGCGGCGGGCCACCAGCTCAAGCACCGCCCCAGTGGTGGCGTAATACTGGGCCAGCCCTTGCCCCAGTCCGCTGTTGGCTCCGGTGATAAACACCGGCTGGTGCATCCGCCCCTCCCGCGCCGCCGTCGCCCGCCGCGCTGCACGATCACGACTCCACTTCCGGGATTGTCGCTCGATCACGGCCGCCGCCTGCACCGCCCGCCCTGCAGATTCTCAACCCGCAGCGCCGCCCCGGCGCTCACAGCCCGCCGGCCCAACCGCCGCCAGCGGCTGCCTGGCGGTGTTGACAACCACAATCATTCCGCTATCCTGGCTGACTGCGGGGTAGAGCAGTTGGCAGCTCGTCGGGCTCATAACCCGGAGGTCGCAGGTTCGAGTCCTGCCCCCGCTAGTCAACAATCCATAGCGAAATCCCCCGACCCGGGGGTTAACGACCAGCGCCGGCGCAGAGACACGCCGGCGTTTCGCGTTATAACGCCGCTGACCGCAATGTGTTAGCAAGGAAGCGCCGCATCGCCGGCCCGCGAGAGACGCGGTCACCCGACCGCCCCCTGGCCCCCGTGCCCGGCAACGGCGACGCCGAATTGGTCAAAGTCTCAAAGTCTCTGGCCGGTGCCGACCCGCGGGTTATATCGAGGGGTTGTGTCCGGCCGGGCGAATGAGACCTTCCTCGATCACAGTCACAACGGTCGGCACGCCGGTTATGAGATTCCGGCTGCTCCCGTACAGGAAGTAGGTGTGTCATGGCGCTACCCGAGTTTGACGCTGAGATGATGCGATTCATGCAAACATTGCAGGACGAACCGGACCGGGGGTGCGTTTTGGTCGGAGCAGCGTTTCTCGATGACGTGCTCAAGTCATTGCTTGAGTTACACTTCGTCAACGACCGCCCTGTCACTGCGAAGCTCCTGAGGCAGGACGGTGTTGTGGGCACCTTCGGAGCTCGCATTGAGCTTGCATACGCTCTCGGCCTAGTCAGCTCGGCTGTTCATGATGATCTCAACATTATTCGGAAGATCCGCAACGTTTGTGCTCACCGGCATCACCCTGCCTCGTTTCACACACCAGAGATCAGAGATCGATGTGAAGCCCTCGGGGTGTACAGGATGGTTTGGTCATTTGAGGAATGGCCAAGTTATGAAGCCCGTCAACAGTTCGTTTACTCAGTGTGTTTGCTCGTTGTCATTATTGAACGGTGGCGCGGTTCTCAGTCGCGATCCCGCATCCGTGATGACCCAGACCGTCGAATTCTAAGCAGCTAGTGTCCTGTATCCGAGATTCGCTGAAGAAGTCGTGGTCAGAATCAGGGGCTTGTGTGGTCTCAAAGGTGCGGTTCCCTGTACTTCAAGGCCGAGGAAACGCGGCACGACTTAATCAACGAACTTCCAACTCAGGACAC
>CAZUGO010000001.1:0-62325 GCA_964619935.1 uncultured Planctomycetales bacterium | reverse complement strand
CTGCCGCCGGCACGCGCTCGAGCGTCGTGGCTTCTTCCAGTTCTATGAGGGCGCCGTCCGCGGTGACTTCGGCTTCGTGGATCTCACCGTCACGCGACCACTTGCCCTCGTACACGGTGACGCCGTGGCTGTGCTCGCGAGAGACCTTGAGCAGCGGGGCCTCACCGGCAGCTTGCTGCAGGGCCGCCCGTGCTGCCTCCGGTACCTGGTCCATGCCGACTCGGACGTCGGCCGTGGCCGCGGCCCAGCCCCCAATGGTCAGGACGCAGAGTGATGCGAAAACGGTTCGTCCATGAGTCGTGCCAGTTGTGTTCATCGTCGAACTCCTTGTGCATGAGAGTGCTTGCCGAGAGGCCGCGACATCGGCCTCGCTCCCAACGTTCTAACACCATGATCGTGAGAGATTGATGAGAATGGAACACCGGCGGCCTGCCGGACCTCGCCCCGGGAGGGCTTGGCAGACGCAAGCCCAGCGTCAGCATTGGCATAGGGGTTTGGGGCATCGCGCCGGTGCCGGTTCGGCTTCAACCCGGTATGATGCCCGGCGACTCGGTGGCCCAAATCGTGGCGGCCCAACCCGGGTTGCGCTCGGGGAGACCATGCGTGTCCTGATTGAACTGGAAGGGGTTCTGGCCGATCTGCAACCGGCATACTGGTGGGCCTACGGCCAGGCAGTGGCTGAAATCCAGACCGCGCGCACCGATCCGGCAACTTTCTGGCGCGTGCTGCGCACCGCGGCCCCGCTCAGCCAACTGGTTCGCCACGCCAATCCGCGACAACTTCAGACCTTTGAACGCCGACTGCCCGAGTTGCTGGAGGCCGATGAAGCGATCGAGTGCTATCGAGCCCATGCGGATGTACGCGAGCAGGTCATCACCCTCGGACGGGCTCCCGACCGGGTATTGGTGACCCTGGGTTCCAACCGCGGTGCACGGCAGCGCTGGCTGGACCGCTGCGGTCTGACCGACTGCTTTGCGGAGATGCACGCCATCGCCCAGCAACCATCCAACCGTGCCGCCCAGTTGCTGAAGCTGACCGCCGGCGCGCCGAGCACCGTGCTCTGCGGCTCGGAGGGGCTGACCCGCGCGGCAGACGCAGTGGGGCTGACCGTCATCGGCGTCGCCGGCGGAGTCTGTACTCCGCGCCGGCTGACCCAGGCCGGTGCCGGCCGCGTCTGTCTCGACCTGGCAGAGTTTACCGATCCGGGATGATCACCCGCCTTGCCGGAAGCGCCAGCCGTTGCCGCCCATAGGGTTAGCTAAGCTAGGTTAGTAGCGCACGCGCCGACGACATTTTCCACCCGCAACGCGATGCCCGGCTTCTGGCTGCACACTGAACGAGCCCGCGTTACAAGACACTACGTAAGCATAGGGTGTATTTATTCTGTTTTCTCTTGACAGTACTGCCGATGCCTGGACACGATGAGTGCATCATGAACCGCAGTCTGCCCCCCCCCGAACGTAACCAGGTCTCCTGGATTCCCGCACTTGCGTCCGCTTCCCCAACCCTGTATTGGAGCTGTGCCATGCGCCCCACCTTCCGCTCATGCGCTGCGACTGCTGTGGTTCACGGTCTTGTTCTCGCCGGGTTCGCCCTGGCCGACCCGGTCGGCATGAGCACCGAGGACGCCACCGACGCGCTGGCCGCCTCGCTGGGCCTGAAGGTCTGCCACGTGTTCGTGGAGTTTGACGGCCCGGCCAACAACCTGCTGAGCATCGGCTTCAGCGACATTACCACCGACGACCCGGCCGGTTTCTTCCAGCACTTCGCCGGCTCCGACACCGCCCCCAACAACTACCTCTGCTCCACCTGGCCCGAGCTGTGCCTGGACAGCTTCGTGACCATAGGCCGGCTGGACTCCAGCGGCGGCGACGCGACCACCTCCGACCCGGACTGGGACTCCGAACTGTTTAACACCTCAGGAAAAACCGCCGGAGGCTGGTATAGCGCCAACCCCGGCAACAGCCAGGGCTTGCCGGATACTAATCTGCGGGTTTTGGTGGGCCAGTTGACTATTGCCGAGGGCCACGATGTATCGGGTACCGCAATTGTGTACTTCAATGATGGCCTTGTTCCATTCGCTTCTTCCTTCCAATGCTTTTCTTCCTCCGCACAAGGCCAGGGAGGCGGCGCCTTCGGCGGGCCCCCAGGCGCCCCTGCGGTGCCGGAAGGCGCAGGCGGCGAACCCCAGGGAGGCAGCGATCCCGCCGAATGCGGCGATCCCACGGCAGGCCCCTGCCTCGTGGCTCACGCCACTCCGTTCTGTGATTGCGAGTTGTGCTGTGAAATTGTGTGCACGAAGGATTCCTTCTGCTGTGACACTACCTGGGATGCCCAGTGTGTCGACCTCGCCCAGCAGTCTTGCAGTCCGGACTGCCAGGGGAATGGCACGCCCGATGATTGCGACATTGCCGCCGGCACCAGCGAGGATTGCAATGGCGACACCATACCTGATGAGTGTGAGATAGACGAGAACAGCACGGCTCCCGGCGGGCCCTTCTTCTGCAATCCTGCGATCGATACCTGTGACCCGGATTGTAATGATAACGGCACGCCCGATGACTGCGAGGTCGATTGCAACTGCAGCCTAGTGCCGGATGAGTGCGAAATAGCGGCGAATCCGTCTGATGACGGCAACTCGGACGGGGTGCTCGACGTCTGTCAGGACTGCAACGATAACGGAATACTCGATCCTTGCGATACCGATTGCGGATTAGCAGGCTGCGGCGTGTCCGGCTGTGGCGAAAGCGATGACGTGAACAGCAACGAGATCCCCGACGAGTGCGAGGCGGCGGTACGTGGCCCACTTTTCTTTTCAGGCCACGACGCCGACGACGACGGACACTGCGACACGGCGCAGTCCTGCGGCAGGCTGTACCCGGCGCTGATAGAGTTTGCCCTCGCCCATTCCAGGATCGACCCGCAGAACGCTGTGGCTGACATACTGGCAATTGGTGTCAATGGTTCAACTGCAGAACAGGCTTTCGATGATTGGAGAAGCAGCGTGTTACCGGAGGTGCCATCCGTCGAAATTGTAACAGACCCGGCCATCATTCAGGATCAATCTCCGAACCCTCAACTTGTGAACTTCAACGACTACAGGATCGTGTATGTGCCAACGACCGTAGACGAAACGGCAGGGGGAATCATGTCTGACCAACTTGCGGCGTTGATCACGCGAAGAGTTCATCTGGAGCGCTACGTGAATTTCTACGGTGGTGGCGTGATCGGGCTTCACCAAGAGGACTACAGCTGGCTTCCCGTATGCCTTCACACCGTGGAGCAAGAGCACCACAGTGTTTGCCCCACGACGAGTCTGGACGAGATTCCGGGTCACACCATCGACCTGAATGATCCAACGTGCCTGGACCTCAGCCCTCCGGGCGGCCCCCATCACAGTGTATTCACCGGCCCGCCCGGGTTCCTCGGGCTTACCGCGCTGGCGATTTCAGACGACAGTCCCACCGGCGAAGTTGTGCTGCTCGGGGAACTCGGTTTCTGCGGCGGCACCTGTCCCGCCGACCTCAACGGAAACGGAGTCGTCAACGCGGCGGACCTCGCACAACTGCTTGGTGCCTGGGGTAATCCCGGATGCGATTCGGATGACGACGGCGTGTCGGATATCGTCCCCTGCTGTGCGGATCTCAACGGAAACGGAGTCGTCAACGCGGCGGACCTGGCGCAATTGCTGGGAGCGTGGGGGACTTGCCCTTAAGGAACCCCAAGTCCGGAAGCCAAGATTAGCACCAATAATGATGCGCCTGTTGGGTTTCTGGCGCGAGAGGCTCATGTCTCGGCTACAATGCCTTAGCCCGGTGGATCGACCTCCATCAACAGGGGCCTCAAGATGGGCTTATGCCCTACGATCCTCGTTCGCCTTACTGTCACATTGCTGCTGGCACCCCCGCTTGGGCAACCTGAATTCTGCGGCCTTGGTGATCTGAAAGGTGGGAACACCACCTCAACTCCTCATGACATTTCGGGGGATGGGCGCGTCGCGGTCGGGTTCAGCATATCAGATTCTGGATCCGAAGGATTTCGCTGGACCGACAAACACGGAACCGTAGGTTTGGGAGACCTCCCCGGAGGGAATTTCTCGAGCATCGCCTTTGCTGTCTCCTACGATGGTCAGGTGATTGTGGGCAGGTCCGTTTCTGGCAAGTCTAGCCCAAACGGAGAGCCTTTCCGATGGACGGAGCTTAAAGGTCTGGTGGGCTTGGGTGACTTGCCTGGCGGTTCTTATGCTGGGGAGGCTTTCGGCGTTTCTGGTGATGGATCCATCGTCGTTGGATACAGTTTGTCCGCCACGGGCTCGGAAGCGTTCCGCTGGACGGCCGAGACTGGGATTGTCTCGCTGAACGATGACCGGGACGCAACGCCGATCGCCACCATCGCGCGGGGGATCTCCGACGACGGGCTTGTGGTGGTGGGCAGGGCCGTCTCCAGCCTCGGCATGGAGGCGTTTCGCTGGACCGAGCGCGAAGGGGTCATCGGGCTGGGGGATCTTCCCGGCGGGATTTTCCGCAGCGAGGCCGGAGACGTGTCAACGGATGGGGCGGTGATTGTTGGACAAGCGCGATCGAATATCGGGGACGAAGCGTTCCGCTGGACCGAAGACCAGGGCATGGTCGGTTTGGGGCACCTGCCGGGGGGTTTCAACAGCGCCGCTTCGGGTGTTTCTGCAGATGGAGCGGTCGTGGTCGGACACAGCTGCATCACCCCGGGCCCGCTGTGCCTCAACCCCAGGCCGTTCGTATGGGATGCGGCGCACGGCATGCGCGACCTGTACGGGCTCTTGACCGGGTTCTACGGATTGGACCTCAGCGGGTGGACCTTGTACAGCGCACGCGGCGTTTCCGCCGACGGACTGACCATCGTGGGGAGCGGCGCGAACCCCGATGGCTTCAGCGAGGGATGGATTGTGACGCTGCCGGATTGCAACAAAAACGGCGTTGCCGACGACCTCGATATTCTAGATGGCGACTCCAGCGATGCCGACGGCAACTCGGTACCTGACGAATGCGAGAAAGCCGGTTGTCCGGCGGACCTTACCGCTGACGGCATCGTCGATGCCTTGGACCTGGCCATGCTACTTGGAGCCTGGGGTCCTGCGCCAGGCCATGCCGCCGACCTGAACAAGGACCTGATGGTTAGCGCAGGCGATCTCCTGATCCTGCTCGGCGCCTGGGGGCCGTGCTAGCCTGCGGTCGAACCTGCGGCTCGACCGCAGCCTCGAGAGGCAAGAGTCGAAAGGCGAGAGGGGAGCGACGTGCGGCGCGCGTCAATCCGCAGACGCTCCCCGCTCTCGGTCGGCGTCCTCAACGACCTGTCAAGGTCGCCTCCGGGCGCCTCGGTCGCGAAATCCTGCATCTGGCGGCACCTCCGGCGACTCGCGACGAAACGGTATGAATAATCCCGGCTAGGAGTCCCGGCGGCGCCACGTCGATCCTAAGCCCAACGCCTGGATGTGCCAACCAGCCCAGCCGAATTCCCAGGCCACTCGGGGTTCTGGCCAAGTGACTGTGTCGACCTGGCAAAACGACCCGGTCGACTTGGC
Organism: uncultured Planctomycetales bacterium; assembly: GCA_964619935.1. Lineage (GTDB taxonomy): Bacteria > Planctomycetota > Phycisphaerae > UBA1845 > CAIVHJ01 > CAZUGO01. The sequence goes on along the minus strand of CAZUGO010000001.1, from coordinate 56,768 downwards.
AAAACGACCAGGTCGGATTGGCAAAACGACCAGGTCGGATTGGCAAAACGACCAGGTCGACTTGGCAAAACGACCAGGTCGACTTGGCAAAACGACCAGGTCGACTTGGCAGAACGACCAGGTCGGATTGGCAAAACGACCCGGTCGACTTGGCAAAACGACCAGGTCGACTTGGCAAAACGACCAGGTCGGATTGGCAGAACGACCAGGTCGACTTGGCAGAACGACCAGGTCGACTTGGCAAAACGACCAGGTCGACTTGGCAGAACGACAAGGTCGGATTGGCAGAACGACTGGGTGGTTTCGCGAGACGAGCCGGTGGTCTTATCCGCAGGCTGGGGGTGGGGCGGCTTCAGGGTGACCGGTGGGTTCTGTTCAATTCGCCAGTTGCGGCAGGGTTTGACGCAACCAGCAGGCTGTCAAGGCATTGGGTCAGCCGGGGCCCGCCCGTACCTGACCGGACACAGATACCTTTCTATATACGGTTCGTGGGGGAAGAGCGCAACGTCGCGGGACTTGGAGCGGGGGGAGCGCGACCGTCGAACGTTCGCGCCCTAGCTGAGTGCCGTCAAGATTGCAGTCGTCGTCTGGATCGCCGGCATCTCCCCGCGAAGCTCGAGAACGGGACAGGTCTGAACTGCCAGGTGCGCTTCGTGCCGCGCGAGGGTCTTGCCGGCGACGTCGCCGCGATCGTAGCGCGCGGCCCAGTCCAGGAACGCTGCGTGCCCTTCGTGCATGTCGCCGCCTTCCAGAATGCGCCTCCCGAACCGCTCACGCTCGCGACGGCGCAAGCGCTCGATCCGAACCGGCGCCGGCACCCAGAGGAACACGATCAGGGTATAGCGACGAATCGGATTGTTCCCCAACGAATGACTTCTGGCCCAGGCCAGGGCGGCGTTGGAGGGTTGGACGGGTGACATGACCCATCCGGGGCGGAACCGTGGATTCCGTCCATCCAAAGGCTTATACTCAGGTCCAGGCATCGTGATCAGTCATCCTGATCGGAGGATCGACAATGGTCTGGCTGGTGTTGCTGGTTGCCGGAATCGTTGGCGGTATTCTCTCCGGGCGCCTGCCGCTCAACGGCCGAACTGCCCTGGTGCTGACCGGGTCGCCAGTTGTGGGGATTCTGTGCTCCATCTGGTGGTGCTGAGGGCACCCGCTGACGATGCTCGGTCCGGGCATCATGGTCGCCGGGATTCCATTCTCGGTGGGCTACTCATCGTATGCGGTCCAGCGAATGCCGCACCTGAAGTCCGCGCGGATTGCCCAGGTGGTTTCCGTCGCCGAGGCCGTCCTTCTGATCACGCTGCTGCTGCTGGCGGTTGTGCTGGGCTGATCGTGTTTCGGAACCCTGGGCTGGCCTGGAGCGCATGACGGCGCGGGTCCCGCGGGCGCCAGCCCCTCTCGATGCAGAGGCACCGCGGAGCGGGTGGTGGTTCAGCCCCGATCGCTGTGGAGGGCACTTCGTTCCGGAAGGCTACTCCAGGTCGGCGAATAGCGCGTTCGCATCGCGGGCATTGTGGAGCTTCCGACCGGCTCGACGCCCGAAGGCCTGGTAGAACGGTTTGTTGTTCACGAACATTGCCGGTGAGATGTAGCCCTCAAGCCAGCCGCAGGTTGTGAGGTCACGCCACGGCGCCAGAAAAACATATCCCGCGGCGACGTCCACCAGCCCCACTCGGGCGTCGGAATGGAACTCGAAGGACCCTTGGTCCCGGAGCAGCGCCAAGGGTGACGGTGCGACATCGAATCCGACGGGTGTGTGGCCCCGCAGGCGCATGATGGATTCGAGGAATTCGGCCATCGCGGGGTCGGCCCCGCGGTAGGTTCTGTCGACCAGGGCTGTGGGAATGTCCATGCCGTGCAGGCGGATCTGGAAGACCTTGTCGCCGTGTCTCTGATGGAGCAAGAAGCCCATCCGGGGCAGACGTTCCGTGGGACCGGGCCAGCCGAGGCCTGAGTGGTTGCGGCCCACCCAGACGATGCCTCGTTGCCCGGTTGCGATGATCTCCCGCTCGACCTGCATGGCCATGAACGCATCGCGCGCCAGAACAAGTGGGATGGTGCGAAGCGCGCGGAAGATCCGAAGCTTCTCCCAGGGTGGGCAGTCCCGCGCGGCGTTGTCTTCAAAGCCGAGCATCGCAACCGACGGCATGTCCATGGGCCGGTCAAGTCCGATGACCCTGAACGGCTTCTCGCCGGCGGGGATCGTCTGATTCAATCGCCACACCGTTTCGAACACGTCCCAGTACTCCTTCCATCCCCAAAGCCCGAACGGCTGGTGCCTGGCGATAGACAGGGCCAGTTCACGATCGAACGTGGAGGCGGTCACCAGGCGGGCGATGGCCTCGTTGTCTTCCGCCAGGCACACTTCCATGGCCACACAGCGGACCTGGGCCCGGTGATGCAGCACCGGAATCAGCGCGTTGAGGAAGCCCACGTCAGTTCGAAGGGCAGGTAGACGCCGGCCCACCCGGCGATGCGGCGCGCAACCCGCACACCGCCGTACAGAATGATGGCATCGACCAGGGTTGCGGCGAATCGAATCCAGAACCCGGCGAACGAGTTGGCTGGTGCTTCGGGGACCCGGGCCGGGCGGGCGTCCCACCCGCCGGAGGTCGCTCCGCGGTGGTCGGTCGCGCACATGTCCCGAATCGTCGCACCCTTTGCAGCCCCAGGCAACCCGCCTGCCCGGCGCCCCACGGAGCGCTCGAACGCCACTCCCGCGGATGCGGCCCAGCGCCCGCGCCGCCCCTGAATGTGTCGCTGCCCCCTCAGTCCCGGCACTGCGCGCCCCAGGCGGGTCGTTCGGTCGGCTCGGCTGATGCCGGGTGCGGCGGGAGCTGGGGCCGGGGTGAGAAGCACCGGGCCCGGGGGTGCCTGGTGCGCAGCGAGGGCGTGTCCCCGTCGTTGGGTGCCAAGCCCAGCAGGTCCTGACCAACCCGAATCTGCCCACCCCGTCCGATGAATCCGGAGGTGACCAGAAAGATCGCCGCCCGAACCGCCAATATCCCGGTGAGCCGGCGTGGTGCCGGTGGGATGGGGCCATGGTCACGCACCTCGAGATTGAAGCGCGCTATGTACCGGAGCTGCGCAGCTTCTGTCGGCGGATGATGAACAGCGAAACGGCCGCCGAGGACGTGGTCCAGGACCTGATGACGACGGTGTGCCGGTTGGCCGGCGGCGCGGTCGGCGGGGGCGGCCAGGGGCCGCCGACTGAGGTCGCGCTGGATTCGCCACGATTGCGCGGCTGGCTCTATCGCATTGCCCGCAACCGCTGCATTGATGAGCTGCGCCGCAAGCGCCCCGAGCTTCGGCTGTCGTCATCGGACGCCACGAAGCACGGCGGGGCGTTGGATCCGCAGACCACGCCCGGCGGCAAGGCCATCAAGCGCGAGCGGATCGCTGAGACCCAGGCGGCATTGCAGTCCTTGAGCGACGATCTGCGGGCGGTGGTCATCATGCGGGTCTATCACAATCTTAACCGCGAGGAGATGGCCGAGGCCCTGGGGCTCAGCGTGGCGGGCGTCAAGGATCGGTTGGCCAGGGCCTTTCGCCACCTGCGGGCCGCGCTGATTCAATTGAACGACTCTTGTGCGTGAAGGCCACCGGCATGGATTGTCAACAGGCTGAACTGCTGCTGCTCGATCAACTGGAGTGCGGCCTGGCCGGGGACACGGCGGGCGCGTTCCAGGCCCATCTGAGCGACTGCTTGGAATGCCGTCTCAAACTGCAGGAAACCTCGGCGGTGCTGCGGGCGCTGCGCTGCGACGATCCCGGCAGCAGTGCCGCGGAGCCCGGGCGGCTGCACGCCGGCCTCGGCCCGATGGCGCTGCGTCTTACCGACTACGAAATCGAGGAAGAAATTGGGCGCGGCGGGATGGCCGTGGTCTACCGGGCCCGACAGCGGGCGCTGAACCGCACGGTGGCCCTGAAGATTTTGGGCGGGCCGCTGCTGTCAGCCCGGGCCATCCATCGCTTCTCCAACGAAGGGCGAACCGCCGCCCGTCTGAAGCATCCGCATATCGTGCCGATCTACGATCAAGGGCGCCTGAGCGGTGGCTACTACCTGGCGATGGAGCTGGTTGAAGGGCAGACCCTCAGCCAAATGCTCGGGCGGCAGCAGCGCTCGACGGCAGCCAAAGCGCCCAACTACCGGCGGATCGCCACGGATTTCGCCGCCCTGGCCGACGCCCTGCAACATGCCCACGATCAGCGCATCGTGCATCGCGACATCAAGCCCCAGAACATCCTGGTCGGGGTCGACGGCCGCTACCGCATCGCCGATTTCGGGCTGGCCCGGGTGCTGGAAGATCCGGGTGTCACCATGACCGGAGACGTGCTGGGTACGCCGGCCTACATGGCCCCCGAGCAAGCCGACGGTTGTTGCACCGCCGACGCCCGCAGCGACATCTACAGCCTGGGCGCCACCCTCTATGAGGTGTTGACGTTGCGTCGGCCGTTTGGCGGTCGAAACGCCAACCAGCTCCTGCACCAGATCAAGACCTGCGACCCGCGTCCGCCGCGACAACTGGATCGCCGCATCCCCGTCGATCTGGAGACGATCTGCCTGCGGGCCCTGCACAAGGAGCCCTCACGGCGGTTTCAGCGAGCGGCCGATCTGGGCGCTGATCTGCGGCGCTTTCTGGAGCACCGTCCGATTCGCAGCCGGCGGACGCCGTGGCCGGCGCGACTCGGCAGATGGGCGCGCCGGCATCCGGCGATCACGACGTTCATGCTGGCCGCGAGCGCCGCCGTGTCGGTCGGAGCCCACCAACTCCGGGCCAGCGCCGCGGAGCGGGTCCGCTCGGCCTGGGCGCAGTTGGCCTTTCAGGATTATCGCCGGCCCGCGGCGGCCCTGGCCCTGCTGGAGCGCCGCTGGGGGGTCGACGATGTGCAGAGTGAGCTGGCCACGGCGCTGGCGTTTTTGCCGATCTCGGCCGCCACCGCCCTGGAGCACGTCGATCAAGCCCTCGCGGACGAACCGCAGAACGTGACCGCCTGGTATCTCAAGGCCTGGGCCCTCAGCGGGCAGGGTCGCAAGGTGCCGGCCCGGCGGGCGCTCGAGCAGGCCGACGCCCTGTGCGCCGCCGAGCCGCCGTTGGCGGAGCAGTGGTTTCTGCGCGGTCAGGCGATCCTGTCGATCGGAGGCCAACATCAGACCGAGCAGGCCATCGCCTGCTACGATCAGGCGATTCGGCTCCGCGCCGACTATCCACAAGCCATGCTGCACCAGGCTCGGGCCATGAACTGGCGGCTGTATCACCAGCGCCGCCCGGAGTTGATTGACGAGAGCGTTTCGCGTCTGCAGGGCGTCGCCCGCCTGCGGCCCCACAGCGGCTATCCGCACTACCTGCTGTCGATCGCCTATCACTTGGCCTCGCAAATCGATCCAGCGCGTTCGGCGGAGTACTTTGACACGGCGGTGCACCACGCACGACTGGCCCAGGCGGACCCCGAAGGCGCGGCCAATGGCCATCTGGCGGAGGCCTATTGTCATGAGGGCCGCGGCGACTACGCCGCGGCAATCGAACATTACGATCTGGCCGATGCCGCGGAAGGGCGCTGTGCGGCGGCCGAGCGCCGCCGGCACCTGGTGTATCGTTATCGCTGGCGGAACCACTATTGGGCGGGCCAAACGTCGGCGGCGCTGGACGATCTGGAATCGGCGGTAGCCGCGATTCCGGACGTCTCGTCCTGCGATGACCTGATCGGGTTGTGGCTGGCCGGACCGCTCCGCGACCTGCTGCGCCGCGAGTTCGGTGGCGAGCCGGTGCCGAGCGACGATCCCGTTCGCCAGGCGTTGCACACCCGGCGTGAACCGGCCGCGATCCTGGCGGAAGCCGCCGGCTTCTGGCTCGTGGGTGACGCCGGCGCGGCCCGCGACTGCCTGGACGCGGCCCGGGAGCATGCCGACTGGGAGGCCGTGCTGTTTCCGTACGAGTCCTCCGAATGGAACCGGGCGTTGGTGGCCTTCGGCCTGGGTGAGGTCACGCTGGCCACGGTGCTGCGGCTGGCGGAACAACTGCAGCCCGACGATCCCACCTGGTTGCGGGCTCAGGTATACTTCTTTGATGGCCTGCGGTTGCTGGCCGCCGGCCGGCGGGCGCCAGCGCTCGCCCAGCTGCAGGCCGCCGCGGCCTGCCGTGATTTTCAGCGGTACGAGTACCTGGCGACCCTGCTGATCAATCGCATGGGCTCCGCGCCGGATTGGCCGATGTCGGCCTGGGCGGATGCCGCCGATTGACGGCACGCGTCCCATGGACAGGAGCGCCCATGTTTCGATCCGTTCGGCAGTATCGTGTCGTGCTGGCGGCGCTTGTCGGCGTGTGCGTGGTGGGCCCGGCGCAGGCGGAGTATGCCACCAATCCGCTGCCACGACCGCACTTCTCGATCGACGGCGATTCACCGACGGCGGCCCTTCCAGGAATCGGATCGCACGACATCTTGACCGTGGACGGGCAGGGGTCGCCGCCCGCGGTGGCCTACTCGGGGGTCGGCGGCCTGGGGTTGATGGACGGCGATGACATCGATGCCTTGTCCAAGAACCACGGGGCGCTGCTGTTTCGAGCGCCGGTGGCGGTGCTGTTCTCGGTGGATCGCGATTCCACTGGAGCGGTCAAACCGGATCCGGAACTCAGCGGCATGTTTCCGTACAACGTACTGGACCAGGCCGAACTCCAGCAGGCGGCCGGCGACGAATACATGGGCCTGCAAACCTTCTTCCTGGACGGCGGCCTGCAACTCGGGGGTTTCTTGGGCAACAACACCCTGATCGGCAACCAGGCGGACGTCGGCGGATGCGACCACAACCTGGTGCCGGAATCATCCCCGGTGCAGCCCAACAGCGCGCCGCTGGACGACATGAACGCCCACTACCGCCCCGACGGTCCCAATCTTCCGGTGTACCTGAGCCTGACGGCGGACAGTCCTTCGAACGGTGGCTCGGGTGGGGCCACTGTGTTCTTCGATCGCAACCCGCAGAATGAAGCGCCCGGCAACCAGCGCGTGGTCTACGCCGAGGCCCACGATTTGGGGCTCGATCCGGGCGATGACCTCGACGCATTGGTGGTCAGTGACCGCGACGGCGACTTGCTGACGTTCAATCCGGCCACCGACCGGTTGCTGTTTTCGCTGGCCCCCAACTCGCCGACACTCGCCGAGTTGGGGGCCTCTCCAGCGGACGTCCTGATCACCGGACCGTCGTTGGCCAGCGGGTTCGGCGGGCTCGCCATTGTGGTGAGTCACTCGGCGATCGGGCTGCGCGAGGACGACAACCTGGACGCGCTGACGGTCGAACCCTGCGTTGAGCCGTCGGCGTGTGTCCACGATTTCGCGATCATGAAGTTAAGCGCCTGCTGTCGCGACGGCATTTGCGTCGGCGACATGCCCGAGGAATTCTGTCTGCGGCCCGATCCGGTGTGTGCCGATTTCAATGGCGATTGTGTGGTCGGCCGGGCGGATCTTGCGGCCCTGCTGGGCGGCTGGGGGTCCTGCCCCGCGCCGTGTGTTCCAGGAGCCTGCAATTCAAGCTGCATGGGTGACCTGAATCATGACTGCCTGGTGACGCCGACTGACCTGGCCCAGTTCATCGGCGGCTGGGGCGGCTGTCCGGCCAATTGCGTCCCGGGCGACCAGACCTTCTGCGCGGTGGATGCGTCCTGGTTTGAAGACGAATCCTGCGACCTCCCCGAGGCAACCCCGTGCCCGCCGCCGCCGCGCAGCTGCTGCGTTGCCCACGTCTACCCGGGATGCAGCGACCCGGACTGCCGGACGGTGGTCTGCGGCCTGGACCCGTTTTGCTGTTCCGTTCTGTGGGACGACATCTGTGCCGCGGAAGCCGCCGCCTTGTGCAGCGCCTGCACACCCGGCTAGGGGGTGGCACGAGGGCAGCGCCCCCATGCGGTTCGGCATGTGGGTTGCGTGACCTGCGGTGCGGGTGGGTTGGTGTTGTGGTGCGCCCTGGCGATGGCGCCTCAGACGGTCACGGGCATCGCCGGCGGTCCTGCTGCAAGTCAGCCACCCGGGCTGAATCCCTCCAAGCCATGCGGTCGCGTCCGCTTTTTGACGGTGGTTGGAATGATCGCAGATTCCACCAGCCGCGCCGGCGGTCCGCCCGTCTTCCTGTGGGATCGAAATCGCGAGGCCGCTGCAGCGTGCACGGCCCGGCTGCGATTGGGTGACTTCAGGAAGCACAGGAGGAGTTGGGCCATGATGAACCACACGAACCAGAATGAATGTCGCGGAGGTCGGCGGCGGTGGTGGCCGGCAGTTCTGGCAGCCGCGGCGACGAGCGCGTGGATCGCCGGCGGGCTGCCCGCATGGGCCACGCCACCGCCGCAACCGGGAAAGGCAATGCCGGACCATGTCCGCGCATTCGTCAAACAGCACGGTTCGGGTGCGGCCCGCGGCTGGAAGGCGGCGGTGCAACGGGCCCGGCAGGCGCGTGAGGCCGGCACCGCCGATCGCCAGGCGACCGCGGTGACCGGCACGCTGCGGGTCCCGGTGGTGCTGGTCGGGTTCGCCAACCAGGGGATTCCCGCGGTGGCCCTCAATGATCTGGAGACCGAGCTGTTCAACGGGCCGTGGTCACCGATGACGCTGACCGAGTATTACGATGAAATCTCCTACGGCCAACTGACCATGACCGGCGATGTGCTGTCAGCCGGCAACCTCAGCCAGAACGACACCTACTACGAGGGCAATGGCCAGGGCTTGGGAGGACCGCCGGCCGGCCGCATTGGCGAGTTGATCAGCGAAGCCATTGCCGCCATCGACGGAACGGTCAACTTCGGGATGTACGACAACGACGGTCCCGACGGCGCTCCCAACTCCGGCGATGACGACGGCTTCGTCGACCTGCTGGCCGTGGTCCATCCCGAAATCGGCGGCGAGTGTCTGGAAACCAACACCAACATCTGGTCACACCGTTGGACCTACTCCTCGGCGATCAGCGGCGCCCCGTTGCAGACCGGCGACCTGGCCGCCGGTGGTGGGTTCATCCGCATCGACGACTATTCCATTCAGCCGGCCCTGACCTGTGACGGCAACGGCCTGGTCGAGATCGGCGTGTTCTGTCACGAGTTCGGCCATGTGCTCGGTCTGCCTGACCTCTACGACACCGACGGCAGTTCCTCCGGCATCGGGCACTGGGGCTTGATGGGCGCCGGGAACTGGAATCAGCCGGACAGTCCCGCACACATGGGCGCCTGGTCCAAGACCGAGTTGGGCTGGGTGCTGCCCACACTGTTGACCGATCCGATGGGTAGCGCCACGCTGCCGCCGGTGGAAACCAATCCGGTGATCTACAAGATCTACAACGAGCAGCGGGCCCGCGAGTATTTTCTGATCGAAAATCGCCAGCCGCTGGGATCCGACGTCAACCTGCACACGCCCGGTCTGGCCATCTGGCACATCGATGCCCGCCTGGCGGCCGGCTGCAACCTGTCCAATTCCTGCAATCAAAAGGAGAAATGCGGCAACAACTGCCCGGGCTGCCCGTCGAACTACAGCGTGGCGCTGGAGCAGGCCGACGGGGCCTGCGACCTGGAAGCCGGCTTCAATCGCGGTGACGACGGGGATCTGTTTCCCGGCAGTTCGGGCAACAGCCAGTTCGACTCGTCGACCACGCCGAACTCCAAACCCTATGGCAACAGCGGGACCGACGTGTCCATTCACAACATCGGCCCCTGCAACGGCCAGGACCTGTGCTTCGACTTTGACGCCTTCCCGCTGCCCCAGGCCGCCGTGCCGGCGCTCGATGTCGTGTTTCTCATCGACGTCAGCGGCAGCTACTTCGATGACCTGAGCAATTACATCTCCCCGCAAATGCCGGGCATCGTCGGCGATGTGCTGGCAGCGTTTCCCGACACCCGCTTCGGGCTGGCCAGCTTCCGGGATTTCCCGATGGCGCCGTATGGGGGCGCCGGCGACTTCGCCTACACCGTCAACCAGTCCCTGAGCGTCAATACCGCCACGTTTTTCGGTTCGGTGGCCGCACTGCAGGCGAGCGGTGGGTCGGACCTGCCGGAATCGCAGTATGAAGCGATCTATCAACTGATGACCGGATCGGGGCGCGACCTGAACAACGACGGCGTGCCCGGCAACAATGCCGGCGAGATCAGCCCCATGCCGATGAACTGGCAGTCGGGGCGCACCCCGGTGATCTACCTGCTGACCGATGCGCCGTTCCACAATTCGGACTGGGAGTCCTACCCCGGCACGACGCTGGAGGCGGTCGGGCGCACGGCGGTGCTCACCGAGCTGGCCAACCCGTCGGTCATGGCCCAGACGCCGATCCTGTTCGTGCTCAATGCCGATCACGCGGGGCCCACGGTGGTGTCACCGCAGGGTCAGGACACCGGCGATCCACTGATCCCGCCGGACCTGCTGACCGTCCAGTCCGAAGAGCTGGCCGACGTCACCGGTGGCGCCTACCTGCCCTCCGGACCCAACACGGCGCTGATGCGGGCCGCCGTGCGCATCTCCCTGGAAGTGCTTGGCGCGACCTACCCGGAGATCGGAGATTGCTGCGCACCGGATGGCTGCGTGTCTGGTGTCACCCGGTCGGATTGCATCAACATTCTGGGTGGGTTCTTCGATCAGGAGATTCCGCAGAACTGCGTGACCGACCTCAACGGAGACGGGGTCACCGGGCCTGCCGACCTGGCCGCGCTGCTGGGCGCCTGGGGCCCCTGCGAATCCTGCGCGCCGGCGGACTGCTCGTCCGACTTCAACGGGGACTGCACGGTCGGTCCCGCCGACCTGGCCCAGGTGCTGGGCGCCTGGGGACCGTGCAGCGAGACCCTGGGCTGTGTGACCGACGCCCAGTGTGATGACGGGTTGTTCTGCAATGGTGCCGAGACCTGCGACGAAGGCCACTGCCGGCCGGGGATTCCGGCGGCGTGCAACGATGGACTGGCGTGCAGCCAGGATTTCTGCAGCGAAGTGCTGCGGGACTGTGAGTACGTCTACGACGACGGGCTCTGCGAAGACGGCGTCCAGTGTTCGGTGAACCGCTGTGTGCCTGGGGTGGGCTGCGTGGTCGAGCCGACCGGCGATCCCTGCTGCGGAGACGGCATCGTCGAGGGATTCGAGGAGTGCGATCCGCCGAATGGCGTGACCTGCGACATCGAGTGCCAGGCCATCGCTGGGCAGAGCAACTGCTGCGCGGCTCACGCCGGCACCGGATGCGACGATGATTTCTGCGCCGCCGTGGTCTGCGGTGTGGATGATTTCTGCTGCGCGGTGCTCTGGGATGAGATCTGTGCCGCCCTGGCCGCGGGCTTGTGCGGCGAGGTCTGCAATTGAGTCGCCGCCCCGTGGCGGATTGAGCGTGTGAGGAAAGGGTCGGGTCGCGGCCACCCGGGTGCATGATGCCCGGGTGGCCCGGCTCATTCCTGGAGCGCCTTGTCACCGGCCGGCGGCGCCGGCGGGTCGGGCTCCGGAGGGCGCAACGCCAGCAGCGTCCAGCCGGCCGGCGGTTCCCAATCCTCGCTCGGCGTCAGAATCCGCGGCCGCCGCTGCTCATTCCAGGCCAGCAATGGCAGCGCATCCGGATGCTTCTCGCGGTACTCGGCGAATCCGAAATCCTTGGTCAGTTGGGTGGCCCGCGGCTGGTAGTCCTGCTGCATCAATCGGTCCAGGGCAGACACATTGAGGTCTTCGGCGAATGCACGGCGACCGCGGAAGGCCGACGACACCCAGTACTTGTCTTCGCGGCTCTTCTCATCGCCCGATCCGGGCGGCACCACGTAGACGTTGCGGCGGCCCAATTCCGGTGCGAATCCGCGCGACACCAGATCGCTGACGTTCGCCTGACTGCTGAGTGCCAATATCGTGCCGATGCCGCTCATGTCCAGGTGTCGTTCGGCGTGGTCTGAGAGCGGATTCCCGAGATACACCGGCACGCCGGCCATCCGCGCCAGCCGGGCGTGATCCCACTGGCTGGTCACCAGGAGCACCTGCAGGTCGGCGGCGTGCAGCGCCTCGCCCAGGCTTCGGGCGAAGTGGTTGCCGCCGACGATCAGCAATCCGAACGGCGGTGGGCCGGCCACGCCCAGGGCTCGGACCACTGGGCCGGAGGTCAGGCTCTGCCAGATGACGGTGCCGGCGATTACCGTAAAAGTGAGCGGCACCAGCCGCTCGGCACCCGCAACGCCCTGGGATTGCAAGCGATATGCAAACAGGGCGCTGATGGCGGCCGCGACGATGCCCCGTGGAGCGATCCAGGACAGCGCTGCCTTCTCCTGCCAGCTCAGCGTGCTGCCCCAGGCGGCGGCAAAGATCTTGGCGGGGCGGGCCACGAACATGATCACCGCGAGCACGCCCAGCGCGGGCCCGCTGATCAGGTACGGCAGTTGCGCGGGATCGAGACGGGCCGCCAGAATGATGAACATCGCCGAAATCAGCGAAAGCGTCAGGCTTTCCTTGAAGTTCAGGATGTCGTCCAGGTGCAGTTCGTGATCGTTGGCCAGCCACACGCCCATGATGGTCACGGCCAGCAGCCCGGCCTCATGTTCCCAGAGGTTGGCCACCGCGAAGGTGATCAGGACCAGCATCAGGGTGCCCATGTTGTGCAGGTAGGTCGGCAGCCGGTCGGAACGCAAGACGCGGGCCCAGAACCAGCCGGCCACCAGGCCGGTGATCACGCCGGCCGCCAGCATCCGGCCCATCAGCAGCGCTGTGCCTCCAAAGGCGTCCGACAAGCGGATGGCGATAATGAAGTTGAACACCAGGACCGCCAGGAAGGCGCCCACGGTGTCGATCAGAATCCCCTCCCAGCGCAGGATCGAGGCGATCCGGGCATTGGGGCGGACCGCTCGGAGCATCGGCACGATGACGGTCGGGCCGGTCACGATCATGATGGCGCCGAAGAGAAACGCCATCCTCCAGCTCAGCCCGGCAAGGGCGGCCGAGGCCACGGCGGTGATCACCCAGGTGACCACAAAGCCGCCGGTCACCATGTTGCGGACGACGTTGCCGTGGCCGCGGATCTCATGGAACTGCAGCGTCAGGCTGCCTTCGAAAAGGATGATGGCCACGGCGAAGGAAACAAACGGGAACAGCAGGTCCCCGAGAACCTGGTCGGGATTCAGCCATCCGGTGGCTGGACCGACCAGCAGCCCGAAGGCGATGAGAAACAGGATCGACGGCAACCCGACACGCCAGGCCACCCATTGGGCTGACAGGGCCAGGAACGCCACGCAGGCTGCGAACACCGCAATGGAGTCTTCCATGTTCAGAATCCCACCGGTCGAGCCAATCGGTGTCGGCGGGCGAGGGTCCCACGGCCCGCAGGAGAATGATTACACGATTGTGCCGGCGTTGTCATGAGCAACGGACACGACCGCCCGTGGCGGAGGCACCTGGCACGGTGCGGGCGGTTCAACGGTGCCGAGGCCGGCGGCCGGTGCTTCAGACCTTCCCGGCCGCTGCCACCCCGGGGATTGCGCTGCCGCCGGCGGCACGTATGCTACAATCTCGATGCCGATCTGGTTTACCCGGGCGCGGCCGTTGGGCCGCATTGAGGAGCTGCTGATGAAGTCATGTTGGGCGACAATCGTGGTGTTGGGGATGTTTGGGGCTCCGGCGCACGCCGAGCCGCCTGGCGATGCGGCGCGTTTTTGGCCCTGCTGGCGCGGTCCGATGAGCACTGGTCTGGCCCCGCATGGCGATCCCCCGCAACGCTGGAGCGAACAACAGAATATTCGCTGGAAGGTGCCGATTCCTGGCAGCGGCCACGCCACGCCGATCGTCTGGGGAGATCACGTCTACATTCAGACTGCGGTGCCGGCCGACGTACCGCTGCCGGCGACCGGTGCCGCGGGACCTGCCGCCGCGGGCGATGCGCCGGCGCCCGGCGCCGTCCGGTTCATGATCCTGGCCCTGGACCGCGGGACCGGCAAGACGGTCTGGCAGAAGACGCTGTGCGCGGCGGTGCCACATGAAGGCCATCATTCCGACGGCACCTTCGCCTCGGCGTCGCCAGTGACCGACGGGCAGCATCTGTTCGCGTATTTCGGCTCGCGCGGTTTGTATTGCATGGACCGGCAAGGTCGCGTGCAGTGGGACCGGGACTTCGGCGACATGACCACGCGCCGCGGATTCGGCGAGGGCAGCTCGCCGGCGCTGTTTGGTGACACGGTCGTCATCAACTGGGATCACGAGGGCGATTCGTTTATCGTCGCCCTGGACAAGCGCACCGGCGACCCGCGCTGGAAATGGGCCCGCGACGAAGTGACCTCCTGGTCGACGCCGATCATCGTCGACCACCAGGGCCGCCCGCAGGTGGTGGTTAATGCCACCAAGCGGGTTCGCAGCTACGATCTGGCCAGCGGCGAAATGTTGTGGGAGTGCGGCGGACAGACCGTCAACACCATTCCGTCGCCGGTCTTTGGCGGGGGTCTGGTCTACGCCATGAGCGGTTTTCGCGGCAACGCCCTCCAGGCCATTCGGCTCGCCGGTGCCCGCGGTGATGTCACCGGATCCGCGGCGGTGGTCTGGACCCACAATGAGGATACCCCCTATGTGCCGTCGCCGTTGTTGTATGGTGAGACCCTTTACTTTCTGAAACACAACCAAGCCATCCTGTCGTGCCTGGACGCGGCCAGCGGCACCGCCTTCTTCGCGCGGCAGCGATTGGACGGCATCGACGGTGTGTACGCGTCGCCGGTGGGCGCCGCCGGCCGCGTGTACATCGCCGGCCGCAACGGTGTCACCGTCGTGCTCAAGCACGGACCGCAATTCGAGGTGCTGGCCAGCAACACACTGGACGAGGGGTTCGATGCCTCGCCGGCGATCGCCGGCGGCGAGCTGTACCTGCGCGGACGGACCCATTTGTATTGTGTTGCCGCCAAGTGAACGGGGGTGGCGGGCGGCGCCCGCACCGACGCAGCCGTGGCTATTGACAGGCTCTGCAGGGATGACGATCATGGCACAATCGAGCCCCTCAATCCCAGAAGTAGCGAGTACGGCGAACCTCGGTTGCACCCATTATCATCAGGACAAGGAGTAAGGAATGTCGCGAGTCATGACTACATTGATCACCCTGCCGATGTTGTGTGTCACGATGGGGGCGGCCCCCTTCGAGGCAGAGCGCTGGGCGGCCGTGGCCCAGGCGGACGTCGCGATCGGCGAGAACGGTTACGTGGTGCAGTTTCCCGAAGCCCTGGGCGGCCAGAGGGTGGAGATGACCATCAGCAGCGGGCGCTACAAGATCGAGTTTGACACGGCGAACAAGGCGTCTCGCCTGAAAATGTGGGAGCAGCAGGTCAGCCCGATCGAGATTCTGGGCATGAGCACCGGACCGATCACCATTACGCTCGAGCACGGCGCTCCCACGGCAGGCACCTATGATCCGGACGGCGGTCCCGACCGCGCTGGCGCGGTGGATCTCGAAGCCGTGTTTCGCATTGAGTTCGATGACAGCGAACTGCGCCGCATCGGACTGACCTCGCCGTTCATCATGCCGGCGGTCGAGACCGGCGTGATCAACGCCGATGGCGTCGTGTCGTTGACCGCCGACGGCGAAGGCTCCCTGCTGGGTTACCCGCTGGTGTTCAGTTGTGTGGCCACCAGCAGATTGTCGCGGATCGAGTTTCTGCCCGCGACCCCCGAACCCAGCCTGCTGCCCGAGTCCCACTGATCGTCAACCGCTCATTCCCGGCGCAGCGCCGGAATCAAGTGAGCCCGCAGGGTCGGCCGCAAGGCCAGTCCTGCGGCGCCGGCGGCCACCACCAGGACGGCTGCGAGCATGCCGGCGGTTGAAGCCCACGGCAGCGCGTGCGGCCGCCGAACGATGTGCGGGGCGACTGCGATCAGCGCCGGGAGCAACCCGCAGAGCAGCCCGGCGACCACCAGCAGCAGGTTCTCGGTCAATACCATCGTGCCCAGGGCCCTCGAATCGAACCCGACGGCCCGCATCAAGGCCAGTTCGCCGCGGCGCTCCCACACGTTGCGCAACAGCACGGCGGTGAGTCCGACCGTTCCCAGAATCAAGCCGAATCCCCCCAGCGCCTGGAAGACCGACAGATAGGTGTTCTGGATGGCGATATAGCCGGCCAGCCGGTCACGGGCGGTCTGGGCATCGAATCCATAGGTCGCCAGTTCGCGCTCCAGGAGGTCGGAGACTTCGCGGGCTCGGCCCGGCGGCGTGGCCACCAGAAAGAACCCGTACCCGCTGCGGTTCGGAAACAGTTGCGTGAACGCCGATTCGGCGACAATCAACTCATCCTGCAGGATGCTGCCCTTGAGCAAGCCTACGAACCGCAGGGTCCGTCTCCGCCCCTGGTCATCGGTGATGGCCAGGTCCTTTCCGAGTCCCGAGTGCAGTTGCCACTTGACCGCACTCTCGTCGCCGATGGCCGCGATGGCGCCGTCGTCAAAGGCGTGATCGAGCAGGCGCCAAGGGTTGCCGGCTGCCCCGGGTTGGACCGCGGCGAATTCGAATCCGCCGCGCTCGATCATGTCCGGTACCGCGCCGATGATGCGATGATGGGTCGGCAGGTATAGGTTGCGGCAACTCGCGGAGTCGCCGGGTCGCAGGCGAAACGGCATGAGTGTGACTTCCTGAAGCGCCGCGCCGGTGGCAGAAGACAGGCCTGCCGCGGACCAACCCGCAGGCGCGTTCAAGTCGAACAGCAGCGGGACCGCGGTTTCCGCCACGAGACGAAAGCCGCCGCTGGCGCCGCCGCGATCTCCATTGTCGGATGGTGCCTCGATGCGAAAGGCTTGCACGGCCACGATGATGAACACGGCCGAGGCCAGCAACCCGATGGTCTGCGTGCTGCGACCGGGATGTCGCGGCGCGTTGCGCAGACCCAGACGCACCATGGCCCACAGGCCGGGTTCGCTGATCAACCGCAGCGGCGCGGCCCGCAATCGGCGTCGGACCCACACCAGCACCGCGACCAGCATCAGGGCACCGCTGGCAAAGAAGCTGATGGCTTCGGGCACGGCGGGGACCCCCAGCGGCAGGAGCGCCGCGAACGTCGCCAGTGCCGCTGGCACCAGGGTCGGCCATCCGAACGCGCTGCGCGGCCCCGCGGCCCGTTGACCGAGCACCAGGGAGCCGCCGCCGGCCAACAGGCTGCGGGTCGAGTGCCGACCCAGGCCGCGCCAGGCCAGGGCGATCGAGACTGCGGCCACCGCGATCGTGGCCGCACCTCCAATGATCAGGGTCAACGCCGTCACATGGAGCTGCAGGAAGGGCGCTTCCACCGCCTGCGACCACCACGAGCGCAGGCCCTGGACCATCAGCGCAGCGTAGGCGATCGAAGCCGGCAATCCGACGGCGGTTCCGGCGACCGCCAACACCAGACCCTCTCCAAGAAACAGCCGGGCGACCTGCAGCGGCGAGTAACCGATCGCCAGCAGGATGCCGCTTTCGCCAGCGCGCCGCTCCACGCCCAGCCGAAACAGCAAGGCGACCAGCATGGCTGCCGACAGGATGACGAAGCCGCTGAAGCCGATGAACAGCCCGCCGAAGTCGGTGCTGCCGGTCGCGGCCTGCAATGCCTGCTGGCGCACGGCGGAAAAAGTGAGCCCCAGGGAGGCACCGCTTAGCCGTTGCAGCACGGCATCCTCGAATGGCCCCGCGATGTCCTCCTGGACGCCCGGAATCCACAGGGCCGTGACCCGCCCGAAGCGCTCGGGATTCGCGGCCCACAGCCGCGTTCCGTCCGCCAGCGAAACGAAGGCCTTCGGTGTGGTTCGATAGCGCCGCCAGTAGTCCTCGTCGGTGTCATCAATTCGCTGCAAGTCCACCGGAAACGGCGGGTCCCAGTCCGCCAGGGTCGCGGCATCGGTGACCCCGTGGTATTCGGGCGTGAACCCCGGGTCGCCCCCGACCTCAAGGGCCACCGCCGGTTCAGCGCGAAACTCGGTGCGGCGGGTCTCCAACTGCCCGAAGCGGCCGGCGACCCGGTAGGTCAAAATCACAGAAGGCGCCGGCAGCAGCGCGGCGGCCGCCCACGAATTCGGTCGCAACGTGCCCGGTTCCAGGTGCGTGATCGGGTTGCCGTCGGTGTCGCGCAGGTTGCTGATGGCCAGCGCCGGGTCATCGAGGGCGCTGATCACCGAATAGGGAATGTCGCGTGACCCGGACCCGGCCGGCGAGCCACTGATCGAATCTGCCAGATAGCTGAGCAGCGCCCCCACGCGAAGGTGCAGGGCCGCCGCGGCTTCGTAGGCGGCCGATTCGACGACCGGCGGCAGCAGCAAGGCGTCGCTCTCCAACGAAGTGTACCGCTGCCGCCGGTCGCGCCGCAGCCGCAGTCCGAGATCTTCCAGGCCGACCACGGCATCCAGGTGTGCCTGGAGTGCAGCCGCCGGCGCCGCCGCGCCGCTCCCGACCAGCAGGGTGTTGACACGGTTGGGCTGTTCCAGCCAGCGCTGCAACGTGGAGAGTGCCACAAAGGCGTTGCGCGGTTCCGCCTGGGTGTGATCCAATCCCAAGCGGGCCAGGCCTTCGGCTGGAATCACCGCGCGGACCGTGACCCGGCGGGTCAGGACGCGATCGTCGCGGCGACCGAGCAGCGTTTCGGGTGACACCTCGATGACCCGAGCCACGCGGAGCAACAGGTCCTGCCCGGGTTGGATCCCCAGCTCGCGGGCCAGCGGTTCGTTGATCAGCAGATCCCGCCCCAGATCGGCCGGCGTTTGGGTCGCGGATGGCGTGCCCAGGTTCCAGAAGCGGTCGTCGACACCCCACAATTGAACGTTGCGGGCCGCGGACCCGCTGGCGACGTCGGTGACGCCGGCGGTCAGCCGGATGGCCGCCACCGCCGTGCCGTGATCGCGGGCAAATGCCGGGCGTGCGTTCAGGGCATCGGCCAGGGACTGGCGAAAAAAACGCGGGCCGGTCAAGACCTGGTCGATGCCGTCCAGTCGACTCAGGGCCACCGCGCGGAGACTCAGGCGCATGGAATCGCCGACCACCAGAGCCCCGGTCAGGGCGGCGCCGGCGGCGGCGACGCCCAAGGCCACGGCGACATGGGTGCGCCAATAGAAGGTCAGGCCCCGACGAATCAGCGGCACGGTCGAAGGCGCATTCGAATGGCGATTGGACACAGTGCTCCCGCAAACCTCATGCATCAGAATCGTGAGCCCGTTCGCACGGCATCACTCGGACCGGCCGATCGATCGTTCCACCAGCAACCCATCCTGCAGGTCAAAGCGGCGCCCGGCCCGTTCGGCCAGGTGCGGGTTGTGGGTCACGACGATCAGAACTCGGGCTTCACGGTCGTGCAATTCCCACAGCAACGTGGCCACTTCTTCGGCTGTGGCCTGATCCAGGCTGCCGGTCGGCTCGTCAGCCAGCACCACAGCGGGCTCATTGACCAGCGCCCGGGCGAGCGCCACCCGCTGGCGCTCGCCTCCCGAGAGTTGCGCCGGCCGGTGATCGGCCCGATGGGCGAGTCCCACGCGGTCCAGCAGGCGCCGGGCTCGTTGGACACAGTCGCCGTTCGGGTTGGCACCGGCGAGCGCCGGCAGCAGCACGTTCTCCAGAACGGTGCATTGCGGCAGCAGGTGATGATCCTGAAAGACCAAACCAATCTGTTGGTTGCGAAAACGGGCCAATTCCCGGGGCTGGAGCGCGTACAGATCGCAGCCGTTGATCGTGAC
This sequence comes from uncultured Planctomycetales bacterium, assembly GCA_964619935.1. Classification (GTDB taxonomy): domain Bacteria; phylum Planctomycetota; class Phycisphaerae; order UBA1845; family CAIVHJ01; genus CAZUGO01. The sequence goes on along the minus strand of CAZUGO010000001.1, from coordinate 37,139 downwards.
CCGGCCCGCCGTCGGCGGTTCCAGGCTGCCGACGATGTTCAGCAGCGTGCTCTTGCCCGAGCCCGACGGGCCGCTGATGGATGCCGACTCGCCCGCGGCGCATCGCAGGGTGACTTCACGCAGAATCACCAGCGGGCCGGTCGGCGTGGGATACTCCATGTGGACGGCCGCGACTTCGATCACGGTGCTGTTCCCTTGTGCATCCTGGCGTACTGTTCGAAGACCGACCAGGCGGCCTGGGCCATGGCCTCGGCGGTGAATGAAGCGCAGACCGCCCGGCGGCCCTGCTCGCCCAGTTGGATGCGGCGCTGGGGATCATCCATGAGTGTTGCGAGGGCCGCCGCCAGATTGGCTGGGTCGCTCCGATCATACAGCAGGCCGCCGGCGGTGGCTTCGACCAGCTCCGGAAACGAACCGTGCTCCGGCAGCACGACCGGCACGCCCATCATCAGCGCTTCGAGCACATATAGCCCCTTGGCTTCGGGGTAGGGCGCCGGCACCGACAGGCACTGCAGCCCGCTCAGGAACGCCAGCTTGGCCGCCCGGTCGACCTCGCCGACGTACTCGAATTCATGGTGCAGGTTGGCAGCGGCCAGCCGTTGTTGGACCTGCCGCAGGTAAGCGCGGTGACCGGCCGCCAGGGTGCCGGCGGCGCGAAGTCGACAATGGCGTCCTTCCCGCCGCAAGCGAATGAACGCGTCGGCAAGCTCCAACAGTCCCTTCTGCGGGCACACCCGCGCCAAGAACCCGATGGTATAGGGATCTTCGGCGGACTGGGCCGGCGGGCAGCCGTCGTTGCAGTGGATCCCCAAAGGGACGTGGTGCACGCGGCCGGGATCCAGGCCGAAGCGTTCGATCATTGCGGTCGCGTAGTAGCGGGTGGGGGCGATGAACCCGGCGACCCGGAGGCTGGCGCGGCGGATCAGGTCGTGGGCCTGCGTGCGGTATGGATCGGGTAGCTCGTCCAGAAACACGTCTTCGCCGGCCAGGGTGCAGATCATCGGAACGTGCAGCGTCCGGGCCAGATGTTCGGCCAGCGCCACGAACATCAGGTTCGGCACGTGAACCAGGTCGGGCTGTAGCCCGGCCAACTCGTGGACCAGGGCCGCCAGATAGCGGCGGTGAATGGGCGATTCGGGCTGGAGCATGGCCACGGTCAGGGCGCCGAGGCCTGCTGCATCGGTCTTGATCGCGATGCGCGTGGCCAGACGCAAGACCGCGGGGTGGTCGGCGAGCTGCTGCACGAATGGCGGCAGGGCTCGGAACAGGCGGCTTCTGTGGCTGAGGTACAAGCCCATGCCGCCGTAGCGAACCCCCGGGCGGCAGGCGTCGGGTTCATCGCTGAGGATGGGCGTGTACATGGCCATTGGATGAATGTCGTAACCTTGTGCGATCAGGGTGCTGGCCAGGCGGTTGTCGCGCATGCAACTGCCGCAATACATGCCGCCGGCTCCGGCGATCAGGTAGGCGACTCGCAGTGGTTTTGCGGAAACGTGCTCCACGCGGATCCTCAGGGGGGGGCGGCGCGGCTTGCGGGCGATTCACGTGGCGGCGCGCGGACCGGCCCCGGTCCCCTGAGTATGTCCGACGGGCCCGCGAGACACAATCACGGCGCACCGAGTGCCCGGCCGCGGTCCCGCGCGGCGGTCACACGCCGCCCGCCGCGGTGGCATCCAGCACCGTTGCGGGTTACAATGCAGCCCACCAGAGGCCCGGCGAGCGCTCGTTCATCAGAAGCTGTTGCAGACCAAGGCCAACGGTCGGCTGCAGGCTGCCTCTGCACCGCCGGCGGGCCATCGAGCAACGGCGTGGAGTGTCATGGCCAACGATCCGCATGATGACGATCGCCTCGATCGCAGCGCATTGCAACGCCTGCAGCGAATTCGGTTGATGCCGTTGCTCCGCGAGGCCGTCGGCGGTAGCCCCTTTTATCGCCGCAAATACGCCGGCCTGGCGTTGGACGATTCCGCCGACCTGCTGGCGCGGCTGCCGCTCATCACCCGGCAGGAGATCGAAGGGGACCAGCAGGCGTCGCCTCCGTACGGCACGCTGTTGACCGCCGCGCCGGATGCCTACCGCCGCCTGCACCAGACCTCGGGCAGCACCGGCCGGCCGTTGACTTGGCTGGATACCCAGGAGAGCTGGTTGTGGTGGCAGCGCTGCTGGGCGGTGATTTACCACGCCGCCGGCGTGACCTGCGCGGACCGCCTGCTGTTTCCGTTTTCTTTCGGGCCGTTCATCGGCTTCTGGGCGGCCTTCGAGAGCGCCGTCGGGATGGGCTGCTTCGCGGTTCCGGCCGGCGGTCTGAGCACGGCGGCGCGGCTGCGCCTGATCCTGGACCAGGGCATCACCGTGGTGTGCTGCACGCCGACCTACGCCCTGCGACTTGCAGAAGTCGCGGGCGAGCAGGCCATCGATCTGGGGCGCTCAGCGGTGCACACGCTGATTGTGGCCGGCGAGCCGGGCGGCAACATTCCGTCGACCCGTTCGCGGATCGAGTCGGCGTGGTCGGCCCGGGTGATTGATCACGCCGGCATGACCGAGGTCGGTGCCTGGGGCTTCGAGTGCCGGGAGGGGGCCGGCGGGCTGCACGTCATGGAATCCGAATTCATCGCCGAGGTCATCGATCCGCAGACGCAGGTCCTGCTGCCCGAAGGTCAGGCCGGCGAATTGGTGCTGACCAACCTGGGGCGCCGCGGCATGCCATTGATCCGGTATCGCACCGGGGACCGCGTCGTGCTGCAACGGCGGCCCTGCGGCTGCGGCCGGTCCTATGCCTGGCTGACCGGCGGCATCCTGGGGCGCATCGATGACATGCTGATCATTCGCGGCAATAATGTTTTTCCGGCCAGCATCGAAGACGTGCTCCGGGCGGATGGCGACGTCGCCGAGTTCCGGATTGTGGCCGAGCACTCGGGGGTGCTGGCCGAACTGCGAATCGATGTGGAACCTGCGGCGGCGGCGGCACCCGACCTGGCTGATCGGGTTCACGCGGCCATCGTCGATCGCCTGCACTTTCGACCGCGGGTGGCCTTGGTGCCGCCGGGAAGCCTGCCGCGATTCGACATGAAAGCCAGGCGGGTGCAGCGCGGTCCCGGCGGTGCGGATCCCGGAACAGGACCCCGATGAACGGCTTGGAACTAACGAAAGGCAGATACTCATGAGCCGATATCTGTGCAACATCATGCTCTTCAGCGGACTGTCCGTCGTCCCGGTCGCGGCCGGTGAGTGGGCTCAATGGCGCGGTCCCGGTCAGGACGGATTTGCTGCCGAGCTGGCGGCGGTCACCACCTGGTCGCCGGCCGGCGAGAATCTGCGCTGGAAGGTACCCATCGGCGGCCGGTCGACGCCGATCGTGCTGAACGGGCGGGTGTACCTCAACGGACCGGTCGGCTCCGGGGAGCAGCTCCAGGAACGCGTGGTCTGCCTGGATGCCGACACCGGAACGCAGTTGTGGGAGCAGCGCTTCAACGTGTTTCTGACCGACATTGTCGAGAATCGAGTCGGCTGGCCGGCGCTGGTTGCCGACCCGTCGACCGGCAACGTCTACGCGCATGGCACCGGCGGGGAGTTGATCGGTTTCGATCGTGACGGCCGGATTGTGTGGCATCGTTCCCTGACCGAAGAGTTCGGCCGAATCAGCGGCTACGGCGGCCGCCTGCACACCCCGATCATCGACCAGGACTACTTGATTGTGGCCTTTTCCAACTCGAGCTGGGGCGACCAAGCCAAACCGTTGCACCGCTATCTGGCGCTGGACAAGTTCAACGGGGAAGCCGTGTGGTGGGCCGAGCCCGGCATCCCGCCCTTCGATACCACCTGTTACTCCACCCCGGTGGTGGCGGTTGTCGAGGGCCGTCGGATGCTGATTGCCGCCAATGGCGACGGTCGGGTCTACGGCATGGACGCCCGCACCGGCGCGGGGCTCTGGAAGTTCAACTTGAGCAAGCGGGGGCTGAATGCCACCGTGGTGGTCGACGGCAAGCACGTCTTCGCCAGCCACAGCGAGGAGAACATCCACACCACCGAGATGGGTGGCGTGGTATGCATCGATGCGTCCAAGCGCGGCGACCTGACCGACAGCGGCCTGGTCTGGCGGGTCGACGGCCTCGGCGCGGGCTACGCCTCGCCGGCGCTGGCCGGCGGGCGATTGTACGTCGTCGACAACTCCGCCAACATTCACGCCCTGGATGCCGCCACCGGGAAGCGCTTCTGGGAATTCAATTTCGGCCGCATCGGCAAAGGGTCGCCGGTGGTCACCGCCGATCGGGTGATCTATGTCGCCGGCCAGAACGGCAACTTTCACATCCTGCGCGACGAGGGCGACTCCTGTGTCGCGCTGGATCAGGAGGCGTTCCAGCGGCCCGACGGCCTGGTCGACGAAATCTTCGGTTCGCCGGCGGTGGTCGACGGCCGGGTCTATTTCATGACCTGTGACGCCACGTACTGCCTGGGGTTGCCCGCCGCCGACGTCCGCGCGGTTCCGCGGCAGCCCGGCCCGACCGAACGGCCGGACGCCAGCCCCGGCCAGAAGTTCCTGCGGATCACACCCGGCGAGGTCACTGCGTCGTCGTGGGGCGACACCATGTTCTATGCCGAGCTGCACGATGGCGGCCGAGTGCAGGTCGATCCCGACGGGCTGCAATGGTCGACCACCAACATCGCCGGCACCATCAGCTCCGACGGGGTGTTCAAGCCCGCCGGCGGGCCCAAGTTCTCCGCCGGCCATGTCGTGGCTCGGCTGGGTGACCTGGAAGCCCGGGCCCGGGTGCGGTACATCCCGCGTCTTCCCCTCACCGTTGATTTTGAGGACATCGACGTCGGATCGGTGCCCGCCGGATGGGTCGGCGTCACCGCGAAGACCAAGGTCGTGGAACGCGACGGTGGGCGAGTGCTGATGAAGCTGGCTGAGAAGCCGTCGGTGCCGTTCACACGAATCACCGGCTTCATTACCGCCCCCCTGGGCGGGGGCGCCCTGGTCGAGGCCGACCTGCTGGGCCAGCCCAAGGGCGAACGGTTCAAACCGGACATGGGCCTGATCAACACCCGCTATACGCTCATCATGCTGGGGCAGTCGCAGGAACTGCGGCTGGAGTCGTGGTCGCCGATTCCGCGGATTCGCAAGGATGTCCCGTTCGCCTGGAACACCGACGTGTGGTACCGGGCCAAGTTTCAAGTGCAGGTCCGCGAGCACGACGCGGTGCTTCGGGCCAAGGTCTGGCCGCGCGCTCAGGACGAACCCGAGGGCTGGTCTATCGACCTGGTGGACGGCACGCCCAATCGTGAAGGGAGTGTCGGGATCTACGGCTACTCCACCGGCACGACCTCCAAGAGCAAAGGCACTGAGATCTTCTACGACAATATCAAGATCACGCCCAACCCGCCGCAGAACTGAGTGGCGCGGGGTGCTGTGACGAGCGGGGTCAGGCCGGCCGAATCTTGGTTCAGCCGGCGCTTTCGTTACAATGTTCCTTTTCGGGGATGGTGCCGGCTTCCGGAAGTCCGGCGGCCGCCTCCCACCGTGGACCCAGAACACAACCAGGTGCAATCAAGATGAAGAAACTGGCACTGACCGCAAGCGTGATCGCCGGCCTGATGGTGAGTTCGGCGGCGGCCGAACCCAAGTCCGCAACCAAGCGCGGCGACTGGCCGATGTGGGGCGGCTCCGCCGATCGCAACATGATGTCGCAAGAGACCGGGATTCCGGATGACTGGGATCTGAAGACACTCAAGAACGTCAAGTGGGCCGCCAAGCTGGGGTCCCAGTCCTACGGCAATCCGGTGGTGGCCGACGGTCGGGTCTACGTCGGGACCAACAACAACGGCCACCATCGCCCCAAGATCAGCGGTGACAAGGGTGTGGTGATGTGTTTCGATGAGCAGGACGGCCACCTGCTGTGGCAGGCCACTCACGACAAGTTGCCCACCGGCCGGGTCAACGACTGGCCCGAGCAGGGCATCTGCTCCTCGCCGTGCGTGGTCAAGGATCGCTTGTTCTACGTCAGCAATCGTTGTGAACTGGTCTGTGCCGACTCCCGTGGATTTGCCAACGGCAACGACGGGCCATACACCAGCGAGCAATACAACGAGCCGCTGGACGGCGACTTCATCTGGATCTTCGACATGATCGAAGCGCTGGGTGTCTTCCCGCACAACCTGGCGACCTGCTCGCCGGTGGCCGCTGAGGGATTGATCTTTCTCACCACCTCAAATGGCGTGGACGAGGGCCACCTGAACATTCCGAATCCGAATGCCGCCTCGTTTGTGGCAATCGATCAGGACACCGGAAAGCCGGTGTGGGAATCAGGGCTGCCGGGCGAGCACATTCTGCACGGCCAGTGGTCTTCGCCGGCCTACGGCCTGATCCAGGGGCAACCGCAGGTGATTTTCGCGGGCGGCGACGGCTGGTGTTACGCCCTGAAGCCCAAGACCGGCGAGTTGCTCTGGAAGTTCAATCTCAACCCCGAGGGTTCTGAATGGAAGCTTGGCGGTCGCGGCACCAAGAACAACATTATCGCCACGCCGGTGATCCATGACGACAAGGTGTTTCTGGGCGTCGGCCAAGATCCGGAGCACGGCGAAGGCCCCGGCCACCTGTACTGCATTGACGCCGCCAAGCGCGGCGACATCACCGCCAGTGGTCGGGTGTGGCATGTGGGTGGGACCGACTTCCGCCGATCGCTGTCCACCGTGGCGATCGCCGACGGGCTGCTCTATGCCGCCGACTTGAGCGGCTTTCTGTACTGCCTAAACGCCCGGACCGGCGCGCGACACTGGCGCTACGATACGCTGGCGGCCGTGTGGGGCTCGCCGTACGTGGTCGACGGCAAGGTCATGCTCGGCGACGAGGACGGCGAGCTGGTCATCCTCAAGCACGGGCCGATCCTCAAGGAGCTGCGAACCCAGGACCTGAAGGATTCGGTGTACACCACGCCCGTCGCCGCCAACGGGGTTCTGTACGTCGTGAACCGCAACACGCTGTTTGCCTTCGCCCAGCAGCCTGGAGCCAAGTGAGGAGTGGACGTGTCCAACACCGCATCGACTGCCGAATCGCTGGAATCCAGGGTCCGTGGCGCCAGGGCGCTGCTGGACCAGCAGACTCGCGAGTGTGTGGCCTGGCATTTCGACCCCGAAGGCGGGACGCCGTTTTGGCTGGAAATGGCCGCGCATCTGGATTGGGACCCGCGCTTCGAGATCAGCGGCTACGACGACCTCAAGAAGTTTCCGGAGTTCGACGGCGAGTGGCTCCGTGGCGGCCCGGTGCGCCGCTGGGTGCCGCGCGCCTACGCCGGCCGAGCGATCCACGTCTTCGAGACCGGCGGCAGCACCGGTGTGCCCAAGAGCCGGATCAACATCGACGACTTCCGGATTGATTACGAGCAGTTCAGCGACACCTTGTCCGACCGCGGTTTTCCGCGGGGTGCCGATTGGCTGATGCTGGGACCGACCGGGCCCCGGCGACTGCGCCTGGCCGTGGAGCACCTCTGCCAGCACCGCGGCGGGATCTGCTTTCATGTCGACATGGATCCGCGGTGGGTGGTCAAGCTGCTCAAGTCGGGGCGGGTCGCCGAGATGCACGAGTACAAAGAGCACGTCGTGCAACAAGGACTGACCCTGTTGCGGGCCCACCCCGACATCCGGTGCCTCTTCACCACCCCCAAACTGCTGGAGGCCATCTGCGCGCGGGTGTCGCTGGTGCGGCTGGGCATCGCCGGCGTGTTCTGCGGCGGGACCCAGTTGACCGCCCAGTTTCATCGCTTCGCCCGGGAAGAACTGCTCGAAGGCCAAATCGACTTCGTGCCGACCTACGGCAATACCTTGATGGGGCTGGCTTGCCACAAGCCGTTCGATCCGGCGGACCACTACCGTGTCATCTATCATCCGCCCAGTCCGCGGGCCATGATGGAGGTGGTCGATCCCGCGGCGCCCGATCAGATCGTGGAATACGGGCAGTTGGGCCGCGTGCGGCTGACGACGTTGACCCGCGAGCTGTTTCTGCCGCGGTTCCTGGAGCGCGATGAGGGCGTCCGCACGCCGCCGTGCGTCCCCTATCCGTGGGACGGCGTCGGTGACGTCCGGCCGTTCTCCGCCATGGAGACGCAGGTGGTCGAAGGAGTCTACTGATGCTGCACATTCCCGTGTTGCGCCGCGGCGCGCCATACACCAGCGTCGAGACCGTGACGCTGGTCCATCACGCCACCGCCGAGCCGCTGGCCACCGTCAGCCAGGCCAACAGCGGCATGGTGGCCCGCGACGTCCAGCGCATGCCGTCCGCGGTTCTGGAACCGCTGCCGGTGGCCACGCTGTTGCAGATGTGCAAGCAGGCCGCCGGGCTCTTCGGATCAGCCGATCTACCCAGCGGCGACGCGCTACAGCCATTCGAAGAATATCTGCGGCAGGTCTCGGCGACCACCGGCATGCCGATCACCTACTGCCGCCGGAACGCCGAGAAGATCGTGCGTGTGCTTGACGACATGGAAACCATCCTGAACGGGTTGGTTCACGGGTTCGAGCTGTCCATCCTGGATCGCGGCTTCGGCGTCGCGGGCGGACGAATGTTGAGCTACTTCCGCCAGGGCCGCCTGCTGGGTGCCGTGTTGCCGAGCAACTCGCCGGGGGTGCACGGCTTGTGGATCCCGGCCGTCCCGCTGAAGGCCCCGCTGGTGCTCAAGCCCGGCCGCGAGGAGCCCTGGACGCCGTATCGCATCATCGAGGCCCTGGCCGCCGCCGGCGTTCCGCGGGCGGCGTTCGGCTTCTATCCGACCGATCATGCCGGCGCTGCGGAATTGTTGCGACATGTCGACCGGGCGCTGCTGTTCGGCGACGCCGCGACCACCCGACCCTGGCAGCATGATCCGCGCATCGAGATCCACGGACCCGGCGAGAGCAAGATCGTGCTCGGAGCGGATTGGGCCGATGACTGGCAGAACCACATCGACGTCATGGTCCATTCGATCGCCGGGAACTCAGGGCGATCTTGTCTCAATGCGTCGGCCGTGTTCACGCCGGCCCACGGCCGGCAGATTGCGGCCGCACTGGCGGAGCGGATGTCGCAGATCGACGCCCTTCCGGCGGACGACCCGCAGGCGGTCCTGGCGGCGTTCGCCAACCCGCAGGTCGCGGAGCGGATTTCGAGAATGATCGACGCGCACCTGCGGCAGTTCGATGCATCCGACGTCAGCGCGGCGCATCGGGGCAGCCCGCGGCTGGTGCGTCGCGGCCGGACGGCCTGGCTGTTGCCCACCGTGGTGTGGGCCGGCCGCCGGAGTGACGCCGAGTGCGTGCGGGAGTTTCCCTTTCCATATGTCGTGGTCGTCGAGTGCCCGGAGGCCGACATTCCGCGGGCCATCGGGTCGTCGCTGGTGGTGACGGCACTGACCGCCAGTGACGCCATGATTCGGGCGCTCATGAGCGCGCCGCACGTCGACCGCCTGAACATCGGGCCGATTCCCACGGCGCAGATCAGTTGGGACCAGCCGCATGAGGGCAATCTCTTCGAGCACCTCTACCGGCGGCGCGCCCTGCAGGTCGATCCAGCCGCATGATGCCCGATGTCGAATCATTGGCCCCGGTGTTGCGGCACTCGCCGGTCGAAGTGGTGTTCGGGCCGGGCAGTGTGGCGCAACTGGGCATCCTGGCCCGCCGGCATGGCGCCACCCGCGTGTTGCTGGTGACCGATCCGGGGATCGAAGCAGCCGGTCACGGGGATCGGGCCGCCGGGGCGCTGGACGGCGCAGGACTCGAGCGGGTGGGTTTCAGCGGCGTCGTGGAGAATCCGACCACGGTGCAAGTCACCGCCGGCGTCCAGGTGGCCCAGGCCGGCCCGGTCGACTTCATCGTCGCCGTCGGCGGCGGCAGCACCATGGACTGCGCCAAGGGCATCAACCTGATTCTGACCAACGGCGGCTCGATCCAGGACTACTGGGGTGTGGACCGCAACCACGCGGCGATGTTGCCGATGATCGCGGTTCCGACCACCGCCGGCACCGGCAGCGAGGCCCAGTCTTTCGCATTGATCAGTGATCCGCAGACCCACCGCAAGATGGCCTGCGGGGTGCGAGCGTTGCCGGTCGCGGGCGGATTGCGGCCGCGAGCGGCCATCCTGGATCCCGACCTGACCGCCAGCCAGCCGCCCGAAGTGGCCCGCGCCGCCGGGATCGATGCCATCGCCCATGCCGTGGAGACAGCGGCGTGCACGGCGCGCACCGCGGTGTCGCGAGCACTCTCGCGGCACGCCTGGGACCTGCTGGAACCCGCTTACACCGGGTTGGTGCGCGGGCGGACGGTGGGCGGCCGAAGCGGCAACGCCGTGCGGGCCCGGATGCTGCTGGGCGCTCACCTGGCCGGGGCGGCGATCGAACAGTCCATGTTGGGGGGCGCTCATGCCTGCGCCAATCCGCTGACGGCTCGCTTCGGCACGGTGCACGGATGTGCGGTGGGTCTGATGTTGCCGCACGTGGTTCGGTTCAATGCCCACGGTGGCGACAATCCCTACGCCGGCTTGATGGCCGACCCGCTGGAACTGGCGGAGCGCCTGGCGCGACTGTTGGACGCAGCCGGTCTGCCCACCCGCCTTCGTGACATCGGCGTGCAGCGCAGCGATCTGCCGGATCTGGCGGCTCTGGCCGAACAGGAATGGACCGGCACCTTTAATCCGCGGCCCCTGGATCGGGCACGATTGCTCGGAATCTACGAGTCCGCCTACGAATGACGGGCCTGCGAGGGTCCGGGTGTGGTTCCGCGTTCAATCCGCGGACGCTTCCGGCTATAATCATCAGGAAACCCCTGAATCGCACCCTCGGAAAGAGCCGCTGCATGCAACTCGACGTCGCCAAGGAAAACGCCCAGACCGAAGTCGGCAGCTACTTCGTCGCCAATTATCCACCGTTCTCGGCGTGGAGCCGGGAGCAGGCCTCGGCCGCCCAAGAGGTCCTGGAGCGTCCGGCGGGTTCACCGGCTCCCTTGGGCCTGTACGTGCACATTCCGTTCTGCCGCAAGCGCTGCAAATTCTGCTACTTCCGGGTGTACACCGACAAGAATGCCGAGGACGTCGATGTCTACTGCGACGCGCTGGCTCGCGAGTGCGCCCGCTATGCCGGGATGGCGGCCCTGGCCGGCCGCTCGTTCGAGTTCGTGTATTTCGGAGGAGGCACGCCGTCGTTCTTGAGCAGCGCTCAACTGCAGCGCCTGATCGCCCGCATCGCCGAGCACTGGGACTGGTCCTGTGCCCGCGAGGTGACCTTCGAGTGCGAACCGGGAACGTTGCAACGCGGCAAACTGGAGGCCATCAAGTCGATCGGGGTGACCCGGCTGAGTCTGGGCATCGAGCACTTTGACGACGACATTCTGAGCCTCAACGGGCGGGCCCACAAATCGCCGGAGATCCTGCGGTCGTACGACTGGGCCCGGTCCGTGGGCTTCGATCAGATCAACGTCGATCTGATCGCCGGGATGCTGGGTGACTGCCAGGACAAGTGGCAGGCCACCGTGGAGCGGACGTTGGCCCTGCAGCCCGACAGCGTGACCATCTACCAGATGGAACTGCCGCACAATACGGTCATCGCCCGGGAATCCGGCGGGTCGGCCCCTCCGCCGGGCGTGGCCGACTGGGCCACCAAGCGGGCTTGGGTGGATCACGCCTTTTGCCGATTCGAATCGGCGGGCTACCGGGTGTCCAGCGCCTATACGCTGACCCACCCCCGGTCGGCGTCGTCGTTCGTGTATCGCGATGCCGTGTGGCACGGGGCGGACCTGATCGGGACCGGCGTGGCGTCGTTTTCACACGTCGCCGGCGTGCACTACCAGAATCACGACGGCTGGGAGGATTACGTGCACAGCGTGGTCGGCGGTCGGCTGCCCGTGGCTCGGGCCATGACCCTGACCCCGCGGCAGCGCTGCGTGCGCGAACTGGTGCTCCAGACCAAGCTCGGCCGGGTCGACGTGGGCTATTTTCGCAAGAAGTTCGCCGTGGACATCCTGGTCGATCAGGGTCCGGCCTACGAGCGCTTGGCCCGCGAAGGCTTCCTGCAGGTCACGCCCGAGGCCGTCCAGCTCACGCGGCGGGGCCTGTTGTGCGTCGATGCCCTGCTGCCGTACTTCTTTGAGCGGCAATACCGCAACATCCGTTACACCTGAGGCCTCGATGGCGTCGTTGCACGAGCTGAACAGTCTGGATGATGCCATCAGGGCTTTGGTCGGCGACGTCTTCGGACCCGAACTCATCGGCGATTACACCGTCGTGACGGCGGAACAGCTCGTCCAGCCGTACCGCGACCTGCTGGTGCACCACGACCACATGACCGCCGTGTTGTACGCCCGCCACGGCTGCGACCTGGAACTGCGTGTGCTGCGGCGGCGCCATCTGGATGACGTGTATGCCCGGTTCATCCTGCTGGCCGCGCGCGATTCCGCTGCCGTCCTGGAGACCGGCGTGGTGCAGATCAACCTGGACCTGCTCAGTGCCGCGGTGCGGCAGGAAGTTCTGGAGGCGCGAAAGCCGCTGGGCAGCATCTTGATCGAACACAACGTGCTGCGGCGAATCGAACCGAAGTGGTACCTGCGCCTGCAGCGCGGTTGCCCGCTGGTGGACGGGTTCGGGGCTGACGTGGACGAAGCCTACGGCCGGGTCGGGATCATTTACTGCGACCATCAGCCTGCCATAGAATTGCTCGAAGTCGTGGCCGACGTCGGTCTCGACGGCGGATGACCCTCATGGAGTCGGCCTCGATGGACCCTTTGCCGTGCGATTGTGTCATCATGGGCGGCGGCCCGGCGGGCGCCACCGCGGCCACCGTGTTGGCCGACCACGGGCATCGCGTGCACCTGCTCGAAAAAACATCATTTCCGCGGCACCACATCGGCGAATCCCTGATGCCGGCGACCTACTGGACCTTCCGGCGCATCGGCATGCTCGAGAAGCTGGCCCGCAGCGATTTTCCGCGCAAGCAGAGCGTCCAGTTCATCAATGCTTTCGGGGGCGAGTCGCAGCCGTTCTACTTCACTGATTTTGATCCCGGCGCGCCGTCCGTGACCTGGCAGGTGCCGCGTCCACAGTTTGATCAAATGATGTTGGACAACGCCCGTGAGCACGGCGCCACCGTGACCGAGCGGGCCCGGGTTCGCGAGGTGCGGTTTGCGGGCCGGCGGGCCGTCGGCGTGCGGGCCGAATGCAACGGCCGACTGCTGGACATCCCGGCGAAGGTGGTGGTCGACGCCAGCGGTCAGTCCGCGGTCCTTGCCCGGCAACTCAAACTCCGCGAGGGCGACGCCCAGCTCAAGAACGCCTCGATCTACACCTATTACCGCGGCGCCGCCCGCGACGCCGGCCGCAACGCCGGGGCCACCATCGTCATCAATACTCCCGAGCGCGACGGTTGGTTCTGGTCGATTCCGCTGCCGGAAGACATCACCAGCATCGGGTTGGTGGCACGCCCCGAAGTGCTCTGGGCGGTGCCTGGGCAAGATCCGGAAATGGTCTTCGAGACGGCGGTGGCCCGCTGCCCCGGACTGGCCGGGCGGCTGCGGGCGGCCGCCCGCGTCGGGCCGGTCCACGTCACCCGCGACTTTTCCTATCGAGCGGGCCGAATCGCCGGCGACGGCTGGGTGCTGATCGGCGATGCCTTCGGCTTTCTCGATCCCGTGTACTCATCGGGTGTGATGTTGGCGCTGAAGAGCGGCGAATGGGCCGCTGACGCCATTCACCAGGGCCTGCTGGCCGACGATCTCTCGGCCGGCCGCCTGGGCGCCTTCGCCCCCGAGTTCGTGGCCGGGATGCAGCGCATCCGCCAACTGGTCTATGCGTTTTACGATCCGCAGTTCAGCTTCGCCAAGTTCATCCGGGCCCATCCGGAGTACCACGACCACCTGGTGCGGATTCTGATGGGCGACGTCTTCAACGAGCAGGTCGGGACGATTTTTGAAGCCATGCGCGGATGGGTCGACCTGCCCGGACCGATTCCCCTGCAAGCGGATGCCCAGGCACTGTGAACCGACTGCACCGCGGGCGCGGTCGGATCCGCAACAACCCGGACGTGGAGGAACCATGCGACAGTTGGTTTATGCACTGATGGTGCTGCTGGCGGTCTTGCATCAGGACTTCTGGTGGTGGGATTCCGAGGCCCTGGTGGGCGATTTCCTGCCGGTGGGGCTGGCGTACCACGCCGGGATCTCGCTGGCCGCCGGCGCCTTGTGGGCGCTCGCCGGGCGCTTCTGCTGGCCGGTCGGGATCGATGACCACGACGAGGCGGCGTCCACCACAGCGGCGGATGCCGGGTCGGAGCGGCCATGACCGCGTTGCTGATCATCCTGGCCTACCTGGCGCTGCTGTTGATTCTGGGCGTGATCAGCAGCACGGTGCTGCGCGGTACCGCCGCCGACTACTTCCTGGCCTCCCGGGCCATCGGTCCGTTCCTGCTGTTGATGTCGGTGTTCGGCACCACCATGACGGCGTTTGCGTTGATCGGGTCGACCGGCGAGTCCTTCAAGTCCGGCATCGGGGTCTACGGTCAGATGGCCTCCTGGTCGGGGATCATCCATTCGGCCTGCTTCTTTTTGGTCGGCGTCCGATTGTGGTCGTTCGGCAAGCGCCACGGATACACCACCCAGATTCAGTTTTTTCGCGATCGCTTCGAGTCCGACGGGCTGGGGCTCCTGCTGTTTCCGATCCTGGTCGGGTTGATCATTCCATACTTGCTGATCGGCGTCATGGGTGCCGGTGCCACGCTCGAGAAGGTCACCGCCGGGGCGCTGGTTTCGGTGTTTCCCGGACACGGCCAGGGCCCGGGGGCGCTGCCGCCGGGGGCCGTTCCGTATTGGCTGGGTTCGGCATTGATCTGCGTGGTGGTGCTGACCTACGTCTTTTTGGGCGGGGTCCGCGGGACGGCCTGGGCCAATGCTTTCCAGACGCTGGTGTTCCTGACCCTGGGGATCGTCACCTTCACGGTCATCGCGGACCAGCTCGGCGGTGTGCGCGCCGCAACGGCCATGGTGGCCCGCGATAACCCGCATCAATTGCGGCGCACGGTGCGGCGCGACGATCCGCTGACCCGCTATCATGGCGATCTGGCGGTCTACGAGCGGAAGCAGCAGGCCGCGGCGGAGGCCGGCACCACGCTGGGGCCGCACAAACCGCAACGACCGGGCGGTATCGGACGGCTGGAGTTCTTCACGTACCTGTTCGTTCCGCTGAGCGTCGCCATGTTTCCGCACTTGTTTCAGCACTGGCTCACCGCCCGGTCGGCCCGTTCCTTCAAGCTGTCCATCGTCATGCATCCCATCCTGATCATGGTGGTGTGGCTGCCGTGCGTGTTGCTGGGAACCTGGGCGACCTCGGCGATTGTCGACGGGCAACCGGTCATTCCCTACGGCATGACCTCCGAGAACGCGGTGCTGGGCCTGATGGTGGGGAAGCTGACCGGCGACGTGCTCGGCGGGCTGCTGACCGCCGGCGTGCTGGCGGCGATCATGTCATCGCTCGATTCGCAGTTCTTGTGCATCGGCAGCCTGTTCACGCACGACATCGTCGGTCACTACTTCGGCCACGATCGGCTCAGCGATCGGGCCCGAGTGCGCTGCGCCCGGATCTTCGTGGTGTTCATCGTGACCCTGACCTACGCCCTGGCTCAAACCCGGCCGGGCGGCGTGTTCACGCTGGGGGTGTGGTGCTTCACCGGTTTTGCCGCCCTGTTTCCGCTGGTGTTCGCCGCGGTCCACTGGCGGCGGGTGACTCGAGCCGGCGCCTATGCCAGCGTCCTGGCCACCGTGGCCGGCTGGTTGTACTTTTTTGCCCAGGCCGACTATGGTGCCAACCCAAGCTATTTGTGTTGGGGCATGATGCCGGTGGCGGTGATCACCGTCGGGTCAGGGCTGATCCTGGTGGTGGTGTCGCTGTTGACCCGCCCGCCGTCCAGCGCCACCTTGCGGAAGTTCTTCGCGTGACCGCCGCCGGGGTTGATGAATTGCCGCCGCAAGGACCGGAGGGCGCGCCCACATGAGTGCCGAGTTCTGCATCACCCGGCGGGTTCAGTTCGCGGAGGTCGACCTGGCCGGGGTGCTGCATTTTGCGAATTACTTTCGGATGATGGAAGAAGTTGAGCACGCCTTCTGGCGATCCTTGGGAATCAGCGTGCTGCTGCCGGGGTCGCAACGGCGCCTGAGCTGGCCGCGGGTCGCGGTGCATTGTGAGTATGTGGCCCCGGCCTGCTTCGAAGACGAATTGGAGCTGCGGCTGAAGGTCGCCCGCATCGGTGAACGCTCGCTGGAGTTCGAGATCCGGTTCCTGCGCGGCGACCAGCACCTGGCAACCGGAAGGTTCACGACGGTGTGCTGTGAACTGGGTGGCGGGTCCTTTCGGGCCATCGCGATTCCGCCGGAAATCCGGCAGATGCTCGCGGGCGACGGCGGTAGCGCGTCGGGCTGATCATTGACGGCGACCGCGGCGTCGGGGCGCCCCGGGAGATCGATCATGGAATTGGAGTGGAGCATGAAGACCTGGATGTGGTTCGTAGTCGCCACGGTGGTGTTCTGGGGCATGTACGTGCCCACGATTCATCACGGCCAACACGCCTTCGGAACCCGGAACAGCGCGCTGCGTGCTTTCTTGTTCATCGGGCTGGCCTACTTTCTGGTCTCGATGGTGGTGCTGGCGTACGCCGTGCTGACCCGAGCTGAGCCGCTGGAATTCACGCGCGGCGGGGTCGGTCTGTCGACGCTGGCCGGCATTTTGGGAGCGCTGGGAGCCTTGGGCATCGTCTTTGCGATCAAGACAGGCGGCAAGCCCATGATCGTGGCGCCGCTGGTCTTCGCCGGGGCTCCGATCATGAGCACTTTCGTGGCCATGCTCTGGGATAAGCCGGCCAAGGCACCGGAGTGGTGGTTTTACGTCGGGATCCTGACCGCCGCCGTCGGGGCCGCGATGGTGTTGCGGTTCAGACCGGTGTGAGCACGGGAGGCGATTGATGGGACTGCCCGGCACCACGACCGCAGGAATCCGGGGCGGGCCATGGCGACTGCTGGCCTGCCTGGTGGGATTCAGTGCCCTGCCGCCGGTCCACGGCGCCACCCACGGCTGGCCGGTGTTTCGTGGATCGGCTTCGTGCAGCGGGGTGGCCCCGGACCCGCTGGGCGCGTCCCTGAGCATCCGCTGGAAATTCATCACTGATGAGCCGATCATGTCCACGGCCGCCATCGCCGGCGGCAGCGTTTATGTCGGCTGCGACGACGGCCAGGTGTATGCCCTCGATCTACGCTCCGGCACGCTGCGCTGGAAATACACCGCCGGCAGTCCGGTGCAATCTTCGCCGGCGGTCGCCGGTGATTGGATCGTGGTCGGCGATGACGGCGGCGTCTTGCACGGCATCGACCGCCGGAGCGGTGCTGCCCGCTGGACCTTCACGACTCCAGCCCAGATCATCTCCTCGCCCAACCTGGACGGCGGGCAGGTGGTCTTCGGATCATACGACGCCCATGTGTACTGCCTGGACCTGGACAGCGGGGCCCAGCGCTGGCGATTCGAGACCGGTGGGCGGGTGCACGGCGCCGCCGGGATTGCCGAGGGCCATGCCCTGGTCGCCGGCTGCGACGAGTTTCTGCACGTGCTGCGCCTGGCCGACGGCAAACCGGCCCGCGAAGTGACCATGGGTTCGGTGGCCGGTGCCACGGCCGCCATCGCCGGCGACGACGTCTTCATCGGAACCTACGGCAACCAGGTGCGGTGCATGAACTGGAAGACCGGCGTCACCCGCTGGGTCTTCGAACCGCAAGACAACCCGGCGCCGTTCATGTCATCGGCGGCGGTCACCCCGGCGGCGGTGGTGGTCGGCGGGCGGGACAAGCGGCTGTGGGCCCTGGCGCCCGCCGACGGCTCGGTGTTGTGGCGCTTCGAGACCCGTGGCCGCATCGACTCATCGCCGGTGGTTGCTGGATCGCGGGTGTTTGTGGGCTCGGCGGACGGCAATGTCTATGGCGTCGCGCTGTCCACCGGCCGGGAGGTGCTGCGCCTCGAGCTGGGGGCGCCCATCAGCGCCTCGCCGGCGATCGGCGAGGGCTTCCTGGTGATCGGCAACGAGGACGGCGTGCTCTACGGAATCACGGGCGAGGACGGTTCCCCGTCGCAACCGGCCAGCACCCAGCCGCGCCCCAGGCCCGCACCATAACCCCGAACACTTCTGGGAGGTCCCGGTGATGCACAGAAACAGGTCTGAAGGGCGGCGGGCGGTCGTGAGCCCGGGAATCATCCTGGCGGGCATGGCCGTGCTGGTGCTGTCGACGCCGGCGCAGGCCCAGTGGCCGCAGTGGGGCGGGCCGCAGCGCAACTTCAAGGTATCGTCGGCGGAGCTGGCCGACCGCTGGCCCGAGCAGGGCCCCAAGCGCCTGTGGCAGCGGCCGCTGGGCGACGGCTACGCGACCATTGCGGTGACCGACGGCAAACTGATCACCATGTATCGCAAAGACGGCAGCGAATTCACCATTTGCCTGGATGCCGCCAGCGGGACCACGGTTTGGGAGCAGGGGCAGGCGGTGGCGGTCACGCCCCCCATGGAGCAGTTCGGGGCCGGACCGCACGCCACGCCGCTGGTCGACGGTGCCGCGGTCTACTCGGTGGGCATCACCGGGGTGCTGCAATGTCTTGACACCAACACCGGCACGGTGCGCTGGCGCCACGATCTGCCCGAGGCCTTCGGCATGGAGGTGCCCGGGCGCGGCTACTCGTCGAGCCCGATCGCGTATCAGAACACGATCATTCTGCCGGTGGGCGGCAAGCCCGGCCAGGCGCTGATGGCCTTCGACAAAACCAGCGGCGCACCGGCGTGGAAAGGGCAGGACTTCGGGGTCACCCATTCGTCGCCGATCCTGATCGACTTCGAGCACCAGCCGCAACTGGTGGTGTTCATGGCCGAAGCGCTGGCCGGTGTGAACCCCGCCGACGGGACCTTGCTGTGGCAACACGCGCACCCCACGCAGTTCGGTGCCAATCTCGCCACGCCCGTGTGGGACGGGCGGGACACCCTGTTCTGCTCGGCCGCGTATGATTCCGGCAGTCGCTGCGTGAAACTGGTTCGCCAGGACGGAAAGACCGTGGCCCAGGAGCAATGGTATAGCCAGAAGATGCGCGTGCACCATGGCAACGTGATCCTGGAGGGCGGCCATGCCTATGGCTCCAGCGGCGACTTCGGGCCGGCCTTCTTCATGTGCGCCGACCTGACCACTGGCAAGCTGAACTGGCGGGAGCGCGGCTTCGCCAAAGCCACCTGCGTGTACGCCGGCGGCAAGATGATCATCCTCGACCAGGACGGCCAGTTGGCCCTGGCCACAGTCGATCCCCAGGGCATGAACGTGGTCTCGCGCTGCACGGTGGCCGAACCCTACGCCTGGGCCGCGCCGACCCTGGTCGGTTCCACGCTGTACCTCCGCGATCGCAAGCACATCATGGCGCTCGCCGTCGGACCGTGACCCGCGGGGGCGCTGGTCAGCCCACAAGCCGACGTCCGCGCCGCACCGCCGCTGGAAGGCCGCCGGTCAGGCGTACTGCTGCTGGTAGTAGGTCTGGAAGGCGCCGTCTTTGATGGGCTGCCACCATTGGCGGTTGTGGCGATACCAGTCGATGGTGTGGGCCAGGGCCGCTTCGAAGGTGTGTCGCGGCTGCCAGCCGAGTTCGCTGCGGGCCTTGTCGCTGGAAATGGCGTAGCGGCGGTCGTGCCCCGGCCGATCGGCGACCGGGCAGATCCAGGAGTCGTCCAGATCGAGGTGGTCGAGCAGGCAGGACACCACCTCGCGGTTGGTGCGGCGGGCGTCGCCGCTGATGTTGTAGCTTTCGCCGGCGACTCCGGCCTCCAGGGCCCGGGCCAGTGCCGTGCAATGGTCCGTGACGTAGATCCAATCGCGGACATTCAGGCCGTCGCCATACAGCGGCACGGTCTTGTGCTCCAGCAACTGGCTGACAAACAGCGGGATCAGTTTTTCCGGGAACTGGTTCGGCCCGAAGGTATTGCACGCCCGGGTGATGATGCTGGGCAGCCCGAAAGTCACGTGGTACGAGCGGGCCATCAAGTCGCCGGCGGCCTTGGCCACGGCGTAGGGGCTGTTGGGTTGCAGGGCCCAGGTCTCGTCGGCGACCAGCGGGTCGGGAATCGAGCCGTAGACTTCGTCGGTACTGACGTACAGGAAGCGGCGGATACGACACTTCAGGGCAGCCTCCAGCAGCACGTGGGTGCCGATGACGTTGGTCGTCACGGTGTCGTCGCCGTCCAGGATGCTGCGATCGACGTGCGATTCGGCGGCCAGGTGGACCACGGCGTCGCAGTGGTGTTCCTGGAGCACGCGCAACACCTGCCGGCCGTCACGGACGTCGCCGTGGACAAAGGCGTAGTTGGCGTGTCCGCTGCAGTCGTCGAGGTTTGCCGGGTTGGCCGCGTAGGTCAAGGCGTCGTAGTTGATGATGCGGGTCCGGGGCCAGCGCTCCAGGGCCATCCGAATGAAATGGCTGCCGATGAAGCCGCATCCGCCGCTGACCAGAATGGATTCAAACTGCTGCATGGCTCGGATCCTCAAGAATCGCGTCGCGACCAGTCGTAGGGAATATCGTCAGAACGGGGGTCCAGGCGCTGCTCATCAGGCTCGGCGTGGTCGTACACTTCGGTGGGGCAGTTGATCAGAATGCACTCGTGATCGCTGATGCACATGTACCCGTGCCAGACCCCCGGCGGAATCAACACCCGCGCCGGGCGGTGCACGCCCAGAATGTGCTGGTTCAACGCGCCGCAGGTGGGCGACTCCGGCCGTGGATCGAACAACACCACTTTGACCATGCCGTGGAGGCACGCAAAGTAATCCCACTGTTTGCGATGCTTGTGCCAGGCCTTGACCACCCCCGGATAGGCCGTGGTCATGTATACCTGGCCGAAATGATGGAACAGCGGATCGTCATTGCGCAGAATCTCCATCAAGCGGCCGCGCTCATCGGGGTGGACCGTCAGGGGCGTGACGGCGCTCTGATGGATCCGCTCGGCGGTCGTGGAGGTCAGCACCAGGGTCATGGGTTCGGACCACAGATGGCCGGCCGCAGGTCGGGCGTGGTGCCGGGGGCCGGATGGTTGGCACCGTCGGCGGCCACGCGATTGCAGGCCTCCAGGTAGGCGTCGATTCCTTCGCCGGCATCCAGCCACCAGCCCGCGATCATGCCGAAGCGCAGGCGGCCGCTTTGCAGGTACGCGTTGTTGACATCCGTGACTTCCAGCTCGTTGCGGCGCGACGGCCGCAGGCTGCGGACGATGTCAAACACCGCGGCATCGAAAAAGTAGATCCCGGTGACCGCCAGGTCGCTGGGTGGACGGCTGGGTTTTTCGACGATGCGGATCAACTGGCGGCCGCTCAACTCGGCCACCCCGTAGGCCTGCGGATTGGGCACCCGGGCGAGCAACACGCGGGCCCCGCCGCCCTGCAATTCGAACTGGGCGATGTGTGGATCCAGGGTGTGTTGGACCAGGTTGTCGCCCAGCATCACCAGCAGTGGAGCGCCGTCGGCAAAAGCCTCGGCCAGGCCCACGGCATGGGCGATGCCGGCGGCCCGCTGCTGGACCGCGTACTGCAAGCGCTTGAAGCCGAACTGCCGGCCGTCGCCCACCAGCAGGGCCAGATCCTTGGGGTTGTGCCCGCCGGTGATCACCAGGACTTCGCGGATGCCGCTGCGCGACAGGCATTCCAGCGGGTAGTAAATCATCGGCTTGTCGTAGACCGGCAGCAGATGCTTGTTGACCACCCGGGTCAACGGGTCCAGACGGGTTCCAAATCCACCTGCCAGGATCACACCTTTCATGCCTTCTTCATCGGCTGCTCGGGCGGCTCAGTGTGGCTTTTTCGGACGACCCCGCAGCGTTGACGGCGGCCGCTCCAGCGGCGACGATAGTCGCGCCGGCAGTCGGCATCTCAGCACTGAGAACGGGGAGTCGGTTTCATTCCTGGCCGCCTCTGGAAAGTCGAAGTCGTTGAACGCCAGGCGTCCCGCATTGGGGTGGACGTCGGGTTGTGCCCCGGCATGCCGCCGGCGGCCACGCTGGAACCGTCGCGCGTGTTCTTCCTGGAAGGCCCGCTGAGCGCCGCCGACGTGCAGGACATCGCCGATCGGCTGCTGTGCGATGCGGTTAGCGAACGGTGTGTGATCCGCGGCAGCGGCGATCCGGCCCGCGGGCCGGACCAGCCGGTCATCGAGGTGCTTCCCCGTCCGGGGGTCATGGATCCGGCGGCCCTGTCCACCGAGCAGGCCATCCGCGAACTGGGTTACCCGATCGACCGGGTGCGCACCGGCCGCCGTTATCGGGCGTACGGGATCCACGATGACCGGCAACTCCGTCTGCTGGCCGAACGGCAACTGGCCAACTCCGGGATCGAGCAGATTCACATTGCGGATGCCCAGCGCGGCGAACTGCTCAACCCCTTCATCGAGACCCGCCCCAATCCGCAGACGCTTCGCGAGATCGAGCTGCTGCACGCAGATGACGCCACCCTGGCGGCCATCGCCCGTGACGGCCATCTGTTCTTGAGCCTGGCGGAGATGCAGGCCATCCAGTCGCACTTTCGCGCTCGGGGTCGTTCACCGACGGACGTCGAACTGGAGACCCTGGCTCAGACCTGGAGCGAGCATTGCGTGCACAAGACACTCAAGAGCGCCATCCGCTACCAGGGCAGCGGGTTCCCCGAGCACATTTCGCTGCGGCCGGACGCCGCCGCGGCGCTGCCCACGATTGAGCGGGTGTATCCAAACCTGCTGCGTGAGACCATCGTGCGCGCCACGCGGTCGCTGGACCCGTCGTGGTGCCTGTCGGTGTTTCACGACAACGCCGGCATCATTGCGTTTGACGACCGCCACGGCGTGGCCTTCAAGGTCGAGACCCACAATCACCCGTCCGCCCTGGAGCCGTACGGTGGGGCCGCCACCGGGATCGGCGGCTGCATCCGCGACATTCTGGGGGTCGGCCTGGGGGCCCGGCCCATCGCCAACACCACCGTGTTCTGCTTTGCCGATCCGCGGCTGCCGGCCGAGCGGGTGCCGCGGGGCGTGATCCACCCGGCCCGCAGCATGCGCGAGGTGGTCCGCGGGGTCCGCGACTATGGCAATCGCATGGGCATTCCGACGGTGAACGGGGCGGTGGTGTTCGACGAGCGCTACCTGGGCAACCCGCTGGTGTACTGCGGGTGCGTGGGATTGATCCCGCGGGACCGCATTGCCAAGCAGGTCTGTGACGGCGACCGCATCGTTTTGATCGGCGGACGGACCGGGCGCGACGGAATCCATGGAGCGACCTTCTCATCCGGTGAGATGACCGACACCCACGCCGGCGAGTTCGCCCACGCCGTGCAGATCGGCAACGCCATCGTCGAGAAGAAGGTTGCCGACGTGCTCCTGCAGGCCCGCGATGCTGCCGCCGGCTGTCTGTATCACGCACTGACCGATTGCGGGGCCGGCGGCTTGAGCAGCGCCGTCGGTGAAATGGGCGCGACCCTGGGCGCCATCGTCGAACTGCAACGGGTTCCGCTGAAGTATGACGGCCTGCGCTACGACGAAATCTGGATCTCCGAGGCCCAGGAGCGCATGGTCCTGGCCGTACCGCCCGATCGGGTGGATGCCGTGTTGCGTCTGTGTGCCGCGGAAGATGTCGAGGCCACCGATATCGGGCGCTTCGGCGGCGGTCACCTGGTGCTGCAGTATGGCGGGCGCGAGGTCGGCCGCCTCGAGCTGGCGTTCTTGCACGGCGGCATGCCGTCCCGGCAGCGATCGGCCACCTGGCAGCCGGCGGCGGCGACCCCAGCGACGGCGGCGGCCGCAGGCCCAGCGCCCAGGCTGTACGACCAACTGCTGGCTGAACTGTCGTCGCCGAATGTGGCCTCCAAGGAATGGATCATTCGGCAGTACGATCATGAAGTTCAAGGCGGCAGCGTGATCAAACCGCTGATGGGGCCGGGATCGGGGCCCAGCGACGGCGCGGTGGTCAAGCCGCTGCTGGGTTCGCCCCGGGCGATTGCGCTCAGTTGCGGGGTCTGCCCGCAGCTCAGCGATCAGGATCCGTACGTCATGGCGGTGGCCGCCGTTGACGAGGCGGTGCGCAATAACATCTGTGTGGGCGGGAACCTGGAGCAACTGGCCCTGCTGGACAATTTCTGCTGGGGCGACGTGTCCGACGAGACCCAGTTGGGCGGCTTGTTGCGGGCCGCCCAGGGATGTCACGATGCGGCCGTGGCGTATGGTACGCCGTTCATTTCCGGGAAAGACTCCCTCAACAATGTGTTTCGCATGCAGGCGTCCGAGGCCCAGCGCCTGGGTTGGCCGGAGCGCATCCAGATTCCGGGAACCGTGTTGATCAGCGCGATCAGCGTGATCGACGATGTCGCGACCTGCCGCAGCAGCGACCTGAAGGCGGCCGGGCATGCCGTGGTCTGGGTGCGACCGCTGGGCGCTCGCCTGGCTGACCTGGCTGCCGGATCGCGAACGGTCAGTCATTGGTTGAAATCCCGTCCGGGGATTTGCAGCGCCCATGATGTCAGCGAGGGCGGTCTGTTGGTGTGCGCCGCGGAGATGGTCATCGGCAGCGACGTGGGATTGTGCCTCGACGGCATCGACCCCGGCACCGCCTGGTTCGAGCCGCAGTTGGGCAATTACTTGCTGGAGGTCGAACCGGCACTGCTGGACGCGCTGCAATCAGAGTCCTTGCAGGCGACCCGCGTGGGCACGGTGATACCGGCGGCGCGGCTGGAACTGCGGGTTGAGCGTCGGCGGGCGGTGGGCTGGTCGGCGGCGGAACTGGCGGCGGCCTGGCGGGCGACGTTCGACTGGGCCTGACTGCGGCCGGGCGGGCCTGAACCCGTCTGCGGAGGAGTGTGATGGCAAACCCTCGGGTCCTGGTACTCCGAACGGCCGGCGTCAACTGCGAGCAGGAGACCGCCTATGCCTGGACGCTGGCCGGCGCTGTGCCGGAGATCATGCACGTCAACTGCCTGCGGGCCGCACCGGAGCGGCTGCACGATTACCAGGTGCTGACCATTCCCGGGGGGTTCAGTTACGGCGACGACATCGCCGCCGGCCGCATCTTCGCCAACCAGTTGCAGTTGTTCCTTGGCGATGTATTGCGCGAGTACGCCGGGCGCGAGCGCCTCATTCTGGGGATCTGCAATGGGTTCCAGGTATTGTGCAAGGCGGGGCTGCTGCCCGGTGCTTCCGATCTGCCCCGAGTCACCATGGCCCGCAACCTGTCCGGCAAGTACGAGGACCGTTGGGTACCGTTGCGACGAACCGCGGCGGCCTGTGTGTTTCTGGCCGGGCAAGGCGAGTTCGAGTTGCCGGTGGCCCACGGTGAAGGTCGGGTGCTCGCCGAGGATCCGGCGGCCATGCAGCGTCTCGATGACGCCGGCTGCGTCGCCTTGCGTTACGGCTCCGGGGGCGGTGGGCCGGTCGGTTATCCGCAGAATCCCAACGGCAGCATGCTCGACGTCGCCGGACTGTGCGATCGCAGCGGCCGGATCCTGGGTTTGATGCCCCATCCGGAGCGTGCCTGCGAACCGACGCACCATCCGCAGTGGACCCGCCGAGCCGGGTGCCCGCATCCCGCCGGCCGGGACATTTTCAAATCGGCCGTCGCCTGGTTCCGCTGACCCGGTGGGTTCCGGCCACCCGCCCGCCCGATGCCCATATTATGTGGAACATGAAGCACGGCCAGCCGAGGGCCGACCCCGGCTGGCCCGATGCTCTTGGCGCCGTGTTGGTTTCTTCCGAGCTGCCGCAACCCCGCGATTGAGCGGCAGCCCACCTTCCGCCGCCGGCGCGATCCGGTCCGCCGGGTTCTGGGGTCACGGTCGCGGGGTGTCCAGAGCGCGGTCGCCGGGTGTTCGGGTCCGGCGCGTGCTGCGCCGGGATCGGTTCCGTACCGCGCCGGCGTCCAACCCTTACCGCGCCGGGAGCCGGCGCTTACCGCGCCAGGGTCCGAACCCTCCCTGCGCAGAGGAACGATTCCGTGCCGGCAACACCCCCGCATGAGTCCATAGCTCAAGTGGCCCAATGGCGGTTCTCTTGAGCACCGGGGGGCTATCCGACTTCGCGATTCTGGAAAAGGGCGATGCCGACCAGCACGATGGCGATGATGTAGGCCAGTGCATAGGCGGTTGCGTCGGTGAGGTAGGACAGGGTCAGGTACTTGCCGGTGGACAGTCCGTCGGTGACCCAGAATATGCCCAGGTTGGGCATCACCCGGTACGACAGCCAGCACAGTTGGGTGGCATGCGTCGGCTGTCCCCAGAACCCGGCATTCTCGATGGGGTGTTGCCCGAAGAAAAAATCGGAGGTCAGACCGAGCATCAGGAACACGGCGCACAGCGTCAGGGTGGCGACCTGCCCCAGTCGGGTGGAGGCGGCCAGGGCCACCGCCGAGATGATCCAGACCACCATCAACACTAAAATGATTGCCGCCAACAGATTGGCATCACCCAGGAAGGGAAACTGCAGCTCCCACTTGGGGCTGAAGGCCGCGGTCAGCAGGTAGCCGATGGTGATCAGTGGGGTCAGCAGCAGGATCGCGGTGGACGAGAACTGCCAGCCGTACCAGTAATTCCCGAAGCCACTGATCAGCAAGGTCAGGAGCACCGAGCCGAAGCCGAAGAGGATCGCGGGCATGTCCCACGGGTCGGTGGTGTTTTGCATGACCTTGTGCCGGACGACGAACAGGAGCACCAGGGTTCCGATGTAAAATGCTACGGTTAAGGCACTTAACAGCCCAAGGTACTTGCCGACGATCAATACCGGGCGGCTGACCGGCTTGCTCAGGATGGTCATGACCGTCTTGTTTTCGATTTCCCGGCTCAAAACTCCCGCCGCGCTGAAGGCTGCCAAGAACAATCCGGACACCAGCAACGTAGATAGCCCTAGATCCTGAAGGAACAGGTTGTCATCCGACAGGGTATACGCAGCCAGCGAGACGTTGAACAGCATCATCATCGCGGTCACGATGAGGATGACGCCGTAGATCGGCTGGCGGATCGTTTCCAGAAATGTATTTACCGAGATGGCGATGATTCTGGACCACATGCCGGGGCTCCCACGGCAATACGACTGAGTGCCCCGCCGGGTTCGACGTTCTCTGAAGCCGGGGGGATAACCGGCCGCGGCGCTGGTGTTTCCGCCGGACCCGCTAGCGCGGTGTCAATCAGGCAGGTGATCGAATGACGGTGCAGTTTGGCAGCGTGGCGACGGAGACCCGCGCCCGCAACATTTCGCTGGCCGGCCTGGGGTTGCAGGTGGTCCTGGCGGCCTGCCTGATCCTGGTGTACCAGACCTCGCGCTCGGCGGCGGCCCTGGCGGCCGCCTGGTTCTACCTGGGCGGGGTGTTGATCTGGATTCCGCTGATCCTGATCCATCAGCTGCGCGGCCAGGTCGCGGCCGAGGCCCTCGAGACCGAGCGGCTCAAGGAGGACCGACAGCGCGCCGGAGCCGGCTCGATCTTCGAGCTGGACCAGGAGGAGTTTCTGGTGGCCCAGCGGCGGCTGACCTGGATGTACCGCTGGGTGCTGCCTGGTTTTGTGCTGTCGATCGTCGCCTACTTGTTGCTGGCGGATTACCAGCCGGCTTGGCGGGTCGGGCTGGGCGTTCGTGATCCCAAGTGGAGGCCGGTCGACCACGCGTCGCTGTCGATCTGGTTTGTGGCCGGGATCGCATTTGTCGCGTTCCTGTTTTCGCGCTACGTCTCGGGGATGGCCCGCGAGACCGACAACCGGCTGCTGCGCTCCGGGGCGGTGTATCTGTTCGGCAATGCCATGATCGGGCTGCTGCTGGCGGCCTGCCTGGCGCTGGTGGCCATCCGCTTCCCCCTGCCCGAGCACATTCTCGCGGTGGTCATCCGTTATCTGTCCATTCTGTTGGCCCTGGAGTTCCTGATCAACTTCGTCCTGGACTTCTATCGCCCGCGCCTCCCCGGTATTGCCTACCGTCCGGCCTTCGAAAGTCGGCTGATCGGTCTGATCAGCGAGCCCGGCGACATCGCCAAGTCCATTGCCGACGCGGTCAACTACCAGTTCGGCTTCGAGGTCAGCACCACCTGGTTTTACAAGATGATCGAGCGGGCGGTCATTCCGCTGGCGGCGCTGTCGATTGTCATTCTGGTGCTGATGAGTTCGGTGGTCCTGGTGGATGCCGGTGAGCAGGCCGTCATCGAGCGCTTCGGCCGCCGGCGGACCCAGGAGCCGCTGACTGCCGGGCTGGTCTTCAAGCTGCCGTGGCCCATCGACCGGGTGCGCAAGGCCGACGTCGGCCAGGTCCGCACCATGGTGATCGGCGATGTTCACGACGGCGGCAAGGACCCGCCGGCCGACGACGGCGACCGGGTGCTCACCTGGACCACGGAGCATCGCGACATCCCGTACGTCGAGGTCCTGGTGGCGACCGCCCTGGGTGAAGACCGCCAGGGGGCCGTGCCGGTGAACATCCTGTGGGTGTCGATGCCGGTGCAGTACCGGGTGAAGTCCGATCCCGAAGGCTTTGCGGATTACCTGTATCGCTACGACGATCCCGAACTGATGCTGCGCGAACTGGCCTACCGCCAGCTGGTCATGGAGGCGGTCAACTTCGACTACGAAGGCATCATGGGCGCCAAGCGGGCCGAGACCAGTGCCCAATTGCACCGCGGCATCCAGGAGAAGTGCGATCAATTGGGGTTGGGGATCGAGCTGGTGTCTGTGGGCCTGGAAGATGTTCACCCGCCGACCGAGGGTGATGTCGCCAAGAAATTCCAGGAGCTGGCCATGGCCGAGCAGGAGATGAACCTCCTGGAGCAAAAAGCGCTCATCGACAAGATTCGACAGCTCAGCGCCGTCTCGGCCGACCCGCAGTTGGCCGAATCCATCTATCGCATGGGTCAGCAGATGGACCAGTTGGCCGGCCAAGACGGCCCGGCGCGGCAGGCGCTCGATCAGCAGATCCGGGAGGCCCTCGACGACGTCGGCGGTGCCGCCGGGCAGCGCTTGCAAGAGGCCCGGGCCACGGCGGTCCGCGAGGTGGCCCAGGCCGCTGCCAAGGCCAATACCTTCAAGCTCGAACTCAGCGCCTTCGAGGCGGCGCCCCGGCTGTACAAGATGCGCAAGGTGCTGAACACCCTGTCCGGTGAGCTGGACAACGTGCGCAAGTACGTGGTGATGTACGATCGGGACCAGACCCAGTTGATCATCGAGCTGCGAGAAACCGAGAACGAAGGGCTGCAGATCATCGACCCGCCCGCGGGCAGCCCCTAGAGGAGTCGCGCGTGATGGATAAGAAACTGAAGACCGTGCTTGGGGGCTTCGTTCTTGCCGCCATCTTCGTGTTACAGATGTGTACCTACCAGGTGCGCTTCACGGAGATCGCCGTGCTCAAGACCGCCGGCCGGTTCGATGAACAGGACATCAAGACCGAACCGGGTCTGTACTGGAAGTGGCCCTGGCCCTTCCAGGACGTCCGTATTACCGACAAGCGCATTCGCATCCTCAAGGACACCTACGCCGAGACGCGAACCGCCGACAAGCAGAACGTCATGGTCACGACCTACGTCTGCTGGAAGATCGACGAGCACAACCCCTACCGGTTTCACATTGCCTCGCGGACCATCGACGGCGCCGAGGACAAGCTCCGCAGCAAGGTGCAGAGCGAGAAGAAGGCCATCGTCGCCAAGTACAACCTGGATGAGTTCGTCAACACCGATCCCGACAAGTTTCGGTTCGAGGCGATCGAGACCGAGCTGCGCGACCGGCTGGCCGCCGTGGCCCGGGCGGAGTACGGCATTGAGGTGGTGGAGGTCGGCATCCGCAAGTTGTCTTTTCCGGCGACGGTCAGCGAGAAGGTCTTCGATCGCATGAAGCAGGATCAGGAACAGAAGATCGCCGAGTTTCGCTCCATCGGCGAGGCCAAGGCCCAGGCCATCCGGGCCGAAGCCAGCGCCATCAGTGAGAGCATCATGGCAGTGACCAACCGGCTGGCCAGCGAAATCGAAGCCTCGGCCCAGGAAGAGGTCGGCAAGTACTACAAGGTCTTCGCGGCGAACGTGGAGTTGCGGCTGTTCCTCGATCAACTGGAAGCCTCCCGAGACGTGCTGCGGACCCGCACCACCCTGGTGGTCGACTCCCTGGTGGCGCCCTTCGGCCTGGTGGACATCAACCGGGTGGAGGGCATTTTCGACTGGTTGGCACCGGAGCCCGTCTCCCAGCCACAGCCGGGTGACTCCGGGCACCCGGGCGGCGCCCCGGCCTCGCCCCAGCGCTAAGGAAGACGCTTCATGCATCGTCATCAGGCACATCCGCCGCACGATCACGACGGGCCGCCGGACGAGGGCGGCGGCGACAGCGCCCATCGTTCGCTGTCCGAGGCCTTGCGGATCAGCTTCAAGGCACTGACCGTCATCATGGCCATCGTGGTGGTGCTGTACTGCATTTCGGGGATCACCACCCTGGAACAGGACGAGAAAGCGCTGGTGCTGCGCTTCGGGGTGCTGCGCGCCGACATCAAGGGCCCGGGCGGCTGGGTGGTGGCGTTGCCGCCGCCGATCGATGAGATCATCAAGATGCCCGTGGCCGAAAAGCGCACCCTGGTGGTCCGCAGCCAGGATCTCAAGCTCAAGACCCTGGAGGACGGCAGCCTCGAGGAGCGCAGCAAGGTGCAGCGCACCGGCGGCCTGGATCCCGCCCAGGACGGCTCGCTGATGACCGCCGACAAGGGGCTGGTCCATGCCACCTGGGTGGTGACCTACGAGATTCATGACCTGGAGAAGCTGGTCCGCAACATTTACGGCAGCAATACCAATCCTGAGCGCGAGGTGCTGCTCAACGCCGTGGAGCACGCCGCCATCGAGGTCATCGGCCGGATGGAGTCGATCGACGTCACCGGCGAGCAGATTCTGGACATTCAGGTCGACGTCCGCGACCGGGCCCAGGCCCTGCTGGACCACCTGGACAGCGGGATCCAGATCACCACCGTGGATGCCAAGACCAACTGGCCCAAGCAGGCCGAACAGATGTTTGTGGCCGCCACCGAGGCCGGCAACGAGCAGGACCGGCTGATCAAGAAGGCCGAAGAGTTCAAGACCCGCCTCTTGAACACCCGTGCCGGCCGGGCGCGCGAACGGCTGGATCCGTTGTTCCGGGAGTACATGGCCGCCCAGGCCTCCGGCCGCCGCAGCGCCGCCGAAGGCGTCATGAGCCAGATCGAGCAGGTCATCCTGACCGAGGCCAAAGGCACCGCCGGCGAGCGGATCCACCAGGCCCGCAGCTTCAAGAAGCGCGAACTGGAGGGCATCCAGGGCGATGTCAAGGAGTTCGAGGCCTACCTGGCCGAGTATCAGCAGAACCCGCACTTGTTGATCAACCGGCTGTGGACCCAGACCCAGTTGGCCATCTACAGCAATCCGGAGGTGACCAAGCGCTATCTGCCTGCCGGTCAGAAGCAGATCCGCCTGCAGATCAGTCCCGATCCGCAGGAACGGCAGGAACGCGAGAAGGAGCGCTACCTGCGGCAGGAAAAGGAAAAAGGTGACTTTACCGATGTCAATCTGGACCAGGCCCCGGCGCTGTCGGGTCGCAAGATCATGGCCCGGTGATCCCGCGGCGAACCGGAGGGCAACGGAGCCGTGGCTGATCCGCGACTGATCGTCAGAACCATCGGGTTGACCAAAGTCTTCAAGGACTTCTGGCGGCGCGACAAAGTCGTGGCGGTCAAGGATCTCGATCTGGAGATCCGCCAGGGCGAAGTCTTCGGGCTGCTGGGGCCGAACGGTTCCGGCAAGAGTACAACCATCAAGATGCTGCTGGGACTGTTGTATGCCACCCGCGGGCGGATCAGCATTTTCGGCCGGCCACCGACCGACGTCGGCACCAAGTCCCGCATCGGCTACCTGCCGGAGGAGTCTTATCTCTACCGCTTCCTGAACGCCCGCGAGACCTTGCAGTTGTACGCCAAGCTGTTTCGCCAGGACAAGGTGGTCCGCGGCGGGCGGATCGACAAGCTGCTGGACATGGTCGGTCTGCAACATCAGGCCAAGCGGCGCATCGGCGAGTACTCCAAGGGCATGGCCCGCCGCATCGGGTTGGCCCAGGCGCTGATCAATGATCCGGATTTTCTGATTCTGGACGAGCCGACCACCGGCATGGATCCCATCGGCACCCGCCAGATCAAGACCTTGATCCGTGAATTGGCCCGCCGCGGCAAGACCATCCTGCTGAGCAGCCACCTGTTGTCCGACGTTCAGGACGTCTGCGACCGGGTGTGCGTGCTGTATGGCGGGCAGGTCCAGGCCCAAGGGCGCATCGATGAACTGCTCTGCCAGGAGCAGACCACCCAGATCACCGCTCCGCACCTCGAGGATCAGACGGTCGCGGCGATCCGCCGGCTGATCCAGGAGCGCGAGCACAAGGAGGTCACGGCAGTCGAGCATCCCATCGAGCGCCTGGAGAACTTTTTCATCCGCATCGTCGAACAGGCCCAGGCCTCCAAGGTGGTGACTTCCGGCGTGAATGCCAGTGGGGCGGTCCCTGATTTTCTGGCCGAGCCCGAAGGCGACACCCTCATCGCATCACTGGTGACGGCCGCCGCACCTCAGCCGGCGGCAGTTCCCGAGCCGGCCGAGCCGCCGGCCGAGGACGCCGTGATCGCCGACCTGGTGCAGCGGGCCGCGGCAGCGCCCGCTGCCGCCGAGGGGTCCGCGGCTCCCGTGCCACCCGCCGCGGATGCGGTCGACCGCGAGGTCATCGACAGCCTGCTGGGCGACGCCGAGGAGCGGAGGCGTGGGTAGGGTCCTGACCATTGCCCAGCACACCGTCCGCGAGGCCCTGCGCATGAAGGTGGTGCTGGCCTTCGCCGGGCTCATTGTGCTGCTGGTGCTGGCCATGCCGTTTGCCATCGAGCGCGGGCAGGCCACCGTCAGCTACACGGTGAAGACCTTTCTGACCTGGTCACTGCTGCCGCTCGGGTTGCTGCTCAGCTTCCTGGCGATTTTCCTGGGTTGCCAGTCGATTTCCGATGAGATGTACCATCGCCAGATTCACATCCTGGCGACCAAACCGATTCCGCGCTGGCAGTACGTGTTGGGCAAGTGGGTCGGTGTGGTGCAGGTGCTGACCGGCCTGCTGCTGTTCGGCGGGCTGATGACCTACGCGATGGCCTTGTACCTGGCCGCCCAGCCGCCGCTCGATGCGCTCGATGCCGAGGCGCTCGAAAAGGAAGTGCTGGTGGCCCGCGGGCACGCGGCGCTGTATGTGCCCAATTTCCGCCCCCAGGCCGACAAACTGTACCGCCAGCGCGTGGACGAAGGGGTGTACGAGGCCGGTTCGGCCGTGGCGGTCCGCGATCGCAGCTCCATTCTGGCGGCCATGGAGCAACAATTCCGCGCCGTGCCGGCCGGCAGCTCGCGGACCTTCGAGTTCCGGGGGCTGCACCTGGTGTCGCGGACCGCCGACAACATCATGCAGCTCAGCTACAAGGCGCGCGGCATGGGCTACGCCCCCGACGAGACCCTGCAGATGGTCTGGGATTTCGGCAGCCAGACCGATGCCGAAATGGTCCGCGTGCTCCGCCGCGATGTCATGGATCGCTATCACGTCATTTCATTCCCGGCGACGGCCGTTTCGCCGGACGGCGTGCTCCAGGTGCAGTTGCACAACCAGGACTTCGTGGGTCGGGCCGGCAAGGGCGCGACCATCGTGTTCGAAGGCGACGAAGGCCTGGAGGTGCTGTACGTCATCGGAACCTTCGAAGGCAACCTGGCCCGGACCTTGTTCTTGATCTGGTGCCGGGTGGTTCTGATCGCCGCCGTGGGCGTCTGCGCGGCCACGTTGTTCTCCTATCCGGTGGCCTGCCTGGTGGCCTTTACCTTCTATATTCTGGCCGTCAGCGGCAATTACGTGGTCGACGCCCTGGGCTTCGGAGCACCCGGCAAGGGCGTCCTCGGAAAAAGCCAGTACGTGATCGAGCCGCTGGTGAAGGCCGTGCTGTGGCTGTGGCCCAAGTTCTCGGCCTACGACGGCGTGGAGGTGTTCGCCGACGGGCGGAACGTCACCCTGATGTGGGATCTGCAGGCCCTGGGCAAGCTGGTGCTGCTGACCACCACGCTGTTCCTGCTGTGTGCCTGCATTGTGTTCCGAAGGCGGCAGGTGGCGGAGCTGAGTGTGTGACCGGAGCCGGTGGGCTCGGAGTCGGACGATGAAGCGGACAGACCTGCTGACCTTGGAAGCGCATCTCGACGAGCGCACCCGCGTGAGGCGGGCCGATCGGGCGGTGCGCTGGATCTGCCTGGGCGTCGCCGGTGGTCTCGTGGCACTGGCCGGGGGGGGGCTGCGGCCGCGGGTCCAGGCCCAACGCGTGGAATTGCAGCTCATTGCCGAAAACAACGATTACGGCGACATGCCGCCGAGCATCGCCTTGCCCACGGCCTTGTTGTCCACCTTTCGCGGGCTGATGATCCACTTCTTGTGGGCCCGCAGCGAGGAACTCAAACAGGAGAACAAGTATTACGAGCTGCAGCAGCTCAGCGACTGGATCTGCGACCTCCAGCCGCGTTATGCCCAAGTCTGGAAGAATGCCGCCTGGAACCTGGCCTACAACGTATCCGTGGGCACCTATTCACCGCGCGAGCGCTGGTATTGGGTGTCGGCCGGAGCCTATCTGTTGCGCGACAAGGGGCTGTTCTACAACCCCAAGAGCATCGGGTTGTACCAGGAGCTGGCGTGGATCTTCCAGCACAAGATGGGCGACTTCATGGACGATCACCACTACGCCTACAAGCGGAACTGGGCGGTGATCATGGAACGGGTCCTGGGCCAGCCGCCGCCGGCGGAGGATGACGCGCAGGTCAGCGCTGCCATCAAGGTCATTGCCGAGGCCGCCGGGGCGATCCAGGCGTTCGGCCAGCTGCGCAAGCCCGAGGCCCTGCAGTTGTATATCGAGCACGACAGCGCTGATCCGTCGCTGGCTGCGGTCGTGCAGCGGCTGGCGGCCGTCGGTCTGAAGCCGGACGCCACCTGGCTGGAGTGGGTGGCGCGCAACGATCGCCGCGGGCTGCAGCTCGAAGACTTGCGGCTCGAGACCGGCGGACCGACCGACGATTCGGCCGCCCGGCAGCGGCTGTCCGACTTCCGGGCCCTGATGCACGACTCGCGGCTGGCACCGGCCCGCGATCGGCTGCTGGCCGCGGTGCGGGCCCATGTGCTCCAGGCCGATCTCAAGCTGGATCCGCCAATGATGCACGAGCTGATGGAGCAGGTCGGCCCGCTGGACTGGCGGACGGTCTACAGCCAGTCGCTGTACTGGGCGGCCCGCGGCATTCGCGAATGCAGTACCACCATCGGTCTGGACGGCAGCGCTGAGATGTCGGTCTACCGCTACGTGCAGTTCGGCATCAAGGACACCATCGATCGGGGCCGACTGGTGTTCGAGCCCGATTTCGACGACCCGTTCGAGTCTTACATCTACGTGTTCCCCGACGTGCGGTTCATCGACGTACTGCACAAGCTGTACCTGGAACAGGCCGAGGCCCTGCGCGGGTCGGAGGACCCGGAGGAATACTACCAGGAGGGACCTGCCGGGCGGCTGTTCAAGTCCGGCCACGTCAATGCCCTGCACGGCTGGGTGCGGCAGTTGTACCTGGAAGGACGCGTGGATCACGCCCGCAGGTACTACGATTACCTGCGCGAGAGCTATAAGGAACCCAACGGCGAGACCAAGGCAATGTACCTCAAGCCGCTCGAGGCGTTCGTGATGATGGACTTCCTCGAGGATGCCGAGAGCTTCAAGCAGGGGCCGGTGATCATCGACACCTTGCTGCGGAGCTGCTACATCAACCTGGCGTTCGAACGGCCCCGGGCGGCGGCAGCGCACCTGCAGATGGCCCAACTGGCGTATCAGCGATACATGCAGTCCAAGGAAGTCGACCGCACCGAGCGCCGCAAGATTCCAAAGTGGCCCAAGTTGATGGCCAGCGCCCTGGAAGATTTTGTGCTGCGCTACCCGCTGCCCTCGAGAATCAACCTGGTGTATAAGGCCAGGGCCTGGGCGCTGGCGGATCTGCCCACTAAGCTGGACATTTACCGGCGCATGGAACCGAAACTCGCAATGTTGTGCGCCGAGAACGATCCGGTACTGGACCCGCTCAAGGCCTTTCCGCCGCCGGAGGGCCTGGAAGCGTATGAGGCCAACCGCGATCGCGAAACCGATGAGGACGCCGACACCCCGCGCGACGTCACCGACGTCGAGATCGATGAAGGCCGCGGCCGCTGATGCGGTTCCCGGCGCTCATGAGGAGCCCGTCCTCAACCACCGTCAAACCTGATGAGAGATGCTGAACAGAACGTTACCCATCGTGGTGGCTGTGCTTGTGTCCTCTTCTGCCTGGGGTCAGGTCGAATTCCATGGCCTGGGAGACCTGCGAGGTGGCGGCACGCTTTCACTCGCGTCGGAGGTATCCGGCGACGGGAACTTTGTCGTCGGGCTGAGCCCTTCTGGGCTCGGCAACGAGGCGTTTCTTTGGAGTTTCCAAACCGGGATGATTGGTCTGGGGGACCTTCCGGGTGGTAGCTTTTTGAGTACCGCTCTTGGGGTGTCCTCCGACGGTTCTGTGGTCGTTGGACTTGGGACGTCAATCGAATCGAGCCCAAACAGGGAACCGTTCCGTTGGTCCGAGGACGCCGGGATGCAGGGTCTGGGCAACCTACGGGGGTCGTCGGTCGTGAACGGTGAGGCTCGTGGCGTATCTGGTGATGGCTCCGTGGTTGTGGGTTTTAGCACGTCGAGCCTCGGGTCCGATGCGTTTCGGTGGACTGAAGAGGATGGGATGCTTTCACTCAATTCGTTAGATTCGCCCCTGGTGGCATACCTGGCGGAGGGAATCTCGAGTGACGGACGCGTGATTGTGGGAAGGGCAGCGTCGGCAATTGGGGCAGAGGCATTTCGCTGGACGGAGAATGAAGGAGTAATGGGCCTTGGCGACTTGCCTTTCGGAGATTACAACAGTATTGCCCTGGATGTTTCGCAAGATGGCTCCGTGGTTGTCGGCCAGGCCCATTCTTCATTCGGCGCGGAGCCGTTTGTCTGGACCGAGCAGGGCGGCATGATTGGGCTGGGGCATTTGCCACAAGGCTTCAACAGCGTGGCCATC